>CAVQQV010000072.1:0-26687 GCA_963714885.1 Candidatus Sulfomarinibacteraceae bacterium | reverse complement strand
CCGTTGTCGAACACCACGAATTGTTCTTGGGTCAGTTGAATATCCTGATCGCCCTCACGTATTGCGGTGACGTAGAGCTGCTGCAATTCCACCTTGACCTCGCCGCTGATGGGGTAGGGCAGGGTCGTCACCGTGTCGGTGACCTCGACGCCGGTCCGGTCCCGGGCGACCACGGTGATTCGGTGCCCGACGTTTTCGGGGCCGAGATCGACCGGCAGGCGATACGGCGGCGAGCTGAGAGTTCCCACCTGCCGGCCGTCGACCGAGAACTCGACCGCGGTGATCTCGTCGACCGCCAGGACCTCGGCGGCGATATCGACCTCGCCGACGACCGAGGACCCTTCGCGGGGCTCGGTGATGCTGAGCCAGATCTCGCCGGCTGCAGCGTTTGGTGCGAAGCCCACCAGCACAGCCACCACCAGGAGCGCGCCTCTCATTTCGTGCCTTCCGCGGCCTGTAAGGCCTCGGTGAGATCCGGGAGGGCTGCCTCTGCCGCTTCGCGGAGGACGGCAGCCGACGCCGCGCCGCCGAGGTCCGGCCACTCGGTATAACGAACCCGGGGAGAGGTGCCCGCCTCGGCGGGCGGGAGGTGGAGGATGGCTTCGACAGCTTCCAGCGACTGGCCGGCCGTGTCCGCGTTGAAGGCTCCGAGAACCCGGAGCCGTTGGTCGTCGGGAAGCCTGGCGGCGGATGCGCTGAGGAGAAGCTGAGCTTCCTCCCCGCGCTGCTGGTCGATCATCATGCGGGCGTACTCCTGGGCAGCGAGGGAATCGACCCACGAAGTTCCATTGCGATCGAGCAGGATGCGGAACTCCCTCTCGGCGGCGCGTTCGCGCCCGGAGCGCGCGAGGTTCACCGCCAAACGGAGCCTGCCCTCTGCAAAATCTGGGTGGGTCTCGACAAGGCGTTCGAATACCTGAACTGCCTGGTTGGAGTCGGCGCTGCGTTCGAAGATTGCGCCGAGGGCCAGCAGCGCCGCGCGAGACGAGGGGTCCGCAGCCAGCGCCTCCTCGAGATAGGAGGTGGCGAGGGTGCCCGAGGAGGTGCGGGCCTGATCGCTGGCGAGGTTGACAAGCAACGCCGCCGCAAAGACCCGGTCCGAGGGTTGGCCGGCGATCTGGACCGCCCTGTCTGCGGCGACCGATCGCGCGAATCCGGCGAGGACGAACTCGTGTCGAGCCACATAGCGGCGAACCAGTTGTTGGTGGAGGAGGGCGATCGGCAGCAGGCTTTGCGGGTCGGCGTCGGCAAGATCGCCGGCCACAGAGTCTTCGACCCGACGCAGGGACCGTAAATCCCCGGAGGCGGAGGCCATCCGCTCGAGCGCCATCAGTTGTTCGCGGGCGGTGGCGTCGTCGCCACCGGCGAGGGCCGTTACAGCTTCGATGTAGGCCGCGCGTGCCTTGCGTCGCCGAAACGCGGGTGCAGCGGCCTCACCTGGGGCGTCGATCGACGACGCCGTGGACGCCTGCCGGTTCGCGCGGTCGATCCACGTGTACGGTCCGTCGGCTGCGACCAGGGCCACCGTCAACGACTGCCGGAACCCGCCTTCCGAACCGTCCCCTCGGGTTTCGAAAACCAGGGTGTACTGCCCGAGCGGAAGGTCGACGGCCGGCAAGGTGGCCCTGCGCAGGGTCGACGCCGGGTCGGGTCCGGGTGAGACCTCGACCGGGTACTCGGCCAGGACCCGGCCTGCCGGGTCCGTGAGAGAGGCGTCGATGGCGGGAGCGGGAGTTCCACCGCCGCCCACAAAGAAGGTAGTGGGCCGGCCCTCGACCAGGATCGGCCGCGCCGCGGGAACGAATGACGCCCCCTCGTCGATCTCGCGCCCGATACCGACACCGTGTTGGCGGATCGTCACCCAACCGCCCCCGGGGTCGAGGAAGATCGAGGTCAATCCCATCGGTCCGGGCTGATTGGGTTGGGGGACCACGACCCGGCTTCGTGCCATGAAGAAACGATCGGACCCCTGTGCCCTGACCATGACCCGCAGCGTGTAGGAACCCGGGGCGAGCATCGTGCGCCCGATGATCCGAAGTCCCTGCTCGGCGATCAGGTGCGCCAGAGGTTCCGCGTCGACGACCGCTCCCTGAGCAATGTGATCAGCGATCCTCCCTGTGTCGTCTAGGAGATAGGCGAAAAGGCCGATAGCGATCCGGGCGCCCGACCGGCCGGCCAGGAGGGAAGCTCCGTCGACCTCGACGACAAACGGGACCTCACTGCGGCCATCCGCATCGGTGGCGCCGATGATCCAGGCGACGGCCCCGGCCACGTCGCCGCTCTGCTGCCCCGACAACAGAAGGGCCGCGGTTCGGGCGTCGACGCCGCCGATCGCGGCTGCTTCAATTGTTGGTTGAGGTTGGGTGGTGTCACCGTCGGAACGGACTTCATCGGCCGTCATCGTCGACGGCGGACCGGCCAACGAGACCGCGACCAGGAGCGTACGGAGGAGGTCGTTGGTCGTAGTGCGCTGCGACGCCCGTCGCGTCATCCGCCCGCGCCCTCGGGGTTCACCTCGAGCGTGACCACGGATTCCGTCCGTCCGATCTCGTCGAGGACGCCAACCGCGATGCGTTGGTTGCCGCGGCGCACCCCGAGGCGCACCGTAAAGCCGGCGGTCTTCCCGAGAGCGGTCCCGAGCTGATCGTTCGGCACGGGAATGGGGTATTCCAACCGCTGCAGATCAGAAAGGCCCCCCTCGTCGTCGCGTACCGCGAGGTGAATCGAGATTCGCCCCTGGTGTTCGTTTGCGGCCGGCACCAGGACCAGTTCACCGATCGGCACGACCACCAGAACGGGTATCAGGAATGTGCCGTCGTCGCGCGGCGTCGCATCGAAGGCCTGGACCTGGATCCCCATCGGGTTCTGGGCGATGCCGTGAATGGCGGCGGCGAGGGTCCGGCTGTCGATGCGATCGTTCTCCGGGGTGTCGTAGTAGCCTTCCCGATGGCGGACCTGGGCGTTGTCGACATCGACATCGACCTTGATTCGATAGTACTTCCCATCCCCCACGTGGTCGGGCCGGTAGGCCAGCGAGTAATAGCTGCCCAGTTCAGCAGCCACCTCGGTCAGCTGGTCGCCCAGGGCCGGCGAATTTTCGAGCGGCCGCCCGCCGGTAGTAGCGGCGAGGTTGGTCTTCAGTACGTCCTCGCTCATGCCTTGGATCACCGACAGGCGTCCCTCGTCCATCAAACGGTACTCGGCGGAGATCGCCCGATTGTTGATCCCGCTGATGGAGGTGAGGGTGTAGAGCGTGACCCGGTGCCCGTTGGCGCTCTGACTGACATCAACAAAGGCGTCGGTCACGTCGTATTGGATGGCTTGGTTGAACGCCTGCCTCGCCTGGATCTCCCACATCGGCTCGGACCCGAAGGTCTCCGCCCATTGCCGGAAGAGCCGTTCGCCGGGTCGAGGCTCGACCCCGTCACTGACCAGAAGGAGAGCCTTGCGCCCGTCGAGACCGGAAAGTGATCGGAAGATCTTCTGCAGGCTCGCACAGCTGGTCCGGATCCGTTGTTCCGATTGGTCCGCGTAGGACTGAATCTGCTGGTAGATGGCACTGCCGGAATTCAGGAGGATCGACTCCGCCTGCGCCGGCGAAGCGGCCGCCATCGCCCGTGTGCGTTCCATTTCGTTGATCAACCCCTCCTGTTCGGTTGAGAGGCTGAGGGATGCCCGGTGGTTGGCATCGGCCAGAGCCGTTGTCGCCTCGGCGATGTCCGATGTGAACGGCTGCAGGACCTGGATTCGCCCGTCGTAGGCGATGATCATGACCTTGAAACCGGGCGGGAAATTGGTCTGAAAGAAGCGTTCGATATGGTCGACGGCGGACCGACGTCGGCTCCGGCTCAAATTGGTGTCGTCGAAAAACACCACGAGAAAGATGTCCTGGTTCGGAGAACCCGCTGTCGCATCAACGGGCCCTGCTGCCGGTGGGCCGATATCGGGGGAGTCGACGGGCCCGGTCACTCCGGCGGCGGCGTAGAAGTGGCTGATCTCGACCGGCTGACCATCCTCGAAGAGGTGGAAGTCGTCGATGTCGAGACCCGGGATCGGCCGCCCCTGACGGTCGGCCACGTAGACGTCGACGCTGACCAGGGGAACATCGAGGGGCGCAAAGAAAGTCGAGAGCGGCGGTTCGGTTGACTGTCCAAACACTGACGCACAGTGGCCGGCGACCAACGCCCAAAACACCATCCCCAGCACACCCGCACCACGGTTTCCCCTACGGCACCGCATTGTCACAGGCGCCCCCCGCTTTTGGTCGCGATACGAGGCAACGAACCGGCGGTTCGTCCCGCCGTGGATGTTACTACGGCGGTACGGATTCCGACACCCTATCGAAAGCGCACCTCAAGTTCATACGATCTGCCTGAAGATTGGGTTTTCGACGGATCCGTAATCTCAGCTGGCGGGAGCGGCGAGGCGATCCGCGACTGTCTCCAGCGCGAGCTCGATCATCTGGTCGAAGGAGGTCTGGCGGTCGGCTGAGGACAGCTTTTCTCCGGTTCGGATGTGATCGCTCACCGTGCAAATGGCGAGAGCTTCGGCTCCGAGTTCCGCAGCGAGCGTGTAGATGCCGGCGGTCTCCATCTCGATGCCGAGAACGCGGTATTTCTCCATCAGATCGAATTGTTCCGGCTGCGGTGTGTAGAAGAGATCGGCGGAAAAAATATTGCCGACGTGATGGGGGAGGTCCTTTTCCTCCGCCATTCGCACCGCAGTGCGGAGGAGGTCGAAGTCGGCGAGGGCTGCGAGATCGTGGCCCCCGAAACGCATCCGGTTGACGCCTGAGTCGGTCGACGCGCCCATGGCGATGATGATGTCGCGCAGCTTGACGTCGTGGTGGACGGTGCCGCAGCTGCCAACGCGGATCAGGCGTTTGACCCCATACTCGCGGATCAATTCGGTCCCATAGATGGATGCCGACGGGATGCCCATCCCGTGGGCCATGACGGAGACGGGTTGGTTTCGATACTCGCCGGTGAAACCGAGCATGTTGCGCACGTCGGTGACCTGGCGGGCGCCGTCGAGAAATTCTTCTGCGATGTACTTCGCCCGCAGGGGGTCCCCCGGCATTAGAACCGAGGCCGCGAAGTCTCCTGGAGAAGCGTTGATGTGTATGGATGCCATGATTTCTCCGTCAGTGTGACCTCGATGGTACCCAACCTGGACCGGAGACCGCAACCTGATGTGTCGTTCTCCAATCCTCTGCCGTCCCGATATTGACACCATGCGGCACAAAGATTTGGTATCCTCCTCGGCGAAGATGACATCTCGAATTGTCCGAATTTCATGGGGAGGTACGTCATGGTGAACCCGGTGGCGAAGCGTCTGTTTGGCGTCTTGGTATTCGCTCTCATTCTTACCGCGTTTGGCGGTTTTTCTTTCGCTCAGGAGGCACCCGCTGAGCCAACGGGTGTGCCTGAGGAAGAGATGGAGGTGCCGATCGCGGTCGGCGAGATCGTGGTCACGGCGCGAAAGACCGAGGAGAACATTCAGGACGTTCCGATCGCGGTGTCCACCCTTGCGGGTGAGGACCTCGATGTCCTCCTCACCGGCGGCGCGGACGTCCGGGCCCTTTCCGGCCGTGTCCCCAGCCTGGTCATGGAATCTTCCTTTGGGCGCGCTTTCCCGCGCTTCTACATCCGCGGTCTCGGCAACCCGGACTTCGACCTCAACGCCTCACAGCCGGTGTCGATGATCGTTGACGACGTGGTGCTCGAAAACCCGGTCGTCAAGGGCATGCCCCTGTTTGACATCCAACAGGTCGAGGTTTTGCGCGGGCCCCAGGGCACGCTCTTCGGCCGCAACACCCCGGCGGGCATCGTCAAGTTCGACAGCGTCAAGCCGTCGCAGGACTTCGACGCCTACGCGAAGGTCTCCTACGGCACCTACGACACCATGGACATCCAGGGAGGGGTCGGATTCGCCCTTTCCAAGACCTGGTCCGCCAGGCTCTCCGCCGTCTACCAGTCGCAGAGCGATTGGGTGACCAACCAGTACGAACCCGGTCCGGAAAACGAGCTCGGCGGTTACGACACCACGGCCTGGCGCGCCCAGCTCCTGTGGGAACCCAACGACAAGTTCAACGCCCTGCTCAACCTCCACGGCTGGGAAGTCGACGGCACCGCCCGGATCTTCCGCGCCAACATCTTTGTTCCGGGCAGCAGTGATCTGATTCCCGGGTATGACCAGGAGAGCGTATGGCACGACGGCCAGAACAAACAGGAGATCAGCTCCTTCGGCGGCGTTTTCAAGATGGAGTACGACTTCGGCAGCACCACTCTGACCTCGATCACCGGCTACGAGAGCCTCGACGACATGTACAGCCGCGGCGACATCGACGGCGGCTATGGCGCGGCGTTCCTCGGTGAGGGCAATTACGGTCCCGGATTCATTCCGTTCCCATCCGAGTCCGCCGACGGTCTCCCGTTTCTCGACCAGTGGACCCAGGAGTTCCGGCTCGCCAGCAATGACAACGAGGTCCTCAACTGGCTGGTGGGCTTCTTCTACTTCAACGAGGAACTTCAGGCGGATACCTTCAGCTACGACTCACTCGCACCGGGCAACCCCCAGGACGGGTACGCCTTCCAGACCCAGGACGCCACGTCCTACGCCCTCTTCGCCTCCGTCGACTGGCGGGTGGCAGCGGACTGGGTATTGGGTGCCGGCATCCGCTTCTCGAGTGACGAAAAGGACTTCTCGGCCGAACGGCCCGACCCGACCTTCCAGACCCCGACCGTGAGACCGATCACGGAGCACGTCGAGGACGACGTGGTGAGCTGGGACCTGAGCGCGCTCTACGAGGTCAACCAGAACGTCAACCTCTACGGCCGCGTCTCGACCGGCTACCGCGCACCGTCGATCCAGGGCCGGATCCTCTTCTGCGCCGACTTCGAGGGCGGGCTCAACCCCGCGACCAACTGCGTGACGGTGGCCGACACCGAGACGATTCTCTCGTTCGAGGTAGGCCTCAAGACGATCCTGGCCGAGAACAAGCTGCGCTTCAACCTCACAGGCTACATGTTCGAGATCGACGACCAGCAGGTCACCGCGGTCGGCGGCGAGTACAACACCGCCACCCTCCTCAACGCGGACAAGACCGAGGGCTACGGCCTCGAGACCGACATCCAGTGGACCCCCACCGGCCACTGGCTGATGACCTTCGGCGCGAGCTGGAACCCGACCGAAATCAAGGACCCGAACCTGACGGTAGCGCCCTGCGGCGGCGGCTGCACCGTCCTCGACCCGGTCGTCGACGGCCTCGCCTATGTCGACGGCAACAGCCTGCCGCATTCACCGGACGTGATCTTCAACGGCATCATCAACTGGCGCTCCGACCCGGCCAAGAAGAAGCTCTTCGCAACCCTTGACTGGACCTACTACTCGGAGAAGAGCTTCTACCTCTACGAGTCGGAGGAGTTCAACGGAGACGCCCTCGAATTCGGTCTGCGGCTGGGTTACGCCTTCAGCAACGCCAAGTACGAGGTCGCGCTGTTCGGGCGCAACATCTTCGACGCGGAGATCGCCCGTGGCGCCATCGACTTCAACAACCTGACCGGTTTCATGAACGATCCCAGGATCATCGGCGTCGAGTTCCTCGCCCGCTTCTGATCCACATTCGGACTCATAACCAGGGCCGCCCTTCGGGGCGGCCCTTTTCAATTCAGCGTCGCAGCGACCTGACGCAGAACCTCCGCCGGCCGGTCGTTAATGGCCCGGCCGTGGGAGACGATGATGCGAATGAGGTCAGGTGTCCCGGCCAGCCTCACGAGGTGTGAGGCAAGCGCGGCCTTGTCCTTTAACGCAAACAACCGGAAGAGTCGGGTCACCCGAGGACCTCCTGTGGAGGCCGTCACGTATCGAAAGATAAGACCGCCGAGCCCCTTTCCGTGGGAGAGATTGAAAATGGCGTCATTGAATACCAGAGTGGTGCCGGCTCCGGACCGGACGGTCAGCACACCTTCCACCTTTGCTACGCCTTCGAGGTAGTCGACTTTCGTCGTCGAGCCGCCGTCGAACTCATCGAGGGTCCCGTTCACCCCGATCACCTCTTCGATCTTCGATCGTCCGCCTTTTGGACACAGCACCCGCATCTCCGGATATCGAGCGGCGAACGCAGGCGCGTCGAGGCGGTGGTAGGCGTTGGGCACCAGAAGGATTGCGGGTCGTCCCCAGGCCTCGATCTCGGACATCGATGCGTCGTCGAGGGCGATGGCGCTGTGGACGACGACGCGCCCATCCTCGAGCCGCACCAGCGTCATGACTCGCGGGAGGTCCATTCCCGGGAGAGTCCCTTTCACCCACCAGAGGTTCTCCTCGAGCTTTTCGATCGGTGAATGGGGGAGCACCGTCCACTCGCTATGGGCCCTCGGCATCGTGTCACCTCCCGGATTGCGTGAGGCGAGCATATCAGGAGAGCCGGACCCGATCGACGGCTGGTCGGCTACCGGAAATACCAGAGCCGCCCCGATGGGCGGCCCTGTTCAAACGTTCTCCATGGAAACGTTCTAACGTTTTAACGTCTTGCTTATCCCTTCGGTTTGAGCCAGTAGGCGAGGGCCGGAAGAAGGACGATCGCTCCCGCCATATTGAACAGGAACATGAAAGTCAGGAGGATCCCCATGTCGGCCTGGAACTTGATGGGGGCGAAGATCCAGGTTGCAACCCCGATCGCGAGAGTGATGCCGGTAAAGATGACGCCGCTGCCGGTGAGCTTGAGGGTCGTGAGATAGGCGTCGTGGATTGACTCGCCCTTTGCGAGCAGGCTCTTGAACCGGCTGTAGATGTAGATGCCGTAATCCACGCCGACCCCGACGCCGAGAGCCACGACCGGCAGGGTGGAGATCTTGAGACCGATCTCGAGCCAGGCCATCAGGGCGTAGGCCAGGATCGACACCAGGGTGAGTGGAATGACGATGCACAGGGTGCCGCGAATCGAGCGGAAGGTCACCAGACAGAGCAGGATGATGGCTGCAAAGACCCACAGCAGCATCGGGAACTGGGCCGCCGATACGGCTTCGTTGGTGGCGGCCATGACGCCGACGTTGCCGGTGGCGAGGCGGAACTTGAGATCCTCGGACCCGTTCTCGGCCTGGAACGCCTTGACGGCGTTTACAACCCGGTCGATGGTCTCGGCCTTGTGGTCGACGGTATAGATATAGACCGGCATGACGCTGCAGTCACCGTTGAGGAGGCCGGTCGAGGTATCGATATAGGTCACCGCCTGGGCCATGGTCGAGGCGTTGCGAGGCAGTTCGCGCCACATCAGACTGCCCTCGTTCCAGCCCGCATTGATGATCTTGGCGACACCGCCGATGCCGAACACCGACTGAACGCCGGGAACGTTTTTGATGTTCCATTCGAAATCGTCGATGACGCTCATCAAGCCGTGCTCAGTGCAGGCTTCGGGGTGGGATTCGATGATGGCGGTGATGACATCGACGCCGACCGAAAAGTGGCTGGTGATGACCTCGGTGTCGACGTTGTATTGCGACTCCGCCCTCAGTTCCGGCACGCCGGCGTGGAGATCGCCGATCTTGATCTGAGTCGCCTTCCAACTTCCAACAACAAAGAACACGGCTGCGATGGCGACGATGACAGCGGCAGGTTTCGCGGTCGTCACCTTGGCCAGGACGGCCCACAAGCGGTCCATCTTGACCGCGCGGTCGATGAGTTTCTGTTGGTAGATCTTGTCGAGTCTGACGTACGAGAGCAGCACAGGCACAAGGACCAGATCGGTAAGGATGATGACTGCGACTCCGAGGCTGGCGGTAATGGCCATCTCCTGGATCATCCGGATCTTGATCAACATGATGGTGATGAAACCGATGGTGTCCGACAGCAGGGCGATTCCGCCAGGAACCAAAAGTCGCCGAAAAGTCGACCGCGCAGCGTCGAGGCTGTTGGGACTGTCGAAGACCTCGGCTCGGAAGGCGCTCACCATCTGCACGCCGTGGCTGACCCCGATGGCAAAGATCAGGAAGGGGACCAGGATGGACATCGGGTCGATCCCGAATCCGAGCAGCGTCAAAAGGCCGAGTTGCCAGACCACCGCGATCAGCGAACAGCCGACGATAATCATCGTCAGCTTGGCGCTCTGCGAGTAGACAAAGACGAACACGGCGGTGATGGCTAGGGCAATCAGGAAGAAGAGGACGACTCGAACGACTCCCGAGGCGATGTCGCCGATGACCTTGGCGAAACCGATGATGTGGTAATTGAACTCAGCGCCGACCTCATCAGATGAGTACTTGCCACGGATGTTCTCGAGCTGTTTTGCAACGGCGATGTAGTCGAGCTTCTCTCCCGTGTTGGGGTCGATCTCCAGGAGTTCGGCGACCACGATGGCGGCGGAAAAATCATTGGCCACCAGGCGGCCCATGTAATTCGATTTGAGGATGTTCTCGCGGACCTTGGCGAGCCCTTCGGCGTCCGGTTCGAAATCATCCGGGATCACATTGCCGCCGGAGATCCCGTCCTCCACCACTTCTGTGAAGCGGACGTTGGGTGTGTAGAGCGACATGACCCGTGTGCGATCCACACCGGGAATGAAAAAGACGTCGTCCGTCAGGCGGGCCAGCACGTCGAAGAACTCCGGGGTGAAGATGTCGCCCTCAGTAGCCCGCAACGCGATGACCACCTTGTTGGCGCCGCCGTAGGCGTCGCGATACTCGAGGTAGGTCTGCATGTAGGGGTGTTCGAGGGGCAGCATCTTGGCGAAGCCCGCATCGATCTTGAGGTGGGATGCCTGGTAGGCCATAAAGATCGTCAGCAGGATGAAGAGCACGACCACCAGCCGGCGGTTGCCGAAGATGATATTTTCGATGAACTTGTTCATGGCTGTCTCCTCCCGCTCAGTCCGAAGCCGTCATGAGCTCAGCGAGGGTCGTCATCTTGACCCCGAACTCGCCGACCATGAGCAACGACCCGTTGCCCGCATCGAGGATCGACGAGATCCCACGGCGGTTGGCCTGTTGGTGGAGCTCGAAAGAACTGCCGCCGTCCGTCGAGACCAGGACCGCACCACCCAGACCGGTGATGATGATCGTCCCGTCTTCGAGCAGCAGACCGTCGGTGAGCATCGAGACCGTGCCGGTCTCGATCTCGGTCCAGTTCTCACCGGCGTCGTCTGACCGGAAGAGGTGTCCGCGAAGGCCGAAGATCAACACGCTGTCGCCTTCGAGGGGAAGGATTCCGAAATACGAACCTTCGTAGTCGGAGGGAAGCTCTTCCCAGGTTTCGCCGTCGTCGTCCGACCGGTAGGCGTAGCCTGCTTCGGCCGCAATGTAGAGCCGGCCGTCGGCGGCGCTGGCGATCTTGTAGAGGTGCCAATCGGTGTCTTCAACCGACACGAAGTCCCACGTGCTCCCGCCGTCAGTGGTCGCAAAGTAGGCGCCGTAGGCACCAATGGCCACGCCGTTCTCTGCGTCCGCGAACCAGACGTCGAAAAACGGCGACTCCTCCTCGGGAGCCCAGTTGACCAACTCCCAGGTGGCGCCGCCGTCGAAGGTGCGAAGGATCACTGAATCGTGACCCACCGCCCAACCCAGGTTCTCATCAAAGAAGTCCACAGCGGTGAGCAAGGCTCGGGTCGGGACCCGGGCCTGCTGCCAGGTCGCGCCGTTGTCGGTAGAGATCAGGATGTGCCCTCGCTCCCCGACAGCCACCAGCTTGCCGCCGACGGCGACCGCGTCGAGGGCCAGCGTGCGTGACGCCAGGGGCGCCATGATGGACGGCTCCGGTGCGATTTCGTCCTGGGCAGACACCGTGGCGGCGCTTGTCGCCACCGTGAGCATGAGAATCACCGCGGTGCTGCGAAGCGTGACGCGGATACTGTGACGTCGGGTAACGAACTCAGCTACCCGGGCGAGGATGGTGCCCGATGGTGTCTCCATCTGCCGTTCTCCTGTCATATGCTGACCAAAAACAAAAAAAACGGACGGGCCGTGAGGCCCGTCCGTCATCCGATCGGTCGTTCAGCGCTTGCCCTCGCGGCGGAGCGCCGCGGGGGTGTAGTCCTCGTAGGAACGCACGATATCGAACTGATACGGCGGGTTTTCGCTGTTCAGCCCGATCGCGAGATAACGCCCTGCCTGGAGGTCGGTGTGCACCTCGAGCGAGGTCCACAGGCTCGGAACGTTGTAGTACTGCATGGCGTGGCCTTCGGAGACCCGCCACAACTGGTCGCGTTTGTCGTACACATCCACCGCCAGAATCTGCCAGCTGTCCTCGTCGAAATAAAACGTGCGTCGTTTGTAGATGTGGCGCTCGCCCTCTTTGAGTGTTGCGTCGACCACCCACACCCGGTGCAGTTCGTAGCGGGGAAGTTCCTGGTTGATGTGAAGCGGCGTCAGGATGTCCTTGTTCTTGACCGCCGGGTCCTGCAACTTGTACGAGTTGTAGGGGACGTACATTTCTTTTTTGCCGATCAGTTTCCAGTCATATTTGTCGGGGCCGCCGTTGAACATGTCGAACTGGTCAGAGGTTCGCATGGAGTCGGCCGCGGTGCCTGGGTTGTCATACGCCACGTTCGGCGCGCGCCGGACCCGCCGTTGCCCGGGGTTGTAGAGCCAGGCGTTGCGGTTTTCCTTGACCTGGTCAAGGGTCTCCTGAACCAGCAGGATGCCGCCGGCCAGACGCGCCGGAGCCATCACTTCCTGTTTGAAGAACAGGATGCGGTTGTTGAGCTTTTCTTCGCTCATGTCCGGCATGCTGTAGACCATGTAGAACTCGTCGTGGAACTGAACCATGGTGTAGTCGCCGCCGCGAGTCGGGGCAGCTTGCCCGATGTCGCGGGAGGCGCTGTCGGCGCGGTAGCGGACGATGTGGTTCCAGATGCACTCGACACCAACCTTCGGGATCGGGAACGGAATGCCGTTGACCGCACCCTGGATTCCGTTGCCGCCCTCCACCAACTCCGCCGTGGCGGCGATGTGTTTGGTGGCATCGTAGATGCGCTGCGGCACTGCTGCGCTGCGGCGGGTCGGGTAGACCTTCATCATGTAGGTGTCGGGGTAGGTCGCAAAGAGCGCCTTCTGGCCGACCGTCAATTTGTCGGCATACTGTGTCGACGTTCTCCGATGTGATGGTGAACAGGACCTTGTCGTCCGCATACGGGTCGATGTAATGGGTGCCGGGTTTCCACGCCTGCCGGCGGCTTGGTCAGACCGCCCTCCCAGGCGGGGATCGTGCCGTCGGCATTGCCGGCCATCTCGCCACCCAGCGGTGTCAGTGTGGTGCCGAGCTTGGCGATTTCTTCCGGTGACAACCCGGCCCACGCCGTCGCCGCCATGGCGGCGGTGATCACGACACGGCGCAGCCGAGAATGATCAGTGAGTTCTTTCGCATCGTTGTGCCTCCCTTGCCCTAGAACGAGTACTTGATGAAACCGCCGATGAAATCGCGGTCGTTGATGAGGTTGTATCGGCCCGCGCCGCTGTACGTCGTGTAGCTGAGATCGATCTGCCAGGCGTTCTGATAGTCCGCACTGATGCCGACCGTCAGAGCCTTGGTCCCTTCAAGGAACGGTCCGCCGGGGCCGGGCGTGATGCCGCTCACGTCCTGCGCCCACGCGAGCCTGCGGCGAGAGGGCCCACGGTCCGATGGCGTTGTTGTACTGTGAAGCGGGTGACCAGACGGTAGCCCCAGGAGAAGTCGTCCGCGAAGTGCTCCGGCAGTTCGTACGGTTTGCCCGCGTGGGCGCCACCGGGGAGCTCGTGGATCGGGTTGCCGCTGGTGTAGGTGCCGGGCCCCTCGAACCGGAGAGTGTCCTTGTCCGGCATGTCGAAGACCCTGTTGAAACCGAACTCACCGAGAAAGACCGCCTGGTCGGCGCCCAGGATCTGGGCAGTGATCTTGGTCAGGGTGAACTGGAGCTGCGACGAGTCGAGCCTTCGGTAGCCGTCGAGGTTTTCGGAGAAGCCCACACCACCGGGCGCCACCTGGTTGGTCGCTGCGAGCCCCGCGGAGATCGGTGACAGGGCCGCAAAAAGCAGCTCGACGTCGTCCGCCTGGTAGGGCGCGTCCTGTTTGTAGGTGACCTCGCCCTGGAAGGCGATGCCCGAACCGCCGAGCTGGGCGTTCCAGCTCAGACCGTAAAGCTTGATGTCCTCGGGGTAGGCGAGGTACCAGGTCGCGGTCTGGGCGTAGGCGGACGTGGCGGCCGCCTGTCCGGCCTGGGCTGCGAGCTGCGTCGACCTCCGGACTCACGCCAGGGGGGACCCCGACAAGGTAGTAGATACATCAAAGCCGCTGCCGGTCCGGCGGCCGCGGCCGCCTGGGCGCCCTGGATGGTCCCCGTGACGCCGTTGATGGTCGGCAGGCGGCTGTGGAGGTTCGTGTAGTAGAAGCCGAACTCGGTGCCGCCCCAGTTGGGCATGAAGAGCCGCAGGGCGAGACCGTACTGGCCGCCGTCTTCAGCGTTGATGGTCTCACCGCGTGGAACGCTCATGAAGGGGTAGTCCACCGGCGGCTGGACACAGGGAGGGGACTCGCCGGTGTCGGGGAAGCTGGCGAACGCGAGAAACACGCTTTCACCGCCGAGACCGGCAAAGTCGTTGGTCGAGAAGTAGGTGCCCGGTGGGTCGATGACGATGGGCTCCCACTCGTACTCGTAGAAACCTTCGATGGAGAGGTTCTGCGAAAGATCGACCGATGCCCACACCATGCCGAGAGGCCGGTAGGCCTCGCGGAGCTCGGCGCCGGGGACCCGGATGGCCGAGACATCGACCGGGTTGATGCCGCTCAGGCCGCCCTGGATGAAGGTGCTCTCGCCCCAGTTCAGGACCTGGTTGCCGGCGCGGATCTCAGCCCGACCGCTGCCGATGCCGAACTGGAACCAGGCGTAGGCGTCGAGAAGCTCGACCCGTTGGCCCGCCCAGTCGAGGGCATCCTGGGTGAGCTCGGTGCGAGCACAGCAGTCCTTCTCGAGCTCGAAGTCGTGGAAACCGCTGCCGCGCACGAAGAAGCCAAAGCTGCTATTTGCCCACCCTGTGTAGGCGTAGCTGAGATCGATGGTTGCCTTGAGGGTGTTGCTGACGATGCCCTTGTCGAAGTTGAGGTTGCCGTCGTCGCCGTTGACCGACCACGCGGTTCCGCCCTCGAACGGGCTGATGATCGCCGGATCGCGATCCTCGATGCGGTAGGTGGCGCCCCACGACAGGGTCGTGTCGAGGTTCAGGGTGTACCCCTTCGACGCCGCCAATTCGAAGGCCCCGACGGGCGCCGCCATCAACACCGCCAAAATCGTCACGACGATCGCAACGCCCACGCCCGGGGCCCGTGGGACCGGCCTGAACTCGAAAGTCATCTTCATCTCCTCCCTCCAATCCTTCGTGCTGTTGATTCCAATGTGTTTGACGCACGCAAAGGCCCCCCGGTCAGGTAACTCGGGGGGCTTGAATACTCGGTGGTTGTGATCGATGAATGGGCTGGATCAGGTCGATTCAGCGGTACGCAAAAACCGCACGCGAGGTCCCGTTTCATGGCTTCCTGCGTCCGTCGCAACGCCATCTTCCTCCCTCGTTTTCTCGACGACCAATGGTCTTGAACTTCAACTCGAATGACGTCGCGAAGCATAACACAGCAGTGTCGTCAAACGACCTTCAGGAGAGATTGAGACTGATGCTTTCCTGGCTCTCCGACACGGGCCCGTCGCACCCGTCGCGTTGGCAGGGGGCGATCCGTCACGACGCCTTAGGCACCACCTCGATCGTCACCGTGTGGTCGCTCATTTTGACGGGGGTGATCTCGTCGGCGGGGATGTTCAGATACTCCGCGACCGATGCCACCACCCGTGAGTACCACACGGTGGCGGTCACGGTGACCGGCCCCGGTGCGATGCCGTCGGGTAGTGACCAACTGTAGCTTTCATTGACAGCCTGCAGCGGTTTGAGCCTGTAGTCGGGACCGAACGCCGCGGTGTTCCACTGGGCCACCGTCATCCGTCCCTCGGGGTCGAGGTAGGGCAGACGGAAGATCCGGTCGCCGGCAGGCACCGGGGCATCGCGGAGAAGGCCTTTGAAGTTCTCGACACCCTGGATGTCACCGATGTCCTGGTAGGCGAGGGCGTCGGCCGAGGCGATGGTCCACTCCTCGCCTTCGAAGCCCTTGGGATCCACTGCCAGGTGATGGGTGGCGCCGGCCGAGTCGACCGCGGTCACGTCGAGCCACAGCAATCGTTCCTCAGCCGAACCGGAGGGGATCGAGTGGGCGGCCTTGGCGTTGACCACGGTCGCGGTGAAGACGGCCTCGCCGCCGACTGAGGCGCTTTCAGTGTCGGAATAGATCCGGACTTCCACCGCACCGGAGAGCTTGCCGTTGTCGTGGGCGCCGTGGAAGAGGTGCTGACGAATATCGGGGTGGTCGACACCGCCGGCCTCGGGCGCCGAGTTGCCGGGCGCGGGTGGCATGTGGCAGTCCTGACAGACGATCCCGGCCGCGGCCTGCGGGCTCTCCTGCCATTCGAGGTGGGTGGCCTTGACCCACAGACCCCAGGGGTCCTTTTCGTTGTGGCAGGTGCCGCAGAGCTCGGCGCTCATCATGAAAGGGTTGACGGCGATCTCGTGCCCCGGGCTCTCAGTGCCGGTGCGCACGCCCTGCTGCACCTCGCCAGGCTCGACGATGAAGTTGAAGTTGAAGGGCACGTCGCCCTCGAAGCCGACGATCGAGTGGCAGAGATCGCAGCTCACGCCCTCGTTGGCCCGGGTCCCTTCCGACGGACGTTTCGGGGGGATGTCTCCGGCCAGGAAAGCGAGAGGCGCGTGGCAGCCGTTGCAACCCGCCTTGACGCCGGCGACCTTCTCGACCTTTTCGGCGTGGGGCAGCGCGAGCTCGAAGTACTCGATCTCGTCCCAATCGTGGGTGAAGCTCTGCGACATCATGGATGCGTTGTACTGTTGTGCGATCAGCGTGTGGCACTCGGCGCACACCTCGTTGGGCTCGAAGTCGTCGTAGGAGTATGCGCCGAGGGCGGCGTCCCCGGCGGGACCCGCAGCGTAAGCGACCACGATCAATCCAACCATCGCAACCATCAGAACGAGCCCGCGAAGTTTCATGAGTGCCTCCTTCGGAGGTCCACGCTAATCCTCATGATTCTCGCTGTCAACTTGAATGCTTGCGTGAAAGTTCAATGGATGGAGTAACTTGAGATCGGGTATCGGGGGGATAAGTGGCGCTTTACAGGGCCCGTCTTTCCCTGCTCACTCCCCGGGAGGAGCCACCTTCAACATTGTGTGCCCGAATCTGCCAGCCGACGGGAAAACCCGTGTGTCCCACAATATTGAAAATGGCACCTCCGCCGCACGTGGCCCCACCCACCCTGAGCACTCGGGTGTTTCCAGTCGGTGGGTGACGGAAATTCAAAATTCAAAATTAAGAATTCTTTCCGAGCCCCAGCCTCTTCCGCGTCAGCGCCTCGAGCCCGCCGGCGAGCACCAGGTCCTGCGCCGCCGGGCCGACCGGCGAGAGGGCGTAGCTCTGGCCGTTCCAGGTCGCCCTGGCATTCTTGAAGTCGATGACCAGCTCTCCTGCCGGTATGGTCTTGCCTCCGCACGCCACTTCGTTTGCGAGGCCCTTGCGGATGGCCTCTGAAAGTTCACGGCTCTCGATGCAGATGAAGGCGTTGTTGAAGGCGTTGCGCAGATAGGTCTGAGAGAACGACGCCGCGATGACCATCTGAATGCCGCGGTACTTGAGGGCGGTGGCGGCCTGTTCGCGGGAGGACCCGGCGCCGAAGTTGCGGCCGGCGACGATGATGTCGCCTTCGGCTGCGATCGACTGGAAGTCGGGATCGTAGTTGGCCATGGCGTAGGTCGCCATCTGCTCCGGGGTGAGGTCGTCGCGGTAGGTCACGTCCTTGCCGTAGATGCCGTCGGTGTTGAGGCTGTCGACCGGCAGCAGCAGGGCGCGTCCGTTGAGATTCTCGGGGAAACCCTGCCGGATGGAGACCGAGCGTTCCAGGGGGCGCCATCCAAGGTCTTTGAAGGTGTACTTCGGCACCGAGGCGCCGAGATCCTCCGGTCCGGTGATGTAGCCCGCGATCGCAGACGCCGCGACCACCGCCGGGCTCGCAAGGTAAGCCTGGGCGTCCCGTGACCCCATGCGGCCCTTGAAATTGCGGTTGGTTGCGGAGATCCCGACCTCGCCCTCCTCGAGGAGGCCGATGCCGAGACCGATGCACGCGCCGCACCCGGGCGGTAACGGGCGGGCGCCGGCACGCAGGAGGTCGCGCCAGGCGCCGTCCTTTTCGGCGTCGGCCTGGACTTCCGCCGACGCCGCGGCGACGTAGAGCTCGACATCGTCGGCCACCTTTTTCCCGTCGAGCACGGCGGCTGCTTCGATCAGATCATCGAGACGGGCGTTGGTGCATGACAGGAGGTAGGCCTTGTGGACCCTGACCCTCTCCTCGGAGATCTCGGCCACCGACCGCATCACGGTGACCGAATCGGGCCCCGATACGTGGGGGGAGACGCGTTTGAGATCGAGCACGATCTCCGCGGCATAGCGGGCATCGGCGTCGGGCACCGGCGGCCGCGCCTCCCAATCGGCGATCATCTCTTCGTTCAGACGATCCGAAAGCCCCTTGGCCTCGAGGATCTCGGCGCGTTCGCGAAGATACTCCGCGGTGATCTCGTCAAATGGGAACCACCCCACCAGAGCGCCCCACTCGGTCGTCATGTTGGAAATCGTCAGTCGTTCGGACATCGAGAGCCCGGCGATCCCGGGGCCGTGGAACTCGACGGCGGCGTTGAGAACCTCGCCCGACTTGTAGAGCCCGCACAGAGTGATGATGACGTCCTTGCCGGTCACCCCGGGTCGGAGATCGCCCTCGAGGGTGACCTTGACCGTGCGCGGCACCAGCCACCAGGTGACCGCTCCCGCCCACAGCGCCGCGGCGTCAGTGCGGACCACCGGCGTGCCGACGGCCGCGAGGGCGCCGTACATGTTGGAGTGAGAGTCGGAGGCCACGACCAGGGCGCCGGGGTGGACAAAGCCCTGTTCGACCATCAACTGGTGGCCGATGCCGGCGCCCGCCGGGAAGAAGGCGATCCCCTGTTGTAAGGCGAATTCCTCGATGCGCCGGTACTTGGCGAGGTTTTCTTCGCTGGTGTCCTGAACGTTGTGGTCGAGGGTGAACACCGGCTGCGACGGGTCCGCGACCCGCTCGGCGCCGATCGCGCGGAACTTGGGCAGCACGGCACCGGTGTTGTCGTGGGTCATGACGTGAAACGGACGGACCGTCACCATGTCGCCGGCCTGGACCTCGTGGCCGGGCTCGAGACCTTCGGCGTGGGCTTGAACTACTTTTTCAGTGATGGTTTGGGGCATATCGAACCTCCGGTTCGAATTGTGAATTTTGAATTATGAATTTTGAATTATCGGATCAGCCCCTCTGCTCAATTCCGGGAGGGGGCGGGTAGGGAATTCAAAATTGAGAATTCAATATTCAAAATTTACTCTTGAGTGACCACGAGCTGTGACATCAACTCTCGGACGTTGTCGTATTCCTCGGTGCGGTTGATCGCTGTCTGCATCCGCTCGACGTCGGCGGGGGTAGCGATGCCCTCGGCGAGGGCCTTGAACTTGCCCGTGATCTCGGCGTCGGTGAGCGGATTGCGCGGGTCGCCCTTGGGGTAGTCGAGCTGCTTCTCCATTTCGCGCCCGTCGGTGGTCCGGATGACGACGCGCACCCGTTGCAGCTCGGGAAAGACCGCCTCGATCGCGGGGTCCGCGATCACCTTGACCTTGTTGAGCTGGGCGCGGATGGTCGGGTCCATGATCTTGGCGTCGGTGAACTGGAGGGGCGTCACCTGACGTTCGGCCACCGCGGCGGCGATGACGTAGGGCAGCGAGTGGTCCGCCGTCTCCTTGGTTCGTGGATCGTACTTCGAGGGGTCGGCGAGAATGTCGGCGGCCCGTGCCAGGGAGTAGATCGTGACCGTTTCCACCTCGTCTGGAGCGAGATCGTGATCAGTCATGAGATCGAGGGTCGCGGAGATCGGGGCGTGGGTCAGGGCCTCGGTGGGGAAGTACTTCATACCGCATTTCAGGATGCGCCAGGAATCCCCGAGACCATCGGTGAGAATATTGAACTTCCATTCGGTGTCGAAAACGTGGCTGAATCCCTCTTTCCCGTCGAGCACGTGCTCGGGCCCCGTATAGCCCTCTTCCGCCAACAGCGCAGCCAACACCCCGGACTGGGTTGCCATGGGATCGACCGTGTTCTTCATCATGGTCAGCTTCCCGGCCGTCACAGAGCCCGGCGTGCAGTGGCGCGAGGCCGAAATCCCGATGGCGTGCTGCATCTGCTCGGCGTCGAGACCGAGCATGCGGGCAGCGGCGATCGGTGCCGCAGCGGCGGTGAGGGTGGCGTGGTGCCAGCCGATCTCGCGAATGCCAGGGTAGGAAACCTCACATAGGCGTTGCTCGAATTCGTAGGCGAGGGCAATACCGACGAGGAGGTCCCGGCCCGAGCCCCCGGCGCGCTCGGCGCCGGCCATGGCCGCGGGAATGATGTCGGAGGGGTGGCATGGGTCCTGTTGCCAGTAGATGTCGTTGTAGTCCATCACCCGGATCATCAAGGCGTTGAGGAGGGAAGCGGAGACCGGGTCCCACTGCTCGCCGGTGACCAGGACGCGGCAGTTCCCCGACCCGGCCAGTTCTCCCAGGACCTTACGGGCAATGTGGACATCGTGCTGCTGGGCCCCGCCGAGGGCGCAGCCGATGGAGTCCATGAGGAAACGTTTTGCTTCGCGGACGACCTCGGGAGTCAGGTCCTCAAAACGGACCTGGGACGCCCAGTCGGAGATGGTGCGGGTGACGGTGGACATGAAGAGCCTCCAGGTAGATCGGTGTAGGCCGCGGTGCGGCGAGGGGATTGTAGCGGAAAGAATTTTTAATTTTGAATTTTTAATTTTGAATTCCAGCGCAACGCCCCACCGAAAGTGGGCACCCGAGTGCTCAGGGCAAGCTCTGAAGGTGGGCTGAAGCCCACCCTACGGGCCCGCCTGGTTTTCGGGTCCGAAGTAGGGTGGGCCTTGGCCCACCATCAGTCGCGCCACTGGTGTGAAGGATGCACCTCGAGGAGCGCCTGCGGAAACGGCCCGCGTGCGGCGGAGGTGCCATTCTTGGCATTGTTTGATTCATCAGCTCTGCATTCCTGCAATCAGCGGCGGGCAAACAATGCCTAGAGTGGCACCTCACGGGAATGATCTTTGGAAAGTCGTATGATGCTGGCGACGGAGGACGGAATGGTTGTGGACCGAAAAACGGCAGCCTGTCTTGCGGTCGGATCGGAGTTGCTCGGTGACCGCCGGCTCGACTCCAACTCGTTGACCATCACCCGGACCCTCGCCAGATACGGCATCACCGTCGAGGAGAAAAGGGTTGCCGGCGATTCGGTGGCCCAGGTCGCCACCGCGATCCGCGAGCTGACGGCCCGACACGACCTGGTGGTGGTGACCGGGGGTCTAGGCCCGACGGCCGACGACGTCACCCGGGACGCGGTCGCAGAAGCTCTCGGCCGGAGAATCGAGCCCAGCGCTGAGGTCGAGGGTTGGATCCGCAAGCGCTACCGGGATCTCGGCCGTCGCATGCCCGACGTCTGCCTCGACATGGCCCGTGTGGTCGAGGGCTCGCGCCCCTTGCACAACGACCGTGGTTCGGCACCGGGGCTGATGATCGAGACCCATGGCCGTATCGTCGCGGTGTTCCCGGGTGTCCCGTGGGAGATGGAGGGCATGCTCGAAGTGGACCTCGTGCCGGAGATCGCCGCGTGGAGCGGGGGCGCGGCCAAGATCAGCCGAATCCTCCTCCTCGGAGGGGTCGTCGAATCGGACACCGAGGACAAGATCCGCCACCTCTATGATCGCTTCGGGCGCGAGAACGTGACCATTCTTGCTTCCTTCGGCGTGGTGCGTCTGGTGCTGTCCGCCGAGGGTGACGAGGCAGCGGCGCGGCGGAGGATCCAGACCATGGAAGCCGCCTTCCGGGAGGTGCTGGGCGACGATGTAGCGGGGGTCGATATCGACGGGTTGGCCGAGGTCGTGCTCGAGGGCCTTCGCCGGAGAGGACAGACCCTGGCGACTGCCGAGTCGTGCACCGGGGGCTTGATCAGCGCCGATCTCACCGACGTTCCGGGCGCCTCGGAGGTCTTTCTCGGTGGCATTGTGTCCTACTCCAACGACGCCAAGGAGGGGCTGCTGGGAGTCGAGCGCGAAACCCTGGTGGCGCACGGCGCGGTATCGGAGGAGGTGGCGCTGTCCATGGCCCGGGGAGTGCGTGAACGGATGGCTGCGGATTGGGGCATCGGCATCACGGGGATCGCCGGGCCGAGCGGTGGCACGGCAGATAAACCTGTCGGCCTCGTCCACTGGGCGGTCGCTGGGCCGACCGGGGTGGAGGCCCGCCACCGGGTGTTTCTCGGTGACCGTTCGATTATTCGCGGGTGGAGCGTCAACGCGGCCCTCGACCTGCTGCGGCGATGCCTCGCACGAGACCGGTGACCCGGCCCTCCCTCGTCCGTGCCTTTTTCGCCTTCGAGATCCCGGACACGGTCAGAGCCCGTCTGGAGACCGCACGCGACAGCGTCAGATGCACGCTTCCGGTTGCCAGGTGGACCCGGCCCGAGGGTTGGCACCTAACGGTCAAGTTCCTCGGTGAAAGACCACGGGGCGTGCTCGAGAAGCTGGCCTGTGATGTGGGACCGCGCGTCGCGGGTTGTGGCGGGGTGACCGCTACCCTTGCGGACGGCGGTTTCTTCCCATCGCCCACAAAACCGAGGGTGGCGTGGATAGGTGGAGTGGCGGTGGGAGCGGACCCGGTCGTTGAAACAGTCGAAGCGGCGGCGGTGCGGGCTGGATTGCCCGCGGAGCGGCGTCCGTGGGCGGTCCACCTGACGATGGCCCGGCTGAAGACGCGGTGGCCTGGCGAGGCAGTCGACCGGTACCTCGAGTGGGCGCAGGGCCTGGAGGCGATGCGCTTCGTTTGCAGCGAGGTCGTGCTCTTTGAAAGTCGTCTCCAACCCGGAGGGGCGGTATACACTGCGCTTGAAAGGATCCCTCTCGAGTGAAGTTCGAAGTGGCGCTGGTCGTCTTTGCCTACTTTCTCGGCTCGATGCCGACGGCCTACCTGCTGGTCCGTTTGATGACCGGCAAGGATGTCCGCGCCACAGGCTCGGGCAACGTCGGCGCGACCAACGCCCTGAGAACGGCCGGTTGGAAAGTCGGCGCGGTCGTCACCGTCATCGATATGTTGAAGGGCGCCATCCCAGTGTGGCTGATGTATCGGTTCAACCCTGAAAGCGGGTGGGTGGCTGCCGCCATGTTGGCGGCCGTCCTCGGCCACTGTTACCCGGTGTGGCTCAAGTTCAAGGGTGGAAAGGGCGTGGCCACCTGTTTCGGCGCGTTCCTCGTGATCGCACCATTGAGCGCGCTGGCAGCGCTTGGTCTGTGGATCGTGGTGCTGGTCATTTCCCGCTGGGTGGCGCTGGCTTCGATGGTCGCCAGCGCCTCCTTTCCCCTGATTCTCAAACTGATCGACCGGCCCGACATGGTGACGCTGGTGTCGGTGTCTGCCGCGGCCGTGATCATCATCCTCCGCCACAGTTCCAATATTCGCGGGATCCTGACCGGTACCGAGGTGAAGACGAGCGACGATTCCTGGAGGTGATATGAGGCTGAGCGTTTTCGGTGGCGGGTCCTGGGGCACGGCGGTCGCGCATCAACTGGCGCGCCGCGGACACGACGTGCTGCTGTGGGCCAGAGAGCCCGAAGTGGCGGAAGGCATCAACACCGACCACCGGAACCCGCTGTTCATCAGCGATCTCGATCTCGATCCCGGAATCAGGGCCACCCACGATCTGACCACCGCGGCCGCGCACTCGGAGGCCTGGCTGTGGGTCGTCCCAGCGCAGTTCAGCCGCACGGTGATGGAGGAACTCAAGCCGGTCTTCAGCGACCGGGTGGTGATCGTCTCGGCATCGAAAGGCATCGAAACCGGCACTCTTCGCCGTATGGACCAGGTGGCGCATGAGACCCTCGGCATGGAGCCCGAGCGGTTCTGCTGTCTTTCGGGCCCGACCTTTGCGCGCGAGGTGATCCTCGGCGATCCCTCGGCGGCGGTCCTCGCCTGTCCCGACCTCGACCTCGCCGCACGGCTCCAGGAAGAGTTTTCGGACCACCACCTGCGCTGTTACGCGGGTACCGATCTGGTCGGGGTGGAGCTTGCCGGCGCGCTCAAAAACGTGATCGCCATCGCCGCCGGGATCGTCGACGGCCTCGGTCTCGGGTTCAACACCCAGGCCGCCCTCATGACCCGGGGCCTGCATGAGATCACCCGCCTCGGCGTCGCCCTTGGTGCCGACGCCGAGACCTTTCGCGGTCTCGCCGGGATGGGCGATCTCGTCCTTACCTGCACGGGAGGGTTGTCGAGAAACCGGACCCTCGGCCAGCGCCTCGGCCGGGGCGAAGACCTCGAAACCATCCTCGGCTCGCAACGCGAGGTCGTGGAGGGCGTTCGCACCACCCCGGCGGCGGCCAGGCTGGCCGAGGAGCACGGGGTGGTCATGCCGATCACCGACGCGATGACCAGATTGTTGACCGGAGAGGTCGACCCGAAGACCGCGCTCCACGAACTGATGACGCGGCAACTCAGGGTGGAAGCAGAGCTCTGAGAATCTTCGATTCTCAGAGCTCTGAATTATGAATTCTTAATTATGAATTTTGAATGTCCATCACCCAACCGACGTGTGTGATCGTGAAGCGGGTGGGGCCGAAATTCAAAATTCAAAATTCAAAATTGAGAATTCCGGAGGGCGTCAGCCCACCGGACCCTGTTCGTCCCTTGGGATCCTGAGGCCCGGGACGAGGTTCCGTTCGGCGATCACGCGGATCGCCTTCGGGTACTCCGGGCAGGCCCGTTCGCAGAGGCCGCACCCCGTGCAGGCGCCGCTGCCGACGAGTGGGCGGCCACCGATCATCAGAATCGCCTGGTCCGGATACGGGCAGGCGGTGTAGCACCTGGTGCAGCTTTCGCCGCGGAAGGTGACGCACCGTTTGGGGTCGACCTTGGCAATCCCGAGACGCACCCTTGGCGGTCCGCCCGGGTCGACCAGGGCTCCCTCCCCACAGGCGGCGATGCAGGGCAGGTCGTCGCACAGGTAGCAGGGCTTCACCGACGGGTTGATCACCGGCACCAACCTGTTGTCGTCGCGCTCGAGGCTGATGATGCTCTCGGTCGGGCAAACCGGGATGCAGTCGCCGCACCCGGTGCATGCTTCGAGAAAGTCGGTGTCGGGTTTGAGGGCGCCGGGGGGGCGCAGCACCTTGTCGGGATCCGGGCCCGCTGTGCCAGTGGCGACGCTCGTCGTGCTTCGGAACGCGCCGAACAGCTCTGTGAAGAGCTCGCGCCGCGAACGGTGGCGCGGGTCGCTCATGGTGCCGCTTCCCTTGGAAGGGGTATCCCGCTCCAGGCCACCGGCGTGTCGATCTTCCGAATCAAGCATCCGGCGAGGGCCTCTTCGACCAGGGATTGCACGTCGAGAGCGGTCTCGGCCTCGGCCAATTCGGCGGCCGTCGACCTGGTGGCGGGTTTGTCGG
Source organism: Candidatus Sulfomarinibacteraceae bacterium (assembly GCA_963714885.1). Classification (GTDB taxonomy): domain Bacteria; phylum Acidobacteriota; class Thermoanaerobaculia; order Thermoanaerobaculales; family Sulfomarinibacteraceae; genus Sulfomarinibacter. The sequence continues at coordinate 1,086 of CAVQQV010000072.1, read as the reverse complement.
GCAAAAGGAAGGAACAACAGTCGAAGTGGGGGAGGATGGACGTCTCGTATGTCCCGATGCGCCGAGCGTGTTCGATGATCTCGGGTTTGTCGAGGCTGATCAGGGGTCGCAGCATCGGCAACGTCGACACGGCCTCGACGGCTCGCAGATTCTGGATGGTCTGCGACGCCACCTGTCCCAACGACTCGCCGGTGATGAGCGCATCGGATTTGAATCGGCGGGCGGCCCTTTCCGCCAGACGCAGCATGAAACGACGATACAACAGGACCCGGAGCTCTGCCGGACAGCGGGCGGCGACGGCCTCTTGAATGGGCAACAGGGGCACCATGGCGAGACGCGCGCGTCCTTGATAGCGCATCAGGATCTTTGTCAGATCGGCGACCTTTTCGAGGCTCGCGGGATCGGTGCGGGGCACCGAGTGGAAATGGACAAAATCGAGACGCATGCCGCGCTTCATCATCAGCCACGCAGCGACCGGGGAGTCGATGCCTCCCGATATCATGCAGGTGGCGCGGCCGCCCACGCCGACCGGCAGACCGCCCGGTCCGGGAACCCGCCGGTTCCAGAGAAACAACCCCTTTTCGTCGACCACAACGTGGAGGGTCAGGTCGGGCGACGAGAGGTCGACAGGCCACCCGGTGCGTCCCTTGACGAACGAGCCGATCGCCCGCTCGATTTCCGGGGTGTTCATGGGGAAACGTTTGTCGGACCGGATACACCGGACGGCGAAGCTCTCGGCGTGGAGGTCCCTGAGTCGCGTTGCAAGGAGGTCCTGCAGCGATTCGAGGGTCTGGCCACCGTACTCGACGGCCATGATCGCGCCGATACCGAAAACCGTCCCCAACCTCCGCGTGACCTCGGCAAAGGAAGTGGGTTTTGAAAAGGTGATGAGGACCCGCCACGCCGGACGTTCCACGGACTCGACCGGAAGGCCCCCCAGGGCCTTGTTCACGTTTTCGGTGAGCGTGCGCTCGAACCACATCCGATTGCCGCCCTTGAGGCTGATCTCCGATGTCGTGGCGAGAACGCGGGTCACGGTGTCCATCGGCAGAGGGTAGCACTCGGAATTAGGAATTAGGAATTAGG
>CAVQQV010000071.1:0-29333 GCA_963714885.1 Candidatus Sulfomarinibacteraceae bacterium | reverse complement strand
CGAAAGCCGCAAGATCCTCGGCATCCTCTGCCAACGAACTACGGACGGCGTCGTTGACCATTTCAGATATGGACCGATCAAGAGACCGCCGATTTCAGCCGCATCGCTGCGTCGGATTTCAGAGTACAATACGACCGTCGTACGTTTGGAATCACTCATAAAAACGTTATAGCGTCATGACGCTTTGATGTCAAGGCGTTCATCACCTAACGGTCCGAGTTCAGCGGCCCAAACAGCCACGCTGTTTGGGTCCGCTGGAATGAGGGGTTAGGGCTCGTAGTCATCGAGCGGTCCTTCGTCACGTCAGAAGCGCATCGAGTTTTCCGAGCACTTCATTCATGACGGACTGAGGTACGGTGCAAGCACGCTCGGCTCTGCGAACTCTCCAATCGAGACTCTTGACCTGATCGGCCAGTACCACGCCTCCGATCTCGAGGTCCTCTGGAAGGGTTACCTCGAACGGATAGCCTTTGACTTTGCTCGTTACCGGACACATGAGCGCCAACCCAACCCGTTCGTTGTACTCGATTGGCGACAGAACCAGCGCGGGCCTTCGACCTGCCTGTTCGTGGCCGGCCTGCGGATTCAACGACACCCAGACCACGTCACCACGCTGCGGGGCCTCTTTTCCGGCTACCACTCTTCGGACCCGACAGAGTCGCCGTAGTTCTGCTCACCATGCAGGTTTGCTTCCGTGACTCGCGTCAAAAGACTGCTGAGTTCATAACGTTGAATTGACGATGGACGGATGACAAGAATGCCGTCTTCGAGAGAAAGATCAACCGGGGAGTCCTGAGCCAATCCCAAGTCAGCCGCAAAGGCTTTCGGAATCCTGAGAGCCAAGCTGTTTCCCCATTTTTGAACCTGGGTTTTCATGACGCCTCCGTATCTACAAAGAAGATACATTCTGGCGATAATATTGTCAAACCAGGTCGCCCCTAACGGTCCGAGTTCAGCGGACCACACCCGCCGCGGGTGGGGGTCCGCTGGAATGAGGTGTTAGGTAAACGAAACATCTAGGTCATGCTTCTCTGCAAAAAGCTTCAGATTTGCCGAGGCGCGGGGGACTCGAACCAGCATTCTCGAGATTATTTCCGATGCGTCGTTTCGGTGTCCAAGCACTATCGCCACAGCTGCAGCCATGAAACCGTCGTTGCTACCTCGGATTTCTTCAAATACATTCTCGAGTAAGCGCATCCGATCAAGCCACTGTTTTCCATACTCCAAGTACGCATTAGCGACCTCTAAGGCCATAGATTCCAGATCCGTAGCGAGAAGAAACCTCCCACCAGTGGTCTTTCCCCTCAGGCATCAGTTGGCCGATCCTTACGCATCGTGCATTCATATTCCTTGGGATACGCTCCACCCTGAACCATGCCCCGCACTGTTGCTACTGCGGGAAGATAAACACCGAGATTGAGCGTGAGCTGCCGTCAGACCCAAAGTTGCCTTGGCTTGCTTGAACGTTCACGACGAGTATGGATTCGGACTGGCTTCTACAGAAGGTACGTGAGTGTTTTTTGTATCCTTCATTTTTAAGCTGGCCCTGGAGTTGAATCCGTACGATCTGATCTATCGCTTTAGCAATTTGACTCATTTGGAGCTACTTCCGCTACCTAACGGTCCGAATTCAGCGGACACCACCCGTCGCGGGTGGGGGTCCGCTGGAATGAGGTGTTAGGCGAGTTCAATTGTCTCTTCCATCAGTTTTTGGGTCTCTTGAAGGACTTTCCCATATCGCACGAATTGAATCAACAGAAGGGATCCGAACAAAAAAACCAAGAATGGAATCGCGACTGGGTCGTTTGAATTCATCCTGATCGTGAGCGGAATCGCAAAAGCAGCAAGGAATACAAGGGGGAAGGCGTTTGCTCGGCCGACAATCTTAATTTCTCGCGCAAGAGGGTCGGCCTCGATGAGGCCGTGCACCAAAGGTGTGTACGTGAATTTTTGGAACCCTCCCCAGAAAGCTTCTCGGACAGCTATTTCGGTCGATGAGAGTCGTCGAAACAGAATGGGAATTACCCAGGAACTCGAGTACTTGTCGGTTAACGCTTTTGATCCTGGTAACACAGCAACCGCCTGAGGATATGGTTGTCTGCGAACGAACAGGGGTATGCCGATCCGAAAATACGCTGGCCACCACGTTAGCCCCGCCAGCAAGTCGACAGCGACGGCGACAACTACCACGGCAAAAAGTATGGCTGGGGTTCCCATGTCGTGTCCGTTTCGAAGCCTAACGGACGGGAGTTAAGCTGCGGCGCAGGATATCAGTCGCACGCCGCGTGCGACTGTAGCCTGCGTCCGTCTGCTTGAACGCACGGTTGGCCGGCGCCGCGCCGGACACCGGGCGTTCATTTAACTCCCGTCCGTTGGGGCGGCGCGCAGCGCCGCGCCAACGGTCCGAGTTCAGCGGACCGGAACCCGCCGTCAGCAGCGACATGCGGACGAGGGCTGGATTCCTGCCAGCCCATCGGCCGCTCGCTGGTGGCGGTGCGTCGCGACCGCCGCTGGCCGTCAGCAACCCGCCGCGGGTGAGGGTCCGCTGGAATGAGGTGTTAGGCGTGATCTTCACCGAATCTCCTCTCCAATCGTCTCGCAATCCGCTTTTGCATGTGGATGAGCATCGCACTGTTGGTCCGAAAGGAGTAGCGTCGCCAACGATCACCTCCATCGGATCGCACCGGCCCACATCGAAGAGTTCCGTGGAGGGTTGTGGAACCACCGCCAGCTGACGGAGATTTCGCACTGTGATGAAAACACCGCTGCATGAACCACAGGCCCTGAAAGGTACAGTCTTGACGGAGCCAGTACGGAGAGACCGTACACCGCATCGTGGGCATGGTTCGGCGGAGACCGGACCGTACAACTTGAAGTGAACGTCCGTCGGTATTTCCTCTTAGCCGATCACCGTACGTTTTTCGAAAGACCGTTTCGACTTCTCCTGGGTCAAACCAAAGTGCCTCGCAGTCGGTACACACGTCGACCGAGACCCCCGAAACCACGTGTTCACTCATGGGCCCCTTGCAGTCGAAACAATTCATGGATTTGGATTCCATGCAGACATTACGTTCGCCTAACGGTCCGAATTCAGCGGACACCACCCGCCGCGGGTGGGGGTCCGCTGGAACGAGGTGTTAGCTTGCATTCCTGAGCTCTTCACGAATCACCTTGCGAAGGGTGTCTTCCAGGGGCTCCTCCTGATGGGCGATGTGCTCCCGCAGAGCGGCGTTGATAAGAGATTGGTAATTCCCACCGCCTGCTTCTCGCACCTCGTCCTTAAACCACGCCAATACATCGTCATCGATTCGGATGGTGATACGTGTTTTCCCGGCCGCCGGCCGGACAACCGCCCCACGCTTTCCGTTCTTGAAGTCGTACTCTCGTTTCATGTTTTCACCTCGTATGCCTGACGTTCGCGGCTCGTGGCCTTCCGAGCCGAGATAATCCTGACCGTTTCGCCACGATCCGTGTAGACGACGACGATCACGCGGCTGTTAGGATCCCGACACAAAGATATGAATCGTTGCTCGCCACGAGCAGATTTGTCTTCGATCGTGAGCGCGAATTCGTCTTCAAGAGCGATTGATGCGTCGGCGAAATCAATCCCATGCTTCGTCAGATTGGCACGAGCCTTGGCGGGATCCCATTCAACTGTCACTGGAATAAATGTATGTACATTTGTACACCCTGTCAAGGCCAAATCTGAAGATCAGCTAACGGTCCGAGTTCAGCGGACCGAACCCGCCGCGGGTGAGGGTCCGCTGGAACGAGGTGTTAGGCGACACGCATGGGTCTAATCTGCTGCACATCATCCTTGATCGCATTTTCGGCTTCCCACAGATCAACTGCGCGCTGGAGGTTCAGCCAGAACTCGGGAGTGTTTCCGAAAAGACGAGACAGGCGCAGCGCCATCTGTGGGCTTACAGCCCGACGCTCGCGAAGGAGCTCATTCACAGACTGGCGGGAGACACCCAGTGCGGCGGCAAGACCAGAAACCGTCAGACCGTAGTCCGGGAGGAAGTCCTCTCGAAGGAATTCACCCGGGTGGGTGGGGCGCCATTTCAGTTTCCTGTCGTTCGGGATAGTCATCATGAACTTCTCCTAATGGTAGTCGCAGATTTCGACGTCGTAGGCGTCGCCGTCCACGAAACGAAAACAGACTCGCCATTGGTCGTTGATCGAAATTGAATGCCGGCCTTTGCGATCACCTCCCAGGCCATGCAACCGGTTGCTCGGCGGAACCTTCAGATCCCCGAGAGCTGCTGCAGCGTTGATCTGCTCGAGCTTTCGCCGGGCCCTGGTCAAAATCTCCGAGTGTAGCCGCCGCGCTTTGCCTGTTACGTACAGTTCTTGGGTGCGCCTGTCCGCGAAGGTTTTGATCACGCCTCAAATGTAATGCGTCACGTGACACTTGTCAAGCTCGAAAGAAAACAGCCGCCTTGCCTAACGGTCCGAATTCAGCGGACACCACCCGCCGCGGGTGGGGGTCCGCTGGAATGAGGTGTTAGGGCTGTGACGCATTTCAGTCCTGTATTTACGCTAGTCCACCATCGATCACCTGAAAACCGATTGGGTTGGTAAGAAGGCCACGAGTTTCCTTGTCAGGGAACTTGGTTTGCAGTGGTTGGCAAGGCGCTCGGGCAAGACGCAGGTTGATTTCGTAAAGGCTCAGATCACCTGGGTACAACCAGTGCTTTGCCAAGAAACCGAAGTCATTCAAGGTGCCGAGAACTGATCTGTCTGCGGTCTTTCCGAAATAGAGCGGTTGCATCAACGTGAGCTCACGGTCGATTTGGTGGGACGGTACACCGATCTCTGCAAGGACCTTGGGAAGGGTTTGCAGGAACCGGCGTTCGAAGGAATGAATGTCACGAGCAGACAATAGGACTGGTAGGCGAGATCGTTCACTAAGCAGAAGTAGGTAGTGGCCAGCCCGCGTAAAGAGTATGTTGGCGTACCAATCTCCAAGCACGTTCTCGGGCGCCGGTGGCTCTCCCGGGTTGCCGATGCCGAGGCGCTTGAGGAGTTTCGCAGTACAACGAATGGTGGCCATGGCGATCTGTACCTAACGTTCCGAATTCAGCGGACCGAACCCGCCGCGGGTGAGGGTCCGCTGGAATGAGGTGTTAGGTCGATGTAACTAGCCAGGTTTGAAATCCTCAATGCCTTTCGAAGCGGACAGTATCGACGAGAAACGCAACTCTATCATTTACTACAAACTGACCCTCGTAGATTTTTCCCCATCGCCTACCGACGGAAGATGCCCAATCCTCGAGCGTCTCTTCGACGGAGGTATGTGCAGTCTTGAAGCTTACCTCCTTGAAGGTCGAGCCGTCAGGGAGGTGAGCAAGGTAGTCGCCTTCAAGAAGCGCCTTGTCAGAACCTGGGTCTCGATCGTTTGCCATAGCTAACCATCCATTGACAAGCGCCCACGTTGATCGCCGACTCCTCCGCAGATCGATGGGATTCAATAACTTCGATATAACGATACTTTCGATGTGGCTGATCGATGTTCATGTCGACATCCTAGAGCATCGGTTCCGACCTAACGGTCCGAGTTCACGGGACGAAAGCCGCGCTCGCGCGGATTTCGGTCCCGTGGAACGAGTGTGTTAGGCGCGTGTTGCACTTCAAACTTGAACTCCCGTGACCCACGCAACAGCGATACTAACCATGAATAGAAGCAGCGATATGCTTGCAGCAACGAGAGGCACAATGAAATAGAAAAGCCTCGCCAAGACCACGTAACCGGCGAGCATGGCAAGACCGAGCGCCTGAAGGAAGATTGAATGAAAGAGAAACTGGCTATGAGCTAGCGCTAAGTAGCTGTAGTTCAGACCAAAGAGCATTAAACCCATGGAATGGCTAGCGTTAAACCCCATCCACATCTTCCAGATGGTGGTCTGGGATGTAATTTCCGGCGCTGTGTTTGCCATAGCATCTACCAGCGACCTGTCTCTTGGTAAGTGTTTCGGTCCCCAAAATGTAAGGACGAAATGGACGAAGCCGAGGAGGCCGATGATCCCTGCACTGGTGATCATGAGGAGGCTAGGATTCACCTGTGATTTCTCCTGGCCCGCCTAACGGTCCGAGTTCAGCGGACCGAACCCGCCGCGGGTGAGGGTCCGCTGGAACGAGGTGTTAGGCGAGTTCATTCAGCCACTCCGAATCAGTGTCCACCAGATCGACCTCCGGAAGTGTGCACACGCCGTTACCTCCAGAAAGAGGCCGATATCCCACAGCAACATTGTTTCCTAGTGTTTCGGCCTGAATAACCACGACAGGAATGACCAGGCCTTGATCTGAGTCATGAAGCACTGCTCGGGCTGGAAGAACCATTTCAAATGGCACCGACGAGGGACCCGCATCACTATCGACGAAAAACACTGCCCGCCCGTCACGCACATCAGCCTCAGTAGCCGGTCGCCCATAGGTGACCGACACTTCTTTTTCCAGCACTCAGGGTCGACCACCCCCCAGAGGTTTTCATCGGCGTTGGTGTTCTTGCACATACCCTGTAATGCCTAACTCATATTAGCGATACTAAAGCTCGGAGCCGAATCGTGCGAGTCCCTACGAAATAACATTCCGTTGCGAACTGGATGGGTGGCGCGGCTCAACATGCCTCGGCGACCTTCCACGATCCGGCGGACCCAGCAATTGTCACCGGGCCCTTTCCCCGAACCTCACCATCGGTCAACAGCACGGCCTCGAGGTCGTAGATCCGATCCGGTTCCCCGTACTGGGCCAGCATTCGGAGCAGGCGTTCAGCGACCTTCCCCATCTTTTGGGGTTTTGATGTCCGTTCCCACCGCGACACGGTTTCCGGTGTCACCCCGAGCAATGCGGCGAAATCCACGCTCGAGTAACCGAGGTAGGTGCGCAGAAAACGAATCTCGCCAGGTTCCAGGCGGCCTGGCCTCCGCGAGATGGCGCGCGCGATGGTCCTGTGGAGCTCTTCGATTCTCGGGATCACCACTTCGTCGTGGCCGCACTCCGGGCAACGCCTGGTCTCGATGTCGTGGAGCACGACGTCGAGCCCTCGGCCGTAACGGTATGGGCCGCGCGTGATCTCCATGAGAGCGCCGCACTCCAGACACGAGACCTTTTCGTTCATCGCCCTCTCCGCCGCTCTCGCCATGCGGTCACAACCACCATCTCCTCGGCACTACGGAACATGATCACCACGGTCACTCTGCCGGTCCTGACTCGATAGCACCAGTCGCCTCGATGCCCGAGCTCTCCGGGCTCGCTGATGACTCCCCCACTGATGGCGTTGACCACGTCTGTTTCCAGCAGATCGTCGTCCTCCATCTCGTCGCGCGCATGCCGGGTGAATACCGTCGACCCATTGCGAATGATCGTCTTCGCGAGACGCAACGCCTGCCCGCCGGGCAACTGCTCCGTGACGTCCGGCCCGCCCACTATGGGCACCTCCCAATCTACAGTGCGATTGACTTCATGTCAATGTTTGATTTCAGATCAATTTCTTCTTCTCGGGTGTTTCGTCGTGTTAGCGTGCCGGAATCGCTCGATAACACGCCGGGTGTTCGCGTGCTCACGGACGGGTCCCAAGGGTGTCGGCCGGACTCGTGACGCCGCGGCCGCCGGCCTTGCCGATGATGTGGGTGTAGATCATGGTCGTCTTGACGTCCTTGTGCCCGAGGAGTTCCTGGATGGTCCGGATGTCGTGGCCGGCCATCAGAAGGTGGGTGGCGAAGCTGTGGCGGAATGTGTGGCAGCTGACCTTCTTGGGGATGGCTGTGGAGCGGGCGGCGGCATAGATGGCTTTGCGGATGACCGATTCGTGCAGGTGGTGGCGGCGCACGGTGCCGGTGCGCGGATCGGTGCCGCGGCTGGCGGCGGGGAAGACGTACTGCCATTTCCAGTCGCGCTCGGCGTTGGGGATATTTGCGGGCGAGAGCGTCCGGCAGGTAGACGTTGCCGAAGCCTTCCGCCAGGTCCTTTTCGTGGATCGTGCGGACGTTGATCAGGTGGTCCTGGAGGCGTTCGCGGGTGGATTCCGGGAGCATGGTCACCCGGTCGCGGCCGCCCTTGGGTCGGCGGATGGTGATGTGGCCGAGGTCGAAGTCGATGTCCTGGACGCGAAGGCGCAGGCACTCGAGGATCCGCATGCCGGTGCCGTAGAGCAGCAGCACGACGAGTTGCGGGATGCCTTCGAGTCGGGAGAGGACGGCCGCCACTTCTTCGCGGCTGAGGACGTTGGGCAGGCGGCGCGGTTGGCGGGCGCGCACCACGTTGTCGAGCCACTCGAGGTTGGTCTTGAGGACGTTGCGGTAGAGGAAGAGAATGGCGGACAGGGCCTGGCGCTGGGTCGAGACCGCGACCCGGTCGTGCTCGGCGAGGTGGGTCAGAAACCGGTTGAGATCGCCGCCGTCGAGATCGCGCGGGTGGCGGCGGTGAAATTGGATGTAGCGGCGGATCCAGCCTGTGTAGGCCTCTTCGGTTCGGATCGAGTAGTGGCGGACGCGGATTTCGGAAACGACCCGGTCCATGAGGCGCCGGGGGCGCGGCGAGGCGGACGCGGGAAAAGGTTGAACGCTTCCCATGGTGGTGTAAATGGAGCATAATTCCCAGCACGCGGGTTGTCAACCTTCGAGCAGTTTCTCGATGTTTGTCGCCGTCCTCACGTTCTCTCGCGATCACGTATCGTCGTCATCCTCGAAGATCTCTTCGCTGAGGTCAAAGCTCGGCGAGTGCACGAGGAGGAGCCTGACCTCCGCCCCCGAGGAGTTGCGGTAGCCGAAGCGGGTTCCCCGCGGGACGATGCAGCAGTCGCCACGGTCGAGGTCGAGACAGTCGTCGCCAAGCGTGAAGGAGAGCGTGCCGTCAAGGACCACGTAGTACTTGTCCGAACGCCTCGACCACGCGGTGCGGTGCCGGACGCCGGGCGGGACGGTGATCTGCGCGATGGAGGAACTGAGGTCCCGGCCCGCGGTGTAGTCGAGGATCTGAAGGCCCTCGAAGTCGGTCGGGGTGAGCGAAGTGCAGGCAATTTTCACGCGCTGCTCCTGTGTGCGGCACCTGGTTTGGAAAGCAGGAGGGTCTCGAAGTTCATAATCGAATCGTCAGGCAGCGGCTACCGCATGATGATTGCCCATGCAACCTGCTGAGCCACAATGTCTTAGGCTCTCCCGGCGTGCAAAGGTCGGTTTGTTGTTGAGACCACGCCTCGTCTCAGTAGGTTGGTGTTCGAGAGCCTTCTTTTCGATTGTACACCCGGCGCCGAGGTTCGGTAGGCTCTGAATTTCCCGCCTCTCAGCGCTCGCTTCCCGGGAGGAGCCACCTTCAACATTGTTGGCCCGAAGCATCTCTACGAAGTGTATGATCGCACCCCCAACAATATTGAAAATGGCACCTCCGCCGCACGCCCCGTTTCCATGCAGTTTTCCCGTGAGGATGCCAGGCACGCGGCCCGCGGCGGGCCGGATGCCAGGCACCTCCGCCGCACGCGACTCGGCTCAGCAAGCTCCTCCGACTGCAGCACTCGAACTTACCTGGAGGAGTGCGACGGAAATTCCGAATTCCGAAATTCGAAATCCGAAATTCTCGTCATGAGACAATCCCGCCCATGCCCGTCGAGTGCTCCCACTGCTCCCTCCCCGTCCCGGCCGGGCTGGTGGAGGACGGCGCCGAGCTGCCAGTTCTGCTGTTCGGGTGCAGGGTGGCGTACGAGGTGATCCGCGGCCACGGCCTCGACGGCTACTACGACATCAAGTCGCGCATCGAGGCGGCGGAGCGTGCCGGCCCGCGTCTCGGGCAAGACCTTCGCCGAGTTCGACGACCCGGCCTTTCGCCGTCTCTACTGCCGCGCGCTGCCGTCGGGCCTCCAGACCGTCGAACTCTACCTCGAGGGCGTGCACTGCGCGGCCTGCGTGTGGCTGGTGGAAAAGCTCACGGTGGTGGTGGGTGGGGTGGCCGAGGTCCGGCTCGATCTCGGCAAGGCGCTGGCCACGGTGACCTGGGATCCGCAGACGACCCCGCTGTCGGAGGTTGCGCGCTTTCTCGACTCGATCGGCTACACCCCCCACCCTTTCCGCGGGGTCGTGGCGCGGGACATGGCCCGGCGCGAGGAACGGGCGCTGCTGGTGCGGATTGCGGTGGCGGGGGCGATCGCCGGCAACGTGATGCTGATCGCCTTCGCGCTCTACGGCGGCCACTTTCACACCATCGCCGACGAGTACAGCACGCTCTTCCGCTGGGTCAGCCTCGGGCTCGCCCTGCCTTCGGTCCTCTGGTGCGCGTCGGTCTTCTACCGGGGAGCCTGGGGCGCCCTGCGCACCCGCAGCCTCCACATGGACCTGCCGATCGCGATCGGCATCCTCGCCGGCTTCGCCCAGGGCGCAATCAACACCGTGCGCGGGTCGGGCGAGGTCTACTTCGAGTCGGTGACGGCGTTGATCTTCTTCCTGCTGGTGGGGCGCTTTCTGCAGCGCCGTCAGCAGCTCAAGGCGGCCAGCTCCACCGAGCTGATGTTCTCGCTGGCACCGTCCAACGCCCGTCTGGTGGAGGGCGACACGGTGCGCGAGGTGCCGCTCGAAGCGCTGGTTCCCGGCGCGGTGGTCGAGGTGCGCGCCGGAGACTCGATCCCGGCTGACGGGGTGGTGACCGACGGCATGTCGACCCTCGACCGGTCGCTGCTCACCGGCGAGTCGCTGCCCGAAGCAGTGTGGACGGGAGACCCGGTGCACGCCGGCACCGTCAACCTCTCGGGACGGCTGCTGGTGGAGGTGCGGTCGACCGGCGAGGACACCCGCGTCGGCCGGTTGATGCGGCTGGTCGAGGAGGGCGCCCGGCGGCGGGCGCCGGTGGTGCTGCTGGCCGACCGGATCTCCGGGTGGTTCGTCGCGATCGTCCTGGCGCTGGCCGCTGGCCACGGTCCTGATCTGGTGGCGGCTCGACCCCGCCAACGCCGTCCAGCACGCGGTGGCCCTGCTGATCGTCAGCTGCCCCTGCGCCCTCGGCCTCGCGACCCCGCTGGCGGTGAGCGCCGCGATCGGGCGCGCCGCGCGGCGAGAAGATCCTGATCAAGGGCGGCGACGCGCTCGAAAACCTCGCACGGCCGGGGCGCATGCTGCTCGACAAGACCGGGACCCTCACCGAGGGCCGACTGGCGGTCATCCGGTGGTGGGGCGATGAAGATCGTGCGACCCGCTGGTGGCGGCGCTCGAGCGCCACTCGGCCCACCCGGTTGCACGGGCCCTGGCCGCCACGGAGGAAGGGACGATCTCCGATCCAGGCGACCGAGGTTCGCGAGACCACCGGCGCGGGAATCGAGGGCGTGGTCGACGGGTGCAGGATCGCGGGTGGGCTTCGGCGGCCTCTGTCGAGACGCTCCTCGGTGGGCTGCCGGCCGCTGCGGCGGTCGCCGTCGCGGAGTTCGTCGGCGAGGGCTGAGCCCGGTCGTCGTGGTCGTCGAGGACGAGGTGCGGGCGGTCGCCGGGATCGGCGATCCGGTGCGTCCCGACAGCGGGCCCGCAGTTGCGGCGATCCGCGACCGTCGGGTGGCAGGTCGAAATCCTTTCTGGCGACCACCCGGCGGTGGTCGCGGTCGATCGCGCGCGAGATCGGGGTGCCGGACGAGGCCGCGCACGGCGCGGCGACGCCCGAGGACAAGCTCGAGGCGGTGCAGGCAGCGCGGCGGCGGGGCGACCCTGGCCATGGTCGGCGACGGCGTCAACGACGCGGCCGCCCTGGCCGCGGCAACGGTGGGCATCGGGGTCCACGGCGGCGCCGAGGCGGTGCTGGCGGCGGCCGACGTCTATCTCGGCCGACCCGGTTTGAGCCCCGTGGTCGAACTGCTCGAGGGATCGCGGCGGACGCTCGGCGTGATCCGCCGCAACCTCGTGTTTTCGCTGGCCTACAACATCGTCGCCGTGGCCTTCGCCATCACCGGCCACATGAGCCCGATCCTCGCCGCCATTCTGATGCCGCTCTCTTCCATGACCGTCGTGCTGTCCTCGTACCGGGCGAAAACCTTCTGAATGTCGGATATTCGGATATTTGGATATTCGGAATGCCGGCATCGCGCCCGGCACGCGGGACGACGTGATGGTCGCATCGCCGGCGCGGTCGGCCCGATCCAACATCCAACATCAACCCACCATCGGCCTGACACCGAAGACCAATTCCGAATATCCAGAATCCGAACCGACATTACAATCATCCCATCATGTCCGCCCTCTACCTCGCCCTTCCGATCGCTCTGCTCCTGGCGCTGGCCGGGGTGATCGCCTTCATCTGGTCGGTGCGGAGCGGCCAGATGGACGACCTCGAGACCCCCGCGCTGCGAATCTTCGGCGAGGACGACGAACGGAAGGCCCCGCCCGATCCGAAGAAGCCAGGCGACGACACGAATTAACCCGGGTCAGTTGGTGACTTGCGGCGGGCATCCGGGCGCCGGACCGACCGGCCCCTATTGACAGTCAGCAGTCGGGTGTTTTCACCAATTGACAGCCAACGTCGTTCTTCGACGGTAACGACAACAAATACAATAGTTAACAACTACTGTTGAATGCTGCGAGCCACTGCCGAATATGTGCGACACAGGGCGGGGCATGCCCCGCCCCTACCCCCTTGAATCAACCGTTGGTAGGGGCGGCATAGATGCCGCCCGCGGCGCTCTACCCGATGAACATCGCGTCGCCATACGAAAAGAAACGATAGCGCAGTGCGACCGCCTCGGCGTAGGCGGCGAGGACGTGTTCGCGGCCTGCGAAGGCGCTGATCATCATCAGCAGGGTCGAGCGCGGGAGGTGGAAGTTGGTCAGCATCGCCCCGGTCGCCCGGAACTCGAAACCCGGGGTGATGAAGATCCGGGTCCACCCGTCGCCCGGCCGCAACCGGCCCTCCCCAATTTCCAGGGCGCCCTCGAGGGCGCGCACCGAGGTGGTGCCGACGCAGACGATCCGGCGGCCCCGGTCGAGGGCGCTGTTGACCGCCGATGCGGTGGCTTCACGAGACGTGGAACCACTCCTCGTGCATCTCGTGGTCGGCGATGTTCTCCACCGAGACCGGACGAAATGTGCCGAGACCGACGTGGAGGGTCAGAAAGGCGATCTCGATTCCGGCCGCGCGGATGGCGTGAAGCAGCTCATCGGTGAAGTGGAGACCGGCGGTCGGCGCGGCGATGGCGCCCGGGTTGGCGGCGTAGACCGTCTGGTAGGCGGTCCGGTCCTCGGCCTCTCCGCCCCTGGGGCGCTCGATGTAGGGCGGCAGCGGCATCTCGCCGAGGCGGTCGAGCCGTTCGAGATCGAGGACCGGGTCGAAACGGACTAACCACCGGCCCTCCCCTCTCCGTTCGGTGGGAACGGCCGCGCCACCGTCGGCCAGCTCCAGACGCTCGCCGGAGCGGGCCCGGGCCGAAGGCCGCAGCAGGGCCTCCCAGCCGTCGTCGTCCACCCGCCGCAGGAGCAGCAGCTCGAAGGTGCGGCCCGTCCGTCTGCGGGCGAAGAGCCGCGCCGGGATCACCCGGGTGTCGTTGAGCAATAGCAGATCGTCGGGGTGCAGAAGCTGCGGCAGACAGCTCACGTCGCGGTGGCTCACCACACCCGAGCCGCGATCGAGCACCATCAACCGCGACGTTCCCCGTGGCGCCGGATGTTGGGCGATCAGTTCCTGAGGGAGTCCGAAATCGAAATCGTCGGTTCGCACCGGCGCATGATACAGAGATCGTTGGAAGGTTCCGACCCGTGCGGATCAAACTCCGGTGAAAACCGCAATCCCGGGGATGCCTCTTTCGAAGCCACGCCGACTCCGCGGCGGTGTCCGCTTCCGAACAGGGTGGTTGCGCTACCGGACACAAAGGCGCCCGAATCCGGGCGGCTCCCCCTGTATCAGCTGGCATGGTCATTGCTGAGAAACGTGGAGAAACAGACTGGAGTCTGACATGACCCTGACTTCAAGGATCTTCGATTCGCCGCCCGCTCGCTCGCCCGGACCCCCGGCTTCACCCTTCTCGCGGTCCTCACGCTGGGTCTCGGGATCGGCATGTCGGTGGCGGTGTGGTCGATCGTCGACGCCGTACTGATCGAGCCTCTCCCCTACCCCGACGCAGATCGGTTGGTTGAGATCCGGATGACCGAACCCGAACGAGGGCCGGGCGCCTACCCGATGTCGGCCCTCGACTCCATCGACTTTGCACAACGGAACCAGACCTTCGAGGCCATGGCCGCGACCTTTCGCGAAAACCTCAACCTGACGGGCGGATCGACGCCGGAACGCGTGTCCGGCGCCTGGGTGTCGGCGACCTTCCTCGATGTGCTGGGGATCGCCCCACAGATCGGAAGATCGTTTCGGGCCGAAGAGGATCAACCGGGACAGGATCTGGTGGCCATCATTTCACATGGTCTCTGGCAGCGGAGATTCGGCGCACAGCCGGATATCGTCGACAGCACCGTCGTGGTCAACGGCAGGCCGCATGTCGTTGTCGGTGTGATGCCCGAGGGTTTCGACTTTCCGCGAGACACCGAACTCTGGCTCCCCATCGCCTTCGATGTTGCGACGGAGGACCGAGGCGCACGGATGGGTGGTGCCGATCGGGCGTCTGTTGCCGGACGTTCACCTGGACACGGCCCGGGCCGACCTCGCTCGAATCGCCGAGAGGCTCGAACAGGAGTACCCCGACACCAACGAAGGACAGGGCGTCAGTCTCGTCCCTCTCAAGGAAACTGTGGTCGGCGCCGTCAGATCCTCGCTCCTGGTGCTGCTGGCCGCCGTGGCCTGCGTGCTCCTCATCGCGTCGGCGAACGTGACGATCCTCCTTTCGGTGCGAACGGCGGCGCGGACAACGCGAGTTGGCAGTTCGACACGCGCTCGGCGCCAGCCGAGGGCAGCTGACCCGCCTGGTGATGATCGAGAGCGTCCTGCTCGCCCTGTGCGGCGGCGCAGTCGGCCTCGTGCTCGCCCAATGGGGCACGGGGTTGATGGTGCTGCGATTCGCGGAACTCATACCGCGCAACGCCGGTCTGACATTCGATGCGGGAATTCTCGCGGTCGCGGTCCTGGTGTCCGTGGCCGTCGGTCTCCTGGCCGGCGTGCTGCCCGCGATCCGCTCGCGGGAAGACCGCATCATGGCGCAGCTGCGCGAGTCGGATCGCAGCCTGGCCGGCGGATCGTCGCCCGTCGGCACCGCCATGGTGCTGGCGGAGGTCGCTCTTTCGGTGGTTCTGCTTGCGGGCGCTGTCCTGCTTGTCCGAACATTCATCAATCTCTTGAACGTCGATCCCGGTTTCGACAGCGACCGGGTGCTCACGGCCGAAGTGGCGCTCACCGACGAGCGCTACAGTGACGAGTCCGACCGCGTCGCGTTCTATCTCCGCGCCACACAAGAGATCGCCGCCATCCCCGGGGTAGAAGCCGTGGGAACCGTCTACCCGCTGCCCCTGTTCAGCCGCCGGGTTTCCACGGTCGCCCAGGTCGAAGGGGGTCTCATACCGGAGTCCGAGTCACAGAGGCCGTTGGTGGATCTTCGCTTCGTGACTCCCGGGTACCTGGGGGCGGCAGGTCTCGAGTTGACGGCCGGACGTTTTGTCGAGGCATCCGATACCGCAGACTCCCCACCCGTGGTGGTCGTCAACGAGGCCTTTGTCCGCCAACTGTGCCCCCAGGGCGACATCGTCGGGCGTCGGACCACGGGCTACGACCCTTCGGATCCCGAAGCTGAATGGGAGACCGTTGTCGGTGTCGTGCGCAACGTCCGCCACATTGATCTGGCGGACGATGCCGGCCCGGAGATGTACGTGCCGGTGACCCAATTCGGATTCGAGTGGGCCACATTCGCCGTTCGAGCTCGAACCGATGACGCGATGTCCCTCGCAGATCCGATCCGCGAGATCATTCACAGGCTCGACCCGGAGTTGCCGGTTTTCAACGTTCAGACCATGGCGGAGGTCGTCGGCAGTTCGCTGGCTCGGACGCGGGTGGTGACCGCGCTGCTGGTTCTTTTTGCCTCTGTCGGTCTTGCCCTGGCCGGCATCGGCGTGTTCAGCGTTGTCAGCTTCACGGTCGGCCGGCGCCTTCATGAAGTCGCGGTTCGGCTCGCGCTGGGGGGGACCCCCGAGCAAATCGTCGCCCTCATCGTTCGCCAGGGACTGGTCCCGGTGGCCGCCGGGATGCTCTGCGGGATCGCCGCCGCGATCGTGCTCACCCGTGTCCTGGCGAGCCATCTCTACGGCGTGGCCAGCCACGATCCGTTGACCTTCTCCGGGACGGCAGTTGTGGTGTTCGCCGTTTCGCTCCTCGCAACCTGGCTTCCGACCCGACGCGCGGCGCGGGTCGAGCCGACGACGGTTCTTCGCAATGAATAGGTGAAAGGAACCGCCATGGATGGATTGGTGACAGAAATTCGTTTCGCTCTGCGCCACCTCACGAGAAGCCCGTCGTTCTCGATTCTCGTGATTGTGACGCTGGCGCTGGGCATCGGCACAACCACCGCCATTTTCAGCGTCGTCAACGGGGTCCTGCTGAGCGAGCTGCCGTACCCGGAGTCGGATCGCATGATCCGGGTTCGCACCCAGTTCCAGGGCAGGGTTTCGAGATCCCACGCGGCAGCGAACTTCCTCGACTATCGCGAGCAGATCGAGAGCATCGAGTCGGTGACCACGTATCGATTCGAGCGCCTCTACCTCGGGGATTCGCCCGATCCCCAGTTTGTGCTGAGCGCCGACTGCAGCCACGAGGTCTTCGATGTGGCCGGCATCCAGCCCGTCATGGGCCGAGGGTTCATCCCCGGCGATGAACGAGACGACGCCGATGTCGTCGTGATCAGCCACGGCCTGTGGCAAAGCCAGTTCGGGGGCCGGCAGGATGTGGTAGGACAGAAGCTGACGCTCGACTCGCGACCGTACACTGTGATCGGCGTGATGCCGGCCGGGTTCGACTTCCCGAGCCCCGACGCAGACGTGTGGCGTTCCCTGTGGTTCGATACTTCCGCCGAGGGCCTTCGGACCGACCATCTCTACTCCGTTATTGCGCGCATCGCCGACGGCGTACCCATCGAGGACGCGAAGGCCGAGTTCGCAGCCTACGGCGAACGGATCATCCGCGAATACCCCGAAAACTACAAAGACTTTCAGTACGGGGTTTCGGCGGTCAGCCTGCTCGAGGATCGCGTCGGCTCCGTCCAAACTCCGCTCTGGATCCTGCTCGCCGCGGTCACCCTCGTCCTCCTGATCGCCATCGCCAACGTGACCAACCTGATGCTCGTTCGCGCCGAGACCAGAAACATGGAGCTGTCCGTGCGCTCGGCCCTGGGCGCCTCCCGGCCGCGCATCGCCTGGCACCTTCTGACCGAATGCCTCCTGTTGTCATCAGCAGGCGGCGCCGTTGGTCTCGTACTGTCATACCTGGGCACGAAGTCTCTGCTGGCTTTTACCGCCGACGCGGTCCCCCGCGCCGACAACGTTGGGCTCGACCTCAGGGTGCTCGGAGTCACCGCGATCGTTTCCATCGCAGCAGGAATCCTGGCCGGGATCCTGCCCGCCCTGAAGACGCCTCGACGCCTCGCGGAGCAGGCCCTTGGAGACGGAACCAGGACGGTGGCCGCAGGCGGTCGCAGCCGACTCCGCCAGGCACTCGTGACTGCCGAGGTCTCTCTTGCGATGGTGCTGGTGGTGGGCTCCGGACTGATGATCCGTACGCTGGCGGAGCTCAGCCGCGTCGACGTCGGCTTCCGCACCGACGACGTGCTCACGACGCGGGTCACGCTTCCGTCCGCCATCTACGCCCAAGGCTCCGAAATTGTGGGGTTCTTCGCAGAGCTCGAGGAACGCATCCAGGCCTTGCCCGGCGTCGTATCCGCCGGTATCGTTCGCCAGATACCGCTGGCCAACGGCTTCGGTACGTACTCGATTCAGATTGAGGGGCGCGAGGTAGAAACCATCGGCGAGTCCCCCCACACCTATCTCCAGCTCACATCTCCCGGATATTTTCGCGCACTGGGACTGGCTCCAACCCGAGGCCGTTTGCACGACGAGACCGACATCGCGGGCAGGCCGTTCGTCGCGGTCGTCAACGAGGCCTTCGTCCGCGAGCATCTCGACGGCGCCAATCCCATCGGTCAGCGGTTCCGGCGTTGGGGCGACGACACTCCCTGGCTCGAGATCGTCGGCGTGGTTCCAGACATCCGACAACGGGATCTCGAGCGCGAAATATATCCGACGATGTACGTCAATCACGCCCAGCTCGCCATCGACGAGCTGCCGCCCGATACCTACATCATCGGCTTCGCGCGCAGCATGGGCGTGGTCATCCACACCGAGCGTGACGCCGCCGCGCTCACCGCACCGGTTCGCGAGATCATCCGCGAGATCGGGCCCTCGGTTCCGATCGGCGACTTCCGAACCATGGCCGACATTCGTGCCGACGGGGCCTCGGATCGTGAGTTCCCGACGGTCCTGCTGGTGGTTTTCAGCGGCATCGCGCTCGCGCTCGCCGTTGTCGGCGTCTACGGGGTCGTGGCCTATGCGGCCAGCCGCCGCACCTTCGAGATGGGGATTCGGATGGCCCTCGGGGCCGAGCCTTCGGAGATCCGACAGCTCGTGGTGCGGCAAGCTCTGGTGCCTGTGATCTTCGGTGTTCTCATCGGACTGCTGGGCGCAGTCTTCGCGTCAAAGGGTCTGCAAAGCCTTCTGTACAACGTCGGTATTGCAGATTTGAGGACCCTTATCGTCGTGCCCGTCATCATCGTGGCCGCGGCAGTGGTGGCCAGCTTTGTCCCAGCCTATCGCGCCTCTCGAGTCGATCCCTCCACCGTATTGCGGAGTGAATGATGGGTGTGCACCCAGGTGTTCGATTCCGGACACCGTCTTCCCGCGGACGAACGAAATTCACCCCTCGCGGCACCATCCGGGCCCATTCGCGCTGGCACACGAATTGCGTTGTCGCCTGCGAGGACAGAGATGATGGATATTGCACGCGAAGGCATCGTCGAGAAGAAACGCCGCAACCGGTGGCTGATGGCGGCGGCGGGGATCGCCGCGGTGACGGCGGTGACGGTGGCGGTTGCCAGCCTCGAGCCGGCCGCACCGACGGTCGACCGTGACACGGTGTGGATCGGCACGGTGGAGCGCGGGAACTTCGAACGGCAGGTGCGCGGCCACGGCAAGCTGGTACCGGAACAGCTGCGCTGGATCCAGGCCCAGACCACGGGCCGCGTCGAGACCGTCTACCTGGAACCCGGCAGCCCGGTCGCAGCCGACGGCGTGATTCTCCAACTCTCGAATCCCGAGGTCGAACGGTCGGCGATCGACGCCAAGAACGCCCTCCTGCGGGCGGAGGCGGAGATGGAGAGCCTCCGCGTGACCCTGATCTCGGCGGAGCTCGACCAGCGGGCGCACGCCGCCGAGGTCGACGCGGACTTCACCCGCGCCTCCCTGCAGGCCGAGGCCAATCGCGAGCTCTTCGAAAAGGGCCTGATCTCGGACATTCAGGTGCGGTCGTCGGAGGCGGTGGCCGGCGCCCTGACGACACGGCAGGAAATCGAAGCCCAACGGCTGACGATGACCGCCGAGGCCCACCGCGCCCTGTTGGCGGCGAAACAGGCCGAACTGGAGCAGCAGCGGGCGCTCTTCGACTTGAGGGCCGAACAGCTCGAGGCATTGGCGGTGCGAGCCGGGATCGCCGGCGTGGTGCAGGAGGTCCCGGTGGAGATCGGCCAGCAGGTGGCCCCCGGCACCATGCTCGCCAAGGTCGCCGAACCGACCCGGCTCAAGGCCGAGCTCAGGGTGCCCGCGACCCGCGCCCGCGACGTGCGTCCGGGTCAGACGGTCAGCGTCGACACCCGCAACGGTCTGGTTGCCGGCACGGTGACCCGCGTCGACCCCTCGGTGCAGGAGGGCTCGGTGATGGTCGAGGTCCGTTTCGAGGACGCGCTGCCTGACGGCGCCCGTCCCGACATGGCGGTGGACGGCGCCATCCGGATCGAACAGCTGACCGACGTGATGTTCGTGGGCCGGCCGGTCCAGGCCCAGGAGAACGCCACCGTCGGGCTCTACCGGCTCGAGGCCGACGGCAAGCACGCCTCCCGGGTCGCGGTCGAGCTCGGCCGCTCCTCGGTGGACACGATCGAGATCGTCGACGGACTTCGCGAAGGCGATCGGGTGATCCTCTCGGACACCTCTCGCTGGGACGACAACGAACGCATCAAGCTGCGATAACAGACAGGGAGCAACCATGGCTGAACATCCTCTCATTCAGATGACCGGCGTCAAGAAGGTCTTTCTCACCGACGAGGTCGAGACCCACGCCCTGGCCGACGTCCACCTCGAGATCCAGACCGGCGACTTCGTCACCATCGCCGGTCCCTCCGGCGGCGGCAAGTCGACCCTGCTGTCGATCATGGGTCTGCTCGACACGCCGAGCGAGGGGCAGTACCTCCTCAACGGCCACCCGGTGGAGACGCTGACGGTTCGCGAAAGAGCCAGGCTGCGCAACCGGGCCATCGGTTTCATCTTCCAGAGCTTCAACCTGATCGGCGACCTCACGGTCTTCGAAAACGTCGAGCTGCCGCTGGTCTACCGCGAGACCCCCTCGTCGGATCGCAAGGCCATGGTGCGCGAGGCCCTGGAGCAGGTCGGGATGGAGCACCGGTTGAACCACTACCCCTCGCAGCTCTCCGGCGGCCAGCAGCAGCGGGTGGCCGTCGCCCGCGCCCTGGTCGGGAAACCCCTGATCCTGCTGGCGGACGAGCCCACCGGCAACCTCGACTCGCGCAGCGGCGCCAAGGTGATGGATCTGCTTGGCCGGTCTTCACGCCGACGGAGCGACCATCTGCATGGTGACCCACGACCCCCGCTATCTCAAGTACGCCGAACGGACCCTTCACCTCTTCGACGGCCAGGTCGTGGACGAAACCGACCCGGCGGTTCAAGAAGCGGTGTGCTGAACGACTGACGGAAGGGCAAGGCGATGTCTGACATTCTTCAGGACCTCCGATTCGGCGTCCGGATGCTCCTGCGTCACCCCACCACCACCGTGATTTCGCTGGTGACCCTCGCCCTCGGCATCGGTGCGAGCACCGCGGTCTTCAGCGTCATCGACGCGACGCTGCTGACGCCCCTGCCGTTCGAGCAACCCGACCGCCTGGTGCGGTTGTACACCGCCAAACCGGCGTCCGGTTGGAACCGCATGACCGTCTCGGCTCTCGACTTTCGGGATTGGACCGAACAGAGCTCTGCTTTCGACGCCTCCGGCCTCTACACATTCGAGGCGGTCAACGTGATGGGCGCGGACAACCCCGATCGACTGCGCGTGGTCCGCGCCACCTCGGGCGTCCTCCAGGCCCTCCGCGTGCAACCGGCGATCGGCCGCGACCTACGACGCCTCCAGCGACACCTCCGAAGAACATGCCGTGGTGCTGTTGTCGGATGCGACCTGGCGGGGGCGGTTCGGAGCGGATCCCGATGTCGTCGGCACGGTGATGCGGATCGACCATGTGGGGCACGAGGTGCTCGGCGTGCTGCCGCCCGAGGTCGAGATCGCCGTGGGTCAGTTCGACATCTGGAAGCCGTTCAGATTCGGCCGGCAGTCGGAGCTTCGGGGGAACCACATCTACAACGCCATGGCCAGACTGCGGGACGGCGTCACGGCCGCCGAGGCCGACCGCGAAGTGAAGGTGATCGGCGACCGCCTCGCCGAGGCCTACCCGGAGAGCAACCGCGGCTACACCGCCGCGGTGGTGCCGCTGGGCGAGGTCCTGCTCGGCCGGAACACCCGCTCGATGCTCTTCGCACTGTGCGCCGCCGTCGGATTCGTCCTGCTCATCGCCTGCGTCAACATCGCCAACCTGCTGCTCTCGACTGCGGCCAGCCGCGAGCGGGAGTTCGCGGTTCGCACCGCGCTCGGCGCCGGTCCCGGCCGGCTCGTCCGCCAGATGCTGACCGAGTCCGCGCTGCTGGCGGTCGGCGGCGGGCTGCTCGGGGTCGCAGTGGCATTCTGGGGCGTCGACATTCTCGCCGCAGGCCTGCGGGCGTCCGTCGGCCCGGTGGGTGAGGTCGCGGTCGACGGTCGCGCCCTCGGCTTCACGCTCCTGCTGCTCGGGGCGACCAGCATCGGATTCGGATTGCCGGCAGCCCTCCGCGCGTTCCGCTCGCAGATCAGCGACGACGGCCGGGCCAACACCCGCTCCGTGTTCGGCAGCCGGAGGGACCGCGTTCGGCGGGACCTTCTGGTTGTCGCCCAGGTGGCCCTGGCGCTCGCACTCATGATCAGCGCGGGTCTGATGATCCGCAGCCTCATGAGCCTGCAAGCGGTCGATCCCGGATTCGACACCGCCAACCTCCTGACCATGCGGGTGTCGCTGCCGAGCGAGCAGTATGCATCGGAAGCGGAACAGCTGGCGTTCTTCGACGAGACGGTGACGAGAATCAGGGCCCTTCCCGGTGTCCGGGCCGCTTCGGCCGCCTCCATGCTCCCGCTGGTTGGAGACAACAGCAACTCGAGCATGAGCATCGAGGAACACCCCATCTCGGATCCCGCCGACATGGTGTTCGTCGGCGGCACGGCGGTCTTGCCCGGATACCTCGAGACGATGGGCATCCCCATTCTGCAGGGAAGAGAGTTCACCGATCTCGACGGCCCCGATTCGCCGCCCGCGATCATCATCAACCGTCAGATGGCGAGCCACTTCTGGCCGAACGAAAGCGCCATCGGCAAGCGGGTCAAGTTCGGACAGCTGCAGGGCAGCCTTCCCTGGATGGAAGTGGTGGGCGTGATGGGCGACCATCGGCAGACCTCGCTCAACACCGAACCGCGCTTTGAAACAATGTACGTCCAGGGTTTCTTCACCTGGTCCACGATGACATTCGTGATCCGCACCGAAGGTGATCCCGGGTCGATGATCGACGACGTCGAGAAGGCCATCTGGAGCGTGGAGCCGGAGATCGCGGTTTTCCAGATCGACACCATGGACGACATCGTCTCCCGCAACACGCAGTCGATCGACGACCTCTCGAACCTCCTCACCGGCTTCAGCATGTTGGCACTGGTGCTGGCGCTGGGAGGTCTCTACGGCGTGATGGCGTTCACCGTCGGGAGCCGGACGCAGGAGATCGGTCTCCGGATGGCCCTCGGGGCCGAGGCGCGCTCGATCCTCGTCACCATCCTCAACAAGAGTGCGCTGCTGGTTCTCGCCGGGGTCATCGCCGGCGGGTTCATCGCGTGGCTGCTCAGCCGGTGGCTGCGGGGCCTGCTGTTCGAGGTCTCCGCCCTCGACCCGGTGACCTACCTGGCGGTCGCCGGGGCCATGCTGGGGGTCGGTCTGCTGGCCGGCCTGATCCCGGCGATGCAGGCGGCCAGGATCAACCCCGTGATCGCGCTTCATGATGACTGAAGCATGTACGGTATCCTGAGAGCGCCGTGGGTTTACCAGGAGGCTCTCCGCGCATTCTGATCTCTGATGATCAGCCCGATATCCTGGAGTCGCTCCGTCTGCTGCTCAAACCTGAAGGCTATCTCGTCGAGACCGTCGATTCGCCGGACCACGCCCTCGCAGCTGTGAGCGCCGGCGATTTCGACGCCGCACTGATCGACCTCAACTACTCGCGGGACACGACATCGGGTTCCGAGGGGCTCGAGCTGTTGGAGAAACTCCAGGCCCTGGACAGCACCCTGCCGGTTGTCGTCATGACAGCGTGGGGCAGCGTCGAGGTCGCGGTCCAGGCCATCCGTCTCGGCGCACGCGATTTCGTCGAAAAGCCGTGGGACAACGACCGGCTGTTGTCGATCCTCCGCAATCAGGTGGCCCTCAGCCGCGCACTCCGCCGAGGCCTCCGTCTGGAGGCGGAAAACGCCACGCTGCTGACCCGCGAGGCCCCCGATCTCATCGCAACGGCGCCGGCGATGCAACCGGTGTTGGAGCTGATCGCCCGCGTCGGACCGTCCGACGCCAACGTCCTGATCACCGGCGAACACGGCAGCGGCAAGGAGGTCGTCGCCCGCCGGCTGCACGCTGTTTCGGCTCGTGCCGAACGCCCCCTGATCACGGTCAATGTCGGCGGTCTTCCCGACGGCGTCTTCGCCAGCGAACTCTTCGGCCACGTCAAGGGCGCATTTACCGACGCCAAGGGCGACCGCGTCGGCCGGTTCGAAATGGCCGACGGCGGGACGTTGTTCCTCGACGAGATCGCCAACGTGCCCTTCGAACAGCAGGCCAAGTTGCTGCGGACGCTGGAGACGGGCGAGCTCGAACGGGTCGGCTCCTCGAAAACCAGGGTGGTCGACGCGAGGATCATCTCCGCCACGAATGCTGACCTCAAGAACGACGTGGCCGCCGGCCGCTTCCGCGAAGATCTTCTCTTTCGCCTCAACACCGTGGAGATCCGGCTGCCGCCGCTTCGCGAGCGCCCCGAGGACATCCCGCTGCTCGCCAACCACTTTCTCGGCAGGTACGCTCAGAAGTATCGGAAAAATCTGGTCGGATTCGACGGCGCCGCCGCCACGGCCATGCAGCGCCACCTGTGGCCCGGCAACGTGCGCGAGCTGGCGCACGTCGTCGAACGCGCCGTCCTGATGGCCACCGACGACACCGTCAAGGCCGACCACCTCGGTCTCAGCGGCGCCCCTGCCGCCGCCGCTACCACCCTCGACGAGATGAGCCTCGACGACCTGGAAAAGGTCTTTGTTCAGAAGGCCATGCGGCGGTATGACGGCAACGTCAGCCGCGCCGCCGAGGCCCTCGGCCTCAGCCGCAGCGCCCTCTACCGGCGTCTGGAGAAGCACGGTCTGTGAAGCCGGCGGCCGAAGGATCCAGGGCCGACGAACCGATCGCAGCTGACGGGAGGAACGCGCACCGGGTCCGCCATGGGTTGCACGCCCGATTTGTCGGTCTGGTGCTGCTTTCTGGCGTGCCGGCCATCGCCGCCGCGGTGTATTTCATCCTCCGGTCCGATCTCACACCGACCTCGCGTCGGGTCCTGATCGCCGTCCTCGTCGCCGCGTGGCTCGGTCTGGTGATGGTGGTGCGATCGCGCAGCCGCTACCACCTGCGCACGGTTTCCAACCTGCTGGCGGCGCTGCGCGAGGGCGATTTCTCGTTCCGGGTCCGCGATGTCTCCCGTTCCGATCCCTACGGCGAGCTCGTCGTCGAACTCAATCAACTCGCGGAGACCCTGCGTCGACAACGCGTGGAGGACCTCGAGGCCACGGCCCTGGTGCGCAAGGTGATGGCCGAGATCGATGTCGCGGTCTTCGCGTTCGACGCGTCCCACAGGTTGCGCCAGGTCAACGCCGCGGGCGAGAAGATCTTCGACCGGACAGAGGGCCTTCTCGGTGCAACGGCCGGGGAACTCGGGCTCGAGAGCTGTCTCTCGGGCGCACCTTCGCGGACCGTCGAGCTCGAGATCGGTGAAACGGCGGGGCGGTGGGAGATGCGCCGTGGCAGCTTCAGGGAGCACGGGCGGCCCAACCACCTCCTCGTGCTCTCCGATGTCAGCCGCGCCCTCCAGGCGGAGGAGTTGGCGGCGTGGAAACGCCTGATCCGCGTCATCGGGCACGAACTCAACAACTCGCTGGCGCCGATCACGTCCCTCGCCGGGAGCATGGAGAGGGTCATCGATCAGGACCCGCCGCCGGAGGACTGGCGGAACGATCTCAGTCGAGGCCTGCAGGTGATCTCCTCCCGGGTCGAGGCGCTCAACCGGTTCATGGGAGACTGCTCGCGGCTGGCCAAACTCCCGCAGCCGACGATCTCCCCCGTCGATCTCGCAGGCTGCATCCGCACCGCGGCCGCCCTCGAAAAACGTCTCACCGTCGACATCACCGGAGGGCCCGCCGTGATCGTGGCTGCCGACCAGGACCAGCTCGAACAGGTCCTCATCAACCTCATGAAGAACGCGGTCGAGGCAAGCCTCGAGACCGGCGGCTCGGTCACGGTGCACTGGTCCTCAACCGACGGTATGGCGGAGATCGTGATCTGCGACGAAGGTCCCGGTCTGCCGGACTCGAGCAACCTGTTTGTCCCGTTCTTCACCACCAAGAAGGACGGCTCCGGCATCGGGCTCTTTCTCAGCCGCCAGATCGCCGAGGCCCACGGAGGATCGGTCAACAGTCCGAAATCGCGGAAGCATCTCAGGGGTGTGAGGCGATCCTCCGCATCCCCGAGGCGATCGTCTGATCGGTTCCTCAGTGTGCCCGCAATCGGAAAAAACGGCCATCCTGTCCAACACGAATCTCACCTGAAACCTGGGCTCACCTCACTCGTATAGAACACCGATAGGAGTGACCGTCAATCGGGGGTTCGGATGATAGAGAACAAGACGGAGATCCTCCGGGGCACGCTCGACATGCTGATTCTCAAGACCCTTTCCCTGGCACCGATGCATGGGCTCGGGATCTCCCGCCGCATCGAGCAGATCACCGACGGTGTGTTTCAAGTGAAACCCGGGTCGTTGTTTCCGGCGCTCCATCGCATGGAGCAGGAGGGCTGGATCATGGGCGAGTGGGGAGAATCCGAGAACAACCGGCGCGCCAGGTACTACGAACTGACCGCCGCCGGTCAGGCCCGCCTGGGCGAGGAGAAACAGGGGTGGTCCCACCTCGTCCTGACCATCGGCAAGGTCCTCGAGGCCAACTGAAGGAGAAGAGATGCCGCCCTTGTCGACGCTCCGATCGGTGTTTCGCACCCTGTTCCGAGGCCGGGAACTCGATCATGAGCTCGATGAGGAGCTGCAGAGCTATGTCGATATCCTGACCGACGAGAAGATCCGGGCGGGAGTGGACCCCGCCCAAGCGCGCCGACAGGCTCTGATGGAGCTGGGAGGAAGCGAACAGGTCAAGGCCACGGTTCGCGAGACCCGCCATGGCGCAGGTGTGGACATGTTCCTGCACGATATCCGGTTCGCCGTCAACATGCTCCGGAGGTCGCCCGGCTTTGCATCTGTGTTCGTGATCACGCTGGCGATCGGGATCGGCGCCAACACCGCGCTCTTCAGCACCATCAGGGCGCTCCTCCTGAGCCATCTGCCCTATCAGGAACCGGACCGTCTCGTGGCCACGGTCAAGACCTACGACGGCCGCAACGCCGGTCCGGTCTCCAGGCTCGACTTCTTTGATTACCGGCGTCTCAGCCGATCGTTCGAAGGTTTCTGCGTTCTCTCCAGCCGCCACGGAATGACGATGACCGGGGGTGAGCGAGCTGAGGCGGTAGGGGCCGTGTATGCGACTTGGGATCTGTTTCCGACGCTCGGAGTTCAACCGATTCGGGGCCGGAACTTCATGGAGGGTGAGGAGGATCTTTCCGGTGCCAACGTCGCTATCGTCAGCCATGATCTATGGCAACACAGATTCGGCGGTTCAGAGGACGCTATCGGGGCCCCCCTCCACCTCGACGGCACGACCTATGAGGTGATCGGGGTGATGCCGCCGGGATTCCGGTTCATGTTCGATACCGACCTCTGGATCGTGATCGATCGCGAATGCCCGATCGACCCGCAGCGGGATTCCCACAGTCTGTGGGCGGTGGGCCGACTGAAGGACGGGGTGTCGCTCGACCAGGCTCAGAGCGATGTCGACAGCGTGGCGGCCGCGCTCGAAGCCGAGTACCCGGACACCAACAAGGGGAAAGGGCTGAGGCTGTTCGTGCTGCGGGATTATATGGTCGCGCACGTCCGTGCAAGCCTCAACCTGCTGATCGCCACCACAGGCATGCTGCTGCTGATCGCGTGCATCAACGTGGCAGGGCTGCAAATGGCGCGCGGCCAGCGGCGGGTTTCGGAGATGGCGATGCGGTCGGCCCTGGGCGCCAGCAGGCGCCGGCTCATCCGCCAGCTCCTGACCGAGAGCGTCCTCCTCACCCTGGCGGCCGGCCTCATCGGGATCGGCGTGGCCTACCTGTTTCACAATCTGCTACTGCGGCTGCTGCCTCCGGGGGATCCCGGTGTGCCGGTGCCGACAATTGACGGCGCGGTCCTGCTGTTTGCGCTGGGGATCTCAGTTCTCGTCGGCCTGGCTGTTGGTATCGTTCCCGCCGTGCGTGGAACTTCGCTCAATGTCTGGCAGAAGCTCGGGACATCGGCCAGGACCTCCGAAGGCAAGAGCAGCACCCGAATGCGGTCCCTCATGGTGGTGATTCAGGTGGCGTTGTCGGTCTGCCTGCTCATCGGCTGCGGCCTGCTCATCCGCAGCATGGTCAATCTCGCCTCGGTCGATCTCGGATTCGAGACCGAAAACGTCGTCGGGGCCACCTACACGATTCAGGCCGACGACCATCCCACCGATCTCGAACGCGTTGTGGTGTATGCATCGCTGATCGAGGACATCAAGACGCTGCCAGGGGTCAAGGACGCAGCCGCCATCACTAAATTGCCGATCGCCTCGCGCGGGACCGACTGGCCCATCTGGCACGCCAACCAGCCCCGTCCCGAGCCGAGGGACTCCGACATGGGGCTGACCCGGGCGGTGACGCCGGGTTACTTCGCCACCATCGGGATTCCACTGCTTCGCGGACGTGATTTCAACGACACCGACACCCAGGGCAGCGCCCCCGCCGTCATCATCAGCGAGGCCCTGGCTCAAGATCTTTTCCCGGACCAGAGGCCCCTCGGTCACATGGTCAGGTTGGGCTGGTTCGACTTTGCCTTCGAGGTGGTCGGCGTTGTCGGCAACGCCAGGATCAACGGCGTCCGTTCGAGTTTCGACGAGGCCATCTATCTGGCGTCACAACAGTTCGGGCCGAGCTTCCAATGGCTGGTCATCCGCACCGAGGGTGACCCGGATCTTTTTGCGGCGCCGATTCGACAGCTAATCGAAATGAAAGACCGCAACGCTGTGCTCGGCGATTTCGTCACCATGACGGACCTGGTCGATCAGGATCTCACCGGTTTTCGGGTCGTGATGCTGGCCCTCGGACTGCTGTCGGTTGTGGCCATGCTTCTCACCGCCGTCGGCCTCTACGGGGTCTTGGCATACCACGTGAGCGAGCGGACCCACGAGTTCGGCATCCGGGCGGCGTTGGGAGCGGCGCCGACCGAAGTCATCGGTCTGATCCTGAGAAAGGGGCTGGTGATGGTCGGGATCGGCCTCGCCATCGGATTAGCCGGCGCATCCTTGGGCACCCGATTGATCCAGAGATTGCTCTTCGAGATCGAACCCCTCGACCCCGTGGCCTATGGTGGAGCCGCACTCTTCTTCGCAGGAGTGGCGCTGATCGCCTGCCTGGCGCCGGCGTTGCGGGCGGCTCGAGTCAACCCGATCACCGCACTTCGCGGAGAGTGAACACCGGATCCGGCTCCCGGTCGCCGCGATCGCGCCGGCGCCGACGATTGACTCGCAGTCGCCTCGTACATCTACAATCAGGTCATGTCCCCGCTCCGACG
>CAVQQV010000070.1:0-65015 GCA_963714885.1 Candidatus Sulfomarinibacteraceae bacterium | reverse complement strand
GAGGTGAATGACTTTACGGTGTGTTCTCACCTGCCGACGGGTGTGGGCATGAGGGTTGCAGCGGGCCCGAGGCGAACGCGAGGGTATTCGCCGACGGCGGGGCTTCGACGAAGGGAGCGGCAACATGATGGATCGGGACGGCTGGGACTGGCAGATCGGGCGCAAGCCGGTCTGCGACCTCACCGAGGTGCGGCAGCGATTCGCCGACGTCCACGAGTTTGTGGTCAGCTCAGACGGAGAGCGGATCGCGGCTCCCGTTTTGACGGCGCCTGAGACCTTCGCCGTGTGCGTGAACGGCTCGCTGTGGGACGGCGAGTTCGAAAAGGCGTGGCACCCGATCTTCGCGCCTGACGGACGGCTGTACGCACTGGTCCGCATCGACGACGAGTGGACCCTGGCCGTCGATGGTGAGCCCTGGGAGCAGCGCTGGGAATTTGCGTGGAACCCGGTCTTCAGTCGCGACGGTTCGGTGGTCGCAGTGCAGATCAAGGACAACATGCAGTACACCGTGGCGGTCAACGGGCAGCGGTGGGAGCAGACCTTTCACTCCTCACGGGGTCTCGCCATCAGTGAAGACGGCGGCACTGTCGTCGCGGTGGTGCAGGTGGAACCACTGGCCGAGGCCGACATCGTCGGATTCATGGAAGGAACCTGGAGCATCGCCGTCAATGGCGAAGCCTGGCAGCGCAAGTTCATCAATGTCTACGGACCGGCGATCAGTGGAGACGGTGGCGGCGTGGCCGCCGAGGTGCGGCTGGATATCTGCGACTACACCCTGGCTGAAAATGCCGAGCCGTGGGCGGGGCGATTTGGATGCGTCTGGGAGCCCACTTATCGCAATGGAAGCCGAAACCTCCTGGCCCCCGTCCGTGTCAACGGTTCGTGGACGATCGCTGAAAACGGCAGTCCGATCTGGGACAGCCGCTTCATGCAACTGTGGAACCAGCGTCTGAGCGCAGACGGCAAGCACGTAGCGGCTGTGGCGGCACCCGGATTCGGCAGCTGGACGGTGGTTGTGGACGATCAGGCGTGGAAGACCCATTTCGACGATCTGGTGCTGCCACCGGTGTTTTCTCCGGATGGTCGTCGCGTTGCGGCGGGTGTGAGGGGCAAAGGTTCGTGGGGCATCGCGGTCGACGGCACGAGTTGGCCTGGGACCTTCGACATGGTGTGGGACCCGGTATTTGCCCCGTCCGGAGACCAGGTCGTCGCCAAGGTGGAGAAAGAAGGGCGTTTCGCGATCGCAGTCGACGGCAAGATCTGGAGCCCGTGGTACGACGCATTGTGGGAACCGATTTTCAGTCCAGACGGCGAACGGCTGTTGATCCGCGCCGTGGAGAACGGAACCTACCTCCGCCAGGTGGTGCCATTCGACTCCATTTTCCAAGGTTGAGGGAGGGAGCATGTACGAGTTCGTTCGCGGCCCCCTGGTCTGGATCGCATTCATTGGGTTTCTTCGGTGGGCTCGCCTATCAGCTCATCACGATGGCGCGGCTGGCCAGGAAGGACAAGGTCGTCTATGCCACCTTCGACGCCAAGTTCGGTCTCCGTTCGCTCTTCCACTGGTTGGTGCCGTTCGGCGGTCGGAAGATGCAATTGCATCCGCTCTACACGGTCCTGTCCTACGCTTTCCACTTCTGCGTCGTCGTGACGCCTCTGTTTCTCATGGGGCACGCGGTCCTGTGGCAGGAGTCCTGGGGCATTCGGTGGTGGAGCCTGCCGGAGGGCCTCGCCGACGTCATGACCCTGGTCGTCATCTTCGGGTGCGTGTTCTTCATCGTCAGACGGCTGGTTCGTCCCGAAGTCCGGAATGTCAGCTACCCGTCGGACTTCCTGCTCGCGCTCCTTGTCATGGCGCCTTTCGTGACCGGGTTCGTCGCACACCAGCAGTGGTTGCCCTACAAGCCGATGATCATCATCCACGGCCTCAGCGGGGTGCTGGGGTTGCTGGTGATTCCGTGGACCCGTCTGGTCCACATGTTGTGGTTCGTATTTACCAGGGCTTACATGGGCAGCGAGTTTGGCGCGGTGCGCCATTCGAGGGATTGGTAAATGTTTGCGAATGGAGGGTTGGGCGCAATGAGGATGAAGCGACATGGCTGATCTTCAGGATATTGCAATCATTGACCCGGGCGTGGACGACAGCATTGCCAAGCTCACACCGGAGCGGATCGAGAAGACCATCAACCGGGTATTGACCCAGGAGTGTGCGGCCAGGCTCGAGGTCTACCTCCAGACCTGCGTCCACTGCGGTCTGTGCGCCGAGTCCTGCCAGAGCTATGTCTCGCGCAACGGCGACCCGGATTACGCGCCGGTGGCCAAGGTCAAGGACACGATTTGGGAGATGGTCCGGCGCAAGGGGAAGGTCGACGCGAAGTTCCTCCATAACGCGGCCCGCATCGCCTTCATCGACTGCGGTGCTTGCCGACGCTGCAGCATGTACTGCCCGTTCGGGATCGACATCTCCTATCTGATCATGACCGTCCGTCGGATCCTCAACCTCCTCGGCGTGGTGCCGCAATATTTGCAGGACACGACCAACAGCCACGCCGCGACCATGAACCAGATGTGGGTGCAGCAGGACGACTGGATCGACACCCTGATGTGGCAGGAGGAGGACGCGCAGGCGGAGCTCGCCGGGACCCGCATCCCACTCGACAAGGAGGGCGCCGAGATCATGTACTCGATCATCGGCCCCGAGCCGAAGATCCTGGCCCAGCTGATCGCCAACATGGCGATCATCTTCAAGGTCGCGGGAGCCGACTGGACGATGCCCTCAACCGACGGTTGGGACAACTCCAACATGGCCATGTACTCGGGCGACTTCGAGACCATGGGCCGGGTCGAGCGCCTGCACTGGGAGCGGGCGATGCAGCTCAAGGTCAAACGGGTCGTGATGGGAGAGTGCGGTCACGCCTACCGCGGTGCGGTCTACGACGGGCCGCGGTGGTTGGGTTGGACCAAGCCCCCGATCCCCATGGTCCACGCCGTCGAGTATTACTACGAGCTGCTCACGAGCGGGCGCATCAAGATCGCGCGAAAAATCGAAGAACCGGTCACGGTCCAGGACCCCTGCAACATCGTTCGCGGGAGAGGCCTGCACGACAAGCTTCGCTACGTGGTCAACGCCCTGTGTGAGGATTTCAGGGACATGGACCCGCGGTACGAGCACAACTACTGCTGTCAGGCCGGCGGCGGGCTGATCAATTGCGGGCCGCCGTGGAAGCTGTCGCGCATGAAAAGCAACAAGGTCAAGGCGGAGCAGATCGCCGAGACCGGGGCGCACACCGTGATCACGCCGTGCCACAACTGCCACTCCGGCATCGAGGACATCATCGGCTACTACAAGCTCGGCTGCCACGTCTCGTTCATCAGCGAGATGCTGATCAAGTGCATCGAGATACCGCAGGCCTGATGGAAGGAACTCGACGATGACACCAATCCGAAGCACATTCTTACTCGCCGCGGCCATCGCCCTCCTCGGCACCGCGGCCGTCGCCGCGCAGCAGCCGACAGCGCCGGCCGAACCGGCGCCCGCGGGAATGATCCTTATGGCCCACCCGGAGCGATTCGGCAATCTGGAGCGGCCTCCGGTCGCTTTCAACCATGCGGGCCACAGCACGGCATTGGGGGCCGATCAGTGCAAGGAGTGCCATCTCATCGAGGAAGGCAAGCTGACCCCGTCCTTTGCCGCCGCCGTCGGTGATCTCGACCCTGGGGCTCTGATGGATGCCTACCACGACCGGTGTCTCGGGTGCCATCAGCAACGGCTGTCGCAGGGCCTCGACTCGGGACCGTTGACCTGCGGGGAGTGCCACCGTTTGCAGAACGCTGTCATGCCCGAACAGGCGCCGATGGCATTCGACTACTCGCTCCACGCACGTCACGTTGCTGTCTTCAAGGACCAGGACGAGGCGGACCAATGCCGGAGTTGCCACCATGTCTACGACCAGGCAGTGAAGCAGCTGATCTATGTCAAGGGGCAGGAGGACGCGTGCAGCGATTGTCACCTGGAGCAAGATGAGGGTAAGACGTTATCGCTGCGGAACGCATCCCACGTCCAGTGCCTGTCCTGCCACCTCGAACGCGTCGCCAGCGGGCAGACGGCAGGGCCGACCGTCTGTATCGGCTGCCACGACCCCGCCCACCGCGAGGCGGTGATGAAGCTGGAGGTCGTCCCGCGTCTCGTGCGTGGCCAGCCCGATCAGATGTGGATCCACCGCGCGGACGGTCTGTCACGGCTGGTGGCCTTCGACCACGCGGCCCACGAGCCGCGGACCACCTTCTGCACCAGCTGCCACCACCTGACCGTTCAGAAACTGCGGCAGCTGCCACACCAGGCCGGCGCCCGGGAAGGCGGTGGCGTGACCCTCGAGGACGCCTATCACGGTGCGTCCTCGTCACTGAGCTGTGTCGGCTGTCACCGGAAGGAACAGGCAGCGAGCTGCCTGCGCTGGATGTCACGGAGGGATGGCAACGAACCAGAACGGCTCGGCCTGTATCGGGTGCCATCAAGGCCCGTGGCTTGCCCCCGGAACCGAGCTGCCGGCGGCCGCCCCCGACACATCCGAGATTGCCCCCCTGCCACCGAGCTCCGACGACTTTCCGGAGACGGTTGTCATCGACGTGCTGAGCTCGACCTACGAGCCGTCAACGCTGCCCCATCGCAAGATCATGGTCCGGCTCGACGAGGCCGTCCGGAAGTCGCGGCTGGCAAGCGTTCTGCACGGGGGAGTCGAAATCGGGTGCGAGGGGTGTCACCACCACTCGGAAAACGACCAACGCCCGCCGCAGTGTCGCGCCTGTCACGGTGAAGCGTCGCAGGCGAGAACGGACAGACCCGGGCTGAAGGTGGCATACCACCGCCAGTGCATCGGCTGCCATCAGCGGATGGGCATCGACAAGCTGGGGTGCACCGACTGCCACGCCGCAAAGGAGACGGTCTCATGAGCATGTCGAGACGAGGGTTTCTCGGCTCCATGGCGGCGGGCGCGGGAGCGCTTTCCTCAGGTGCCGCCGACGCCGGAACGATTGAGCACTTTGAAGGCTATCCGGGTCGCTACGGGCTCCTCCATGACACCACTTTGTGCGTTGGCTGCCGATCGTGCGAGGTCGCGTGCGCCGAGGTCAACGCCTTACCGGTGCCACCGCAACCGATCGGCGATCTCGACGTCTTCGAGACCGTGAGGCGGACGTCGGCGACCGCCTTCACGGTCGTCAATCGGTACCGGGACGGCGATGGCGACGAGCCTCCGGTCTACCGCAAGCTGCAGTGTATGCACTGCAACGAGCCGTGCTGCGCCACGGTGTGTCTGGTGCACGCCTTCACCAAGACCCCCGAAGGGCCGATCCTCTATGACCCGGAGGTGTGCATCGGCTGTCGTTACTGCATCATGGCCTGCCCGTACTACGCCCTGTCCTACGAGTACGACAACCCCATCGACCCGCGGGTGATGCGGTGCACTATGTGCTATCCGCGGATCAAGGAGGGCCTCAACCCGGGCTGCGCCGACGCCTGCCCCGCCGGAGCGATCACCTTCGGACGGCGCGAAGACCTGCTCGAGGTGGCGCGTGATCGAATCCGCAAATTCCCCGACCGCTACATCAATCATGTCTTCGGCGAATACGAGTTCGGTGGGACGAGCTGGCTCATGCTCGCAGGCATCCCATTCCGCGAACTCGACCTCCATGAGGGCGTCACCCACGAGTCCTTGCCCGCGATCGGCACCAGCTACCTGTCGGTGGTGCCCTTGATCGTGACGATCTATCCGGGTCTGCTGGCCGGGTTCTACGCCTTCACCAAACGCAAAGACAAGCTTGCCAAGGCCGAGCTTGAAGCGGCCCTGGCCGAGGCGCGGGTGCGTGGGGAAGAGGAGATGAAGGTCAAGCTTGCGCAGGCGGCGGAAAGGGCGGCGAAGGACAAGGAGCGTGCCGTCCAAACAGCTGTCAGCAAGGCGCTGGCCGAACAGGGTGAGGGAGGCCAGCCATGAGCGTTGCTGCATCGGACAGTGGCCGGAACGGGATCCTCACCCCGTTCAACCTGATCGCCGGTGTCATCCTTCTCGGTGGCGCCATTATCCTCACCATCCGTTTCACGACTGGCCTCGCGGCCACCACCAATCTCTCCGACACCAATCCCTGGGGTTTGTGGATCGGATTCGACGTCATGGCCGGCGTCGCCCTCGCGGCCGGGGGGTTCGTGATTTCATCGGCCGTCTTTCTGTTCGGCATGAAGGAATACCAACCGGTCGTTCGGCCCGCGCTCCTCACCGGGTTCCTCGGCTATTCGCTGGTCGTGATCGGCCTTCTCGCCGACCTCGGTCGCCCCTGGCGGCTTCCATACCCGTTCATCAAGCAGGCGGGGCCGACGTCGCCGCTGTTTGAAGTCTCACTGTGCGTCGCCCTGTACCTGACCGTGCTCTTCATCGAGACCACGCCCGCTATCTTCGAGTGGCTGGGTCTGAAGTGGTGGCGCCGATTGGTCGGACAGCTGACAATCGTGCTCACCATCTTCGGGTTGATGCTGTCGACCATGCACCAGTCGACCCTCGGCGCCATGTTCATGGTGACGCCGACCAAGCTCCACCCCCTGTGGTACTCATCGCAGATTCCCGTCCAGTTCTTTATCTCCGCGATCGCCGCCGGTATCTCCATGATCATCATCGAAGGGTGGGTCTCCCACCGCGCGTTCCACCATCAAGTGCAGATCACGGACGATGAGTTCCGCGACATCAACTACGGGCTGGCCAAGGGTGGAGCGGTGGTGCTCGCGACCTACCTCGCGGTCAAGCTGGTGGCGCTGTCGATAGAGAACGAGTGGCGCCTGCTGGGAACCGGATGGGGTGCGTGGTACCTCGTCGAGTTGATCGGATGCGTGGTCGTACCGTGCATCCTGTTCGCCGTCGCCCACCGCGAGCGGCGGCTCGGGTTGGCGCGGGCAGCGGCGGCACTGACGGTCTGTGGCGTCGTCCTCAACCGGTTCAACGCCACCTTCATTGCGTTCAACTGGCAGGTGCCGCACGAGTTGCGGTACGCGCCGGCGTGGACCGAAGTCTGGGTGACGGTGTCGCTGATCACCCTTGCCGTGGTGGTCTTCCGATGGATCGCAAATCGTATGCCGATCATGTACGACCACCCGGACTATCCGGCATTGCACTGAGGAGGGGCGGATGTACCACACCCTGTTCGACTTTCTGACCCACACCGAGGGCACCACCTACATCCTGATCGGAGTGCTGCTGATCAGCTTCATCCCGTTTTGGCGATTTCTGACCGAACGCGAGCGCGAGGAGTAGGCGCATGAAGGAAACACCACAGCAATGGAGGCTGCAATGAGCCACAGGATTCTGGTGGTCGACGACGAGGCCGACGTTCGGACCTTTCTCACCGCGGTGCTCAAGAAACGGGGCTATGAAACGCTGACGGCGACCGACGGTCGCGAGGCATTCACGATTGTGGAGCGCGAGCGACCGGACCTGATCATTCTCGACCTCGCGATGCCAAACCAGTCCGGGACGGATTTCTTCAGAAAGCTGTCCAAGGACAAGGAGCTGAGCGAGATCCCGGTGATCGTCGTCAGCGGGCTTGCCGGACGACACCTGGCGGTCCGCAAACCGTTTGCGGTATTCGACAAACCAATCGATCCCGACACGTTCGGGGAGACCGTCGATCGTGCACTGGGTGCGGTCGATGGGTGAGATATTCATGAATCACTCTCGGACACCGCCGCGTCAGGTCGAGGATCAGCAGATCGGCGGTCTGGTTCGAACCCTCGAGAAAGGAGGGACACGATGAGCGTCCTGGAAAAGAGGAAGAAGACCGGCAGTGTCGGGCAGCAAAAGAGTCATGGTGACTCCAGCTCGAAGCAGCGGCTCGCAACCGTCGAAAAGCTCGACGACCCTGAGGAGTTGGTCGAGGTGGCCTGCACCGACGAGTCGCCGCGGGTGCGGCTGACCGCGGTGTCCCGTCTCACCGACGACGTGACGCTGGACAAGATCGCGAGAAACGCCGAGTCGCTCGACGCACGGTTGGTCGCGGTGGAGCGGATGTTTTCGCAACGGGTGGTGGCCGACCTGCTCAAGGAACCCGGGAACGTCGAACTCATCAGCATGTGTTTTTCGAAGATCTCGGACCGGCGGATCATCGAGTCGATCGCCCAGGACCCCGCCTACAGCGCGACCGTGCGCCGCATGGCGGTAGAGTACTTCGCCGACGAATCCTACCTGTCGGACGTCGCCGAAACCACTGCCCCCGAGCGCAAGAGCGACGAGGCGGTCCAGGCCTTTGTCGACGTATACGGCGGCGGCTTGCGCGGGGTGAGGGCGATCGGCCGCTTCAAACGCAGTGAAAAGGCGCTCAAGGCTCTCGGAACCGTCGCCCGCAAGGGCGGCGAAACCGGCGGCCTGGCGGTGGAGTATCTGTGCTCCGCACTCGGCAGCGCGAATCCGAAGCTCGTCGACTGTGCAGCGAGCGAGCTCTCCCAACTCAAGGACCCGGACCTGGTCGACTGTGTCATCCGCGCATTGGACAACCCCAGCCTGCGGCAACCCATCCGCGAGGTTCTGGGTCGCATCGGCACTCCCGAGGCGCGGGCGGCGCTCGGAACTTCAGGTGCGGGCAATTAGAATACGAAGAACCGGGGGGACACCATGGCGAAAAAAGTTCTGATCATCGATGACGAGCAGGATATGCGCGTATATCTCGAAGCGCTCTTCCGGAAGGCGGGGTACGAGACGGAGTCGGCATCCGACGGAGAGGAGGGTGTGTGGCTGGCCGAGGCGCATCAGCCGGACCTCATCACCCTCGACGTGTTGATGCCCCGAAAATCCGGGGTCAAGGCCTATCGCAGCCTCCGCACCTCCGACAAAACCACGTCAATCCCGATCGTGGTGCTGACCGGGCTGACCCGCCTCGACGACTTTTTCGGGGATCTCGACAACCTGCCGAAACCCGACGCGCTGATCGAAAAGCCGATCGATCGCGAGATCTTTCTGGAGAGAGTGGAGAAGCTGATCGGCGTTGCCTGAAAGAGGACGCTGTCACGCGCGAATTTCGCTCAGGTCAGCGGTCGCCGTTTCGTGCACGGTTTCGATCCGTGCACTTGGGATGACCACGGTGAAGACGGTGCCGTGGCCGGGTCGCGACTCGAAGGTCACTCTGCCGCCGTGCTCCTCCGCCACCTTCTGCACGACCAGCAGACCGATGCCCGTACCCTCGCTGCCTTTTGACGAGAAGAACTCCTGGAAAACCCGGTGGCTCAAGTCCTCAGGGATGCCAGCGCCGTCATCCTCGACTTCGAACACCGTTGCCCCGTCTCCGTTGGCGAAGCACCGGATGACCACTGTGTGGCCTGGTTTGTCCGGGCAGGGATCGAACCGGCAGGCGTCGATGGCGTTGGCCACCAGGTTGCAGAGCAGGTTGTGGATGGCGTCGGGGTCGAAGGTGCCGCGGTGGGGCGGTTCGCTGAGCTCGGTCCGGATCTCGACATTCTCGTCCGACATCCGCGCAGCGTAGAGGTCGCGGACCTGGCGCACGATGTCGTGTGGGCAGACACCGGTTTTGAATGACGGTTCACGGTCCTTCGAGCAGTACAGGAGATCCTTGACGATGCCGGTCACCAGACCCACGTTGCGCTCCACCATTTCCCAACCCTGGTCAATAGAAGGGCGGTCATTGCTTTCGAGAGCATCGTTGACGATAAAGATGCCGCCTTCGAGCCCCATGAGGATGTTCTTGACCCGGTGCGCCATACCGGCCACTGCACGACCGGTCAATGCAAGTTGCCGTTGCAGCCGCTTGACTTCGGTGACGTCGGTGAATACCTCCATGACGGACGCGATGCGGTTGTTTTCGTCAAAGACCGGTCGCGTGTGCACGACGACATTGACGCGATTTCCCTCGCGGGTGATCAGGGTCTCCTCGCTGGAGTGGATTTGCCCGTCCTCGAAGGTCAGGTCGACCAGGCAATTTGCGCACGTTGCGCTCCGCTGTTTGCAGATCTCGTAGCACAGCCGCCGTTCACTGACATCGAACGTTTCACTGTAGAGAGCGTTGGCCTCGATCACATGGTGGTCCCGATTGAGGACGCAGATGAAGCACGGCACAGCCGAAAAAAGCTGTCCGTAGTCCCGCCTCGTTTGATCGAGCTCTCTGCGGATGTCGGCAACCGGGAGTGTCCGGTGGTGGCGATTGCGCCGCACCACAACAGCCGCGCCCAAAACCGCCGACAGAACCAACACGGCGGCGCCGACTGCCAGCGGCGACCCGAACCAGGCGGCCGAGGCGGCGGCTATGGCCAGAAGAATCGATGCTGATACGGCCTCGGTGGTGGACCGCCAACTGTGCCGGGGCACTTTTCTGCCAGTTTCCGGGTCGACCGCCATGGCGTCAGCGGCCCCCGGAGTCTTGCGGACCCCGTTCGTCCGTCTCTCGACGCGGCGATCCGTTGCGGAATCGCCGGCAGGTGTGATGCTTACTCTTGACACTCGGCAACCCAGTGCCCCTTTGGCGTGGCGCTCAGTATGGCACATTCGGAATCGCAGTCGCGCTCGGCTTGACATTGGGCGAGGCGGCATTACTTTCAAAGCGGGGTATGCTGCATTGAAATCCGGCGAACCGGGCATCAGCCAGACCATTCTCGACAGCGTTGCCGACGGCGTTTTCACCGTCGACCACGAGTGGTGCATCACCTATTTCAACAGTTCTGCGGAGCGCATTACCGGCGTTAACCGCCAGCACGCGATCGGCCGCCGGTGCTGCGATGTCTTTCATGCCAGCATCTGTGAGAACGGTTGCGCACTTCGCCACTCGCTTGATACGGGCGAGCCGGTAGTGAACCGTGCAGCGATCATTATCGATACCAAGGGACGCAAGGTGCCCATCAGAATCTCGACCGCGGTCCTGCGTGACGACGCCGGACGCTTTGTCGGTGGCGTCGAGACCTTTCGCGATCTCAGCCAGGTGGAGGAGCTGCGCAGGGAGCTGGAAGCGCGATTTTCGCTTGGTGACATCATCGGCCGCAGCCGGCCGATGAGGGAACTGTTCGGCATCCTGCCCGCCATTGCCGACAGCGACAGTACGGTCGTGATCCACGGCGCGAGCGGCACTGGGAAGGAGCTTTTCGCGCGCGCCATTCATGAGCTGTCGCCGCGGCGGGGAAAGCGTTTCGTGGCGATCAATTGCGGCGCGCTCCCGGATACCCTCCTCGAGTCGGAGCTCTTCGGGCATAAGGCCGGCGCTTTTACCGACGCGCGCGCTGACAAGGTCGGGCGGTTCGCTCATGGCGAGGGTGGCACCATCTTCCTCGACGAGATCGGCGACATCTCGGCCGCGATGCAGATGCGGCTTCTGCGGGTCCTCCAGGAACACGAGTACGAACCCCTCGGTTCCGTCGAGCCTGTGAGCGCCAATGTCCGCGTCGTTGCGGCGACTCATCGTGACCTTTCCAAGCTGGTTGAGCAGGGGGCCTTCCGCGAGGACCTTTTCTACCGTATCAACGTCATCCGGCTGGAGCTGCCACCTCTGGTCGAGCGTCGCGAAGACATCCCGTTGCTGGTGGACCACTTTATCGATCGCTTCAATCGCGTTCAGGAAAGGGACGTGGTCGGCGTCTCCGACGAGGTGATGGCCCTGCTGATGAACCACGATTTCCCGGGCAACGCCCGCGAACTCGAAAACATCGTCGAACACGCATTCGTCTTGTGTCGAGGGAGCGTGATAGAACTCCAACACCTGCCGCCGGAGCTTGTACGCGGGCGTGGCGCGGCCGAAATGACCTCGGTTCCGGGGATGACGCTCCGCTCACTGGAATGCCTCCACATCGAAGACGCTTTGCGGCGTCATCTCGGCAATCGAAAGGCCGCAGCCAAGGAACTCGGCATCCACCCGAGCACGCTGTACCGAAAGATGCGGGACCTGGGCATTGATACCCCGGAAACGGACGGTCGAACCCGCCAGCCGTGACCTCCGAGAGCTGCGCAGTGGACCGGCCGGCAGCTACCCTGTGGGAACGAGTGCGAAGCCTGTCACCCGCTTCTGTTACGGCACGGTAACATTTGGAGATCGGGGGCACTCGAACATTCCCGTCTACAGCGAAAAAGTCACATCTCTTCAGTGGTTTGTGGAAATTTTCACGAGACCTCTCTCTGGCACATAGGTTGCACTGCCAACAACCGGTTCAGTGTCTGTTGTGAGGGAGGGGCGGCATTGAGGAGCGAACTCCAAAAACTCTGGAAAACCGAGCAGTTCCGGACAATGTGGCTCGGTCTCTCCACGCGATATACCGGTCTCTTGACCCTGGTTTTAAACCGGTCCGGGCGTTCACCATCGGTGTGGCGGTGAATGTGCCGGTCGGGTATTTCTTGTCGACGGTGGTGTTCTCCAGGTTCTGGTCGAACATCAGCTCGCTGATGTAGGGACGGACGATGAGGGCACCAATCGCCGCGCCGAATTCAGCACTGCAAACATATTAGAAAGGAGTGGCCATGACAGAAGAGAAGAAGTCATCGACGCCGCTAATTGACGAGCTCGAAACAGGGCCCTGGCCGAGCTTTGTCAAGGAGTTCAAGAAGGAGGCCCATAAACCCATGGTTCAGGACGCCATGCACCAGTTGGAGCGCTCTTATGAGGAGCACCTCAGCCACTGGAAGCATGGCGGGCTCGTGGGTGTGATGGGGTATGGCGGAGGCGTGATCGGACGCTACTCGGACCTCGCCGATGAGTTTCCAAACGTGGCCGAGTTCCACACCCACCGGGTGAACCAACCATCAGGTTGGTTTTACACCACCGATGCCCTGCGCACCCTGTGTGACATCTGGGACAGGCACGGTTCGGGTCTGACCAACATGCACGGCTCCACCGGCGACATCGTGTTCCTGGGTTCGACCTCCGAAGCCATCGAGCCCCTGTTCGCCGACCTCACCAAAGCGGGTTGGGACCTCGGTGGTTCAGGCTCCAACATGCGGACGCCGAGCTGCTGCTGCGGCCCCGCTCGTTGCGAGTGGGCCTGTTACGACACCCTGGACGCCTGCTACAACATAACCCAGCACTGGCAGGACGAACTCCACCGCCCGTTCTTCCCCTACAAGTACAAATTCAAGT
Organism: Candidatus Sulfomarinibacteraceae bacterium; assembly: GCA_963714885.1. GTDB lineage: Bacteria > Acidobacteriota > Thermoanaerobaculia > Thermoanaerobaculales > Sulfomarinibacteraceae > Sulfomarinibacter. Next base: position 51,917 of record CAVQQV010000070.1, on the reverse strand, counting down.
TCGCCGGCTGTCCGAACGACTGCGTGGCCTCGATCGCACGTTCCGACTGCTCCATTATCGGAACCTGGCGCGATGAAATCCAGGTCAACCAGGAGCGGGTGGCCGAGTACGCAAAAAATGGCGTCGACATCAAGTCAGAGATCTGCGACCTCTGCCCCACCAAATGCGTGGAGTGGGACGGCAAGAGCCTCGACATCGACAACGCCAACTGCGTCCGCTGCATGCACTGCATCAACGTCATGCCGAAAGCCCTCAAACCCGGCAAGGACCGCGGTGCAACCATCCTCATCGGCGGCAAGGCCCCGATCGTCGGTGGCGCTCTTCTTTGCTCGGTCTTCGTTCCCTTCCTGGAGATGGATCCGGAGGGTGATTACGAGGACCTCAAGGAACTCACCGAGGCCATCTGGGACCTCTGGGGTGAGCACGGCAAGGCCCGCGAACGCACAGGTGAATTCATCCAGCGAGTCGGTCTGTCCAACTTCCTCGAGGAAATCGGGCTCGACCCGATTCCCGAGATGGTCATGGCGCCGCGCTCCAACCCGTACATCTTCTTCGGAGATGAAATCTTCGAAGACGCGGAATAGGAAGGGAGGAAGAAATGGCTGAAGAACGCATCACTGATATCGGACCCCCAAATTACAAACAGTTCCTCCCGCCGGTCATCAAGGCCAACTACGGCAAATGGGACTACCACGAGATCCTGCGTCCCGGTGTGATGGTGCACGTGGGTGAGACCGGCGACAAGCTGTTTACCGTTCGTGCCGCTTCGCCGAGATTGCTTGCGGTCACCTCGATCCGGCAGTTCTGTGACATCGCCGACAAGTACACCGGCGGTTACCTGCGGTTTACGAGCCGCAACAACGTCGAGTTCCTGATCAGCGATGAGGCCAATGTTGATCCATTGGTCAAGGAAGTCGAGGCTCTCGGCTACCCGATCGGTGGGATGGGCAACTCCATCTCGAACCCGGTCCACACCCAGGGCTGGGTCCACTGTCACTCGGCGGCATCCGATGCTTCCGGCGTGTGCAAGTCGCTGATGGACGAGCTGATGCCTCGATTCAACCACATGGAGCTGCCGGCAAAGCTTCGTCTGGCCTACGCCTGCTGCCTCAACATGTGCGGCGCCGTTCACTGCTCCGACATCGCGGTCCTCGGCGTCCACACCCGCGCTCCGGTCATTAACCACAACGAACTGCCCAAGATGTGCGAGATCCCGACCCTCGTGGCCTCCTGTCCGACCGGTGCCATTCGACCGGCGACCGTCGACGGCGTGCAGTCCATCGAGATCGTCGAGGAGCAGTGCATGTACTGCGGCAACTGCTACACGGTGTGCCCGGCGGTGAAGATCAACAACGCCAAGACCGACGGTATCTCGATCTGGGTCGGCGGCAAGGTCTCCAATGCCCGTTCGACCCCGAAGTTTTCGAAGCTGGCGATTCCGTTTATCCCGAACAACCCGCCGCGCTGGCCGGAAGTGGTCGACGCAGTAACCAAGATCGTGAATGTCTACGCCGAAAATGCGCGCAAGCACGAGCGCATGGGCGAATGGATCGAGCGTATCGGGTGGCCGAAGTGGTTCGAACTCAATGAACTCGAGTTCACCAAATACCACATCGACGACTTCAAGCACGCCGGTGAGACCTTCACGAGGACGGCGCAGCTGCGCCACTAGGAGGAAATCATGGCTGAGGTCACGATCGATCAGATCGCAAACGCCATGTACGACCTGGTCAAGTCGACCTATGGCAAGAAGAACCTGAAACCCATGGACGTCACCAAGGCAATGATCGACGAGTTCGGTGATGATGCGGTGGACAAGAAGATGTGCAAACTGGCCCTGCGCCAGCTCATCGACTCCGGTCGCTGCACCTACAAGTACGCCGGCGGCAGCTACGTGACGCTTCCAGAAGACTGAGCGCTGATCGCCTCCCGGGGCATTGCCCCGGGAGGTGTTTTTCAGGCGCTACCCGATACGGAGGATGTTTATGGCCAAGAAGAAGCCTTCGGGCCCCGAGCGGCAGAAATTCACAATCGACGTCTTGCGTCAGTGGCAGGGCATCGAGCGTGACGCTATCGAGACCACGGCCCAGATCATGGAAAAGACCGACAATCTCCTGATCCGCCAGGTCATGGAAATCATTCGCAACGACTCGGTCCAGCACCACCGGGTGCAACAATTCCTGATCGACAGCCTCACCAAGACTCCCATTTCGCTGTCTCCGGACGAGCTGGCCGAGGTGTGGGGCCAGATCGAGGCCCACGACGAGCTCGAACGCCAGACCATCAAACTTGCCAAGGAGCTCCTGGAACAGACAACCGAGCCGATGCACAGGATCCTGCTCAACTACCTCTTGACCGACGAGGAGAAGCACGACGGATTGCTCGCCGAGCTCGACGATTTCAAAAAGCACATGTCGAAGCTCTCGTGAGCGCGGACCGGGCCGGTACTGAGGAGGCGATCTTATGGGTCTGCTGAAGAAGAAGGACAAAGACCAATCGAGCAAGATGAAGTCGCGGATGAGCGGCGCCAGCGGCGGCGGCGGCTCGAGCATCTCGTCACTGAGGCCGGTCTACATCGAGAGCCTGCCGCCCTGCACGGGCAACTGCCCGAGCGGTAACGACATCCGCGGTTGGCTCACGGTCATCAGCCTGCGCGAGAAGCTTGGTCTGAGCCTCGACGAGGCGAGCGAACAGGCGTGGCGCATCGAGATGGAAACCAACCCCTTCCCATCGGTGATGGGGCGCGTGTGTCCCCACCCCTGTGAGACGGGTTGCAACCGTGGCCAGAAGGACGGCCCGGTGGGCATCAACTCGGTGGAGCGGTATATCGGTGACTACGCCATCGAGCACAACCTCAAGGCAGAGCCCATCGCGGGCGAAGACGCCAAGAACCAGAAGGTCGCCGTCATCGGCGGCGGGCCCTCGGGTCTGTCCTGCGCCTATCAGCTCGCCCGGCGGGGTTACAAGGTGACCGTTTTCGAAGGTCTCCCCAAGGCCGGCGGCATGCTGCGCTACGGGATCCCCGTCTACCGGTTGCCGCGCGAGATCATCGACGCCGAGATCCAACGGATCGTCGATCTCGGGGTCGAGCTCAAATGCGACACCAAGATCGGCAAGGACATCACCTTCGACGAAATCCGTACCGGGTACGATGCGGTCTATATCGCCATCGGCGCCCACCAGGGAAAGAACCTGGGGATTCCGGGCGAAGACGGCCCCGGTATCTGGACCGGCACCGAGTTCCTCAACCACGCCAACTCGGGCAAGAAGGTCGAACTCGGGAACAAAGTCGTCGTCATCGGCGGCGGTGACACCGCCATCGATGCGGCTCGGGTTTCCAAGCGCCTCGGCGCGGATGCGGCTTCGATGGCGTCGAAGATGGGCGCCGAGGTCACCATCCTCTACCGGCGCACCCGGACCGAGATGCCGGCGATCGAGCGCGAGATCGAAGAGGCCCTCGAAGAGGACATCACGATCGAGTTCCTCGCCGCGCCACTCGAAGTCCTGCGCGACGACGAGGGCAAGGTGCGCGCCATGGTGGTGCAGCGGATGGAACTGGGTGAGCCCGACGCTTCGGGTCGCCGACGCCCGGTTCCCATCGAGGGTGACACCTACGAGATCGAGGTCGAGACCGTGATCACCGCGGTCAGCCAGAAGCCCGATGTCGCGGCCATGAAGTCTTCAGAACTGGGCGACGGCTGGCTCAACGGCGACGAGTGGGGATTCACCGGAATCGAAGGCGTCTGGACCGGCGGCGACAACATCAACCTCGGAATCGCCACCACCTCCATCGGTCAGGCCCGCATGGCGGCTCTGGCGATTCACGCCCACCTCCAGGGCACCACGCCGAAGGCGGAGAACAAGGGCGAGATGATCCGCGCGGACAAGCTCAAGATGGACTGGTATCCGCCGGTCGATCGTACGCAACGCCAGATCAAGGAACCTGCGGACAGGCTCGCGAATCCCTTCGACGAAGTGGATCTCGGTCTGTTGGCTGAGGATGCTCTGACGGAGATCGATCGTTGCCTGAGCTGCGGCAAGTGCTTCGGCTGCGAAAACTGCTGGATGTACTGTCAGAACAACGTCTTCGGTAAAACCAAAGAGCCGTCCCTCGGGAACTTCTTCGAAATCAAGAAGATGGAGATGTGCGACGGGTGCAAGAAGTGCTGGGAAGAATGCCCGTGCGGCTTCATCGTCGGGCAGTGAGAGCGGGGGCGGTATTTCCTGATGCGTGTCAAAGTCCCCAGGCTCGTGATCGCCGGGCTCGCCGGCGACAGTGGCAAGACCCTGATCAGTCTGGGTCTTGCTCGGGCCCTGGCGGACCGCGGACTCAAGGTCTATCCCTTCAAGAAGGGGCCCGACTACATCGACGCCGCCTGGCTGGGCCTGGCGGCACGCAACACCTGCCGTAACCTCGACACATTTCTGATGTCGGAAGAGGCGATGGCGGGCGCGCTGGTGACGGCGGCTTCAGACGCCGACATCATCCTGGTTGAAGGCAACCGGGGTCTGTTCGACGGGGTCGACGTGGAGGGCAGCCACTCAACGGCCATGCTCGCCCGGCGTCTTGCGGCGCCGGTTGTGCTGGTACTCGACTGCACCAAGATGACCCGGACGGCCGCCGCCCTGGTCCTCGGTTGCAGGGCTCTGGATCCGGAGGTCGACCTCGCGGGTGTGATCCTCAACCGGGTTGGCTGCGGCCGGCACGAGAACATCGTTCGCGAAGCGGTGGCGGGCAAGGCGGGCACACCGGTGCTGGGCGCCATTCGCCGCCTCATGGGTGACGACCCGTTGCCTGGGCGTCATCTCGGTCTGGTGACCACCGCCGAACATCCTGACCCCGACGCGACCGTGGAAAGGGCAGCCAAGGCGGTGGTCGAGGGCGTGGATATCGACAGGTTGTTGGCGGCGGCACAGTGGGCGCCGGAACTCGAGCTGCAACCGGCGCAGAGCACGGCGCATCAGTTCCCGGTCAGAATTGCCTATCTCGAAGGCGAGGCCTTCAGCTTTTATTACCCGGAGAACCTGGAGCTCCTGCGGGCCGCCGGGGTCTCTCTCGTTCCGGTAGATCCCGCTGCTGCGACCGAGCTTCCGGCGGTCGATGGTCTCTATATCGGCGGCGGCTTCCCTGAGGTGTACGCGGAACGGTTGGGCGCCAACACCACCTTCATCGCCAGTATTCGCGATCAGGTGGAATCCGGCATGCCGGTCTTCGCTGAGTGTGCGGGGCTCATGTACCTGGCGCGCGAGCTGGTGGTGAACGGGGTGGCCCACCCCATGGCCGGTGTGCTCGATCTCGTGGTGGAGCAGCACCGCACGCCACAGGGCCACGGCTACGAAGTGGCGGTGGCCGACCGCGATAACCCGTTCTTCCCAGCCGGTACCCGGTTGGTGGGCCACGAATTCCACTACTCGAAGGTGATCGCAGGCAGTGACCTCGAACGCGGCGTGCTGCGCGTCGAGCGAGGCACCGGCATAGGTCATCAGCGCGACGGGATCAACCGGGGGAGGATCTTTGCCTCCTACCTTCATCTGCACGCGGGGGCGACCCCGAACTGGGCGGACGGCTTTCTCTCGCTCGCGGCGCTGTACGCCGATGAGCGCGGCGGGTCGACGGCGGCATGCGGCTGAAGGAGATGGTGATGGAGATGCTCCAACGCGGTGACTCTGAGGGGCTCGAACAGCTGGTCCTCGAGCAACCGAGTGCCATCCGGTATCTGCAGGGTCGACTCTGGGATGCCGAACAACGGGTCCGCCAGAACGCCGCCGAGGCGCTGGGTTCTGCAGCCGCGACCCGTCCGGAACTCGGCCGAGAGATCTTGCGCCGGGCGCTGTGGGCGCTCAACGACGAGTCGGCCACGAACGGCGCCCCCGTGCTGCCGGTGATCGGCGAAATCGGCTTCCGCAACCCCGAAGTGGTGGCCCCTTTTGTCGGGCCCATGACCTCCTACCTGTGGGACGACGGCCTGCGGCCCGGCATTCTTCGGGCTCTGAGCCGGATCGCCGAAAGCGCGCCCCATCTGGTCATGGAGGTTCGCGGACAGCTCTTGGAGATCGAACACGCGGAAGATCCCGGGGAGCAGGCGTGTCTCGACCGCCTGCTCGCCGTGAAGAGGGAGGGTGCGGATGGAGTATGAGAGCCAGCGCCACCGGATGGAGCGCTGTTTGAAGGATGTCGAGGAAAACCCCGAAAAGGCCGCGGCCCACTTCAACCTGGCCCTCGCCTACACGGTTTCAGGGCGCGTGAAGCTGGCCGAAGAGTCCTATTTGAAGGCCCTGGAGCTTGATCCGTCGATGGTTCAGGCGTGGATCAACCTCGGTGGGGTTCGGCTCATGCGGTGGGAGTTCCAGGGTTGTCTCGAGGCCACTCAGGAAGCGGCCAGGTTGCAGGATGACCTCCCGATCATTCACTACAACATGGGGCAGGCATACCTGTATCTCAACGACCCGAAGAACCTCGTGCGTTGCAACGAGCGCGTGATCGAGCTCAATCGCGATCACCCGGAGGCTCACTACTACACGGCCGTTGGCTATCTGGCGCTGGACAACCTCGGCGCCGCCGAGCGCCATTTCGGCCGCGCCATCGAGCTCGGCCACCGGCCGACCCAGGACTTTGTCAAGGCCATGGAAAAGGCCCGCCTCAAACAACAAAAGGAACAGAACGTCACCTTGATCGAGATCAGCGGGGCGGAAGCCCCCGACAAACCAAAGGAGGACTGAGATGGCTACATTCGCAATGGGAAATATCTCCGTGGAAGTCGACGAAGACGGTTTCATGTCGGAACCGGAAATGTGGAACGAAGAGGTTGCGGCGGCACTCGGCACCACCGAGGGCGTGAACGACCTCACCGAGAACCACTGGAAGGTCGTCAACTACCTGCGCGAGTATTACCTCCAGTTCGGTGTCGCGCCGATGATCCGCAAGCTCTGCAAGCAGACCGGCTTCCAGCTCAAGGAAATCTATGAGCTCTTCCCGTCGGGCCCTGCCAAAGGCGCCTGCAAAGTTGCGGGTCTGCCGAAACCGACCGGCTGCGTCTGACCCAATCGACCGCTACCGCCCCCGTCAACGACGGGGGCGGATTCGCGGCCTCGAAAGGCACAGGGGGCTTGGCATGTTTGCCGAAGAGTTGGGAAAACGCCGGCAGGCGGTGCTCGATCGCTGGATCGACAGGGTGATCAACGCCTACCCGGACCAGACCGCGACATTCCTCAAAGAACAGCCGAACAGGTTTGCGAACCCGGTCGGTGCGAGTCTCCGAGAGGGTCTGGCGGACATCGTCGACGGGGTTGTTGCCGGCACCAATCCCGACGATCTGCGGCAGGCCCTGGATCTCGTGATTCGGGTGCGTGCGGTGCAGGAATTCACCCCAGCTGCCGCTGTCGGGTTCATTTTTGACCTCAAGGACATCGTTCGCGACCTGGTTGCGAACTCCTCTGAGGTCCCGGAAGAGTTCGACCGCAGCATCGATCGTCTCGCCCTGGTTGCCTTCGAGATCTACATGAGTTGTCGGGAACAACTGTGGTCAATCCGCGCCGAGGAGATCCGCAACCAGTCGTTGGGGATTCTCGAACGAATGCAGTCGTGGCGCGAACAGCGGGCTCGCGAATCGGAGACCGCGTCGGAATGAGGTGTGTCTCCCGGTCCTGCACGACCGAGAGAAAGGAGGGATCGGACGCATGGGAGCGTTGATATCACTCATTGCGGTAGTCGTTCTGGCGCTGCTGGCTGCGGCCGGGGCGGGTGGCGGGGAAGGCCTGCGTATCGGGCTCGGCGTCATCCTCCCGGGAATCGCATTCGCCGTGTTTCTCGGTGGAATCATCTACCGGGTCATCCGGTGGGCGCAGTCGCCCGTGGCGTTCCGGATCCCAACGACATGTGGCCAGGCCAAGTCCCTGCCGTGGATTCGCAACAACGAACTCGAGTCCCCGAGCGGTCTCCCCGGGGTCATCGGGCGCATGGCGCTCGAGGTCCTGTTCTTCCGTTCGCTGTTCCGGAACCACCGGGTCGAGTTGCTGGCCGACAAGGAGAAGGTGAACTACATCGCCGACAAGACGCTGTGGGCTGCCGCCATGGCGTTCCACTGGGCGATGCTGGTCGTCATTCTTCGCCACTTCCGCTTCTTTATCGAGCCGGTGCCGGTATGGGTCGAATACCTGCAAGACGTTGACGGGTTCTTCCAGGTCGGTCTGCCGGTCTTCTACATTTCGACCTTCGTGATGGCGGCGGGGCTCGTGTTCCTGCTGCTGCGGCGACTCTTCGACGGCAAGGTGAAGTACATTTCACTGCCCTCGGACTACTTCGCCCTCTATCTTTTGCTCGGTATCGGGACCAGTGGGTTTCTGATGCGGCATGTCGAGAAGGTCGATGTGGTGCAGGTCAAAGCGGCGATCGCCGGTTGGGCATCCTTTCAGATGGTGCCACCCGTCGGGGTCGGTATGTGGTACTTCGTCCACGTCTTCCTGGTCAGTGCCCTGTTGATCTACTTTCCGTTCTCAAAGCTCCTGCACGCGCCCGGCGTGTTTCTGAGCCCGACGCGAAACCTCGCCAACAACAATCGCGTCCGACGCCACATCAATCCATGGAATCCGGATATTCAAGGGCACTCCTACGCGGCCTGGGAGGACGAGTTCCGCGACAAGATGAAGGCGTCCGGCTACGCCTTGGAGAAGGAGTGAGCCATGGCGGAAAAGACGCCTCAAGAACTGATTCAGATTGACCTCGCTCCGCCGCGTAGAAATTGGATGAACCCCGACGTGGACTTCGAGGCGCGGCGTGGGACCTGGTCCTACCCCGCTGCCGCAAAGAACCTGAATTACATGGGAATGCCGAACCCGCGCGAGTGGTCACCCACGGACGCCGACTGGAAGCTCCCCGAGAACTGGAAGCAGATCATTCACGACGGTTTCGAGGAACTCCTCAAAAAGTACCGGTCGTTGAAGGTATTCATGGACATCTGCGTGCGCTGCGGGGCGTGTGCCGACAAGTGCCACTTCTTCATCGGTTCCGGTGATCCCAAAAACATGCCGGTGCTGCGGGCGGAACTGATGCGCTCAATCTACCGGCAGGACTTCACCACGGTCGGCAAGATCCTCGGCTCCATCGCGGGTGGCCGCGAGCTCAACGAGCAGGTGCTCAAAGAGTGGTACTACTACTTCTACCAGTGCACCGAGTGCCGCCGGTGCAGCGTTTACTGCCCCTACGGCATCGACACCGCCGAGGTCACCATGGCGGCCCGCGAGTTGATGAACCTGATCGGCCTCAACATCAACTGGATCATGGAACCGGTGGCCAACTGCAGCCGCACCGGCAACCACCTCGGCATCCAGCCCCACACCTACAAGGACAACGTGGAGTTCCTGTGCGACGAGCTCGAGGAAGTCACCGGGCTCCATATCGAGCCGCCGATCAACCGCAAAGGAGCAGAGGTCCTGTTCGTGATTCCGTCGGCGGATTACTTCGCCGACCCCGGGACCTACACCTTTTGCGGCTACCTCATGCTCTTCGAGCACATCGGCCTCGACTACACCCTGAGCTCCTACGCCTCCGACGGCGGAAATTTTGGTCTCTTCAGCGGTACCGACAACCTCAAGAAGTTGAACTGGAAGATCTACCACGAAGCCAAACGGTTGGGCGTCAAGTGGATCATCGGTGGCGAGTGCGGCCACATGTGGCGGGTCATGCACCAGTACATGGACACCATGAACGGCCCGGCGGACTTCCTGGAAGTCCCCAAGTCGCCGTTCACTGGCACTGTCTTCAACAATGCGGCCTCCACCAAGATGGTCCACATCTGCGAATTCACGTCGGACCTGATTCGGAACAACAAGCTCAAGCTCGATAAGAGCCGCAACGACCGCTTCCGGGTCACCTTCCACGACTCCTGCAACCCCGCGCGCGCCATGGGTCTGCTTGACGAGCCGCGTTACGTCCTCAACGCCGTCTGCAACAACTTCGTCGACATGCCCGAGAACACGATTCGCGAGAACACCTTCTGTTGCGCGGGCGGCGCGGGGCTCGGCAACGACGAGAACATGGAGATGCGGCTGCGGGGCGGGTTGCCGCGAGGCAACGCGGTCAAGTGGGTGCGCGACCACAACGACGTCAATCGATTGGCCTGCGTCTGCGCTATCGACCGCGCGACGCTGCCGCCGCTGGTCGAGTACTGGGCGCCGGGAGTGGATGTCAGCGGCGTTCACGAAATGGTGGGCAACGCTCTCATCATGGACGGGGAGAACGACCGCACCACCGATCTGCGTGGCGAGCCCCTGGTGCCGGAGAAGGAGGAGCAGGACGATGTATGACGCCAGCAAGATCGTCGCCGGTCTCGCCGTCTTTGCGGTCCTCGCGACGTCACCCCTGTGGTACAACCGGATCAGCGCCGCGTCCGCCGACGAGCCCGAACTGCAACTGCCGCCAAACGGAGCGACGCAGTGCGTCGAGGCCACCGAGTTCATGCGCGCCAACCACATGGATCTGCTGAACCAGTGGCGTGATGCGGTGGTTCGGCAGGATGAGCGCACCTACGTGAGCGAGCTCAACGGCAGAGAGTATGAGATGAGTCTGCAAAAGACCTGTCTCGGCTGCCACTCGAACAAGAGCCAGTTCTGCGATTCGTGCCACACCTACGCGGCGGTCCAACCCTATTGTTGGAGCTGCCACGTGGTACCCGAGGAGGCCCAGTGATGAAGAGCAGCAGACGAGGATTCCTCAAGTTTGCGGGCCTCTCCGCGGTCGGCGTGGCGGGTTCCGCGGCGGTGACCACGACCGCGTCGGTGACCGGTGAGCATGAACCCCCGGCGACCGAAGGCAAGCGTCTGGCGATGGTGGTGGATCTCCGAAAGTTCTCGAAAGACGACGAACTCCTGCAGAAGTGCGTCGATGCGTGTCACACGGCGCACAGCGTTCCGGATTTCAAAGACGACCCCAAGAACGAGGTCAAGTGGATCTGGACCGAGGACTTCGAGACCGCCTTCCACTCGCAGGAGTTTCACTACATCCGCACCGATCTCCAGGGCAAACCGACCCTTTTGCTGTGCAATCACTGCGACAACCCACCGTGTACCAGAGTGTGTCCAACCAAGGCCACCTGGAAGCGTGCGTCGGACGGTGTGGTGATGATGGACTGGCACCGGTGTATCGGCTGCCGTTACTGTGTGGTGGCCTGCCCCTACGGTTCGCGGAGTTTCAACTGGAAGGACCCCCGGACCGCTCCCAACCTGGCAGGTCTCGGACCGGAGTCCTACCCGACGCGGATGCGGGGCGTGGTCGAGAAGTGCACCTTCTGCGATGAACGCCTGGCACGCGGCGAACAGCCGGCGTGCGTCGAAGCGTGTGACAGCGGAGAGATCGTGTTCGGCGACCTCAACGACCCCGAGTCGGAGGTCCGCCAGTTGCTCACGGAACATCTCGCCATCCGGCGCAAGTCGGGTCTGGGGACCCAGCCGGAGGTGTACTACATCGTCGAAGACCCACAGACGCTGGTGGAGTTCGCACCCGCGGTCGAGGTCTTTGAAGGGGAGGAGGGTGGCCATGATTGAGAAGGCACTCTCGGGCGGCAGGTTGTACTGGTCGTGGATTTTCGGTCTGCTGGTGGTGATCGGCGGCGGAGTCGCCTGTTGGTTCTGGCAGTTTTCCGAAGGTCTGACTATTACCGGTCTTTCGCGGGACGTGGTGTGGGGCTTCTATATCGCCCAGTTCACCTTCCTGGTCGGTGTCGCGGCCTCGGCGGTGATGGTCGTCCTGCCCTATTACCTCCACAACTACAAGGCGTTCGGCAAGATGACCATCCTTGGCGAGTTTCTCGCCATTCCCGCGGTCATCATGTGCATGCTCTTCATCTTTGTCGACATGGGCATGCCGAACCGGATCCTCAACGTTTTTCTCCACCCCTCACCGCGTTCGATGATGTTTTGGGACACCGTCGCGCTCAGCGGTTATCTGGTTTTGAACGTCATTATCAGCACCTTCACTCTGTCGTCTGAGCGGCGCGAAGAGCCGCCGCCGAAGTGGCTCAAACCGGTAATTCTGCTCTCCATTCCTTGGGCGGTTTCGATCCACACCGTCACCGCCTTTCTCTACTCCGGTCTCGCCGCCCGGCCCTTCTGGTTGACCGCGATTCTCGCACCCCGTTTCCTCGCGTCGGCCTTTGCCGCCGGCCCGGCCATCCTCATTCTTCTCGCCTTCTTTGTCCGCAGGGTCTCGACCTTCGATGCCGGTCGGCAGGCCATCGACACCCTGGCGAAGATCGTGACCTACGCGATGGCGATCAACGTCTTCTTTGTGCTCATGGAGGTCTTTACAGCTCTCTACAGCAACATCCCGGAGCACGTCAGCCACTTCCAGTTCCTCTTCATGGGTCTCGAGGGCGAGAACACCCTCGCTCCGTGGATGTGGGTGTCCTCCATCCTCGCCATCATCGCTCTGATCGTGCTCATCAACCCGAAGACGCGCAACAACCACAGCTGGCTCTTGTTCGGCTGCGTGGCCGTGGTCATCTCCCTGTGGATCGACAAGGGTCTCGGCATGGTGATCGCAGGGTTTGTTCCCAGCCCGCTGGGCAAGGTTGTCCACTATGCACCGACCGCGCCCGAGCTCATGATCAGCTTTGCGATCTACGCCATCGGGTTGCTCGTTCTGACCGCGTTGTACAAGATCGCGCTCGAGGTCAGGGGGCAGCTCAAGAAGGCTTAGTTTTGAATTTTGAATTTTGAATTTTGAATGACACAACACGAGACCCCCGCCCGGTTTCTGACCGGGAGCGGGGGTTTCTTTTTGAGATGAGGGCGGCATGAGCGAAGACGTCAAGAAAGTGGTGATCGTCGGGGCTTCGGCAGCGGGTTTGCGGTGCGCGTGCCGGTTGCGGCGGTTGCAGCCGGAGTGGTCGATCACCGTGGTGGAGGCTAACGAGGTCTTTTCCTATGGGGCCTGCGGTCTTCCCTATGTCTTGTCCGGCGATATCGAGGAGTTGGGCGCGTTGCGCCGCACCCCGTATGGCGCTGACCGTGACCAGGAATATTTCGCCAGCGGTCAAGGGGGTTGAGGTGCTCGCGCCGTGGCGGGCCACCGCAGTCGATGTCGAGGCCCGGACCCTGACCATCGAAGGCCCCGATGGGCACAGAGACCTATCGTGGGACGAACTCGTAATCGCCACCGGCGCCTCGCCGAGAAGGCTCCCGAACCAGCCCGAACACCCGCGAGTCCACGCCTTTCACGTCTGGGACGACGTCAAGCCCCTCAAGATCGGTCTCATGCGGGGCGAGATCGACCACGTCGCGGTGGTCGGCGCCGGGTTGGTGGGGTGTGAGCTCGCGGAAGCGTTTCACAGCCTGTGGGGCGCCGATGTGACCTTGATCGAGGCCGCCGCCCACCCGCTGCCGGAGATCCTCGACCCCGAACTCGGCGCGGTGGTGGCACGTCACCTCGAAAAGAACGGCGTTCGTGTCCATTGTGGCTCGGCGGTGGAAGATATCTCGGCGAGCGATGACGGAGTGTCGATTCGTGCCGGGGGGAACACCGTGGAGGCGGACGCGGTCGTGGTGGCGGTGGGAGTCCGACCAAGGGTCGAGGTTGCGACCGCTGCTGGCGCCGCGCTCGGCCCGAGCCGTGCGATCCGAGTGGACGAGCGCATGGCCACCTCGGTGCCCCACGTGTGGGCGGCCGGTGACTGCGTCGAGTGCCGGAGCGCGGCGACTGGTGGTCCGGCCTATCTGCCTCTGGGCTCGCTGGCCAACCGCCAGGGCCGGGTCCTGGCCAATGTCCTGGCCGGTCGCGACGACGCTTTTGGTCCGGTGGCGGCGGCCACCGCGGTCAAGGTCTTCGATCTCAACGTCGCCGCCGCCGGCTGCACCGCGGCTCGGCTCGGGGGCGATGGTCTTGGGGTTCGCAGTGTGTGGATCAGCGCCGAGGACAGGGCCCACTACTGGCCCGAAGCCAAGCTCGTTCTCCTCGCCTTGGTCTACGACCCCTCTTCGAAAAAGGTGCTCGGAGTTCAGGGCGCGAGCGAAGAGGGTGAAGTCGCGAAACGAATCGACGTGGCGACCCAGTTCATCCTGCGGGGCGCAACAGTCAACGATCTGGCCGCAGTCGAGCACGCCTACGCGCCACCCTACGCACCCGCGCTGGATCCCCTGGCGGTGTTGGCGATGGCGGCCCAGAATCAGATTGACGGCGTCGAGGCGATGTCGCCACTGACCGATCTGCGCACCCTGGACGTGCTGGATGTGCGCGTACCGGAGGAGCGGGCGGAGCGGCCGCTGATCGCGCGAAACCTGGTCGAGATCGAAGCCGGCGAGTTGCGCGGTCGTGCGGATGAGGTTGGCGGTCGCGATCTTCTGGTCGTGTGCGCCCACGGCACCCGATCCGCCGAGGTCGTACGGTGGCTCACCCAGCGGGGAATCCGTGCGCGATACGTCGGGGGCGGTGTCAGCTGGAGGATCGCAAGCACTCAGCGGCTGTGACGGTTGTTGACGAGACCGTTTCGCAATCGTAACGGTGGATTTGAGGGTCTTGGCGGTGTTACAATTTCGAAACTGCGGCCGTCTGCAGGAGCGTATTCTCCGAGGAAGGTCAGATGTACCCCGTTTCACTTGATGTCCGAGGGCGCCGCTGTCTGGTAGTTGGCGGTGGTGGCGTGGCCTTGCGCAAGATCCAGGGCCTGGTCGAGGAGGGCGCGCGAGTCACCGTCGTCGCGCCGATGGTCGTCGAACCCGTGGCGATGATGGCCGAAAAGGGCGAGATCGAGCTCGAACGGCGTGCTTATCAGGGAGATGCCACCGACAACTGGACGCTGATCATCGCCGCCACCGATGACCGCGAGGTCAACCGGCGGGTCTTCGAGGAGGCCGAGGAGCGCGGCGTCTGGTGCAACGTCGCCGATGACCCGGAAATCTGTTCATTCCACCTCCCTGCGAGGGTGCGGCGCGGGGGCTTTCAGATGGCTCTGAGTTCTTCAGGTGATGCGCCGTTTGCGGTGGCGCGGTTGCGGCGCTTGTTGGAGCGCAGATTCGGACCGGAGTGGGCCGAGTGGCTCGATGCTTCGGCCCGGTTTCGCACCTCGGTCCGGGCCCTCGATCTCAGCCCTTCGCGGCAGAGCGAGGTCTACGACGACTTCTTCGCGGCCACGGTCGACGGCGAACGTCTGACGGCGCGAGTCCCGACCGAGGCCGAGGAGCGCGGTTGGCTTCGGACGAAGGTGGATCACAGATCGATCTCAGCGCACCCGGCGCCCACGGCCGCAGGAGGCTGTCGGGAGGCGCGATCCGGAACCGGGTTCGTCGCCCTGGTGGGTGGCGGTCCGGGCTGTCCGGGGCTCTTGACGGTGCGTGGTCGGCGGCGGCTGGCCGAGGCCGACGCCGTGGTCTACGATCGCCTCGCGGCGGGTGCCCTGCCCGTGGATCTGGCGGCTCATGTGGAGCTCCACCCGGTCGGCAAGGTGGCGGGAAACCACCCTACACCGCAGTCCGAGATCAACGCCCTGCTGGTCCGCCTGGCGCGGGAGGGCAAGCGGGTGGTCCGGCTGAAGGGCGGTGACCCGTATGTCTTCGGCCGCGGCGGCGAGGAGGCCGAGGTCCTGGCGGAGGAGGGCATTCCGTTTGAGGTGGTGCCGGGTGTCACCTCCGGCGTTGCGGCCCTGGCGTGGGCCGGAATCCCGGCGACCCACCGTCGCGAATCCGTCCGGTTGACGTTGTTGACCGCCCACGAGGCCATCAAGGGTGACGGCCCCCAGGTTCGGTGGGATCTGTTGGCCCAGGACGAACACGCGACCCTCGTCGGCTATATGGGCGTCACCGCCCTGCCGACGGTGGTCGAGCGTCTCCTCGAAGCGGGGATGGCGCCCGACACGCCGGCGGCGATGGTCCAGCAGGGGACCACCGCCGCGCAACGAACCGTGGTCTCGACCTTGAGCGGTTTGACCGCCGCCATCGCGGAGGCCGGGCTCGAACCGCCGGCGCTGTTTGCGATCGGCCCGACGATCGGCCACGTCAAGAAACTCGATTGGTTCAGTTCCCTGCCGCTGGCCGGAAAGCGCCTCGTGACCACGGCGACGAACTCACAGATGGCTTTCGTCCTCGAAGACCACGGCGCCGAGATGGTGGTCCTGCCGATGCCGGTGACCCCGGCCGCGCGGGTCGTGATGGCGGTTCTGCCTTTGTCGGGGTGCATCGTGCGCAGTCGGGCGGAGGCCGACTGGCTGGATGATGAGATGAACAACCCCGGGTGGACGCCGACATCGATCGCCTGGTGTCTCGGGCCCGAAGCCGCAGACAGGGCGCGGCAGCGCGGGTGGGTGAGGGTGGTAGAGCTTGCCGAGGGGGTGGACTGTGACGAGCTGGTCTCGCGGATCGCGGGGGGCGTTTGACGGTCATGGTCACGCCTTTCGACTTCGCCGGCCGCCGGGGTCTTCGCCCACTCCGGCCGCCGGTACGCGGTAAGGTCGTGCGCCCATGATCAAGCTCGGTCTCCGAATCCGTTTCTTTCTCTACTCCAACACTCTGATCGCGGTGACCATGACCCTGGTGGCGGTGCTCGGCACCATCCACGAGCGGCGAACCCTGTACGAAGCGATCGTCAGCCGCGGCCGGAGCCTCGCCGAGGCGATGGCGATAACGATCTCGGATCTCGATCGGGAGCATGCCCAGCTCGAGAGAGGGCCGGATGAGCTCATCGACCGTTTCGTTTCGGAGATCATGACCCGCAACCGGGACGTCATGCGCTACGTGATCGTGACCAACGAACGTGGCATCGCGACCCACGTCGTCGGCAGCCAGCTGGTGGGCCGGGAGTTCGACCGGGCGTTGACTCCCGGTCGCCCGCAGACGCCGCCGCTGGAGTTTGCGGACCTGGAAGTGGACGGCGAAGATGTGCTCGAGGTGCGGACACTGTTGAACGTGGATGACGCCTCTGCGGGGGCCCTGGCGGTCGGTTTTTCATTGCTTCCCATCGAACGCAAGGTGCACGACGTGGCGGGCCAGACGGCCTTGATCGCATTGATCCTGATGCTCGGCAACTCGATCATGACGGCCCTCTACGTGGAGACCCTGATCCGTCCGATGCTCAACCTCAACCAGATGATGAAACGCGCGGGTGAGGGCAACCTGGCCGTGCGCGCGCCGACCCGGCGCGGCGACGAGGTTGCCGAGCTGGCCGAGGTCTTCAACCTCATGATGGACGAGCTCGAGGCCTCGCGCGAGAGGGAGGAGCTGCAACGGGTCCAGCTCGCCCACACTGAAAAGATGGCAGCCGTCGGCACGTTGGCCGCGGGGGTCGCCCACGAGGTCAACAACCCCCTCGCCGGGGTGTTGGCGAGCATCGAAAACATGGTGAACAACCCCGATGACCAGGAGATGCGAGACCGCTATCTTCGGCTCATCGCCGATGGTCTCAAACGTATCGAACGCACCGTGGCCAACCTCCTCAATTTCGCCCGGCCGCGGGAGATCCTTCTCGAACCCACGTCCATCAACCACAACCTGCGCCACGTGGTGGAGCTCGTGGAATATCAACTGCGGGCTCACGGCGTCGAAGTGAAGATGGACTTTGACTCGAGCCCGGCGGTGGTCGAGGCCGATCACTTTCAAATGGAGCAGCTCTTTCTCAACCTGGTCCTCAACGCCCTCGACGCCATGCGCAGCGGCGGCACCCTGTATTTGAGGACCCGCGTGCGCGGCGGCAAGGTGATGGCGGAGGTGAGGGATACCGGGCACGGCATTCCCGCCGAGATCCGCGACCAGGTCTTCGACCCGTTCTTCACCACCCGCGAGGTCGGCGAAGGCACGGGGCTGGGTCTCGCGGTCAGCGGCAGCATCGTCGCGGCCCACGGCGGCAAGATCGAGCTCGAATCGACGGTTGGCCGCGGCACGACGTTCCGTGTCATCATGGCCGCGATGCCCGGCGAATGGGACGAGGAACAGACGTGATGAAAATCTGCGGACACCGTCTGCTGATTGTCGAGGATGAGCCGCTGCTGCGGATCACCATGGCGGACGCCCTGCGCAAAGAGGGTTGGGCGGTGGACGTGGCCGAGGACGGAGTCAAGGGCGCGGCCCTCTTCGAACAACACCAGCACGACCTCGTGCTCTCCGACCTCGTGATGCCGCGGCTCGGGGGCATCGAACTTCTCAAGCGCATCAAGGCGTTGAGCCCCGACACCACGGTCATCATCATCACCGCCCACGGAACGGTCGACCGTGCGGTGGAGGCGATGCGCGAGGGGGCGACCGATTTCATCGCCAAGCCGTTTTCGATGGCGCAACTGGTCGTCCGTCTGAGCAATGTGTGTTCGGTGCGGATCCTGCGCGAACAGAACGTCCGCCTCCAGGCGCAGCTCGAGCAGCGGTATTCGTTCTCCAACATCATCGGCAAATCGAAGCCCATGCGGGAGGTCTTCGAGCTCATCCGCCTGGTGGCCGACTCCGACGCCTCGGTAATCGTCAGTGGTGAGAGCGGCACCGGCAAGGAGATGGTGGCGTCTGCGATCCACTTCAACTCGCCGCGGCGAGCCAAACCGTACGTGCGGGTGAGCTGTGCATCGCTGCCGGAATCTCTGATCGAATCGGAGCTCTTCGGGTACGAGAAGGGGGCCTTCACGGGCGCCAGCGAACGCCGGATCGGGCGCTTCGAAGCGGCGAGCGGCGGCACCCTCTTCCTCGACGAGATCGGCGAGCTGCCCTTGACCTTCCAGGTCAAGCTGCTGCGGGTCCTCCAGGAGCGCCAGATCGAACGGCTCGGCTCCAACCGGCCCGTCGATGTCGACGTCCGGATCGTTTCGGCGTCGGTGCGTTCGCTCGAAGAGGAGATCCGTCGCGGCCGATTCCGCGAGGACCTCTACTTCAGGGTCAATACCGTGGCGATTGATATACCACCGCTTCGTGAGCGTCGGGAGGACATCCCCCTGTTGGCGGAATCCTTTCTCCAGGAGTTTGCCGCCGACCGGCGGCGCGAGATCGAGGGCTTCACCGAAGATGTGATCGAGAAGCTCGAGACCCACACCTGGCCCGGCAACGTCCGTGAGCTGCGCAACGTCATCGAACGGGCCGTGCTCTTTTGTCGCGGTCCGCGGGTGACCGTCGATGAGCTGCCGCCGAACATTCGCGGCGGTGCGCCAGGTCTGGCCGCCGACGGCCCCGCGCCGGTGGTGGCAATGCAGACCGCAGTCGAGCGCGCCGAGGTGGAGGCCATCTGCAGCGCCTTGGCGGCCACCCAGGGCCGGCGCGCCGAGGCCGCGGAGCTGCTCGGGATCAGCCGCAAGACCCTGTGGGAGAAGATCAAGCACCTGGAGATCACGGTCGACTGATCCCAGGTCCAAGCGGCCGAAGAATCGAGCTTCAGCTTGTGAAAATACCCACAACCTGTGGGTATACTGTGCGTGCGGGGTTGGGGGTGGCCCATGGGTCGATTGAGAATCTAGTCGTGTCTCCTGTTGCTCACGACGGTTTCGTGGTCGGCCGCCGGGGACGAGGAGCCGCCATCAAACCCCCTGCGCGTGTTCTACGATCGGGGTTTTCGTCTCGAGACCGAACGACGGTCGGTTCGCCCTGCGGTTGAACGGACTGCTCCAGGTCCGTTACACCGATGTCGACTACGACCCGGCAATTCGCTACAACCAGGAGGACTACTCCAACTTCTACGTCCGGCGGGCGCGTCTTTTCTTCACCGGTCACGCCGGCAGTCCCCGGTTCACCTACATCTTTCAGGTGCAGCTGGAACCGAACCAGGGGCTCAACGCCAGCGACCTCTGGGTCGAGTACGAGTTTTCAGACCTCTTGCGCCTCGGCATGGGTCGTATCAAGGTCGCCTACGGTCTCGAGTTCCTGAACGCGGGTTCGGCGCTGGGGATGGTCGACCGCTCCGTGTTTTCCGGCGAAACTGACATCGATCGTCGGCGACCCGACCCTTCCGGGGCCGCGATATCCGGGTGGCGGGACCTATCGTTTTGGCCTCAATTGGTCTGCCCCCACCGGGTTCGCGACCGGAGGGCTGAACCTCTATCGTTCGCAGGGCGTACAGCTGCGCGGCCAGCGCGGCACCGCCTCGACCCCCACGATCGAGTACCAGGTCGGCATCTGGCAGGGTCGTGGCACCACCGGCCTTTCCAACGGCGGCAACAACCACCTGGTGGCTCTCAGGGTCGGGTATTACCCGTGGGGCTTTGTCGACTGGAAGGTGGTCGGAGATCCTGACGACACCCCGGACTTCAAACTCGGTGTCATCGGGTCGGCCTACTCCAACTCTGAGGAGACTCCGTACACCTACGACGAGAGCGGCTACAACTTTGCTGCCCTCGCCCGCTATCGCGGCTGGTCGCTGGACTGCGAGTGGGGCACCGAGTCTTTCGACTACGAGGCCTTTGCCGACGACTTCGACCGCGAGGGCTATCGGGTGGCAGTTGGCTGGTTCGTCGTGCCTGGGCAGCTCGAGGTTCGCGCCCGCTACGCGGAGATCACCCGGATGGTCGACCCCACCGTATCAGAAGGCGGTCGACTCCGGTCTCGGCATTCCGGAGGTATGGAATGGCGACGACTGGACGCCGGCGCTCGAGAGCTCGATCTCGGAGATGTCGGCTGCTGTGAGCTATGGCCTTCCGGGTTGGCGCAACAAGGTGGCGGTCGATGTTTCGCGCCTCGAGCGACAGTTCGCCGCCGACCCGGACGCCGTGATCGACGGCCAATCGTCGCCGATCGCCAAGGCGCCCGATCAGATCGACTACCGCGTCCGGTTGATGGTGCAGCTCGTCTTCTGAATTTTGAGTTCGGAATTAGGAGTTCTGAGTTCCGCCCGCCCATCCCTGAAGTCACCGGATGTGCCGGTGCGTGAGACGGAACTCAAAACTAAGAACTGAGAACTCAAAACTCTAGGTGTTCAGGCCGAGCCGTGCGCCGTCGTAGGTATCCGCCATGACGGCTTCGCACCACGCGGCGTTGTTGAGGTACCACTCGACGGTGGCGCGCAGACCGGTCGTGAAATTGAACGAGGCTTCCCACCCGAGTTCCGACCGGATGCGGGAGGCGTCGATCGCGTAGCGGAGATCGTGGCCCGGGCGGTCGGCGACGAAGCGGATAAGGTCGCGGCGGCTGCCCCCCGTGGATTGGGGTCGCATCTCGTCCACCAGATCGCAGATGGCGTGGACGACCTCGAGGTTGGTGCGTTCGTTGCTGCCGCCGATGTTGTAGGTCCGTCCGGGGACGCCGTTGCGCACCACCAGGTCGAGGGCGCGGCAGTGGTCCTCCACGTGCAGCCAGTCGCGCACGTTGGCGCCGGCGCCGTAGACCGGCAGCTCCCGGGCGGCGACCGCGTTGGAGATGATCAGGGGGATGAGCTTCTCCGGAAACTGGTAGGGCCCGTAATTGTTGGAGCAGTTGGAGAGGGTCACCGGCAGGCCGTAGGTCCGGTGCCAGGCGCGGACCAGGTGGTCGGCGGCCGCCTTGGACGCGGAGTAGGGGCTCGACGGGTCGTAGGCCGTCGACTCCTCGAAGAGACCGTCGCTGTCCAGCGATCCGAAGACCTCATCGGTGCTCACGTGGTGGAACCGCACATCGCTGCGATCCCGCCACGCGGACCGCGCCGCCTCGAGGAGGACGGCGGTGCCGCGGATGTTGGTGTCGATGAAGTCGAGAGGGCCGTCGATCGAACGATCGACGTGGCTCTCAGCCGCGAGGTGGACCACCGTGTCGATCGAGTGCTCGGCGAAAAGCTTCCGCACCGCTTCGGCGTCCCGGATGTCTGCGTGAACAAAGAGGTAGCGGTCCGGGTGTTCCTCGCTCACCCCTTGCGAGGCTCGCCTGATGGCCGGCGTAGGTCAGAGCATCGATGTTGACCAATCGCACGTCACCGTCGGCCGCCAGCGCGTGGCGAACGAAGTTCGAACCGATAAAGCCGGCGCCGCCGGTGACCAGGATCGATCGCGGTCGGTGGGATTGCGTCGTCACGGTTCGAACCCCGGCAGGTCCGACTCGGGGACTACAGACAGCGGCGCCCAGTTGCAGTCGCGTTCGGAGAGGTTTGGTTCGAGACCCGCGAGCGGCCACTCGATGGCGATCTCGGGGTCGTCCCACGGGAGGCCCCGTTCATCCGCTGCGCTGTAGAAGTCCGAACACTTGTACTGGAACTCGGCGGTCTCGGACAACACCAGGAAACCGTGGGCAAAACCGATCGGGGCGTAGAACTGAAGCCGGTTCTCTTCGGTCAACTCGGCCCCGGCCCAACGTCCGAAGGTGGGGCTGCCGCGACGGATGTCCACCACCACGTCGAATACCCGGCCGCGGGTTGCTCGCACCAGCTTGGCCTGCGGCCGTCCGAGCTGGTAGTGGAGACCGCGCAGCACGCCGCGGACGGAGCGAGAGTGGTTGTCCTGGACAAACTCGTCGGTAACGCCGAGCTCTGCGAAACGGCGCCGGTTGTAGGATTCCATGAAAAAGCCCCGGTGGTCCTCGTGAACCTCCGGAGCGATCAATTTGACTCCGGGCAACGGCTCGTCAATCACCCGCACGAATCGGCCTCCGCGGCTTCGAGCACCGCCCGCAGGTAGTCGCCATAACTCGAGGCGCCGGCGTCCTCGACCTCGCGCCGAAACTCGTCGGTCGTGATCCAGCCCTGGTTCCAGGCGATCTCCTGCAGACAACCGACCTTGAGCCCCTGCCGTTCCTCGATGGCCTCGATGAAGTTGGAGGCGTCGCTGAGGCTGCGGTGGGTGCCGGCGTCGAGCCACGCGAAACCGCGGTCGAGCACCGTCACCCGGAGCCGGCCCTGCTCGAGGTAGCGCCGGTTGAGATCGGTGATCTCGAGCTCGCCGCGGGGGCTGGGCTCGAGATCGGCCGCCAGATCGCACACATCGGGCCCGTAGAAATAAAGACCCGGCACCGCGAACGAGCTCCTGGGCTGCTGTGGTTTCTCTTCGATCGAGAGCGCACGGCCGTCGCTGTCGAACTCGACCACGCCGTAGCGTTTGGGATCGCGTACCCGGTAGCCGAAGATGTGGGCGCCCTCGGTCAGCCCGGCGCACTCCTGCAGCATCCCGGTGAGACCGTGGCCGTGGAGGATGTTGTCGCCGAGAACGAGACAGGACGGAGAGCCGGCGAGAAAGTCGCGGCCGAGGAGGAAGGCCTGCGCGAGGCCCTCCGGCGCGGGTTGGACACAGTAGTCAAAACGCATCCCGAGGCGTCCGCCATCGCCGAAGAGCTCGCGGTAGGCGGGAAGGTCCCGGGGGGTGGAAATGATCAGCACCTCACGGATCCCGGCCAGCATGAGAAGGCTCAAGGGGTAGTAGACCATGGGTTTGTCGTAGACCGGCAGCAGCTGTTTGCTGATGACCCTGGTGACCGGGTGGAGGCGGGTCCCGGACCCGCCCGCGAGGACGATGCCTTTCATGGTGCTCCCCATCGGCGCAACGATAACATGGAGAATTGATTGAAATTTCGGATTTCGGATTTCGGATTTCGGATTTCCCACCCAACCTCCCACCGTGATTGAACGCCATGTACGCTCAGGGTGGGCGGGACCGCGTGCGGCGGAGGTGCCCGAATGGCAGTCCGGGACGGCTGCCCGACAACGAGCCTCGTGCGGCGGCGGTGCCACTTTTGACATTGTGTGGACTCACGACTGTCGTGACGTCGGAACGATTCCGGTCGGCCAACAATGTCATAGGGTGGCTCCGCACGGGAAGCCAGTCCGAAAAGGCGGGAACCGTCAGATACGTCCGCCACCCGCGTCTTGACATCCGACGCTCGGTGACATAGTGTATTACATCAGTGACACACTTGACTTGGACTCCGTGATGCGCTTTCTTGACGTCGACACCTCGTCCGCGACGCCGATCTGGCGGCAGATCGAGGACGGCGTGCGGCGGCAGGTAGCGTCGGGGCGGTTGCCGGTGGGGACCGCGGTGCCGTCGGTGCGGGAGCTCGCCCGCGCCCTGCGCATCAACCCCGCCACCGTCTCCAAGGCCTACCGCCGTTTGACCGACGCAGGCCTGCTGACCGTGCGGCGCGGGGAGGGCACCTTTGTTGCCGAGCTTCCGGCGGGCGATCGCAGTGAAGAAAGGCTGCGCCTGCTCGCAGATGGCGCGGCGGTCTTCACCGGGGTTGCCCGGGCCATCGGCGCCGGTCGCCGCGAGGCCTTGCGGGCAGTCGAGAAGGCGTGGGATGACGTTGACTCCGAGGGCGGTGAAGGAGCGGGTGATGACGACTGAGACCGTGGTCGAACTGCGAGAGCTGACGGTCCGCTACGGGCGGGTGACGGCGGTCGATCGCCTGTCGCTCGAGGTGGCGAAAGGGTCTTGTCTATGCCCTGCTCGGTCGCAACGGATCGGGCAAGTCCTCGACCGTCCGTTGTCTGCTCGGGCAGCGTCGTGCCGCCTCCGGCTCCGCCTGCGGCTCTTCGGGCTCGATGCCTGGAAGCAACGACAACGGATCATGGAAAGGGTCGGAGTGGTTCCGGAGCAACCGGACATCCCGCCTGACACCAACGCCGAGAAACTCTCCCGTTTCATGGTGCGGGTCGCGCCGCGTTGGCGCAGTCGACCATTCTTCGACCGTCTCGAGACCTTCAGAGTGCCCCGGGGCCGTCGATTCGACAAGCTGTCAAAGGGCCAGCAAAAACAGATGGCGCTGGCCCTCGCCCTGGCCTCGACGCCGGAACTGCTGGTGCTCGACGACCCCACTTTGGGCCTCGACGCGGTGGCCCGCAGAGAGCTCTTTGAAGAGCTGATCGGCGACCTCGCCGACCACGGCACTACAGTCTTCCTCACCACACACGACCTGGCCGGGGTGGAGGGTATCGCCGACCGGGTGGGCATCCTCAAAAACGGCTCGCTGCTGGTCGACGAAAGCCTGGAGTCGCTCAAAGCGCGATTCTGCCGCCTGACCTATAGCGCGACCGATGACGTTTCCAGCGAGAGGTTCGCGGCTGCGCTCGATCACCTCGGAGTGGTGAGAACCGAGTCCACGGCCGGAGCCGCCGAGGCCGTGGTGCAGCACTTCAGCGAGGTCAGCTTCGGGCGCTTCCGCGACGAGGCCCCGGTCGAGGTGTTGCGTGTGGAGTCGCTGCCGCTCGAGGAGATCTTCATCGCCCTGTGCGGTGACAACGGAGGCCGGCCATGACTCCCACCATGAGTATCTTCCGGCGCGAGTTCGCTGCCCGTCGCGATCTCTTCGTGCTTGCGGCGGCGGTTATGGTCATCGCCGTGATGATGCCGCTCATGCCGGGAACCGGCAATTACGGCGCCTCCGACGTCCGCAGCCTGGCATCGCATGTGCTCGCTCTCATGTTGGGGTGCAGTGTGGCCATCGGTTTGGGAATTTCTGTCTTCGGTTCTGACCTGTCGGCGGGCCGGCTCGGTTTTTTCTTTGCCCGTCCGGTGACCACGAGAGCCATTTGGGCAGGGAGGATGCTGGCGGCCCTTGCAATCGTGTTTGCGTGTGAGGCGATCGTGATCGTTCCGGCGGTTGTGGCGGAAGGGGCTCAGCTCGTCCACATCAACCCCACCGGCTGGTGGGCGATCACCTGTATGTTCGTTCTCCTGCCGATCCTGTTGTTTTTCCTCGCGCACGCGCTCAGCGTCATGGGTCGCGCACGGTCGGCATGGCTCCTGCTGGATCTGGGTGGCCTGGTGGCGGTTGCTGTGGGTTCGTGGCTCGCGATCAGACCGCTGATCGTCATCGGCGCGATCCGCGCCGCTGTCGTGGTGGGCACCCTGTTGGCAGTCGCGGGCGCTGCGGCTCTCGCCATCGCCGGCTTTGCAGGCCTGGCGGTGGGCCGGACCGACCTCCGGCGGACCCACGGTGCGATGTCCATGGCGCTGTGGAGCTTGCTGGGCGTCGCGGTGGCCTGTCTGTTGGTCTACAGCGGGTGGCTTCGAGGCTTTGGACCCGCTGCAAATGGACGACGTCGAGGTTTTCTCGGTAGCGCCCGATGGGGGATGGATCGAGGTGTGGGGTAGCGCCCCCTGGCGGCTCGACGTCCAACGCCGGGTCCTTATCTCCTCTGATGGTGACAGATACCTCATGCTGCCGGCGTCGTCGACCGAATATCGAATGGAACTGATCTACTCGGCGGATGGAGGGACGGCGATCGGGCTCGACAGCATGTCGGGGTCGGAGAATTTCAGCTCGCTGTGGTGGGCCGACCTCACTGCTGAGATACCGAAGCTTGTGGAGACCCTCCTCGTGATTCCCTCGAGGACGATACCTGCTCTTTCGCCCGACGGTTCGCGGGTAGCCATTCTTGAGGAGGGCACGTT
Source organism: Candidatus Sulfomarinibacteraceae bacterium (assembly GCA_963714885.1). GTDB lineage: Bacteria > Acidobacteriota > Thermoanaerobaculia > Thermoanaerobaculales > Sulfomarinibacteraceae > Sulfomarinibacter. The sequence continues at coordinate 25,686 of CAVQQV010000070.1, read as the reverse complement.
ATCGGTCCACGATCTCGTATCAGAACAGTTGGTGGCGGCCATTCGACTTCCGGTCTCCTTTCGAAAGGCAACCGTCCTTTTCTTTGAGCATGACCGGCTCCGTCTTTTTGCACGGTCCGGGGAGGACGAATCCTCGATGATGCTGATCGCAGAAGTCGATCTGGAGAAACGCGCGGTCGAAGAAACGGGTCGTATTGAGGGTGTACAGAGATCCAGGTGGATGGCCTTGAATCGGAGTGCGGAGCGCATGATGCTCAGTGTTCGGGATGACAACCTCTCGGTCACACGGCGTTCTCTCCGCAACGCCCGGGACGGCTCGCTCATTCGAGAGCTCCACCATCGTGGGTCCGTGCGCTTTCTCGAGGACGGTCGCACGGTGGTATTGACCGATGCCCCTGGCGACGGCGCGCAACTCCTGGTGGAATCCGCCGATGGTTCGACGAAGATCACACACTCCCTGGGGGAGGTCGATTGGGAGGGCCTCGGTGGCGAAGCCCTGCCCGGCCAGGTCGTCGTCGGCCGTCTGTCGAACCTTGACGAACGAACTCAGGGGCGCCGTTACGATTTGGTCGATGTCGACAGCGGCGAGATCCGATCCATTTCCACCGGACTCCGGAAAGTCCACCCCGGATTTCAGTGGGTGTGGGGAGGTGGTGGGATGGTCTTCTGGTACGTCGATTCACCGGAATCCAATCGGATATTCACCGATCGCGCGGGCGCGATCGTGCGCTGGGACCCGGAAACGGGCGAACTCGTTCACATAGTCGGTGGCGCGAAGTGATGGTTCTGTGCGGCAACGGAGAGAGAACGGGAGGGGAAAAATGAGCAACGAAAAAATCGCGAGATTCTCAGTGTTTTTGATTCTCGGATTGGTCGTCCTTGCCTATGTGGTTATTGGCCCTGGTGTACTCGAAGCCGTCTCCAAGACCGAATATAAATTTGTTCGGTTGGTGGATGATGGCGCGATGCCTGTTATCACACAAGCCCTGAACGTAGAGGCTGAGCGCGGCTGGGAACTCGAGGAGATGGCGGTCATTCCAGGTGAACCCGGAACGATCTACCTGGTCTTCAAGAAATAGGAGTGGTGACGCTCGGGAACAAGCATGAAGTGGCGTGGTTTCTGGGCGCCGAGATAAAGACGGGAACAGGAACCCACCGATCTGCGTAGTCTAGGGTGGAGGACGAGATGTGGACCTTTATCCTGTGGTTGATCCTGCTGGTGGTGTGCTGGCCGTTGGCGTTGCTGGCGCTGTTTCTCTACCCCATCGTGTGGCTGCTGTTGCTGCCGCTGCGGCTGATCGGCATCACCGTCGACGCGGTCTTCAAATTCCTGCACGCCGATCGTGTTGCTGCCGGCTCGAGTGCTTCGCGGGCCGGCGGGGGTGCGCGCCTGATCAGCTGTTGAGAATGTACTCGGCCAGCTTGCGCAGATCTTCTTCGCTGGTGGTGGCGTAGGCCGGCATCGCGATCGGATACTGCTCGTCGAGATACGAGAGCCTGGGGTTGGTCTCGACAAAGGTCCTCGGGCTCTTCAAGTACTCGAGGAGTTCACCCTCATCCCAGTGATCCGCGATCTTGACCAGTGCCGGTCCGGATCGCTGGCCTTCACGGTTGTCGCCGTGGCATTTGGCGCAGCCGAGATCGACATAGAGAGCCTCCGGGCTGCCCGGCGGCGGGCCTGAGGCGCCGCAGGCGGCGAAGGTGAGCACAGCGACGGCTGCGACGGCGATCGATGCGTACACACAACGAGTCGTTTTCATCGGTCCTCCTCCAAAGTGGGGGACTCAGTCGCCCACCAGATGATCGACCTTTGCCGAACAGATGAAATCGTTGTCGGAGATCCCACCGACGGTGTGGGTGCTGTAGCGCAGGCTGCAGGTGTTGTAGCCCACGACCATCGACGGGTGATGGTCCTCGCGATGGGAGATCCAGGCGACGGCGTTGACGAACGCCATGGTCTGGTAGTGGTCCTCGAATTGGAAGGTCTTCGCCAGTTCGCCGTTGTCGATCTCCCACCCCTCGGCGTGGCTCAGTTTGTGCTCCAGATCGTGGTCCGATATCGGCGGCGTGCCGGGTGGGATTGGTCGGCAGGTCATCATCAACAACTCGTTGTCACACATGCTGTTCCTCCGGCGACATCATAGCCGATCCTGCGGCGGCCATAGCTTGCTCCCCGGTCATTTTTAGGTTACCCTAAATCAGAAATGAACAACCTCGAATCGATCCACGGAGAAGCCGGTCGGCCGGCGTTGACCGAGGCCCAGGAGGACTATCTCAAACAGATCCTCCTGCTCCAGGAGCGGCACGGCAAGGCGGGCACCAAAGAGCTCGCGAACCGGCTGCGGGTGCGGCCGGCATCGGTCACCGAAATGCTGGGACGGCTCGGCCAACTCGGGATGGTGGAGCACATCCGGTACCAGGGCGTCACCCTGACCCCGTCGGGCAGGAGGGTGGCGCTCGAAATGCTTCGCCACCACCGCTTGCTCGAGACCTATCTGGTGCGAGAGCTCGGCTACTCGTGGGACCAGGTGCACGAGGAGGCGGAACGGCTCGAACACGTGATCTCCGAACGCTTCGAGACACCGGATCGCCGAGGCCATGGGGCACCCGACCCACGACCCGCACGGGGACCCGATCCCCGGTGTGGACCTGCAGATGCCCCCCGACGAGAGTTGGGTGCGTCTGGACGCGCTGGCCTCGGGTGATCGCGGCGAGCTGGTGCGGGTGGGCGCTCAGGACCGCGACAGCCTCAAGGCCCTGCAACGTCTGGGTGTGGCCCTCGGCAGCCCGGTGGAGGTCATCGAGATCCGACGAGACCTCGGTGAGCGTGAGGATGGGGCGGGATCGCCAGGTCCTTCCCGTCTCGCTCGCCCGACGGCTGTGGGTGGAAAGGAAGAACTCGTGAAGTCTGCAAGGTTGGTTGTCATTCTCCTGATCGCGGCGGCCGTCGTTGCGTGCGGGCCGGGCGAGAACCGTGAAGACAGAGGACCAGCCAGCTCCAGGTGGTGGCCACAACCACGATCGTCGGCGATCTCGTGCGGACCATCGGCGGTGAGGACATCCAGGTCGAGGTCGCTGATGGGACCGGGGGTGGACCCCCACCTCTACAAGGCATCGGCCGGCGACGTGCGGCGGATGAGCTCGGCCGATGCGATCTTCTACAGCGGTCTTCACCTCGAGGGCAAGATGACCGATGTGATGGCGGGGATGAACCAGCGCGGCGTCCGGACGGTGGCGGTCGCCGAGTGCATTCCCGAGGACCGGTTGATCGCTCTCCAGGGATTTGACGGTCTCCACGATCCGCACGTCTGGTTCGACGTCGATCTGTGGTCTGAAACAGTTGATTGCGTCACCCGGGCGCTCACCGAGTTGCACCCCGCAGGGGCGGATGCCTACGCCGCGAACGCGAAGGAGTATCTCGACGAGCTCGCAGAACTCGATCTCTGGGTTCGCCGGCGCGCCGCCGAGCTCCCGCCCGAACAGCGGGTGTTGGTGACGGCGCACGACGCCTTCGCCTACTTCGGACGGGCCTATGGTTTCGAGGTGCGCGGGCTGCTGGGAGTGAGCACGGCATCGGAGACCGGGACCGCCGATATCCAGCGACTGGCCGAGTTCATCGTCGAGCACAGGATCCCCGCCGTATTCGTCGAGACCTCGGTGCCGCCGCGCTTTGTGGAGGCGTTGCAGGAGGCCGTCGCCGCGCAGGGGGTTGCGGTCGAGATCGGCGGCAGCCTGTACTCCGACTCGCTCGGCAATCCGGGGACACCGGCTGGCAGCTATGCCGGGACGGTCCGCGCCAACGTCGAAACCATCGTCGGGGCATTGCAGGGCGCCGGGGGTGCAGATTGAGGAGACACGGATCGCGACCGGGAGAAAGAATATGAGCGAACCACTCTCGCCCTGGGCCCTCGAGGTCGAAGATCTGACGGTGGCGTACGACGATCAACCGGTGTTGTGGGACATTGATCTGCAGGTCCCGACCGGGGTCAAGATGGCCATCGTCGGCCCCAACGGAGCCGGCAAGAGCACCCTGGTCAAGGCGGCCATGGGTCTGATCCCCACAGTAGCGGGCGAGGTTCGGGTCTTCGGCCGACCGCGGGCCGAGACCCGCGGTGAGATCGCCTACGTGCCGCAGCGCGCCACCCTGTCCTGGGATTTTCCGACCGACGTTTTGGATGTGGTGACCATGGGCACCTACGGCCGGTTGGGGTGGGTGCGGCGGAGTGGGGCGGACGAACGCCGCCAGGCTGTCGCGGCCCTCGACCAGGTCGGGATGACCGCGTTTTCACGACGCCCGATCGCCGATCTCTCGGGCGGACAGCAACAGAGGGTCCTGCTCGCCAGGGCACTGGTCCAGGACGCCCCGATCATCATCCTCGACGAGCCGTTCCAGGGAGTCGACGCCCCTACCGAAAGGGCGATCATCGAGGTGCTCAACGGTCTCGCCGGTGCGGGCAAGACCATCATCGTCGTCCACCACGATCTGCAGACGGTGCCGGAGTACTTCGACTCGGTGCTCCTGTTGAACGTGCGCGCCCTCGCCTCCGGCCCGGTGGGGGAGGTCTTCACCGAAGACAACCTCCGTCTGACCTTCGGGGGCCGGGTCGGGGTATTGGCAGCGCGGGCCGCCGGCGGGGCGTGATGGACCTGTTTGGCGACTACACGCTGCGTCTGGTGGCGGCCGGCTCGGCAGTGCTCGGAGCGACCAGCGGCGTGCTCGGGTCGTTTGCCTATTTGCGGCGGCAGAGCCTGATCGGGGACGCGGTCAGCCACGCGGCGCTACCGGGCATTGCGCTCGCATTCCTGCTCACCGGGAGCAAGGTTCCGATCGTGATCATGATCGGTGCGGCGCTTGCCGGGTGGGTCGCGACCCTCATGATGACCTTGGTCGTGCGCCGTTCGAGAGTCCCTTTCGACAGCGCCCTCGGGATGGGTCTGGCGGTCTTCTTCGGTCTCGGGTTGGTGCTCCTGACCTATATCCAGAAACTTCCGAACGCGGCTCAGGCCGGGCTTCAGTCGTACCTCTTCGGTCAGGCGGCCTCACTTCTCAGACGCGACGTCATGACCATGGCGGTGTTGGCGGCGGTGGCGCTCGTGGTTCTCATGACCCTGTGGAAGGAGTTCAAGCTCCTCACGTTCGACCCCGAGTTTGCCGCCAGCCTGGGGTTGCCGGTGCGCCGGCTTGACGGTCTCCTGACCCTGCTCCTGGTGGTCGCCATCGTGATCGGTTTACAGACCGTTGGCGTGGTCTTGATGAGCGCGATGATCGTCGCACCGGCGGCGGCGGCCAGGCAATGGAGCCGGCGCCTCGCGCCGATGGTCACGATCGCCGCCGCGGTCGGAATATTCTCAGGGGTCGCCGGTTCGGTGGCCAGCTCGCTGGTGCCGCACCTGCCCACCGGGCCCACCATCGTCCTGGTCTTGAGCTGTGTGGTCGGCTTCTCGATGCTGGTGGCACCGGGGCGCGGTCTGGTGTGGCGCGCTATCCGGCTCGGCCGCCTGCGGCGGGCGCCTACCCAGGAGCCGGTGCTCATCCATCTCTTTGCCCTGTCGCTGCAACATGAGGACGATCCCCGGCACGGTCACAGCGTGGCGGTCTTGAGGACCATGAGCCAACGGGACGTCGACGTTGACGGCGCTCTGGACCGGTTGGCTACTCGCGGTCTGGCGCGGCGCACCGAGACGGGTCTGTGGGCGCCCACCGAGATCGGTCGCCGGGAGGCGCGCAAGATTCTCGATCGGGAGTCGGAGGACGGACGATGAGCGCCGAGGCGGAAATCGTCCTGATCGCGGTCGTGACCGCAGTCGCCGCGTCGATCCCCGGCACCTACCTCGTGTTGCGGCGGACCGCCATGGTGTCGGATGCGATCTCGCACGCGATCCTGCCGGGCATCGTCATCGCCTTCTTTATCACCCACGATCTCAACTCGCCGGTGTTGCTGGCCGCGGCGGCGGTCACCGGGGTCCTGACGGTGTTTCTGATCGAGGCCCTGCGCAGGTCCCGCCTGGTGCCCGAGGACGCCTCGATCGGGCTGGTGTTCCCGGTGCTGTTTTCGGTCGGGGTGATCCTGATCTCGCGCTACGCCGGCGACGTCCACCTCGACACCGATTCGGTGCTGCTCGGTGAGCTCGCCTTTGCCCCTTTCGATCGCATGATCGTCAGCGGCATCGACCTCGGGCCGCGCGCACTGTGGACCATGGGGTCGATCCTCATCCTCAACCTGACGGCGGTCACGTTGGTGTGGAAGGAACTCAAATTGGCCACGGTCGATCCGAGCTTGGCGGCGCTGTTGGGGTTTTCTCCGGGCGCCATCAATTACGCGCTGATGGCCCTGGTCTCGATCACGGCGGTCGGCGCGTTTGACGCTGTGGGGTCGATCCTGGTGGTGGCGCTGATGATCGCCCCGCCCGCCACGGCCTACCTGCTCGTGGATCGCCTTGCGCCCATGTTGTGGGTGGCCGGAGCGGCGGCCGCCGCCAGCGCAGTGCTGGGGTACGCGGCGGCCCACGTCCTCGACGTGTCGATCGCCGGCTCGATGGCGGTGGCGTGTGGCGTGCTGTTCGGCCTGGCGTTCGTTTTCGCTCCGCGGCGAGGGCTGGCGGCGCAGGCCAGACGCCGCACCGCGCAACGGCTCGATCTCGCCGTTCGCATGCTGGTGGTTCACCTCCTGCACCACCAGGAAACCGAGCTCGAACGCGAGGAGTGCCGCCTGCAGGGCCTCCATGAGCACCTGCGATGGAGCGAGACCCGGACGCGACAGGTCGTCCGGGAGGCGGAACACCGCGATCTGGTGGCGCGTGCGGATGAACTGGTTCTCGCCACCCCTGCGGGCCGGCACCTGGCTGACGAGGCGATCCTCACCGGTGGCTGACACGAAAAGCCGGGACGACGCACCTGAAGTACCGGTCGGTGGTCGGCCCAAGACCTGTAATTGCGGTACAATGCAGGCTTTGGAGGGATGATGAAGGTCATTGAAGGACACCTCGACGCGACGGGCCTGCGGTTTGCTGTGGTGGTGAGCCGTTTCAACGAGGCGTTGACCGCCAGGCTCGAGGCGGGAGCGATCGACTGTCTTGTCCGACACGGCGCCGATGAGGAGGAGATCTCGATCGTCCGCGTGCCGGGCGCGTGGGAGATTCCCATGGTCGCTGCCAAGCTGGCCGCGAGCGGTGGATTCGACGCGGTGATCAGCGTCGGTGCGTTGGTTCGGGGCGGCACCGCTCACTTCGATCTGATCGCGGCCGAGGTCGCGAAGGGGGTCGCCCAGGCTTCCATCAGCACCGGTGTTCCCATTACATTCGGTGTGCTCACGACCGAGACTCTCGAGCAGGCGGTGGAGCGGGCCGGCACCAAGATGGGCAACAAGGGCTGGGAAGCCGCCCTGGCAGCTATCGAAATGGCCCGACTCACTGAAAGGCTCGATCGGAGTCGTTAGTGTCTGCGGCTATTCAACCGGGTTGTCGAAAAGGAAAGGCCGGATAGTGGGCACACGCCGTCGCGCTCGCGAGCTCGCCCTTCAGTTGTTGTATCAAAACGAGTTGACGGACATTGCGCCGGAAGAAATGCAACTCGGTTTCGACGAGTGGCAGAGTGCCGGCGAAAGCGTTCGCGAGTTTGCCGACAGACTGCTGCGGGGAACGCTCGCGAAGATTTCAGAGATCGATGCAGAGCTGGTGCTGCAGACCGCCCACTGGCGGCTCGAACGACTGGCGGCGGTCGACCGCAACGTCCTCCGGCTCGCCATGTACGAGCTCATCTACGAATCGGACACCCCGCACGCGGTGATCATCGACGAGGCGATCGAAATTGCAAAGAAGTTCGGCGCCAAGGACTCGGGCCGTTTCGTCAACGGCGTCCTCGATGGTTTCGTCAAGCGGAGAGCCGAGGCGGGATGAGACCCGCCGTTGTCGGCCTCTGGCTCCTTCTGGCGTTCCCCGCCCACGGCGAAGAGGCCCGTTTTCTGGTGACCGGTGCCGAGCCGGTAGCCGCCGCCGCCAACGGCTACCACCAGGAAGTGCAACCGGGTTCGGACGGCGCATTCGAGGTCCATGTGGTGACCTCGCTGACACCGATCGAGTCTGTGGGCTCCTACGCGGGCATCCTGGCCGGCGCGCAGCCCGAAGTGCCGGAGCAATTCGAACTGCCAAAGCGGCTCTCCAGGCAACTCACCCCTGACCTCGGCGCCTGGGATGCGGCAACCCTGATTCTCGAGTGGGTGGCGTCCCACCTCGCCGTCGACACCTTTGATGACGGTCCTCAGGACGCCGTGTCGGTGATCGCCCGCGGCCGGGGTCGTTGTTCGGGTCTGGCGAACGCCGCCGTGGCGATGCTGCGCGCAGCCGGTTTCGAGGCCCGGACAGTGAGCGGTCTTTTGGTCGGCGATGACGAGGTCGTCCCCCACCGCTGGATTGAATGCCGTCTCCCGGCGGCGGGATGGGTCCCCAGCGACCCGACGCTCGGGCTGTGGACGGTGACACCGCGTCACCTGGTGTTCGCCGATAGCGTGACGACTCATCCCGTGGTGGAGGTTCTCGAAGCGGGAAGTGACGGTCTGACGCGGTTGCCGCGCCAGGGCGGGCGGTTGCTGCGGCCCAACCTCGGGGCGGACCTGGTGTGCCGTCTCGATTCCCTGGCGATGGAGCCGGCGCCTCTGGCGGTGCTTCGCGGCAGCGGCGGTGAGGAAAGACGTGCCCGCCTCGATCCCGAGGCCAGGTTCTCGGGTCTGCTGCCGGGACGGTGGGTACTCGAGGTCGAGTCCGGCGGTGAGATCGTCAAGCGTCAGGCCTTTGTCCTGCGCTCCGGCGGCTACCACAGTTACACTGTGACGGAGCGTGAGATTCACCCGCAAGGGAGGCCCGGGTCGTGAGTCGGATCCTGTCTGGAAGTCTCGAACACCTGTCTCCTCCGGCCCTCCTGCGCCTCGTGTCGGCGACCTCGCCGAGCGGAATCCTGGTTTTGGAGACCGGCGAAGGTGAGCTTCGGTTCGAGGTCGACCGGGGGCGGGTGCGCGAGCCCTCCGAGGATCAGCTGCGGCTGGCCCGCAGGGTTCTCGGTTGCACTGCCGGCAGCTTCACTTTCCAACCGCAGGCTATCGAGCCTATCGAGGGCAGGGTCTTGAGCCTGTCCGCCCTGGCCGAGGCCGCCGAAGCGATCGACACTGACACCGAAATCGAAAGCTTGATGACGGATGAGATCTTCGATTTTCAAACGTCGTCGGATGCGGTCAGGATCCACGTGCTGCCCTCCCAGCCGCCCCATAACCCGCTCGGCGATATGCTGACGGATCTCGAGGCCATCGTACCCGGAGAGTTGTTGTTCGCCGATATCGGGGTGCTGGCTCAGGATCCCAGGTTCTGGCGCGGCTCCATCGAACGGCAGTGGCGTCAGCTCGGCTGGCGCCTCCGGTTGATGCAGCTGTCCGAGGAGATCGACGCCGACAGCTGTGACATCGTTGTCGTCCACTACCACAACACGACGGCACGGGTCGGGCGTGAACGCGACTTGCTCGAGTTGATTCGCAAGGGGTGCTCGGCGGACCCGACCGTGCCGGTTGTGTGGGTGGCACCGCTCGGCGACCCGGAGTGGATCCATCGTTTGATCGACGCCGGCGTGGCGTTTCTCATGCCGCCGCCGCCGGGCGACTCGGGCGAGGTGGCGAGCCGGTTTGCCGCCGATCTCACCAGCGTTGTCGACCGCCAGTTGCGGAATCGGCAGGGGCGGGGCGACACAGGCCTGTCGGCCTCCGTGTCCGATCTTGTCGGTGCGATCTTGTCGGAGAGCGACCCCGATCGTGGCGTCAGGTCTCTGCTGCAGCTCGCGTCCGAGAGTTTCATGCGGGGGGCGGTGTTCACGGTCGACGATTCCGCGATCCGTTGCCGCGCTGGTTTTGGTTATCCCCTCGACCGCAACGCGACCGTCCTACCGCGCGGGCTCGGCCTTCTCGAAGAGGTGGTTCAATCGGGTACGGCGGTGATGGCGATCGAGCCGGCCTCCCTCGGTGGCCGCCGGGTGGCCGAAGTGTGTGGTATCGCCGAACTCCCGGCTCAGACGGCCCTGATACCCCTCGGACGATTCGGCAGTGTGAGCGGTGTGCTGGTGGCGGATCGCGGAGGCGCCGGTCTCCCCGACCTCGAGGAACTGGTGGTGCTTGCCGGGCGCCTCGGCGGCGCTGTGGTGGCCTAACCCGCATTATTCACCAGGTGTCGACTGCGGCCGACGATGCATCCTTCCCAGACGTGTTTTCTCACCAGGGGGTGCTCTCCCCGCCGACAGCAGCGCATTGTGGCCGAAGGCTCGCCCCCCGGGGGCGAGCCCATCGGACACGCGCTGATGGCGGTGAGACACAAGCGCCAAGGGCGCGCCGTAACGTACTGGAAAGTACAAGTCGCGCCCCCTGGTGAGAAAGCCTGCCTGGCCACGGCGCCTCGTCGCCCTCGTGACGAAACCTGGTGAGCAGCGCGGGCTAACGGTCGAACGCCCCAAAAATCGCTGGAAAATGTGGGTTATCTCACACAAATGAACGGTTTCCAGCCATTTGCGAACTGTCTTGACGATTGACACTCTGAAGACGGCCACGTAAGCTTTTGCCGCACCTTGAGCGCGCCGAAAGGGTCTGTGGGTACCGCGATGGGCCAAGTGCGCCGTCGGGTCCCGGTGCGACCCGGAAACACGGAGGGCGTGTGGCGACGCTGATTATCGACACAGGAAGTGGGTCCGAACTCACGTTTGCCATCCGCAAGGAATCGATCTCGATCGGAGCATCGGCCGCCAACGACGTGGTGTTGCGGGTGCCGGGGGTTGCGCCGAGCCACCTTGTGATCCGCCGCAGCGGAAATCGATTCACCTTTCTCGGACAACAGCGGCAGGTCGTACTGGTCAACGGCAAGCGCCGCGCTCGCGGCGTGATCGACGAGGGTGACAAGATCCGGATCGGAACGGCGACGTTGGTGGTGCGGGACCTGGGGTCTGAGGCGGCGACGCCGGATGAAACCGAAAGGCTTGCCCGACTCGAGATTCCGTCAGATCCGCTGCCGCAAACACCGATCGAAGAGACCCCGCGCCAGCGGGCGGAGGTCGTGCTGTTCAACGAACCGACCCGGCTCGCTGCGGGACGGCGACAGCTGCTCGAGATCTTCCGGAACGGCCCTCAGGCCGACATGGCGACAACCCTCGAGGGGTTCTTCGAAGCGTCCTACCCCGCCCGCCGAACGATGATTGCCTGGCTCGACCAGCAGGGGATGTTGCAGCCCATCGTGGCTCGCTGGTCGGGGACCGTGCCGCAGCTCCCGGCGCGCACATTTGCGGAGCTCGACCGGGGGGATCGTGTGGCCGTTCTGCGAAGCGCCGGTCCCGACCTTCTCATCTATCCGGTGCCGGCGGGAAGTGCCGACAGCCGGGTGTATCTGTTGGCGGAGACCAACGAGGATGACATCGACGAGGATCGCATCCTCCTGGCCGAGTTGGCATCGATGCTGGCCTCGCACTGGGAGGATTTCGCGGGCTCGAGCGTCCTCCTCGGCAGGTGGGAGACCGAGGCCAGGGCCAGGGTCGAGGAGCGGATGCCGGGGACCTCGCCCGTGATTCGGACTCTTCGCGATGAGGTCGTGGCCGCCGCGCACTCGGCGGACCCGGTCCTTCTCTACGGCAAGGCGGGGTCGGGCCGGGCGTATCTCGGTTCGTTGATCGCGTCTCTCCGTCCGACCGGGCGACCGTGGATCCGTGTGATCCAGGTTCGGGGCGGCGACGATCAGGTCGTGGCGAGCGAGCTTTTCGGATCCGCCACGGTCGTCGGCGCACGGGGCCTTGCCGAACACGCTGGCGGCGGAGTGGTTGTCGTTCGCGGCGTCCACAAAATGTCCGCCGAACTGCAGAGGGAAACGGCCGCCGCCATCACCCACGATCTCGGGTCGGGCTATGGATCGAAAGTTCGCTGGATTCTCACCGCAGACGAGTCATGTCTTGCGGGCTCGGCGGTCACCGCGCTTGACGACGACCTGCTCGGACTCGTGCGCCGTCACCTGATCCGCGTGCCGCCCCTCGAGGAACGCCGCGAGGACCTGCCGTTGCTCATCGTGCGGATGCTCGAGGCGGTCGGCGCCGAGCAGGGCAAGCAGGTCCGGGGCATCGAGCTCGACACCCTCGATTCGCTGCTGACGCACACGTTCACCGGTCAGGTGGCGGAGCTGCTCGGCGAACTTCGCCGACTGGTTTCGGCGACGTCTGAGGGCGAGTTGGTTCGCGGCACGGTGCGTGGCGCTGCGGTCGCGGCCGAACCGGGTGCGGCTGCGGTCGGTTCTGCGGGCGACAGCAACGAGGCGGCCGTGGTGCTCCACGAGGACGACCTGAAGGTCGTGATCCCGGCGGTCGAGCGGCTGCTGATCGACCGCGTGCTTCGCCGTGCAAAGGGCAACCAGAGCCGGGCGGCGCGGGACCTCAACCTGTCGCGGGGCGCGTTGATCGCGAAGATCAAGGACTACGACATCCCCGACTATCGTTCCCTTCGTCGCGGTAAATCGTAAGAAGGTGTTGCTCGTACTATTTTGACGGCCCTGACCTCTTCTTCTTGAGTTGCTTCTTCTGCCCATCGAGATCCCCGGCCGGGGTGCCGAGCAGCTGCATCACGACATCCCAGTTGAAACCCAACCAGATGAGAAAAGGAAAGGAAAAGCGGCCCGGGAGATCGGTGAAGTAGCGCAAGAACCCGAACACGTTGCGCGCCAGATCGGAGTACTGCTGTTGGCTCCACTCACCCAGACCCAGGGCGTACAGGGTCTTGACGTGAAAGACGAGATTGAGAGCCTGGGTCAGATAGAGCACACAGGCGCCCATGAAGAGGCGCTCGAGTTGGCGGCGCGACAGCGGTCTGGGGAGGGCGAGATACAGGGACAGCAGGACGATGGTGTTGAAGGTGATGTCGGTCAGCGCCACCGCAGGGATCTTGGAATCGGTGCGGAAGTCCGACCGTCGCACCTGGGCCCTGTGATCGTCGACGACGAGACGGGTCACCCGCGGGTACTCGAAGGCGCGGATCAAGGTCTCGGCGAGACCTGCGACGGCGCGTCGATGATCGGTCGGAGCACCAGCCACAGGGCCAACGCCACCAGCAGCGCCACTGGCAGCCGGAGGAGAAAACGGTTGTGGGGCGCCCGTTCGGCAGAGCTCACGAAACCCGCCGCACAGGCCCGGCAAGAAAGTGGGCCCACCCGATCCACAGACCGACTCCGGCGAGGATCACCACCGACTGCCAGATCGAGGTGTGAGCGTCGTTGAAGAGGGCGGGGAAGAAAATCCCGATGTAGAAGAGCGACACGATGCGCACCAGGTTGATCACCTGGATGGCCAGCAACCCGCCGGCGACGCCGATCAGTTTGGCCGGCCACTGCGCCGGGAAGGCGAGCACCCCCGAGATGAAGATCAGGCTGGTGATCAAGCCGTTACAGCCGTTGAAGATGGTCACCGCGAAACGCGGCGAGCTGACGACGCATCCGGAGACTGTCGCCGACTCGCCGAAGAGGCGGAGGACCGCCCCGGATACGCGGGCGATCCAGGCGGTGTAGGGCACGACGATGGCATCGTTGACCGGCCGTAATGCGATGACGGTGAAGCTGACGCCGAGAATCGTCAGAAAGAGAATCAGAAACCGGGTATCGGGCCGGCGCCACAGATTGCGGAGGTTCATCAGCGACACCGAGGCGGGAAGTGGTGGGTCACGGGGCCAGTGTTCTCAGCGCCTCGCACAGCTGACGGGCGTCCCGGAATCGCTGCAGAGGGTCCTTTTCCATACAGGTCAGGATCACACGTCCGAGGTCCGGGTCGAGATCCGGCGCCAGATCCATCGGGTTCGGCGGCGGGGTGTTGAGGTGGGCATCGATGACGTCGCCCTTGTGGAACGGGGGACGGCCCGTCGCCAGGTGGAAGGCGGTGGCGCCGAATGCGTACACGTCGGTGGCGGGTGTGGGGGCCTCGCCGCGGATCTGTTCGGGCGCCATGTAAAAAGGCGTTCCGCACACCGTGGCGATGTTGCCGTCGCCGCTTTCGAGGCGGGCGGCGATGCCGAAATCCAGGATCTTCACATCGTCGTCGGGAGTCAGCAGGATGTTCCCTGGTTTGAGGTCGCGGTGGATCACATGGTGATCGTGGGCGTAGGCCACGGCATCGGCGACCTGCTGCAGGATCCGCAGGAGGAGATTGTAGATCCGCACCGGATTGGTCTTGAGGGTCCTGTCGAGGGGCTCACCGGGAACGTACTCCATGGCGATGAAGTGGCCGTCGAATCCGGCCTCGAAATCGTGGATGGTGACGATTCCGGGATGGTTGAGAGTGGCGGCCGCCCTGGCCTCCTGGCCGAGTCGCGCCACTTCCTCGTTCGATGTGGTGCGCAGCACCTTGATGGCGACGTCGCGTTCGAGGCGTGTGTCGCGGGCCTTGTAGACGACCCCCATCCCGCCGCGGCCGAGTTCGTTCAGGATCTCGAAACGCTGTTGTGCGATCCGCGCCGACCCGCCGCTTTCGTCTTCACCCAAGGACCCGGCCATCTGCGCCATCCGGTCGCCCCGGTTGGCGTTGATTCGACTGCGCAGGCGGCGCGCCGACTCGCACGAGAAGTCGAAGGCGAGAATCCTCTCGACCTGAGCAAGGGCGGCGGCGTGCTCTCCCGCGGCATCCATCTCAGTTGCGAGTGCGACCGCGGGGCCGATGCGGTTCGGCTGGAGCGCGACCCCCACGACCGCTCTCTGCAGACAGGCGATGGCGGCCTCGTGTGATCGGTTCTCCTTGGCCCACTCGGAGAGGTCGAGAATGACCTGCGGAATATCGGGGACCGGACCGGGGTGGTTCTGCAGGACCTCCAGCGCGTCGTTGAAGAGATTGGCTCGATGGAGCTCGATCAATGCATCCTGGAGGTAGCCGAGACGGGCCATGCAATGGGCGGTTCGGTCGACGGCGCCGAGACCGCGGTAGAGCTGGAGGGCCCTTTCGTCCTCCCCGGCGCGTTCGGCACACCGGGCGGCTCCCTCGACATCGCCGGCGAGTTCGTACATGTCGCTGGCTTCTCCCCAACGGTTGAGCCGTTCGAGGATCGGAGCGGCCGCATGCCACAGCCGCGCGTTGATGGCGAGGTCCGCCGCTTCCGCCTCTTCATTCCGCTCGACGAGCTTTTTGACCGCCTCCTCGGCCTGACCGGAGGAGCCGATGACCTGGACCATCTCCTGGCGCATTCCGAGTTCGGCCAGGTGCGGAATCAGGGCCTCCTCCTCGTGGGCAATTCTCTTTTTCAGTCGCTCGACCTCCTCGGTCGGGGTGCCGCGGGTTTGAACCTGCACCAGTTCATCCCTGAGCTTTTCGAGTTGCCGTATCCGCAATCGGGCTGCTTCCTTGTGGTGGCCCGCGTCCGACTCTGCGATCACCGCATCGTGCATCATCCCGGCTTTGCGAAAGATCTCGGCGGCCCGCGCGTGCTCTCCTGCCGCCCGCCAGGCGTGGGCGGCTGCGTGCCAGTTGCCCTCCACCTCGTGCAGGCGGGCCAGCGTCCTGTGGTCACCCTTCTGTTCGACGGCGCGTCGCGCCGCCGGCAGCGCAGGGTGCGAAGAGGAGAATCGTCCCTCGTCGAGAGCGATGACCGCCGCGCCGGCCGCCCGTTTCGGTTCCCCCGCCCGCATCCAGGCCTCGACCGCCTCGTCGTAGCGGCCGCGGCTGGTGAGCCACTCGGCGAAGTCGCGGTCGCACCTCTGCGCCGATGCGATGTTGCCGCTGCGCCTGAAGATGCGCGAAGCCTCGCCGAGATTATGGCCGCCGGCTCGGCGCAGGAACTCGGCAGCCTCGCCGTCGCGACCGAGTTGCAGCGCAACTCCGGCTGCTTCGTTCCACGCCCGCACTTTTTGAAAGAGGGAGTAGGCGCCCTTGAGGTCCCCCTCCTTGAGACGCATCTCGGCGGCGCCCCGGAGGTCGCCGCGGGCGATCAGGGTTCTCACCAGTCGCTGTTGCGGCGTGGCGGTCAGGAACAGCTGCACCAGGCCCAATACGATCAACCCTCCGGCCGCGGCGTTGGCCACCACCAGGAGGGTCGCGTTCGAAAACAGATCAAACAGGGGACTGTCGGGCAGAGCGTCGAACTGGAAGCGGTCGGCAACCCACGAGAAGTTGAAGACCGCTGCGATGACGAGACCCGCCGCAAACAAGCCCAGCGACCGCATCGTGCGTGCGGGAACGGCCACCAGGAGGAGCGGGAGACAGAAAACCGGGTCCATGCCCCCATTTTATCCCGGATACTGGAAGCGGGCCGGAAGGCCGGGTGGCGCCGGTTCGGAGACTACCCGGCAGGTGGTCCGCGGTTGATATTTTATGAGAACTCGCTCATATTTCGGGGAAGTCCGGCGCCCGCAGCGGGTATGGCCGGCGTTGGAGGCGAAGTGGCGGTCGATTATTACACTGTTCTCGGGATCGATCGGTCGGCGGATGCCGCCGAGATCAAAAAGGCGTATCGCAAACTGGCGCGCAAGTTTCACCCCGATGTCAACCCGGACAATCCGGATGCGGAAAAGAAATTCAAAGAGATCCAGGAGGCGTACTCGAATCTGTCGGACGCGGACAAACGCAAACAGTACGACACCTTTGGCCGCGTCGACGGCGGCGCCGGCCCGGGGTTTGATCCCTTCCGGAGGGCGAGCTCGTCCTGGCAGGACGCCGGCGGCTTTCGCGTCGACTTCGGCGATGCCGGATCGGGGGCCGGCGGCTTTCAGGACCTGGGAGATCTCTTTGGCGACCTCTTCGGTGGCCGCCGATCTGCGCAGACCCGGCGTCGGCCGCAGAACGGCGTCGATCAGGAGCTCGAGGTCGAAATCGATTTTGCCGATGCGGTCCGTGGGACCAGCGTGACGATACCGGTCCAGCGACAGATCCGATGCACCGATTGCGGCGGCCAGGGAAACACCGGGGGGCGGGTGTGCCCGAGCTGTCACGGTTCGGGGGTTCTCGTGTCGACCGAGCGATTGCGGGTCAAGATCCCGGAGGGCGTGGCGGACGGACAGCGCGTCAGGGTGCCCGGCAAAGGGGCGGAGGGCCGGGAAGGCGGCAAGCCGGGCGATCTCTACGTCCGCGCGAAGGTCCGCGGCAACCGGTTTTTCAAGAGGGACGGCGATGACATCCTCACCACGATTCCCGTGACCTTTGCCGAGGCCTACCGCGGCGCCGAGATTGAGGTCGGGACCGTCCACGGTCCGGTGCGCGCCAAGGTCCCGCCCGGAACCAACTCGGGCAAGACCTTTCGTCTCCGCGGCAAGGGGGTGCGCAATACCAAGACCCGCGCCTTCGGCGACCACCTCTATACCGTTCAGATCGTGGTCCCCAAGGTGATGTCGCCGGCCGGTGAGAAGACCGCCCGGGCGGTGGCCGACCTCTATCAGAACAACCCGCGGGAGGAACTGCCCACGGGCCTCTAAGGCAAGCTTTTAGCTGTCAGCAGTTAGCTCATTAGCTCATCGCAGGTTCTCGGTGATCGGGGAGAGTCCCGCGCGTTGGTGGTTGAGCTAATGGCTAAGAGCTAAAAGCTAACAGCTGCTCCTGCTACGCAGGAGCCTGCCAGATGCCGAGCTTTCGCATCCTTTGCGACCCGGCGCATGAAGAGCTTTCGCTTCATGCCGCGCAGGTGGTGCGTCAGCAGGACACCGTCGAGGTGGTCGAGCTCGTGACAGACGGCCTGGGCCAACAATCCGTCGGCCTCGATCGAACGCCACATCCCGTTCTCGTTCTGGGCGCG
This sequence comes from Candidatus Sulfomarinibacteraceae bacterium, assembly GCA_963714885.1. Taxonomy (GTDB): domain Bacteria; phylum Acidobacteriota; class Thermoanaerobaculia; order Thermoanaerobaculales; family Sulfomarinibacteraceae; genus Sulfomarinibacter. The sequence goes on along the minus strand of CAVQQV010000070.1, from coordinate 7,933 downwards.
GACGGTGACCGCCGTCGGCCGTTCGATGGTCGTGAAGAGACCGGGAAAGGAAAGGCACCCTTCCTCCAGGCTGGAACGGCCCCGACGGTGTGTGATCTCGGGGTTGGCGAGGACGACACGGGCCTCCGGGTCGCGCCCCACAGACAGGTCGATGGTTGCCAGCCGGAGGTTGACGCCAATCTGCGGCGCCGCGACGCCCAGCCCAGGCGCCTTCCAACCGGCCTCGAAGAGATCCCGGATGATCGACTGCAACTCTTCGCCGAAACTCTCGACGGGGAGATTGTCGGCCTCAAGCCGTGGGTCGCCGAAAACCAGAATGGGCCGGACGGTCATGAGTTGTCTGGCCCTCCGGCGCCCGGTGTCTTGCGTTCCCTGAGACCCTGGATCACCGCCTCCACGGTCTTTTCCGCTCGCAGTTTGTAGAAGTCTTCGAGCGTCGTCCGTGCCTCGGGGTGGTTGGCGGAGATGGCGTCGAAGTTGGTGCGGTTCAACTCGATCGCGGTGACGTCAGTCTGAGCGGTGATCGTCGCGGTCCGCGGCTTGCCGGTCAGAAGAGAGACCTCGCCGAAGAAATCGCCGAGCCCGAGCTCCGCGAGCTGCAGATTGACCCCGTCCTCGGTTCGGGTGAAGACCTTGACGACGCCGCTGACGATCAGAAAGAGGCTCGACCCGGACTCGCCCTCGGTGACGATGATGTCGCCGGCATCGTAGGACCGCAGCTCGGTCGAGGCGAGGACCTCGATCAGGGCCTCCCGTTTGAACGAGGCGAACAGCGACGAGGCCGCCAGTTCCTTGAGCTCCTGGGTGTTTTCGGACGCCTGCTCGCCGAGGGCGGCCCCGGTCTTTCGCCGCCGGTGGTCCGCGGTCTTTGACTTGCGATCGTCCTCGATCAACTGGGCCAGCTGGGAGTGCACGTCCTGTTCGGGATCGAGGCGGAGGATCTTCTTGTAGATGGCGATGGCGCGGGCGTAAAAACCGTCCCTTGCCTGGCCCTCGGCAACGTCGTGAAGGATGAAGATCGCGCGCTTGCGATCACCGCTGAGTTCGAGGATGTCGGCCTGCCGCAGCCGCAGGTTGAGATTGTCTGGGTATTTCCGAAGCTCTGATTCGATCGCCCTCAGGGCCTTGCCGTAGTTCTTGGCGGCCAGGTGTTCATCCAGGTGGTCGATGGCGGCGCGTGTCGGTCCGATCTTCATGATGTCGACTCCATTCGTTGCCGTGTTGCCGCCCAGACCTCGGCGATCCGTTGTCTGAGCTCGTCGGGGTCGCCGGTGACAAGCCGGCCGTCCACCACCACCGGCCGCCCCGCAACCACTACGTGGCGGACCATCTGGGCGCTGCCTCCGAAGACGATCCGCGACGCCGGGTCGCCGCCGGGCAGCATCGACCACTCATCCATCTCAACCACGACGATGTCCGCTGCCTTCCCCGCCTCGAGGGTGCCGATTTCGGTCTCGAGGTGAAGGGCGGCGGCGCCCTCCCGGGTGGCCATCGCCAGAACGGTCCACGCTCCCAGTGCGGCGGGACCTTCGCGCAGGCCGGGAAGGGTCCCCGCCAGGCTCATTTCATGAAAGACCGACAACCGGTTGTTGCACGGAGGGCCGTCGGCGCCGAGAGCGACGCGGATGCCGGCATCGAGAAGCCTCGGAACGTCGGCGATGCCCGAACCGAGCTTGAGATTGGCCCCGGGGCAATGGCAGATGGTGGTTCCGCTCTCGGCGAGAATCCTGACCTCGTGAGGCTTCAGATGCACACCGTGGGCGAGGACAACATCGGGGCCGACGAGCCCCCGTTCGGCGAGATAGTTGATGGTGTCGAGGCCGGTCGCGCGGCGCACCTCCTCGACTTCCATCCGGTTCTCACAGGCATGAGTCTGCAGCAGCCATTGGTTCTTGCGGGTCAGGGCTGCGCAGCCTTCGAGAAGATCCGCCGAACAGGAGAGCGCGAACCGCGGCGCCACCGCGTACCGCAGCCTGCCACCGGCGGCTCCGTGCCATTTTGCGCCCAGGGTCTCGGCGTCCGCGAGCGATCGCTCCGGGTCCTCCAACAACCCCGCCGGCACGTCGTCACCTATGTCCATGTGGGTCTTGCCGGAGACCAGTCGGATGCCGAGGCGTTGGGCGGCCTCGAACACGCGCCCGTGGTCGTGAGTGGTTCCGAAATCGAGGGCGGTCGTGGTGCCGCCGCACAGAAGCTCGGCGATGCCGAGCTCAGCTGCGGTCTCGACACCGTCTCCATCGAGCGCTGCTTCATAGGGCCAGGTCCGGCGGCGCAACCAGTCGAGAAGCTCGAGACCGTCTGCCTGGTGGCGAAGGAGCGATTGCACGACGTGGACGTGCGCCTGGACGAAACCCGGGACCACCGCCGCGCCTCGGGCGTCGAGGGTGAGGGCGTCACTGCTGACGGCCGTCGGACGCCCCGCCGACGGATGCGATCCGCCCGTTGCGGACTGAAACGTCACCCGTATGCCACTCGTGGTCCCGGACCATCGGGATCACCATGCCGTTTGTGATGACGATCTCAGGGTTGCCTGTGCTGCTCATCATGGTTCGGGTGAGATTGTACCGTTGTCTGCCCGATCGCCCTCTTGGTTTCGAATTCCACCTTGGTCCTGAGGATCAGACCGACGGCGTCGTCCACGGTATCGATCAGGACCGGCAGATCGGCGTCGGCGCGGGTGACATAGCCCCTTTGGAGCGATTCGTCCTCGATCCAGCGCACCAGCCCGCGCCAGTGATCGCCGTAGAGAATGAAGGGGATCGGCGGAAGGTGTTTCACCTGCAGCAGCTGCCAGACCATCATGGCTTCGAGCGTCGATCCGATGCCACCGGGGAGAACGATGAATGCCGACGACAGGCGAACGAAATGGTGGAGGCGCGAGAAAAACGTGCGGTGCCTGTAGACCCTTTCGACGAAGGGCGAGTTCTCGTTGTCCGTCACCAGGCGAACTGGCAGATTGCCCTCCGCGGGATCGGACAGTTTGCCTTGAGAAGCGCCCTGGTCGACCGCGTGCATGAGCCCACCGCCACCCCCGGTGACGATGTCGCACCCGGCCTGAGCGAGGCGTTGGCCGAGTTCGAGGGCATCGGAAAACAGCGGGTCGGACTCGACGATGCGGCCGGATCCGAAGATCGAGACCCGGAAACGTTCGAGGTTTCGCGGCTGCAATCGTTCCAGGCTTTCGATCGTCTCCCACAGCTGGGCCACCGACCCGTCGATGATCTCGACCAGATCGACCGCGGTCTCGTCGATGCAGCCGTGGGTCGGTTGCGGGCGGGGCCTCATGGGATCTCTTCCTCGGAGAACAATGGCAGGGTCGGTTCGAGCCGGGGAAGCAGGTGGTCGATGATGGCCTCGCACCAGGTTCCCCGGGCCGCGGCGGAGAGCCTCAGGGGGTTGAGACCGCGGGCGGCCACCATGCCTTCGAGGAGGGTCTCGATGGTTTCCTGAAAACCCGGGTCGACCGCACGAACCCCGTCGTAGGATGGTCGTTCGGAGATCGGAACGTGAACCAGGAGATCGTAGGTCGGCATCCAGTGGTCGAGGTACTGCTCCCACGATCGAATCGCACCGGTCGCGTGCACGAGGTAGCAGTAGTTGTCGAGCACCGACCGGTCGCAGAGCACGGTGTCCCGGCTCGCAGCGGCCTCGATCTCCCAGGCGACCTGGGTGTGGAGAATCCACTCCTGGGCGGCCACGGTCGTCTCCTGGTTGATGGGCAGGGGACAGCGCCTGGCGACCTCGCGAACCATTTCGAGGTCAATATTGCGGCGTTTGAGGGCTGCTGCCAGCTCGAAGCAGAGGGTCGTCTTGCCGACGCCGTGACTCCCGATCAGTGCGATTTTCATAGGCCGACCATTGTAGACGGAGTCGGTACGAGTTTTGAGGTGCTGAGTTTTGAGTTTTTAGTTATCGGCTGTTTACCCGTCTTGGACTGAGCGGGGGTGCCCTCAAGACTAAGAACTCAAAACTAAGAACTCAAAACTAAGAACTTCAAAACTCAAGAACTGGCCGTTAGCGGCCCGCAGGTGCTCCGGTCGGCCGCAGTGCGCCCGGCAGCTCGCCGGCCGCCTCGAGCATGGCGGCGTGAATTGCCTGGGCAGAGTCTGCGTCCGTCAGCCGCGCCAGCCGGCTCGGGCTGCGGACGATCCACGCCAGACGCGAGAGCCAGCGCAGGTGGAGCGCGTCGTTGCGCAGGGCGAGGAGGAAGAAGATGTTGGTCTTGCCCATGTCAGGAGAACCGAACACGACGCCTTCGGGGGAGCGGCCCATGGCAATGAACTGTTTCGGGAACTTGTCGGCGGCGCGACGGCGGGCGTGGAGGAAGGCGACGCCTTCAGGCACCGCGGTCGGAACCAGACGTTCGCGTGCGGCCAGCGCCGCCTCCAGCCAACCCTGGTCCTCCACCAACCCGAGCTTCGTCACGTGTTCGGACATCGCGTGGATGACCTCGGGCCGATTGACGGCCTCGAGCTTTGGAATGATCTGCTCGACCGTGAAGATCTCCGGCCATCGGCGCGTCGATCACCTGGGTCGGCGCGGTGCCCGAGGTCGCGACCGACTCGGAAGCCAGAGTGTCCAGGTACTCGTCGAGGAGCGCGCGACGGAAGCGCCACTGCCCACCGATCTTGACGCCGGGGATCTTGCCCTCGTGAGCGAGGCGAACCAGAGTCCGCTCGGCCAGTTTGAGGTACTCCGCGGCTTCCTTGGCAGTGAGATACGATTCCATCAGGTTCCCCTTCCGGCGACCGAATGCGGTCGTATCTGGCTGAATACTCCTTTCAGAGTATGATGTCAAGGAATACTCAGGCTCTTGCGTGGTTTTCGACTGTGTGCTATCACGTATCTTCGTCCAAGCGTGCGGTTGGAGTCGTGTCACGAGCTTGGGTGGAAGATGAAGGGCGTTCGGCCCAGCCGGCACGGTGTTGCGGTTCCGGCCCGGCCGGAAAAGACACCGGGCTCTGGTCGATCACCGGTTCATAGGACGGCGGCTCGGTACTGCTATCTATAATGTAAAAAACAACTGAGGAGGGGCGAAGCATGGATGTCGAAGCCAAGGTCAAAGAGATTATCGTTCAGCAACTCGGCGTGGATGCCGACAAAGTGACGCTGGAGGCGTCGTTCGTCGACGATCTCGGCGCCGACTCACTGGACGTGGTCGAGCTCGTCATGGCCTTCGAAGAGGAGTTCGGAGTCGAGATCCCTGACGAGGCAGCTGAGAAGATCGGGACCGTCAAGAACGCGGTCGAATTCCTGAAGCAGAACCTGGACAGCTGATGCCCCGTCGGGTAGTGGTCACAGGGGTCGGAATGGTCTCTCCCCTGGGGATCGGGACCGAGGCGACCTGGAACGGACTCGTCGCAGGCAGGAGCGGTGTGTCCACCATTACCCGATTCGATACCACGGACTACCCTGTGCATATTGGCGGCGAGGTTCGAGGGGTTCAACCCTGAAGACTGGATCGAGCCGAAAGAGGTCAAGAAGTTCGACCTCTTCGTTCATTACGCACTGGCGGCGTCGCAGATGGCCCTCGCCAACTCGGGCTTCGAGATCACCGACGCCAACGCGACCCGTGTCGGGGTCGTGATCGGATCCGGAATCGGCGGATTCCCGTTGATCGAGCGGCAGCGCGACGTTGTTCGCGATCGCGGCCCGCGCAAGGTGTCGCCGTTTTTCATACCAGGGGCGATCATCAATATGTGTTCGGGTCTGGTGAGTATCCGCACGGGCGCCAAGGGCCCCAACATGGCGACCTGCACGGCGTGTTCGACATCGGCGCACGCCATCGGCGATGCGTTGCTCTACATCCGCCACGGTTACGCCGATGTCATCATTGCCGGTGGTTCCGAGGCTGTGATCACTCCCCTGGCGCTTGCCGGTTTCTCGTCCATGCGGGCTCTTTCCACCCGCAACGACGAACCCGAACGGGCATCGCGGCCGTGGGACAAGGACCGCGACGGCTTTGTGATGGGTGAAGGGGCGGGGATCGTAATGCTCGAGGAACTCGAGCACGCCAAACGTCGTGGCGCCCCCATTCTCGCCGAGGTTCTCGGTTTCGGGATGACCTCGGACGCCTATCACATCTCGGCCCCTTCCGAGGACGGCGACGGCGCCAAGCGGGTGATCCGCTGTGCGCTGGATGACGCCGGTCTCAACCCCGAGGACGTTGACTACATCAATGCCCACGGCACTTCGACCCCGGCGGGCGATGTCGTCGAGACCAGGGCGTTGAAGGGAGTTTTCGGCGACTACGCAAAGAAGATCATGGTGTCCTCGACCAAGTCCATGACCGGCCACCTTCTCGGTGCGTCCGGTGGTTTGGAGTTCGGGATCATCGTACTGTCGCTGGTCAACGGGATCGTTCCTCCTACCATCAACCTCGACGAACCGGACGCCGAAAACGACCTCGACTACGTGCCGCACACCGCACGTGATGCAAAAATCAACGTGGCACTGACCAACTCGTTCGGATTCGGCGGCACCAACGCCTGCCTGGCGATCGGTCGAGTCGAATGACGATGGCCGACCCGATCTCCCGTCGAATACCAACGCGCTGAGCCCGCGGTCGGGAGCCCACTTGTCCACCGTCGTCCAGTCGTGGCTCGTGAGAGCCGCCCGTTTTGCGAGCCGGGTCGATCTCTTCAATTTCGGTCGTTGGATGGTGCTCGCCCTGATGGTGGGTGTGGTGGCGGGTCTCGGCGGGTCGGTTCTGACCTGGGGCGTCGATGGGATCAGCTCGGTGCTGCTCGGCGATGTTGTAGGTTTTCACGCCCCGGGTCACGGCGAGGCCGCCGCTCACGCCTGGAGCATGCCGGATCGGCCGTGGATGCTGTTGATCATTTTGCCCCTGGCCGGGCTGTTGGTGGGTTGGATCGTCAACACCTTCGCCCCCGAAGCCGAGGGGCACGGGACCGATGCGGTGATCAACGCCTACCATCGCGGCCGCGCCGTCATCCGCAGGCGGGTGGTACCGGTCAAGCTCATTACGTCGATGCTGACGATCGGGTCCGGAGGCTCGGCTGGACGTGAGGGACCGGTGGCTCAGGTGGGCGCAGGATTCGGCTCCTATCTGGCCGACGTCCTTCGGCTCGGCTATCACGACCGCCGGGTGTTGGTGATCTCGGGCGTGGCGGCCGGCGTCGGCGGCATGTTCCGGGCGCCTCTCGGCGCCGCGTTGTTTGCGGTCGAGGTGCTCTATTCCGACCCGGATTTCGAGTCTGAGGCCCTGATTCCCGCCATCATCTCGTCCATCGTCTCCTACATTGTGGTGGCCTCCCTCACCGGCTGGAACTCGATCTTTGAAACCGCCGTCATTCGCTTTGCGCGGCCCCATGAACTGCTGGCCTACCTGGTTCTGGGAATGGTCGTGGCGGTGGTCGGCGTCATCTACGTCAAGGTCTTCTACGGCATGCGCGACAACGTCTTCGGCCGCATGCCGATCCCGGCCTGGACCAAACCCGCGGTCGGTGGTCTGTTGTTGGCGTTGCTTGCAATGGCCGTGCCGCAGGTGCTCGGCGGCGGTTATGGCTGGTTGCAGCTGACGCTCGACGAAGAGTTGCCGCTGAAGGTCCTGCTGCTCTTGGTGCCGGCGAAGATTCTCGCCACCTCTTTCACGATCTCCTCTGGTGGCTCGGGTGGCGTCTTTGCACCGTCGCTGGTCATCGGTGGCGTCACCGGGGCGGTCTTCGCCGATCTCGCGCAACGCGTGGCGCCGCAGTTCGCGCCGCCCACCGCCGCCTGCGTCCTGGTCGGGATGGGCGGGTTCTTCGCCGGGGTGGCCAAGGTGCCCATCGCCTCCCTCATCATGGTCGCCGAGATGAGCGGCTCCTACGGGCTGCTGGTGCCCATGATGCTGGTGTCGTCGGTTGCCTATCTGCTGATGCGGGGCGTCAGCATCTACGAGGCGCAGGTCCCGGGAAGGGTCGATTCGCCC
>CAVQQV010000069.1:0-16165 GCA_963714885.1 Candidatus Sulfomarinibacteraceae bacterium | reverse complement strand
GATCGAATGGGTAACCGGCGATGACTTTGGAAGCTCCCGCACCGACGACCTCGAGAATTCCGGACGTCACCATGCGGTCGGAACCGATGAACCACTGATCCATGCCCATCGCCCGCATCTGTTCAAGAATCATCGCCGACTCGATCGCGTCGCCGTAGGTGATCACCGCCTCCGGTGCGAGCGCCTTGATGGCCTCGAGCTGGGGCGCGAAGTCGGTGTCGCCGAGTTGGTAGTTGAGCTCCGCCACAAACGGATGACCCAGCCGGGTCGCGGCGTCGCGGAACTCGTCAATGCTGACCCGCCCGTAGCGGTTGTTGGCGCGCAGGGCCGCCACCCGGGTCACACCGAGGGTGCCGAAGACATAGTCGGCCAACGCATAGCTCATCTGGCGGTCATCGGTGATGTTGCGGCACACCCAGGGGATGCTGGTCTCGATGAAGGTCGGGTCGGTATCGCCGGTGTTCATCATCGGCACCTCGGCCTTGAGGGCGACGCGGATGGCGATGTGCGAGTTGGCGCCGTCGATGGTGCCGAGGATGGCCCACACGTTTTCGTTGTAGGCGAGGTCCACGATCTCGTTCCCGCTCGCCCCAGAGACCGTTGTCGTTGCGGACCACGAGTTCGTCGGGGGATTGCCGCCGCGGAAGCCGCCCGCGGCATTGGCGTGCTCGACGGCGAGCTGCGCGCCCTCAGCATCTTGCGACCCAGCGGCTCCTCGTGCGAGGCGCCGCCGGTGGCCACCGAGACCGTCGGCTCGATCGGCCCCAGGAACCCGATCTTGACGCTGCAACTCCCTCCGCTTCCGGAATCTCGCGGCCGTAGCCGCGGTAGGGGGACGGGTTCGAGGAAGAAGCGCTTGTAGGGCTCGACAAAGTTGCCGTAGGGGGCGAACTCGGGGGGAGTGTCGCCGTAGACCTGCGTTTTTGCTCCCGGAACCGGCGTGGGGCCTGGATTGTCACCGGCGGTCGCACAAAAGGGCAGGGTGAAAATCGCCGCCCACATGAACCCTACGACCCCTCTCATCGGTCTGCCTCCTTCGGGGTTTCCATTGCCGATTTCGAAAGCCCGTCATGGTAGCCATCTCCGACCCCGCGCGCGAGGCCGTGGCCGGTGCCGATCCAGACATCGTTGCCCTGGAACTCCACGGTGATCACGAAGTGGTTGGGCAGCGACAGATCGGTGGCCGAGGTCCGCTTTTCGTCGTTGCCGATGCTGGTGTGCGCGGTCCAGGTCGTCGCGTCCTCGCTGTCGCGCCGGTAGCCGACCCAGGTGTCGCTTTCAAAGTCCACGAGCACCGCGAGGCCGAGATCGGTGGCGTTGTAGCAGGAGGTGGCGCTGCGGCCCCTAGCGAGATTGATGAAGTTGCTGGCGAGACCGCTGTCGTGGTCCATCCAGCCGCGCCAGTGGCGGCCGTCGTACCGGCTGAGCCCGAAGTAGGTCGAGGCCCACAAGACCTTGTCGACATAGGACGCCGAGGTGGTGATGATGTGGATCAGCCCGTCGTCACGATAGAGATCGATCTCCATTTCGCGGTCGGGATCGCGATGGGCGTTCCAGCGTCTGGTCGCGACGTCCCACTCGAGGATCCCGCCGCCCCACACCGCGGCGAAGACCTTGCCGTCGCGGGCGTCCACGTTGTAGCACCAGATCTCCTCCATCGGTGCGTTCTTTTCGGTGTAGATCTCCCACTCGCCGGTCACCGTATCGAGGGCGCTCATGCCCGCCGTCGTCGCCACCCACACCGTGTCGTCGAGGACGGCCACGCCGTAGACCACGTCGTTGACGAGACCGCTGTTGAACTGGTTGAAGTGGTCGAAGCGGCCGCCCGAAAAGCGGGCCAGCCCGCCGCCGAAGAGACCGACCCAGACATCGCCGGTCTTCGGGCTGACCGCGATCGCACTCACCACCCGCCAGGGCAGACCGTCGTTTTCCCGCCACGACCGCCACTTCCCATCCTCATAGAGGGCGAGTCCATCCTCGGTGCCGACCCACAACCGGTCGCCGTCGGCGGTGAGGGCGAAGATGTGATCGTTGGGCAGTCCACCCTCCCGGGCGTAGAACGTCTCCCAGTGGGTATAAACGTACGGTTCTCCCACGAACCCCGGCTCGTCGCCTTCCGCGCTCAAGCCGGCAATCACCGTCAAGAATAGGAGCGCGATCAAACCGGTAGCGCGTGTCCCAACCTGTAATTCGCGCAGCGAATTACAACGTCTTGAGGTACTCGATGAGATCATTGAGCTGATCCTTGGTCATGTCGTTGGTGACGCCGTGCTCGTCCTTCGGGTTGAACCGGGTCCAGATTTCCTCGAGGGTGTCCGCACGGCCATCGTGGAGGTAGGGCGCCGACTCGTAGATGTTGTTGAGGTGGGGCACGTCGAAGACATCGTGGGTGTCGAGCTCGGACCCCACGCCCACGAACACCTGTTCACGGTTGGTGAAATAGGGCGCCGGGTGGCAGGTGCTGCAGCGCTTTTCGACCGGGATCGGTGCGCCGCCGTTGGTGAAGGAGCGCTCGAAGACCGACTTGCCGCGGCGCTGGGCCGGGGTGAGCTCGCTGCCCACGCCTCGATACCGGTTCGGGTTGCGGGGGATGGTGCGGATGTAGCTCTCCAGCGCCACCACCTGATCGGGCGTGAAGGGGTCGAGGCGGGTGAAAAAGACCGCCAGCCGCGGGCCGCACTGGCGGGAAAGGGTTGGGTTCTTACCGGTCCACTTGAAAGGCGCGGTGTCGAGGATGCCGCGCAGGGTTCGGTTGTCGACCGGGTTGACGCCGATGCCGTCGGGCTCGATATCGTAGGTGATGGCGTCGATGCCCCCGTCCGGGTGGCAGGAGTGACACGAGAACTGACGGCCGTACGTCACCTCGGCCGAGTGGAAGATGCGTTCCCCCTTGCGGGTCTGGGTGATGTCCTCGGGACCGCCGAGATCGATGGTCGCCACCTTCTCCCGCCGCGCGACATCGATCACCGCCACAGCGTCGTCGAGGGCCTCCGCCACATAGACGGTACGGCCATCGGGGGAGACCGCGAGCCCTCGCGGATTGCGCCCGACCGGGATGCGCCGCTCAACGAACTCGGTGGTCACCCCGAAATGGTTGGGCAGCATCTCGCGCCGCTCGTTCTCATCCGCCGCCTCGAGCACCGCCTGCATGCGATCGAGGTCGACGACAGCAACTTCGTCGACGCCGCCACCGCTGACAAAGGCGAATCGTCCGTCAGGTGTGATGACCACGTCGGTCGGGTCGGCGAAGGAGTTGTCGGGCTCATCGAGCAGGAGCTGGTCGACCCGGCCATCGCGCCACAGGATGCCGATGCCGTTGGTCATGACCCAACCCTGGAGAACCCGGGTCATCGGCACCAGGTTCTTGGTCCGGATCAAGGTCACCAGCGCGAAGTCGCCGCCCGGCGCCACGTCCACCCCCTGGACCAGATTGGCCTCGGGGATCATGACGCGGTTGTCGACAACCTGTCGGGCGGTGTCGATGACGGTCACCTCGGAACGTGACGGCGTTCGGAAGGGCACGAAGTGGGAGAGGTTCGCGGTGACGTACACCTGGTCGCCATCGGGCGAAAGGCTCACGCCCCAGGCGCCGCGGGCGGCCGACAGCCGTTTGATCTCACGTCGGCTTTCCAGGTCGACCACCGAAACATCCGAGGAGCCGGCGTTGGCCACGTAGAGGGTTCGGCCTTCGACATCGGTGACCACGCCGTGCGGCTCGTCGCCGACGGCGATGGTCTCTTCCACCGCCATTGCCGCGAGGTCGATGATCGACACGGTGTCGTCGCCGCGGTTGCTGACGTAGGCGGTATGGCCGTCCGGCGAAAGGCAGATTCCGTGCGGCAGATTGCCGACTGCGATCTCGGCCACCATCGCGCGGGTCGCGGTTTCCACCACCACCACGCTGTCCGACGCCTCGCAGACGGCGAACAGCCGCCGCCCGTCTCGGCTGACCACCAGGTTGAAGGGCGTCTTGTAGAGCGGCGCCGAGGCCACATCGGCCTGCCGGAGAGCGGCCGTCGGGATTGCCGATCGGGGGTCGACGCGCTTCCCGAAACTCGGCTGGTCGTGGCAGGTGGTGCACCCCGCCTCGTCACGGTGTGGGGGTGCGGCGCCCTCCGCATTCACCACGGACTCCGGCAAGGGGCCGCCGCGACCCGGGTGCGCGATGCGGGCCAATGCAGCCTCGATCTCGAACGGTTGGACATCGAGGACCGAAGTGTGCGATCCCTTCGGCTTGTGGCAGACCATGCACAGCCGCGGCCCGGGCCGTTCGAGCCCGTTCATCGCGAGCGCCGCGGGGCTCGGCCGTGATCGCGGCCGCCACGTGGACGCTGCCGGGCCCGTGGCAGAGCTCACACTGGACACCGTCCTCGACGGCGAAGGTCGGATCGCGCTGCCACGGCTCGGTATCGGCGGCGGTGGCATGGCAGCCGAGGCAGATCGGGCTTTCGAAGGGGTCCTCGTCGATCCCTGACAGGCGCGCGATCTCCGCCGCCTCTGGCAGCGCGAGGTCCGTCCAGGCGCTTGCGTGCGGCGATCGATACCAGCGGCTGAACTGGTCGCGGTCGGTTTCGTGGTGGCATCGGGCGCACACCCTCGCGCCCACGAACACGCGCTCCGGACCCGACTCGCCGATGGTGCTCGTGAACGCGACGAGGAGCACCGCGAGAATGCGGCCTCTCACTTTGCTTTCTCCGCCGGTTCGGTCACGGTGAGGATCTGGTTGGCCTTGACGTTCTGGATCGTCGAGACGCGCCCGCTCGGCCAACGGATTTCCAACTGGTCGACGGTCTTTGCGGACCCGAGCCCGAAGTGTGCCCGAGGGTCGCTCTGGCTGAGGTAGCCGGAGCTCGAGCGGATATCGCGGAGCTGGGTGACGCCCCCCGCCGTCACCCGGATGCGCGCGCCGATGCCGTCGCGGTTACTTTCCGTGCCGATAGTGCGGACCATGAGCCAGTTGCCGCGGTTGCCGCCGTCGTTGCGCAGCAGGCGCGCCGGGCCGTTGAGGTTGAGCACCAACAGGTCGAGGTCGCCGTCGTTGTCGATGTCGCCGACCGCCGAACCGCGGCCCATGCCCTTGATCTCGAGCGCCGCGCCGCTGGATGACGACACGTCCGCGAATCGGCCGCCACCGACGCCGCGGAACAAGGATGTCCTCCTCGGGCTCGAGATGGTGCGCATCGCCGTTGACGATGAAGATGTCGAGCACCCCGTCGTTGTCGGAGTCGAAGAAATTGCCCGACCAGCTCGTGTACTGGCCGAGCACCGCCGCCAACCCGGCCTCGGCGCTCTTCTCCTCGTAAAAGCCGTCACCCGTGTTGCGGTAGAGACAGCCGTAGCGCATGTCGGGCACCAGAAGGTCGAGCAGACCGTCGCCGTCGAAATCGCCGAACTCGGGGCCCATGGCGGAGGTGGCCTCGCCGTTCTGGCCGAAGGCGGTGCCGGTGCGCAGCGCGATGTTTTCGAAGGTGCCATCGCCCCGGTTGCGGTAGAGATAATTCTCCATTCCGTCGTTGGCGACGAAGATGTCCTGGTCGCCGTCGTCGTCGATATCGGCGGCCGACACTCCCATCGCCCGTCCGTCGCTGGTGCCGACCCCGGCCTTGCGGCCGATGTCGGTAAAGGTGCCGTCGCCGTTGTTGTGATAGAGGATGTCCTTCTGTCCGCGGTAGGCCAGCGGTCCCGGGAAGGCCTCGGCGGCGAAATAGTTCCGGTATTCGGGGTCGAAGATGAGGTAACCGCCGACGTAGAGGTCGAGCAGCCCGTCTCCGTCGGCGTCGAAGAAGGACGCTCCGACGCTCCACAAGCTCGCTGCCGACCCCCGCCTTTTCTGTGACATCGGTGAAGGTGCCGTCTCCGTCGTTGCGGTAGAGGGTGTCGCGGTCGTAGTTGGTGACGAAGAGATCACGATCGCCGTCGTTGTCGTAGTCGGCAGCCACCGCCGCCATGCCGAATCCCGCGTCTCCCACGCCGGCCGCGTCGGAGACATCGCTGAAGGTGCCGTCGCCGTTGTTTCGATAGAGAACGTTCTTCAGCTTGCCCGCGAGGTGGCGGCCGCGCACCGAACTCACGGTCTCGAGGTAACGGCCGTTGACCAGGTAGATGTCGAGGTCGCCATCGTTGTCGAAGTCGAAAAAGACGCAGCCCGCCCCGGAGGACTCGACGATGTTCGAAAGCTCCTCGTCACCGAAGGAGTGGACGAAAGTGATACCGGCTTCGCCGGTGATGTCCACGAACCGGGGCAGCGCGGGCTCGTCGTCGGCGAACGCCGGCACCGCCAGCGCCACCGCAAGTGTCATCAGCAGCAACCGGCGCCGAACCACTCTCATGGTTGTTTCTCCTCCTTGGGCCGACCGGGTCTCACGGCCGGTTTCACGACGGCATCGGCGAGCACGTTCGGCGCCGCCATTTCGCGGTCCTCGTGGCAGCCGATGCAACCTCGCGACTCGCCGGGCATGACCCAGGTCCACGAATCCTGTGCGGCAACTGTCGATCCCCGATTCGTCGAGGAGCTCGAAGCGGAGCGGCAGCCTGGCCGGGACCTCGATGTGAAACGATCCGTCCTTTTCGAGAGGCACGTCGCCCAGGGTCCGTTGACCCCAATAGGGTGCACGATATGTCGGAATCGGTGGGACTCCCTCGATGACCCGCACGGTCGAGGCGGCACCTGCCTTCAGATGTTCGAGTCCCGGCCGGTCGCTGAGGTGCGAGCTGATGCAGTAGAAGACCCCGGTCTTCTTCGAGGTGTCCACCACCGACGACCGGCCCTTGACTCTCGGGTGGGGCGTGAGCTCCTGGGCGTCCAGAATGTGGAACTCGGGGTTGCCGTGAACCATCTCGAGACGGTCCCCGGTGGCCGGGTCGATTCGATGGAGGCCGTAGACCGCATCGCGTCCCGGCGGACGGAAGGAGGCCAGCAACCCGCCGTCGGCGAGCGGCAGGGGGTCGAGGTAGGACCCGTCGCCGGCAACCGTAAGCAGTGTGCGGCTATGGAGCGGGCGGCGCAGGGTGACGTACGCGAGGTCACCGCCGCCCATCGGCGAGGTTTCATCGGCCTCGACGAAGTAAACGCGTCCGTCCCTGCCCACCCTGACCGAGTGGGGCAACGGCGGGCCGTCGTGGTTGTCAGAGAAGGCCATCAGATCGGTGCCGTCGTTGTTGACCGCCATCAGCGACAACCGTGAACCTGAAGGGTCCCTCCCGACAAAACCCCATCCGGGGAAGAGCAGTCGACCGTTGGCGAGGACATCGGGATCGAGGTCGGATCTCGGGTGAAAAGAAATGCGGAGCGGGTGGCGGCCGTCGAGATCGGCGGTGAAGAGCGCGACGACCGGCGCGGCAGTCATCTCGTCAAACCACCCGGTTCCGGAGCTGAGGTAGGCGATGCGCTCGGTGGGCGCCACGTCGTCGAGGTGGAAGAGGGAGCCGATCCACAGGGGCGATGTGAAGACATCCGTGCCGGAGGTGAGCTGCACCTGGTTGCCGCCGTCGGCGTCCATCCTCCAGATATGGCTCCGGTCGCCGGTTCGAAAACCGGCGAACAGAATCTGCCTCCCGTCGAAGGAGACTGCGGGGTCGCACGCCGCCAGGAACCCGGCGGTCAGGACCTTCTCCGTCCCGTCGCTCGAAAGACGGACGATCTCACTTCCGACAGCGCAACCGGCGGGTGGGCGATGCAGCCTGCCGCTTTCCGTACCTGCCGGCTGGCGCACAGCCAACAGATCGTTCGCGAAGGCCCCTCCGCAGAATGCCAGAAGGAGGGACAGCATCAGATGTCGAGACCGGGCGGGGCTGACGGTGCGGCTCGGGTGTGTCATTTCCCGGCAGCAGGTCGCGCGATGACCGCGGTCGCGTCGAGCTCGAACAGCAGGTCGTCGCGGCAGACGTCCTCGATGGTGCAGACGAGCGGCAGGTTTTCGAGACCCCGCACCTGGAGGATCCTGTTCAGGCGCTCCACGTCCTCCGGGCGTCTGACGAAGGCCGATCCCTGGCAGATATCGTCAAAGACCGCGCCTGCGGAGGCCAGCAGCGACTCGATGTTGTCGAGGGTCCGCCTGACCTGGCAATCGAAGTCGCCGGGATGGACCGTGTTGCCATGCTCGTCGATAGATGCTGTACCGGAAATCAAGAGGTAGCGGCAGCGGTCGGTGGCAACGTTGAGCCCGCGCGAAAATGACGAACCGTACTCCGGGGCCTCGTTCTGGAGGGGGTTGCGTAGCCTTTCGACGGAGAGCTCTCGACCCGCCAGCGGCCGCATGGCGAGCAGGTCAAGGGTGCAGCGGTGGCCGCGGGCGTTGCCTCCACCGATTCCGGTGCTCGCAGGGATGATGCTCGACGGCGAATGGTCGAGGAGACCGAAGGTCTCGTAGACCGCGGTCCGCGCCCGGTTGAAATCGTCGTACCAGGCGAGGATGTCGTCGAGGTAGAACCAGGTGCGGTTGACGTCGGCAAATGACCACTCGTGTCCGCGCAGTATCTCCTGCGCGAGCAGCAACGTCTCCCGAGTTTCGTCAGCCGGTCGGGACGGAGCCTCAGTCGGCAACAGTCGCGCCAGGTCGGAGAGCGCCACGTAGCTGGCGTCTTCGCCGTCGACGCGGCGGCCGCACGGTGTGCCGTGCCACTCGATGACCTCCGAGGAGCCCGCTGCGGCCGGCCGGGCCGCGATCAGGTGGATGCCGGCGACACCGGACCCGTTGCAAGGGGCCCCCTCGACGCGAGTCGGCGGGATCACGACGTGATCAGAGTCCTCACCGAGCGCAGCAACACGCCACTCCACAATCGATGGCGCGGTGGCATCGTCGCTGAAGACGCGCTCGTGGAGGATGACCAGATCGTCCTCGCGGAGCCGCTGCCCGATTTCGGAATAGGCGTGGTGGACACTCTCTCCCGCATCTGCGACGTTCGAATCAGCAGACCAGGTGATGAATGTGAGGTCCCCTGGACCCGAACGCACCCAAAGCACCGCCTCTTACCTCCCGCCATCGATCGCGGTCACGCCGACCGCACGGAAACACCCGACCTGGGCCGGCGGACATCCCCGCTTCGCGGCAGCCCGGCAAAATTTGGCGTCTCCCATGAGAAGGGAAGCGAGGTCGAGCGATACCGGCGATGACAGAGTCGCGCAACGGTCTTCCTGCATCACTGACTCATGATAGCGGACACCCAACCGCTCCACCCGGAACGGCAACGATTGTGCGAAAAAATCTCATCGCAGATGTTCTCAGGACCGCTTCGAACCTCTCGCTCCGATTCTCGCAGAGCCCTGGAGGGGGACGAAACGAGGCTCACCGAATTGGCCCTCTTCGCAGCAAGCGGCCCGGCCGGCGGCCGCTCGGGCGCTCGTCTTCAAAAACGATTCGTCCGTTGACCCACACCATCTCGATTCCTACCGATGTGGCCTGCGGCTCCTGGGCGGTCGCCCTGTCGAGCACGGTCTCGGGGTCGAAGAGGACCAGGTCCGCGAGCGACCCCGGCTCGAGCCGGCCGCGCTCCCGCAACCCGACGTTCGACGCTGCCTGGGAGGTCATCTTGCGGATGGCCTCTTCCAGGGTCAGGGCGTGCAGTTCCCGGACGTACCGGCCGAGGACGCGCGGGAACGAACCGAATCCCCGTGGGTGGGTCCCGGCGAGCTCACCGTCGGTGCAGAAGTTGATGAAGGGCCAGGCCACCAACTTCTCGATGTCGGCCTCCTTCATGCTGACCGCGATGACGCTTTCGACGTCGTCCTCCTCACCCGCGGTCCCTTTCTTTTTGCGCAGCGCTTCCGCCTCCCGGATCAGGTCCATCAGGGTCGTGGGCGGGTCGGTGCCGCGGATGACCGCGATCTCGGCCAGCGTCTTACCGGCCAGCGACGGGTCCGGTTCGAAGACCGGGATCAACATATCCTCAGGCGCCGCAAGCTCCTCGACGGCGAACCGCGCCGCTTCCGGGTCCTCGAAGTTTCGTTCGGGGAACATCACCGTCAGCGTCGCTTGCCAGTAGGTGTAGGGATAGATGTCCGCGGTAACGTCGATGCCTTCGGCGCGGGCCTGATCGAGGGTTTCGAGTAGCCGGTCGGTCTGACCGTGCAGGCTTCGCAGGGCGAGCTTGATGTGGGAGACCTGGACCGGCAGCTCGGCCTCGCGGCCGATGGCGATGATCTCGTCGATCGCCTCCCAGAACCAGCGGTCTTCGCTGCGGATGTGGCTCATGTAGCGGCCGCCCTGAGCCGCCGCTGCCTTCGCCAACTCGATGACCTCGCCGGCGGTCGAGTAAATGCCGGGGTCGTACTCGAGCCCGCTCGAGAGACCGAGCGCTCCCGCGGCCATTTCCTGCTGGACCAGCGACGCCATGCGTGCAATCTCGTCGTCAGTGGCTGCGCGTTTGAAGTCGTCCCCCATGACCCTGCCGCGCACGGTCCCGTGGCCGACGTAAGAGGCCACGTTGATCGCCGGCGGAGTCGACTCGAGGCGGCCGTAGAACTCTTCGAGGGGAAAGACGGAGTCACCGTCCTGACCGACCACCGTTGTGGTGATGCCCTGACTGACAGCGCCGAGAGCGTCGAGGCGGTCGAGGATCGCACGGTCGGCGTGGCTGTGGGTGTCGATGAATCCCGGTGCCAGCACCAGGCCCGTGGCGTCGACCACCGGCTCGCCCGGTTGCGGTTCGAGGTCGCCGACGGCGGCGATGCGGTCATCGACGATGCGGACGTCGGCCGTAAATCGCGGTTCCCCGGTCCCGTCAACCACGGTCGCACCCGCAATCAGCGTCGACGGGTAGTAGATGTCGGCAATCCGGTCGGCGAAGTCCTCGCCGTCGAAATCTTCGAGGTTGGACAACACGATGACGCTGAAGCGGTGCTCCGGGTAGCGGACGATGAAGGTGCTGAAGCCGAGCCAGCCGCCGGCGTGGCACAGCCGGCGGCCGAGACCGCCGTAACGGCCGAGGCGCCAGCCGAAGCCGTAGGGGTATTCCTCGCCGCCGGTGAGGCGCACGGGTGACCACGCCTGTTCCAGGGTTGCGCGTTGCACGAGCGTGGCGGTGTAGAGGGCCTGGTCCCAGCGAGCGAGGTCCTCGACCGTCGAGTACATTCCCCCCGATCCGATAATGTGGTTGAGCGGGTGTTCGTCCAGGAGCTCGAACGACCCTTCCTTGCGGGTGTAGCCGAGAGCGCGGTTCGGGATTTCGGGCTCGGTGCTGTCGCGGACCACGGTTTCGGTCATCCCCAGTGGCGCGAAGATGTTGTCCTCGAGGAACCGTCCGAAGCGCTGCCCCGACACCCGCTCCACCACCAGGGCCAGCATCTCGTAGCCGGGGTTGGAGTATTCGTAGCGCTCACCCGGGGCGAAGAGGGGAGGCTCATCCCAGGCGGCCAGAAACTGCATCGCCTGTTCGGTGTCGGGCATCCCTTCGACTGTCTCCTTCTCGAGGACGTCGTAGTAGTCCGGCAGACCCGAGGTGTGGGTCAGGAGGTGGCGCAGCGTGATCTTCTCGCCGAACGGCCCGAGCTCGGGGAGGTACTTCACCAGCGGGTCGTCGTAGTCGAGTTCGCCGCGGTCGGCCAGGATCATGATCGCCATCGCGGTGAACTGCTTCGACACCGAAGCCAATCGGAAAGAGGTTTGCGGGGTGATCGGTTCGCGGCTTTGGAGATCGGCGTAGCCGTAACCGGCGGCGTGGAGGACCTCGTCGTTGCGGATCACGATGACCGCCGCGCCGGGGGAGTCGCCGGTCGCCAGGGGAGCGAAGAGCGCGTCGATCCGGGCCGCGAGGTCCGGGCGCCCGGTTGACGGGAGATCGCCACCGCATCCTGCCAATGTGAGACAGACGACGATCGTGATGAGAAGCCGGACGCTCAACTTCGATTGCTGCCGCATACAAACCCTCCCGAGCGAGTGCATCATCGACCTGTTGGGACCCGAGGTTAGCACTGCCGGGCCGCATGCTAACCTGAGAAAGCTTCTACCCGGAGGTGTCAATGGCGAACGACGCGAGCGGCGGAAACAGGGTGTGGACCGTCCGACGATTGAGCGGCGCAATCGGATGGATGACGGTGTTCGCACTGGTCACCTTTCCGCTCGGTGCTTTCGATCTGGGTCGGGCGCAGCGTTTCAAGCTCGACAACGGTTTGACCGTCATCGTCCTCGAGGTGCCGGCGGCGCCGGCGGTCAGCGTTCAGATGCTCTACCGGGTCGGGGCCCGCAATGAAGAGGTCGGGGAGACCGGACTCACGCACTTCCTCGAGCACATGGCCTTCCGGGCCAGCGACAACTTCCCCGACACCGGGCTCGTGAGCTCGATCTACGCGGTGGGCGGCGAGTGGCACGGTTACACCTGGCTCGACCAGACGACCTACTTCGAGACCCTGCCGCCCGACTCCCTCGATCTGGCGTTGAAAATCGAGGCCGATCGCATGGCGCGGCTGCAGATCCCGGCCTCGGATGTCGAGGCCGAGCGCGGCGCGGTGCTGGCCGAGATGCACGGTTACGAAAACGACCCGGCGACGGTCTTGCACGACACCGTCCTGGCGGTGTCCTTTCTCCAGCATCCCTACCGGAACAACACGATCGGCTGGGAGAGCGACGTCGAGAGCATCCGCCACGACGACCTGGTCGAGTTCTACCGGCGGGCCTACAGCCCGGCCAACGCGGTCCTGGCGGTGGTCGGCCCGGTGTCGGCCGCGAAGGTCCTCGAGGAGGTCGGCGAACTCTTCGGCGACCTGCCGGGAGGCGAAAGAACCCAGCCACCGCCGACCGTCGAACCGCCGCAGAACGGGGTCCGGCGGGTCGAGCTCCTGGGCGCCACAGGGCGCAAACATTTCAAGATCGCGTACCACGCTCCCGCCGTCACCAACCCCGATTACGCGGCCTTTCTGCTCGTGCAGCAGGTGCTGGCGGGCGGCCGCGGCGTCAATTTCGGACAGAACGAGTTCGGCGATGCGGCTCTGCCGGCGTCGCGGCTGGCCGGCATCGCGGACGACCTCGCGACCTGGTTCCCGCCGCAGGCCGCGCCCTACGTCTTCACGATCGCGGGCAGCATCGATGCTGACGCCTCGACCGTCGACCTCGAGGCGCGGCTGCAAGCGGCGATCGAAGCCCTGATCTCGCAGCCGCCGGCGGCCGATGAGATGGCGACGGCCCGCCAGCAGCTCCTCGACGAGCTGGTGTTCGATCTCGAGACCACGGAGGACGCGGCCCATCAGCTCGCCTATTTCGCTGGTCTGGACGCCCTCGATGTCCTCCTCGAATTGCCGGATCGGCTGGCCGCAGTCTCAGGCGGCCGATATCTCTCGGGTCGCCGGCGCGTACCTCCGGTCCTACCAGCGCACCATCGGGTGGTATCTCCCGAGCCCGGCGCCGGTAGCCCCGGGCGTCACCGCACCCGATGTGGCCGCCCCAGCGGTAGCGACTCCTCCCCAGACGGCGCCGAAGGAGAACCCACCCGTGGCGTCGCCGCCGAGCGTCGTGCGCGTCGCCGGCGGAGTGCCGGTGATCTTTCAGGAGGAATCGTTGTCCTCCTCGTCCTACCTCCGGGTGCTCGTGCCGGCCACGAATCTGGAATTCGATGCCGCCGCATCCGCCAATGCTCCGATCTGGCGCTGGACGTCCCTGAACTTCAGGTTTCGCCCGTCGGAGTTGGAGACGACGCTCTCCCTGGCGCGACAGGCCTTGCTGACGGCGACCCCGGCGCCGCCGTTCTCGCCCGACGACATCGACGACCCGTCGACGCGGTTGGCTCTGGCCT
Organism: Candidatus Sulfomarinibacteraceae bacterium; assembly: GCA_963714885.1. Taxonomy (GTDB): domain Bacteria; phylum Acidobacteriota; class Thermoanaerobaculia; order Thermoanaerobaculales; family Sulfomarinibacteraceae; genus Sulfomarinibacter. The sequence continues at coordinate 2,443 of CAVQQV010000069.1, read as the reverse complement.
TTGACGAGGTTCTGGCCGTGAGGCCTCCGGTTAAGAAGACGGGGCCGGCGGTGATCGCGCTGGTCGGCGATCTGCAGCTGACGGAGGCCCTGCCTCTGCTCGAATCCGCCTTCGGCGATCTGACGCCTGTCACCGCCGAGCTTCCGGCGCCGAAGGTGGCCCCTCGAGAACGGCGGATCGATCTCCCAGTGGCGGTGGCCCAGGCCGCGCTCGGCTACGTCGTCCTCGCGCCACCGCCGAGCCACCCGGACTTTCTCGCGTGGCGGATGCTGCTGTACGTTCTCAGCCATGGCTACGAGGGGCGGTTGGGAGTCGAGGCCATCAGCCGCCGCGGTCTGGTCTATTACATCGATGCCGAATACCTGACCGATGGAACGAGCGGGAGGGTCTCGCTGGCGATCGGGGTCGACCCGGCCAAGCTCGACGCGATGCGGACCCTGATGGACGAAACACTGCGGGACCTGGCCGAAAGGCCGCCGACCGGGACCGAGATCGAGGCGGCGAAGTCCCACCTCCTGGGTCGCAGGCTGACTGCCGCGCAGAGCAACCAGGAGGTCTCGGCGGAGCTGATCGACGATTGGGTCGGTCACGGGGGGTTGTTGTCGGATGAGGAGTTTGCGGCGGCCGTGAACGCGGTCTCGCTCGAGGATGTGGAACGGGTCATTCCCGAATTCGTGGCAGGGACAACCATCGTTGTGAGAGGGGTCGAGTGATGCATTTGCAACGCGCGAAGAGAACAGGACTCGTGGTCGGGCTCACAGCCTGTCTGGCGCTCGTTGGCGCCTGCCGGGATCAACCAACAACCGTCGCGGACCTCATCTTCAGTGGCGGCCCCATTCTGACGCTGGGGGAGCCGGCCACCACCGAGGCCATAGCCATCAGAGACGGCCGCATCCTCGCGCTCGGCGACCGTGCCGAGGTCGAGGCCTTTCGCGGCTCCGACACGGCCGATTACGACCTCGCCGGCCGGGCCCTGGCGCCGGCCTTCGTCGACCACCACGTCCACCTGCTCAACCTCGGCTTTTCGTTGCTCTACCGGGCCGAGCCGTCACCCACCTTCGTCGACCTCGCCGGTCTCGACTCGCTGGAGGCGATCGGCGACCGGATCGAGGCCAGCGCCACGGCCCTCCCCGAGGGCACATGGATCCTCGGCCAGAGCTGGAGCCAGGGGGCGTGGGGCGCCTCCGCGCTGCCTACCGATGAGGTGCTGTCAACGGCGGCGCCCGCCCACCCGGTCTTCCTGACGCGGGTCGACGGCCACGCCGGTTGGGCCAACGAAGAGGCCCTGGCCACCGCCGGAATCGACGGCGCAACCCCCGACCCGACCGGAGGGGTCATCCGACGGGGCCCGGACGGATCGCCCAGCGGGGTGCTCCTCGAGCGCGCCAACGAGCTCGTTCGCCCGTCGCTGCCCGAACCGTCGCCGGCCGAGATCCGGCGCGCCTTTCACCTCGCTGCAGAAGCCCTTGCGGCGCAGGGCGTCACCGAGGTCTTCGACGCCGGTTTTCTCGGACTGCCGGGAGTGGTCGACCTCAGCCTCGATTTCGAAACCTATATGGCGTTCCTGGTGGAGGCCGATCTCGAGTCGCCCCTGCCCCTGCGGGTCCACCTGATGGTCCCGGCGCCGAGTCCGCTCGCCGAAAGCATCGCCGCAGACCCGGCGGCCTACCGGCAACTGACGCCGCGCATCGGTGTCACCCACGTCAAGCTCTTTGCCGACGGTGCGCTGGGGAGCCGCGGCGCCCTGTTGTCGCACCCGTACGCCGACGATCCGACCACCTCGGGGGTGGAGAGGATGACCCGCGAGGACATCCGGAAGGAGGTCGTGGCCGCCCTCGATGCCGGGTTCGATGCCGCAACGCATGCCATCGGTGACGTCGCCGTCGAGATGGCCCTCGATGTCTACGAGGAGATCCTGCGCGAGCGGCCCGAGCTGCCGCCGGGGAGGCTGCGGATCGAGCACTTTTCGTATGCGGCGCCGGAGGACTTCGACCGTGCGGCGGCGCTCGGTATCGTGCTGGCGGTCAACCCCGACTTCGTGGCGCCAGACGACCACGGCGTGGCGATGGAGGATGTGCGGGTGGGCGCCGAGTCGAGCGACCGGGTCTACGCCCTGGGCCGCCTGGCGGCGGCCGGCGCGAGTCTCGCCTTCGGTTCCGACTACTTCACGGCCCCCGCCGAGCCTCTGCTGGGCTTCTACGCCGCGACGACGCGCCGCAACGGCAACGGTCTGCCGGTGGACGGTTGGCACCCGGACGAACGACTCTCGCGTCTGGAGAGCCTCGTGATCCAGACCCGCCTGTGGCCGGCCGGGGGCGGTGCCGCCGAACGCGGGGGTCTGGCGGTCGGCGGTCGGGCCGACCTCGTGGTGCTGTCCGCGAACCCGCTTGGAGTGGAGGCTTCGGCCATCCTCGGGATCGAGGTCGAGGCGACCTTTGCGGAC
>CAVQQV010000068.1:0-15893 GCA_963714885.1 Candidatus Sulfomarinibacteraceae bacterium | reverse complement strand
AGTGCTCACCTCATCTTCGAACCCGTGGACGGGCGGTCTTGGAGAGGGTGCGGGGCTGACCGTCTTGGAAAAGTCCCGCGTCCTCGCGCCTTCCTCTTCGGGAAAGACGAAGTCGTCTGCCCGGGAGGGCCCGGGGGTTGGGGCAGCGGGCTGACGACCCGTAGAATTCGGCGGTGCAATCGCCTGACGCGGTGGTGCAGCTGCCGGGGTCGGAATGGGAACGGCTGGGGCGTCACCGGAGGGGGCGGCGGGTGCGGCTCGCGGGGGCAGCGGAGTCGGCGGTGCGACCGCGGCCGGGGGCGTTGTCGGTGCGGGGCCAGGTGAGCGCGCCGGGGACGGTTTGGGCGCCGGGGCCGGCGTCGGCGCTACCGCCGGTGTCCGCGGGGTGGACCCGAGGGGGGCCCGCATGGTTGCCGCGGGGTCGGCGGCCCCAGGCGAACGGGCCTCTGCGGCCGCGCCCTCGTAGCGCTCGCGGAGGCTCCGCATCACCAGCTTGACGATGCCCTCGAGGGTCTCCTGGACGCCGACGCCCTCGGTGGCGACGGCCTCGAAGATCGGCACTCGAATGATGTTGAGGTCGCGAGTCAATGTCCTCGACCGGGCGGACGTCCTTGAGATCGCGCTTGTTGAACTGCAGGACGAGCGGGAAGCCCTCGAGGCTGATTCCCTGCAACAGCAGGTTCTCCTGCGAGGTTTCTGAAACTCTCGATGTTGGAGCTCTGCATGGCGCGCTGCGAGTCGGCGACGAAGACCACGCCGTCGGCGCCCCGCAGCACCAGCTGACGGGTCGAGTTGTAGTGGACCTGGCCGGGAACGGTGTAGAGCTGGAGGGTGACGTCCATCCCGCGGATGGACCCGATCTCGAGCGGCAGCAGGTCGAAGAAGATGGTCCGGTCGCCCTCGGTGGCGAGCGAGATCATCTTCCCGCGTTCGCCGCCCTCGAAGTGGTCGTGAATCCACTGCAGGTTGGTCGTCTTGCCGCACAGACCCGGACCGTAATACACGATCTTCGCATTGAGCTTTCTCAGCGCATAGTTGAAGAAAACCATGGAAACCCTCAGTCCCGACTAACTCTTCCGTCCTCTGATCATAACCCGAATCGGGACCCCATCCAAACCGAAGGTCTCGCGGAGGACGTTCTCGAGGTACCTGATGTACGAAAAGTGCGGCGGGCGCGTCAGGTTCGAAAACAGCACGAACCGCGGCGGCGCCTGATTGACCTGCGAGCAGTAGTACAGCTTGGGCGCCTTCGAGCCCGCCAACGGCGGCGGGCGCTGGTCCCAGGCCTGCCGCATCACCCGGTTGAGCTCGGTGGTGGCGATCTTTTTGGTGTACGCCCGGTGGACGTCGCACATGATCGGGAAGAGCCGTGGACCCCCTTGCCGTTGAGCGCCGAGAGGTAGACCCGCGGGGCGTGGCGCATGAACTTGAGGCTCTGGTCCGCCTGATCTTCGATCCGCGCCCTCGCCTGCTCCCCCTTCTCCATCAGGTCCCATTTGTTGACCACCAGAATGACGCCTCGTCCTGCCTCCCACGCGTAGCCGCCGACGTGGGCGTCCTGGTTGGTGATGCCCTCGACCGCATCCACCACCAACAGACAGACATCCGCGCGCTCGAGGTAGCGGCGCGCCATCACGACCGACAACACCTCGGCGCCGCGGTCGGTCTTGCCTTTGCGTCGAATCCCTGCGGTGTCGACGAACACGTAGCGCACACCGTCTTTTTCGAGCACCGTGTCGACGGCGTCGCGGGTCGTCCCCGCCACCTCGCTGACCAGAAGGCGCTCGTCACCCAGGAGCCGGTTGACCAGCGACGACTTGCCGACGTTGGGCCGCCCGATGATCGCGACCGGGATCCCCGCCCCGCGGCGATCGGTGTCGCCTTCCTCCTCGACCACCGCCTCGGGCAGGTGGAGATCCAGGGCGTCCCAGAGCTCGTCGAGCCCGGTGCCGTGCTCGGCCGAGACCACGATGGGAGTGCCGAGACCCAGCCGGTGGAACTCGTGTGACTGGAGCTCGACCGCCTTGCGGTCGCCCTTGTTGACCACGGGCACGACGGGGACGCCGAGGCCTCGCAGGTATTCGCCGATCTCCTGGTCCTCGGGGATGGGTCCGGCCTCGCCGTCGAGCAGGAAGATCACCACATCGCCTCCGCGGATGGCGGCCTCGGCCTGACCACGGATCAGCGGTACGAAGGTGTCCTCGTCCTCCATCAGCAAACCGCCGGTGTCGACGAGCGTCAGTACGCCGCCCCCCGGCCGCTCGACCTCGCCGATGATGCGGTCGCGGGTCATGCCCGGCAGGTCGTGGACCAGGGCGCGGCGGCTACGGGTGAGTCGGTTGAAAAGGGTGGACTTGCCGACGTTGGGCCGGCCCACCACCACGACAACGGGTTGTTTGCTCACTGCGGGTTCTCCGCGGGCGCCACTTCCGGCTGTGCGACTGGGGTCTGCTGTTCGAGATTCGATCTTCCGACGACGATCCACCGGCCCTCGATGAGGCGCAGCTGGAGCAGGGTTCGTTGGATCGTGTTTTCGAAATGGCCCTTTTCCACCCCGTCGGCGGCGCCGTAGCGGGTGATGTCCCACACCTCGATCAGCCGGACGGTGGCGTTGACGCCCCGGAACACGCTCATGGTCTCGATATCGAAACCGATGAGCTCGGCGTCGACCCGGTCGCCGGTGTTCTGGAGCAGCTCCTTGAGCAGCTTGTGGACGGCCGCGATCTCGTTGGGGCTCGCATGGCCCTCGAGGGACCCGGTGTCGAGCGTCGAGTAGGCCTCGGCCAGGGCGTTGAGGTAGCCGCCGACAGCCTCCTCGATGGCCTGCGCCTCTTCGGGGCTGGGATCGGTGTTTTCGCAGGCCGCGACCACCAACAGCCCCAGGGCCAGGGCGAGCACGAGCACGCCACGCACCATCGTCATTAACGCCTCCTATCTACCGTGCAGAGCCGAGGATAGCACCCCTGTGCCGCCGGCCCCGGCAACGGTAAACTGTGATCCGGGAAGACCGGGTGATCAAGAAGGTTGGTGCACCATGACCGAAAAGCTCAATGTGACCTGCCCCCATTGCCGATCCACGTTGAAGATCGACACCGAAGCGGGAGTGGTCGTCGATCACAAGCCCCCCGCCAGGCTGAGCGAAAAGGTGGATTTCAACGACCGGCTTGAAAGAGCTCGAGAGCGAGAAGAACCGCGCCGCCGACTTCATGGAGGAGGCCATGCGCAAGGAAAAGTCCAAGGACCGTCTGATGGAGGACCGCTTCCGCGAGCTCCTCGACGACGCCAAAAAGAACGACGACGGGTCGAGGCCGATCAAGGATATCGACCTCGACTGACGTCGAGGTCTCAATTTTGAATTGTCAGTTTTGAATTTTGAGTTCTGGAAACGCCCATCAACCCCGGGGCGGGCGGGTACTCCCTGCCCGGTTTCGGGTCTTCAGACACGTTGTTACTTCAGGGATGAACCCCTCCCCTACGGTTTTCAGAAACGGAATTCCGGCATCGCCTGATCCTACAGTTGCGGTTTCGCAGTATCAACGTGACTGAAGGTGGGCCAGGCCCACCCTACCTCGGACCCACACACCGAACGGACGACTGCAGAAAAACGCCCTCCCGCAGATGCGGGAGGGCGCGGTCCGAAATTCAAAATTCAAAATTAAAAATTAACTAATTTTACTCAGTTGCTGTTTCCTCGGATGCCTCGCGGCCGGTTCCGCCTGCTTCTTCGGCGGTATTGCGATCCCCTTGAGTGTCAGTTCCTCGTCGATGATGGCCTCGAACGCCTCGAGCGGCTGGGCTCCGGTGAGAACCCTGCCGTTGATCATGAAGCCCGGCGTCCCGGTGATCCCGAAGCCGCGCGCTTCTTTCATGTCCGCATCAACCTTCGCCTGATACGTCCCGTCCGTGATGCAAGCGGTGAAGAGGTCGGCATTCATGCCGAGCTCGCCGGCCTGAGCGATCATCGACTCGCGGTTCATGGTGCGCTGGTTTTGCGAACAACCAGTCGTGGAACTCCCAGAACTTGCCCTGGTCCTGAGCGCACAGGGCCGCCTCACCCGCCAGCTGCGCCTGCTGGTGCATCGGCAGCGGGAGGTTCTTGAAAACGTGGCGGATCTGGCCGTCATAACGTTCCATCACGGCATCGATGGTGGGCTGCGCCCTGGAGCAGTAAGGGCACTGGTAGTCGGTGTACTCCACCATCACGATGGGCGCCGATGCTGGACCGCGTGAGGGCGTGCCCTCATTGATTGCGACCACCGCGCGCGGCGGCTGGAGCAGGATGACGACCCCGGCCTCGGCGAACAATTCGTCCCGCAGCGCCTCGATGAGCTTTGCCTGCTGCTGTTGTTGGAGCGCCTGCACGACCTGTTGGCGGGCCTGGGCATCATCCTGAGCCAACCGGGCCCGGTACATGGTCATCACCTTTTCGATCTCGGCCTCGTCGGGCTCGGTCGTTTTGCCGTCCACGTGCTTCGCCAGGAACTCCTCGCGGGTGATCCCTTCGGCGGTCGCCTTTTCGGTCACCAGGCGCTCGAAGATCTGGGCGTTGAGCTCGCCGACAGTCGTGGTGTAGATCTCCTGCCGGAGCTTGACCAACGACGGGCCGACCATCGCCTCGACCTCGGCTGCGGTGATGACCTCGTCGCCGATCCTGACGACGACCTCGTCACCTGCTGTCGGAGGAGCGGCCTGCTGGGCGCAGGCGACAACCGCCAGCATCATCAACGCACATCCGATAAAGGTGCTCGTATATTTCGTCTTCATGTTCTTTTTCTCTCCTGTCTTTGCTGACGGTGGTTCCAGCCGATGTCTCGAGGCTGTCAGCCCACTATGTACCGGCAGCGGACGTCGGTCAACGTCCCGAACGGTGGGATTGACCATGGTTTTACACGAACAATGGGGAGCAGATCATTCGTGACCTACCCCGAAAGCCCTTTGACGGCGTGGTCGAGGTCGTCGAGAGTCGGCAGCTGCTTGATGCCACCGGGCAGGTGTTCGAGCCGGATCGACCCTGCACCGCCCACCCACACCTCGATGGCCTTCGGCAGCGCCTTTCGAATCACCGCGAGCTCTCGCGCGGTCTCTTCATCCTGGGCGAAGACGCTCATCGAAACTCCGACCGCGGCGGCATCCAATACCTCTGCGGCGTGCACGATCTCGTCCGACGGTAGGTGCGGGCCGAGAACCCGGACCGCTCGCCCGGCTGCGGTGATGGCCAGCGCCGCGACCTGCAGTCCGAGGGCGTGGACCTCGTTCGGCAGACTCGCCAGCACCACCGGTCGGCCGCCGGCCGATACCTGGAGCGGCACCCGCATCAGGCGGATTTCGTCCTCCAACACCTCTGAGAAGAAATGTTCATGCCGGATCTCGATGCCGCCGCGCGACCACTCCTCACCGATCTCCTCGAGCAATGGCGTCACCCGCTCGCGGAGGAACGCCGCCATCCCGAGAACCGAGGCGTCGCGACGGAGGATGGCGGCCACAGCGTCGCGATCAAATCTGCGGCACGCCTCGATCACCTCGGCCACGACCTCGTCAGTCCCACCAACAGCGGCGACGCCTTCCACGACCCCCGTCTGCCGCAGCAGCTCTTCGATCTCGGGAGCGGTCAGCGGCACGACATCACCGGCACGGTGACCACAGCCCAGGGCCCTGGAGATCAAGAGCAGCTGCCGCACCTGCGACGACGAATAGCGGCGGTGGCCCGAATCGAGCCGGTGCGGGGTCGGAAAGCCGAACCTTCGCTCCCACGCCCTCAGGGTGTGTTCGCCGATTCCGGTGCGGCGGGTCACCGCGCCCATCGGCCACATCTGTTCGTCGGTCCCTGCCGCGTCAGGGGCTACCTGGTCCATCTCGTTGTCAGTACTCATCCCGGACGCCTCCCCGCAGGCCGCTGACCCCACTCTCGGGGGACCGCTTCCAGGCGGCATTCTGTCATGCCGCAACCCCGGTCGTCGAACGCACGAGGCTATAGGAGTCGACCAGCCGTTCGGCGATTCTGTGAAGGTGCGACGAATCGCAGTTGCCATTCACCACGGTATCCGAGCCCTGGTCGGCCCACTCGTCAGCGAGGAACCAGTCCTCCGAGTACACCACGACGGCCGACGTACACCCGGCGAAACGCGCCGCGTTCAAGGCTGCTTCGATGTCCGGGTCCCGCCTCCGCTCAGAGCGTACGTCACAAACGCGCCGTCGAGGCGCCGCTCGACTTCGCGCACCAATGTGTGGACCGAGGGGTTGAAAAGGCTCGCGACGCCCGGTGGAAAGACAATCACCATCCCGGAACGGTTCCGGTAGTCCGCGAAGAAACCTTGCTGTTTCATGGTGAACCTCCACTTGCCATTGCACTGTCTACGTCCTTTTCCGGTCGTGACGTTACGTTGCGACCGTTCCCGGGTGAGCAGAGCGCTGCGCCCGGCGTCCGCCACTCGACCCGGACAATCTCGATCGCGTCAATTTTATTTCTAGGATTTTCGCCCCACCGGTTTCCGTGCCCCTGGAATATTCCTCGCCCCGCCGGCGCTCTGCGTGTAGGTTCGTCAGGAGTAGATCGACAGCCGCAGCAACAGCGCCGGAACCACCGGCTATATTTCCACAGCAGATATTCAAGGAGTCGATTTGAGGAACCAACCCGGCCACGCCGACCAGGTCCCGGAGACCAGGATCCGCCAGGCGAATGCCGCGACGGTCAGGGAGGATGGCGCGTGGGTCCTCTACTGGATGATCGCCGCCAGAAGGGCCCGGTTCAACTTCGGGCTCCAGCGCGCCGCCGGGTGGGCCCGCCGCCTCGGCAAACCGCTGTTGGTGTTCGAACCGCTGCGGTGCGGTTATCGGTGGGCGTCCGACCGGCTGCACGGGTTCGTGATCGACGGGATGGCCGACAACGCCATCGCGTTTGCTGACCGCCGGGTGACGTACCTCCCCTATCTCGAGCCCGAACCCGGCGCCGGCAGCGGTCTGCTCGCGGCCCTCGCCGAGGACGCCGCGGTCGTCGTCACCGACGACTACCCGACGTTCTTTCTGCCGCAGATGGTGGCGGCGGCCGCGGCCAGGCTCACGGTCCGGCTCGAGGCCGTCGACGGCAACGGTTTGCTGCCGATGGCGGCAGCAGGCCGCGAGTTCGCGACCGCATACGCCTTTCGCAGGTTCCTCCAGAAGAACCTCCTCGACCACCTCGAACACATTCCGCTCGAAGACCCTCTCGCCGAGGACCTGCCGGTGCCCCCGGAGATCCCGCCTCAGGTCACCACCACGTGGCCGTCAGTGCCACAGGATCTTCTTGGCGGCGGCTCGGTGGCCCTCCACTCCTTTCCAATCGACCACGGCGTTGCTCCGACGGGACTCAAGGGCGGGTCGGGAGCGGCCACCGAGGTCCTCCGGCGATTCCTCGATGACCGCCTCGGCCGCTATAACGAGGATCGCAACCGGCCCGAGGTCGAGGCCACGAGCGGTCTGTCCCCCTACCTCCACTTCGGACACATCTCGAGCCACGAAATATTCCTCGAGATCATGCGCCGCGAACGATGGACCGCCGAAGACGTCATGCCGCCCGCCAACGGCCGTCGCGCCGGGTGGTGGGGCGTCGGCGACAACGCCGAGGCCTTTCTCGACCAGGTCGTCACCTGGCGGGAACTGGGCTTCAACGTGTGCTCGCAGCGGGCCGACCACGACCGGTGGGAGTCCCTTCCCGATTGGGCCCAACGCACCCTCACCGAGCACGTCTTCGATCAGCGCGAATTCACCTATTCGCTGGACGAGTTCGCCGCCGCCGCCACCCACGACCCGCTGTGGAACGCGGCGCAGACCCAACTCGTCCGCGAGGGCACGATCCACAACTACCTGCGTATGCTGTGGGGCAAGAAGATCCTGGAGTGGACGTCGGAGCCGCGCGAGGCCCTCGAGGTGATGATCGAGCTCAACAACCGTTTCGCCCTCGACGGTCGCGACCCCAACTCATACACCGGGATCTTCTGGGTGCTGGGCCGCCACGACCGGCCGTGGGGGCCCGAGCGCCCGGTGTTCGGGAAGGTTCGCTACATGTCGTCGGCCAACACTGCGAGGAAATTCCCGGTTCGGGCCTATCTCGAGAAATACGGAGGACGCGCATGAAGATCCTGGTCACCGGAGCGACCGGCTACATCGGCGGCCGGCTGGTTCCGCTGCTGCTGGACAAGGGCCACCAGGTGCGGGTCATGGTCCGCGACCCGGGCGCGTGTGGCCGGACGGGCGTGGTCGTCGAAGGTCGAGGTCGTCCGCGGCGACGTCGAGGACCCCGCCTCCCTGGTCGGTGCCGTCTCCGGGGTCGATGCCGCATATTATCTCGTCCACCTGATGGGAACCGGGGGTGACTTCGCCCGGCGCGACCGCGCTGCCGCCAAAAACTTCGTCGCCGCCGCCGGAGGGCTCGGCCACGTGATCTACCTCGGCGGACTCCTCCCGCAGGCAGCCGACATCTCCGACCACCTTTCGAGCCGCGCCGAGGTCGGCAAGATCCTCCGTGCGGGGCTGCCGGCGACCGAGTTTCGGGCCGGCCCGGTGATCGGTTCGGGCTCTGCCTCGTTCGAGATGGTCCGCTATCTCACCGAACGGCTGCCGGCGATGATCGCGCCGAGGTGGATTCGCAACGAGGTCCAACCGATCGCGGTGCGAGACATTCTGCAGTACCTCCTCCTCGCCCTCGACCGCGGGCCCTCCGGGATCTACAACGTCGGCACCACTCCCCTCACCTTCAAGGGCATGATGCAGGAGTTTGCAGCTGTGCGAGGTCTGCGGCGGGTGATCGTGCCGGTGCCTGTCCTCGCGCCGCGGCTGGCGGCGCTGTGGGTCGGGCTCGTGACGCCCATCTCGAACCGGCTCGCGGTGCCGTTGATCGAAGGCGTGACCCACCCGGTGGTCGCCGACACCTCCCGTACGCTCGAGGACTTCCCCGAAGTGACACCTCTCTCCTATCGCGAAGCGGTCACCCGGGCTCTGCGGCAGACGACCGAGAACGCCGTCACCACGCGGTGGACCAACGCCCTCGGCGACACCGCATCATTCGAACTGACCCAGGCCGAGGGGCTGATCCGGGAAACCAGGCGCTCCCACACATCGGCCGGCCCCGAGGCCACCTTTCGAGCCTTTGCTTCGCTGGGCGGCGAAACCGGGTGGCTTTTCTGGAACTGGGCGTGGTCCCTGCGCGGCCTCATGGACCAGGTAGTGGGCGGGCCCGGGCTGCGGCGGGGCCGCCGCCACCCCACCGACCTCGAGCCGGGCGACGCCGTGGATTTCTGGCGGGTGGAAAAGGTCGAGCCGCCGCACCTGTTGCGCCTCCGCGCCGAGATGAAGGTCCCCGGCCGCGCCTGGTTGCAGTTGGAAGCGGTTCCCGAAGAGGGCGGGACTCAGTTGATCCAGACCGCGATCTTCGAGCCTTTCGGGCTCGGCGGCCAGCTTTACTGGAACCTTCTTTATCCGGTCCACAAGGTCATGTTTTCCGGGTTGGTCCGGCGCATCGCCCAACGCGCAGAGTTGCAGAAGGACAGTTGAATGCACGTTTCCACTTTCTCTTCGCAGCAGATCATCCAGGCCCCGCTCGCGGAAGTCTTCCGGTTTTTCTCCGACGCTGCGAACCTCGAGCATCTGACGCCGCCCTGGCTGGGGTTCGAGGTCCTGACGCCGGCGCCGATCGAGATGGCTCCCGGCGCCCTCATCGACTACCGGCTCCGCTGGCGCGGGGTGCCGCTGCGCTGGCGGACCGAGATCGAGATCTGGGAGCCCACCCGTCGCTTCGTGGACCGCCAGATTCGCGGGCCCTACAGGCTGTGGCGCCACGAACATCTCTTCGAGGAGCATCGCGGCGGCACCATGGTCGAGGACCGAATCGAGTATGCGGCCATCGGCGGGCGCCTCGCACACTGGTTGGCAGTCGACCGCGACGTGGAGACGATCTTCGCCTACCGCCGCCAGGCCCTCCAGTCGATATTTACTAGCTAAAATTTAGAAAAAAATTCCTGTTCTTTTGGAATTTTAGACTTTTTCTAGACATTCTCCCTCCCGACGCCGGCTTCCGGCACCGACAACACGACCTGGGAGGTCATCATGAAGAGAGTATCTGGTTCTTGGTCTGGTCCTGGCATTTGGTTCGATCCCGGCATTCGCAGGCGGCGGGTGCTCCAGTTCCGCAACCACCGTCGCCAACAGCGGCGACATCGTCGCCACGGCGCAGGCCGCGGGTGACTTCAACACCCTCCTCGCCGCCGCACAGGCCGCAGGTCTCGTGGAAACCCTGGAGTCCGCCGGTCCGTTCACGGTCTTCGCCCCGACCGACGCCGCGTTCGCAAAACTGCCGGAAGGTACCGTCGAGCACCTGCTCGCCAATCCCGAGCAGCTGCGACAGGTGCTGCTCTACCACGTCGTTCCGGGCCGCGTGATGGCCTCCGATGTCGTCGCACTTTCTTCCGCGACGACCGCTCAGGGCTCTGACATCATGATCACCCTCGCCGACGGCGGCGTGATGATCAATAACGCCACCGTCACCGCCACCGACATCGAGACCTCCAACGGGGTCATCCACGTCATCGACACCGTCATCCTCCCCCGAGGCTGACTTTCGCGCCACGGCGCACCCCCCTCCAGCGGCCCACCCTCCCGGTGGGCCGTTTTCTTTGAGGTAGACGTTCAATGCCCGCCCAACTACAATCTGCGGCCTTGGGAGTATCGATGAAAAAAGCTGTGTTCGTTCTCGTCCTCACAATCCTCCTGTTGCCCGTCGTCTCGCAGGCGCAGGCTCAGACCGGAGAGGTTGCGGAGGATGGGCCTCCCGCTGCCCAGCCCACCTCGCAGTTCCAGTGGTCGCTCGGGCTCGGAGTCATTTCGTCTCCGCGTCCGTATGTTGGCGCCAACAACAAGATCACCCCCATCCCCCTGATCGAGCTCTACTACAAGAAGCTCTACGTCCAGGGGATCCAGGCGGGATACCACTTCATCGACACCAGAGAATTCACCCTCGACGCGCGGGCCGGTTTCGTTTTCGCGGGCCTCGACCCCAACGACTCGCCGGAACTTGCGGGGATGATGCAACGCGACCCAACCATCGAGGCCGGTTTCGTGTTCGACTGGAAGCCTGGAAAGTACAAGCTCAGCACCTCCATCTACACCGATATCCTCGGCGTTTCCAACGGCCAGCAGGCGGGGGTGAATTTCTCGCGCACCTGGACCTTCGGTCAGTACCGGTGGGGGCTGACACCGTCCATCGGTGTTGTGTGGCAAAGCACCAACTACATCAACTACTACTACGGCGTCACGCCGGAAGAAGCACAACCGGACCGCCCGGAGTTCGTAGGCCACTCCGCGGTCAACTTCGAGAGCGGGCTCCTCGCCTTCTACCGTCTGTCCAGCAGGGTGACCCTGGTCGGACTGGTCCGGATCCAGCGTCTGGACAACGAGATCTTTCTGAGTCCGATCGTCGACACTCAACGGGCCATTTTCGGGTTGCTCGGAGCGACCTACATGTTCGGCAAGACCCCCGGCCGACCATGATCGGGTGAATATCAGACCGGGCCCGCCCGCTCATTCGCCGAGGGGGTGGCTGCCGAGTGACCTTTCCGAAAATTCCCCCAGTGACCGACATGGACAATCCGGTGATCCACGTTAGACTCGGCAACCGATATCTATCTGGAGGTGCTCCGTGACCGCAACCCTCAAACCCAAGGACCGCCAGCAGCTGCTGGACCGTTTTCTTCGCTACGTCAAAGTCGACACGAGATCCGACGAGAGCTCGGAATCGAGCCCGACGACCGAAAAGCAGAAGGACCTGTCGAAGATTCTCGCCGAAGAGCTCAAGGCCCTCGGCTGCGATGACGCTGCCATGAACGAGTGGGGCTACGTGTTGGCGTCAATCCCCAGCAACCTGCCCACCGACCACCCGGCTGCCGGCAAGGTCCCCGCCATCGGCCTGATCGCCCACGTCGACACCTATTTCGGCACTTCCGGCAAGGACGTCAAACCGCAGATCATCGAGTCCTACGGCGGTGAGGACATCCAGCTCAACCCCGACCAGGTGCTCAAGACCGGCGACAACCCCAACCTGACGAAATGCGTCGGCCACACCATCATCCACACCGACGGCACCACCCTGCTGGGCGCCGACGACAAGGCGGGAGTGGCAGAGATCATGACCGCGATCGCGTGGATCAAGGCCAACCCGGCCTTTCTCCACGGTCCGATCAAGATCGCCTTCACCACCGACGAGGAGGTCGGCCGCGGCACCGAGCACTTCGACGTCGAGGCGTTCGGCGCCGACTACGCCTACACCCTTGACGGCTCCGACCTCGGCGAGATCGAGGACGAAACCTTCTGCGCGGACACCGCCAACGTGACGGTGGTGGGCCACGACGTCCACCCCGGCTACGCCAAGGACAAACTGGTCAACGCCCTGCGGGTGACCGCCGCGATCATCGAGGGCATCGGCGACGAGCTCCTGCCCGAGACCACCGAGGGCCGTGAACCCTATCTGCACCCCTACATCGCTTCCGGCGACGTCACCAAGGTCGACCTCAAGGTGCTGGTGCGGGCATTCTCGGTCGAAAAGCTCACCGAGCGCGAGGACTACCTGAGGTCGGTGATCGCGGACGTCGAAAAACGGTTCCCGAAGGCGAAGATCTCGGTCGAGATCTCGGAGTCCTACCGCAACATGGCCTACAAGATCCGTGAGGACGCCAAGGTCCTGGACTACGCCCTCGAGGCGGTGGAGAGGATCGGCGTGACTCCCAAACGCCAGGCCATTCGCGGCGGCACCGACGGCGCCCGGCTCTCGTACATGGGTCTGCTCACACCCAACGTATGGGCCGGCGGCCAGAACTTCCACTCGGTCCGCGAGTGGGTGTCGCTGGAGTGGATGGCCAAGGCGGTCGAAGCGACGCTCGAAATCCTGACCGTGTGGGTCGAAAAGTCGGCGTAACGTTGAACGTTCAAACGTTGAAACGTTGAAACGTTTTCGCCCACCCGCCCGGCACGCGGGACGCGGGCCCCACAAGGGAACATCCCGGTTCGTTTGTGGGGCAGCCTGCCTGTCATGGCGTAGCTGTAGGCGAAGCCAGATCCCGGCTGCCGGAGGGAGCCGACTCCGCTAGAGTCATTTTCGTGACGGAACAGAAGATTCCACTCATCGCCACCGTCGAGTGCCGGTCACAGTCACGCGGTGATGACGTGCCTGTCGCCATTGTGATCGGCGGTGAGCGGTTTGAGATCGTCGATACGATCGACCGGGCGATGGTCACCAGCGTCGATGCTGGAGCCCCGGTGACCCATCGCCTGTGGATCGAAGTGGACGACGGCCGCCGATTCGAGCTGACCAGGATTCTGCCAGACGGAAGCTGGCGGGTAAGAATCGCAACTGGTGAGCGACTCTGATGGTGGGCCAAGGCCCACCCTACCTCGGACCCAGAAACCGCGTGGACACGTAGGGTGGGCCTTGGCCCACCTTCAGGATCGCCAATCAGGCGTCAGAATCCGCCTGCAAGTTCGCGAGCCGCTCCTGCATCTTGTTGGCGGTTGAGAGATCGCCTTTGGCGGCGGCCACCTTGATGCCCTCGCGGTAAGTGCTGACGGCCGCCTCGGGGTCATCCGCGCCTTCGAACGCGCGACCCAGGGCGAAAAAGGCCGCCGAGTAACGCGGGTCGGTCCGCAGAGCGCGCTGGAGGTGGGCGACGGCGTCGACGTGCCTTCCCTCCTCCACCAGCAGCTCACCGAGCCCGAAGTTGCCGAGGGCGTCGTCGGGGTCGATCTCGAGCACCTGGCGGAACATCTCGCTCCGCCGTTTGCGATCCGCCGCAGTTGCGGCGGTCTCCTCGCGGAGAGCTTCGGCCCGCTGCCGTTGGTCGCGCTCGCGGTTCATTTTGGCGCGGAGCGCCTCGCCCGCCTCGCGTTCGGCGTCTTCGATCCGCCCCTGGCGGTTGTAATACAGCGAAAGATTGGTGTGAGCCATAATCGACGAGGGGTTGACCACGAGCAGGCGTTGCATCAAGGAGATCGCCTCGTCATACCGGTGGTGCCGCCCGAGGATCACTCCCAGCGACTCGTACGAATCAGCGTGGTCGTGGCACACCGCGATCGCCCGTTCAAGCAATTTCACCGCATCGTCCTCGCGATCGTAGGAGAAGGCCTCGACCGCACGCAGCTGGAGCCGCGTCGCCCAGTAGGCGGGGTCCGGCGCCGCCAGCAACGGCAGCGCCCGCACCCTGACGGTGGACGACCGTCCGTCGTTCCATCGGCAGTCCAGTTCTCGGTTTTCGACCCGGATCTCGCGAACGGCGGAGGCCAGCAGATAGGTCCGGTCCTCCCACCGCGTCACCGACAACACGGAGCCCGCCCGGTCTTGACCTTCGGCTGCGAACTCCCCGGCGACACCGGCGGCATCGTTCGGGTCCCCCGCCACGATCTCCAGCAGCACGGGCGCACGCGCCGCACCGCGGCCGCTCGCCACCTTGGCCACCGTTTCCTGGCCCAGAAAACACCCCTTGGTCAGCGACACTGCGGGTTCGACCAGAGAGGTCTCATGAATCAGCTGCCCTTGAGCGGCCTCCACGCCCCACCGGGGAATCCCCGACAGCACCCGGCGGGCCTCGAGCTCGTCATCGTCGATGGCGGAAAGACGAGGGGGTGCTGGCTCCCACGTGACACAGCCCCGGCTCCCCCACCCCTCGATCGGGAAAGTCGACTCGACCGGGAGCTCCGGAATCATCCGGACCGCCTCCGCTCCCAGCAAGAGCTTGAGATCGTCAGTCTCGACCAGGCGCAGGCTGACGTCATCGGCGATGATGTGGCCCTCGAGAAACGCCACCGCCGGTCCCGCGGCCGCCTCCGGCACCAGGAGATCGATACGATCCGGACGTTTGTGGAGAAAACCGAAGACCTGCAGCCGCCCGGTGCGATCGAGAAGCGCCGTCATCTGCGACGCTCCCTCGACAAGGCCCTCGACGTCTGAAGTCAGCTGACTGTGGAGAAAACGCTCCCGATGGCCTCCCTCGACGGCGACCACGACCCAACCGTCGAGGCGTGCCTCGCCCCCTTCGAAGAGGAGACGGTCAGACGCTGAAGGACTCACCACAGCCGCAGGTGTTGGTCGCGTTGGGGTTGGAGAAGACAAAACCCTTGCCCTGGAGACCGTCCTGGAAATCGAGGGTGATGCCCTTGAGATAGATGGTCGATTTGGGGTCGAGCAGAACGGTAAAGCCGTCGTAGTCGATCCGGGTGTCGTTGGGACGAACTTCGGAAAAGTCCATTCCGTAGGATAGCCCGGAGCAGCCACCGCCGACAACGCTCAGCCGCAAGCCTTTCTCCGCGCCCATGCCCTCACGTTGGTAGATGGAACGCACCTCACGCCGCGCCCTCTCGCTGAGGGTGACTATGGAGCCGGTCTCGGTTGCCGGGGCGCTCACGATCCATCCCCCGCAACCATCGCCTGCAGTTCGCCGTTGGCGTGCATCTCGGTGACGATGTCGTTGCCGCCGATGAACTCTCCGCGAAAATAGACCTGCGGAAAGGTCGGCCAGCCGGCGATCTCCTTGGCCGCGCTCCGGATCGCCTCGTCGGACAACACGTCGAAGGTCCGGTAGGGCACATCCAACGAGTCCATCACAGCCACGGTGTTGGCCGAGAACCCGCACATCGGGCGCTGGGGCGTTCCTTTGATGAACACGAACATCGGCGACGACGCTACCAGCGTCTTGACGCGGGTCTTCGGGTCGGTTGAAGCGTCGGTCTCCACCACCGGCTGCCCGAGGCCGCCGGTCGGCTCCGGAGCCGCCTTAATGTTGAAGGGGTTGTCTCCTCGTCGATCCATGGTTTTCCTCCGCCGCGGGCGCACTTCACCCGCTGATGTCTAACAACCTGCGACCCGGTTTCATCAATTCCCG
>CAVQQV010000067.1:0-16893 GCA_963714885.1 Candidatus Sulfomarinibacteraceae bacterium | reverse complement strand
CATTGCCTCATTGCCAGGCCGCAACGCGGCCGGCCATTGCCTCAATGCCTCAAGGCGTGAGGACCACCTTCCCGAAGTTCTTTCGGTCCTGGATGTAGCGGTGAGCCGCGGCTGCTTCGGCGAACGGGAATGTCGCGATCGACCACCGGTTTGAAGGTCCCGTCGGCGAAGAGATCAAGGATCTGGCCAAGCATCTCCGTCATCTCCTCGCCGCGGTGCCACAGGTGACCGACATTGACTCCGTAAACGCCGCGGTTGAAATTCATCAGACTCAGCGGTTTGAACTTCGGCATCCGCAAGAGACCCAGCAGGGCGGATCCGAGTTGTCGTTTGGACCCCGGAGCCATGCTCGAGACGCCGAAGACGAAGAGCCGCCCGAGACTGTCGAGACAACGGTAGCTCTTGGCGAAGGACTCCCCGCCCACCGCATCGAGGACGATATCCACACCCTTGTCCCCGGTGAGATCGGCGACCTCCTTCTCGAAGTCCTGGGTCCGGTAGTCGATGCACTGCGATACACCCATCTCGCGAAGCCGCTCGTGTTTTGAGGCCGAGGCGGTGCCGATGACCTCGGCGCCGAAGTGTCTACAGATCTGCACCGCCGCCAGACCGACACCGCCCGCGCACGCGTGCACCAGCACACGCTCGCCCGCCCGCACATTGCCGAGCCGCACCAACATCAACCAGGCCGTCAGGTAGTTGACCGGAATCGAGGCCGCGCCTGCGAAATCCGAGACTGTCCGGCAGCCGCGCGCACCGTCTGATGCGGTGCGCACAACACGTCCGAATAGCCCCCGAAGCGGGTCATCGCGACCACGCGGTCGCCGTTCCGCAGGCCATCGACGCCTTCGCCGGTCGCATCCACCACCCCGGCCACCTCATACCCGACGACCGCCGGCAGCTTCGGTGCATCGGGGTAGAGACCCATCCGCGCCAGGATGTCGGCGAAGTTGATCCCCGACGCCTCGACCCGAACCCGCACCTCGCCCGCCTTCAGCTCCGGGTCCGGCGCCTCGCGAACCTCGAGCACCTCCGGCTCACCGATCTTCGGGATCCAGACCTGCTTCATCTCTTCCTCTTCTCCGATTTGGGCCGTCACGTTGTGGTGATCCGACCGATCCTGGATGGTATCTCAACCACCTTGGAACAACGTGGCGGCCCAAATCGGAAGCGGCGCCAGAGGGCGCCGCAAAAAAAAGCGCCGGAAAGGGGAAGGAGGGTCCCTTTCCGGCGGTGGAGGTGCTACGGACAGACGCCGTTTCAGGCCGCCGTAGCTTCGCTCTTGAAGAAGTCGTCGAGGTCAATGTTGGTGTCTCGCATCTTCTCGGGGCGGGTGTTCACATAATTGTATCGGCGGCCAAAACTCAGGAGCGCCTTTTCGAGCATGCGGCGGCCGCGATAGAGCCGCGACATGACCGTCCCCACCGGGACCGCCAGGATCTCGGCGATCTCCTTGTAGGCAAAACCTTGGAGGTCGGCGAAAAGCACCACCATCTTGTAATCGTGGGGCAGGCTCAGAAGGGCCTCGCGCACCTCGTGGTCCATCTCCACCGACATCATCCAGCTCTCAGGGTCGACCAGCGATGCATTCGACCGCTCGACCAGAGTGTCCTCGAGCCCCTCCTGGATCTCGTCGAAATCCACCTTGGGGGGCTGGAGCTTCTTTTTGCGGTAGGAGTTGATGAAGGTGTTCTTCATGATTTTGAAGAGCCAGGCCTTGAAGTTCGTCCCCTCCGTGAAGCGCGCATAGTACTTGTAGGCCTTGAGGTAGGTCTCCTGGATGAGGTCCTCGGCATCCTCCACCGACCGGGTCATCCGCAGCGCGCTTTTGTAGAGCTGCTCGCGGTATGGCAACCTTCCGGTTGTGAAATCCCACATTCTTGGTTCGGTCGGTTGTGTCACGGTGACCTCCTGAGTTGAATGCTACATAAATGAAACACCGATGTCAAGACCCAATCTCGATATGTTTAAAAAAGAGAAATGTTTCATTAGAGAAACACGCACGAACGATCGAGACTGGATCGTCAAAAACAAAAAAGGGGCCCCGAAGGGCCCCTTCAACACCTCAGATTGTGATCAGGCGAGGATCAGGAACGCGATGATCAAAGCGTAGATCACCAGCGACTCGATCAGCGCCAGACCGATGATCATGGTGATACGGATCGGTCCCACCGCGCCCGGATTGCGGCCGATGGCTTCCACCGCGGCGGCAAGACCCTTGCCCTGACCCAGCGCACCGAAGGCCGCCGCGAATGCGATGGCGAACGCCGCGCCCAGATACTGGAACATGTTCTTGCCGGCGGGCGCCGCACCATGCTCCTGGGCCAACGCCGGCGAAGCGATCGCCAGGACAATGACGATGACTGCCAGAACTGCAAGACGTCGATTCATGTACCTACCTCCTCGAAGATATTTTGCTGTCTCGGTTAGTGTTCTTCCGCTCCGACGGCGCCCTGGAGGTACGCCATCGTGAGCATGATGAAGATGAAGGCCTGCAAGAAGGCACCGAAGATGCCCAGACCCATCATCGGCCAAGGAACCACGAATGGAAACATGATGAAGAAGATGCCGGTGGCGGTGTGTTCGCCGAAGATATTGCCGAAGAGCCGCAGGGCCAGCGACAGGATCCGAGCCAGGTGCGAGATGATCTCGATCGGCACCATCAGCGGCGCCAGCAACGGCAGCGGGCCGGCAAAGTGCTTGAGGTACTTGAAGAGCCCGTTGTCCCTGATGCCGACCATGTTGTAGAAGATGAAGGCGGTGATCGACAGGGCAAAGGTGGTGTTGGGGTTCGCCGTCGGCGGCTGCACGAAATAGAACAGCCCGAAGATGTTGCCGACGAAGATGAACACCGCCAGACCCATGACGAAGGGCAGGAAACGCTTGCCGAACCCGTGTCCGACCACGTCCTCGATCAAATCCTCGAGACCGATGATCAACTGTTCCAGGATCTGCTGCACCTTTCCCGGCGAGTCCACCGACAGCCTCCGGCTGGTGGGAATCAGCACGGCCGCTACCAACACCACGACCAGCATCGACATCACGACATGGTCCGGCAGCCAGTAGCCCGCATTGTGCAGACCCAGCAACTCCTGGACCCGGGGGCTCGACTCACCGAAGAGCGCGATCAGGAGCTTGTTGACCGGATGGTAGAGAAATGAGACCGGGTGTTCCAAATCAACCTCCCCCGACTCGATCGCCGCGGAGCCCCTCAACCACGAGGGCCACCACCAGCGTCGAGAAACCGAGCGTCACCGCAACCGGATCGATCCGCGGCACCAAAAGAAGTGCCGCAAGCACGCAGGCGAGAAGAAAAAAGCGTCCAAGAACCCGCAGCACGGTCCAGCGATCGAGATCTGCTTTCCCCGGCTGTAGCACCCGATGGACGATCACCTCCAGCCATCGAAAATTGATCATAGCCACCACCCCAGCCGCGGTCAAGCTCAAAGCGCCCATCCAAGTGCGAAAAAGCACAAGTTCGATGACAGCTCCAAGAACCACCAATGAGCCGGTGATCCACAGCACCCGCCGAGCCGAGAATCCGCGGCCATCAGGAGTTCTCCGACTCGGCATCGTTTTTCCCCTCCTCGGCGGCCTCGAGAGCGTCCAACCGCTCCTCCGCCCGGCCCGCCTGGGCCGTGATCCGGAAGAGATTGATGAAGCCCGCGGTAATACCGAACAGAGCGAAGAGAATCGTCAGCCAGGGGGCTGTCTTGAACATCCCGTCCAACCAGCGCCCGAAAAAGTACCCGAGGGCGATGGCGACGGGAAACTGGATGCCGATGATGGACACGTCGAGCCAGATCCGAGCCCTGCGCAACTGTTTGGTCGGCCGTGCCATGGCTCCCGTCCTCTTCCCGTCCTGACTACATCATCCCCAGTGCGCCAGCAGCGCTCTTCGCCCAACCCACCAGCGGGGCCGGGAACACACCGACGATCATGGTGACGATCACGCACACCGCGATCGCCACCTCGGTCCAGCGGTCGCGCAGCAGTTCGGCCGGCGCCGCACCCTCTTCCTCGCCGTCGCGCAGGTACATCTGGACGACAATCCGGAAGTAGTAGTAGAGGCTCACCGCCGACATCAACACAGCGATGAGGGTGAGCACGATGTAGCCGCCCTCGACCGCCGCCGCAAAGAGATAGAGCTTGCCCATAAAGCCGGCTGTCGGCGGAATGCCGGCCAGCGCCAGCATGAAGATCAGCATGCCGAGAGCCGCCCCCGGGTGTCGCCGCGAAAGTCCCGCGTAGTCGCCGATCACTTCACCGGCGTAGCCCTTGGACTCGAGCAGGATCACGAAACCGAAGGCGCCGAGGTTCATGAAGGCGTAGACCACCATGTACATCAACAGCGCCCACGCGCCCATCGCGTTGGCCGCCACGATGCCCATCAGCGCGTAGCCGGCGTGGGCGATCGAGGAGTAGGCGAGCATGCGTTTGACGTTGTCCTGGGTCAAAGCCGCCACGTTGCCGAAGATCATGGTCGCCGCGGCCGCCACCCACAGGATGACCCGCCACTGGTCAACACCCGGCGCGAAGGCGCCGAGAAAGAGCCTCATGAACATGGCGAACGCGGCCGCCTTGGGCGCCACCGAAATGAACGCCGTGACCGGAGTCGGCGCCCCTTCGTAGGCGTCCGGCGTCCACACGTGGAAGGGCACCGCCGCGACCTTGAAGAGCATGCCGAAGCTCACCAGGATCATGCCCAACGCCAGCATCGGGTTGGTCGAGGGCACGGCCGTCAGGGTCGATCGGATGGTGGCCAGATCCAGGGTACCGAGGGCGCCGTAAACCAGCGAGATCCCGTACAGCAGTACTGCCGACGACGCGGCGCCGAGCACGAAGTACTTGACCGCCCCTTCGTTGGACTTCGTCTCGAGCTTGAAGTAGCCGACGAGAACGTAGACCGACAGGGCCATCAACTCGAGACCGACGTAGAGGCTGGCCAGGTTGGCGCCCGAGGCCATGACGAACATGCCGACGGTGGCGAAGAGGATCAGCGACACGTACTCGCCGCCGCCGTACCCCGAGCGCTCGAGATAGCCCGCCGACATCATGAGGGTCATCGCGCCGGCAGCCAGCACCAGGAGCTTGAAGAACACCGCCAGCGAATCCACCACCAGCATGTCGCCGAGGATGCTCACCGGACCGTCGATCGGGCGCGCCACGAGCCACACCAGGACGCCCGCCACGGCCAACGAAGCGATTCCCAGCAGCGACAGCGGCCGCACGCCGCGCCGCCCCAATGAAACGCCGAGCAGCAGCACCACGAAACCAGCCGTGGCGAGAAAGATCTCCGGCAGGAACGGTATGAACTGGTCGAGGGTCATGGTCATGCCCTACTCCCCGTGCTCCCCCGTCGCCTCGGGAGCTGGCTCGTGGGCGATTTCAGCCACGTGGTCCGCGGCGGTCTGGAAATCAGGCACGGCCGCCGACACCCGCTCGAGCACGCGATCCACGGTGGGCGCCATGCGGTCGAAGAACGGTTTCGGATAGAGCCCGATCCAGAAGGCCACGATGACGAGCGGGATCAGGGTCCACTGCTCGCGGCGGTTGAGGTCCGGGAGGTCCTTGTTCTTCTCGTTGGAGAGCTCTCCGAAGAAGACCCGCTGGTAGAGCCACAGCATGTAGGCCGCACCGAGGACGATGCCCGAGGCGCCGACGAGGGCCCACACCCACGAGTGGAGGAAGGCGCCGATGAGGATGGTGAACTCACCGACAAAGCCGTTCAGGGTCGGCAGGCCGATCGACGACATTGTGATGATCATGAAGAAGGTGGCATAGAGCGGCATCACCTTCGCCAGCCCGCCGTACTCGGCGATCATCCGATTGTGGCGCCGTTCGTAGACGATGCCGACGAGCAGGAAGAGGGCGCCGGTGGAGACGCCGTGGTTGAGCATCTGAAGGATCGACCCGCGCAACCCGGCCTCGTTGAGGGCGAACATGCCCAACATGACAAAGCCCATGTGGCTCACCGACGAGTAGGCCACCAGCTTTTTCATGTCCTTCTGCGCCATCGCCACCAACGCCCCGTAGACGATCGCGAACATGGCCAGGAACCCGATCCAGCCCACCGCTTTGACCGTTGCGTCGGGAAGGATCGGCAGCGAGAAGCGGACGAAACCGTAGGTCCCCATCTTGAGGAGGACGGCGGCCAGGATCACCGATCCGGCGGTCGGCGCCTCGACGTGGGCGTCAGGCAACCAGGTGTGGAACGGGAACATCGGGACCTTGATGGCGAAGCCGACGAAGAAGGCCAGAAAGACCCAGAACTGGACGCCGGCCGGGATCATCGGGGCGATCGAGTAGAGCTGGGTGACCGAGAAGGTGGCCGTGTTGCCAAGGCCCTCGAGCCCGATGGCGGCAAGCCCTCCCGCGTTGTAGAAGTACAGCGTGAGGATGCCGACCAGCATCAGGACCGAACCGACCAGGGTGTAGAGGAAGAACTTGATCGCCGCATACAGCCGCCGCGGCCCGCCCCACACGCCGATCAGGAAATACATGGGGACCAGCATCACTTCCCAGAAGACGTAGAAGAGGATGAAGTCGAGCGAGCAGAAGACGCCCAGCATCCCGGTCTGCAGCAGGAGCAGGAAGATGTAGTACTCCTTCTGGCGCTCGGCAATCGCGGTGTAGGAGCTGTAGATCGCGATCAGACCGAGCAGGGTCGTCAAGAGGATCAGCAGCACCGCAAAACCGTCGACACCGAAGATGTACTGGACGCCCAGCGAAGGGATCCAATCAAACTGGGTCGCAAACTGGAACTCCGCCCCATCGGGTCTGTAGAGGAACCACAACGGGATCGAGATCACGAAGTCGAGAGCCGCCACCGTCGTCGCAAACGCCTTGATGGCGGAGGAGTTCTCCTTGTTGATGAAGGCCATCATGAAGAGCGCGCCCGCCAGCGGCAGGTAGCAGATCAGGTTGAGAAGCCAGCTGTATTGAAAATCCATCGTCGTCCCCTAGCTCAGAGTTTGATGACGTAGAAGATGCCGAGCAGCACCGCCGCGCCGAAGACCATCACCATGGCGTAGCCCTGGGCGAAGCCCACCTGCAGACGCCGGAACCGGTGGCTCGCCACGTCGTAGACCTTGGCCACCAGATTGACGGCGCCATCCACCACCTTGAGGTCGAAGACGCCGGAAATGAATGACGAACCAACCGTCGACAACGCGGCGCCGTTCACCGCCCCGTCCACCACCCGCGCGTCGAACTCCCAGAGCAGGCGCGACAGCTTGATGGTGCCCGCGATAAAGGTCGCGTTGTAGATCTCGTCCACCCAGTACTTGTTGAGGAGCAGCTTGTAGACCAACGGGAAGCGCTGCGCCAGAGATGAAGCCTTGACGAACTCGGGATCCCTACCGAGGTAGAAGCTCCGCGCCAGCAGGATGCCGCCGACGGCCACCGCCACCGACAACACGACCAGACCCCACTCGAGACCCAGGCTGACCGCGTGGCCGCCGTGCTCACCGTGCGTCAGCATCACCGGCGCCAGGAAGCGATCGATAAAGCTCCAGCCTTCGAGGTGGAAGAGCTGGCCCGGGAACCCGATCAGCATCCCGCCGACGATCGAGAGCACCGCCAGCACCTGCAGCGGCAGAGTCATAGTCCACGGCGACTCGTGGACGTGGTGCTCGGCCTCTTCACCGCCCCTGAACGACCCGTAGAAGGTCAGGTAGACCAGGCGGAACATGTAGAAGGCCGTCATGGCGGCGCCGGCCAGCCCAAGGAACCACAACAGGAAGTATGTGTTGCCGTGGCCATTGAGGTTGGTGAGACCGGCCTCGAAGGCCTTCGCGAGGATCGCGTCCTTGGAGACGAACCCGGCCAGCGGCGGAATCCCGGCAATGGCCACCGTCGCCACCAGGAAGGTCCAGAAGGTCGTCGGCATGTATTTCTTGAGCCCGCCCATCTTGCGGATGTCCTGCTCGCCGCCGCAGCCGTGAATCACCGATCCCGAACCGAGGAAGAGACAAGCCTTGAAGAAGGCGTGGGTGACGACGTGGAAGATGGCGGCGATGTAGGCGCCGGTGCCGGCGGCCAGGAACATATAGCCGAGCTGGGAGACCGTCGAATAGGCCAGGACCTTTTTGATGTCGTTCTGGACCAGGCCGATGGTGGCGGCAAAGACCGCGGTCACGCCGCCGATCACCCCCACCGTCAGCATCGCCGTGGGGCTCGCCTGGTAGAAGAAGTTGCACCGCGCAACCATGTAGACGCCGGCCGTGACCATGGTCGCGGCGTGGATCAGGGCGGAGACCGGAGTCGGACCCGCCATGGCGTCGGGCAACCAGACGTAGAGGGGCAGCTGTGCGGACTTGCCCATGGCGCCGACAAAGAGCAGCAGCCCGATGATGGTGGCGGCGCCGGCAAAGACGTGGTGGTGGTCATTCGCCATGGCCTGGTAGAGACCGTCAAACTCGAGGGTCCCGAAGTAGAAGAAGGCGAAGAAGATCGCAAGAAGGAACCCGAAGTCGCCGATGCGGTTGACGATGAAGGCCTTCATCCCGGCGGCGGCACACCACTCCTTCTCAAAATAAAAACCGATCAAGAGGTAGGAGCAGAGACCGACGCCTTCCCACCCGACGAAAAGCACCGGCAGGTTGGAGCCGGTGACCAGGGTCAGCATGGCGAACATGAAGAGGTTCAGATACGAGAAATAGCGCGCGTAATCCCGGTCGGGCTCCGAGTGCATGTAGCCCACCGAGTAGAGGTGGATCAGGAATCCGACGAACGTGACGAACCCGACCATGATCAGCCGACAACGCGTCGACCTGGAACGAGGCCGCGATATCGAGCGGCACGACCCGGCCGCCGAAGATCGCCAGCTCTCCGCCCGAGATCCAGGTGAAGAGCTCGACCACGTAGGGCTTGGTAATGTCCTCGGTGAGATACCACTGGATCACCGCCGCCCAGCCCCACAACCAGGCGAGACCGGATGCGATCAGCGCCACGGAGTGGGTCACCTTCTTCTCGAGACCCAAACGGTTGGAGACGAGCCCGTTGAAAGCCGCCCCGACGAGCGGGAAGATGGGCACGAGCCAGATCAGATCGTAAAAAGACATGAACTAACCCCGCATCTCGTCGGCCTCGTCCAGGGCCACGGTGTCCTTGAGCCGGACGAGGGCGATGATCAAACCGAGACCGATGGCCGCCTCCGCGGCGGCGACGGTGATCACGAAGATCGCCAGGATCTGGCCGGCAAGGTCGCCGAGCCGGAAGGAGAAGGCGATGAGGTTGATGTTGACGGCGTTGAACATCAGCTCCACCGACATCAAGACCGTGATGAAGTTGCGCCGCACCATGAGTCCGATGAGACCGAGGCAGAACAGAATCAGCGAGAGCGCCACATAGGGCTCGGCGGTGATCACGACTTCACCCCCCCGCCGGGACCGGCAACCGCCGCGTCCCTTCGTCCGAAGACGATGGCGCCGATCATGGCCACCAGGAGCACCACCGACACCACTTCGAAGGGAATCAGGTACTCCGTGTAGAGCACCCAGCCCACGGCCTCGGTGTTGCCGCGCTCGATTCCATCGACTGCCCGGAGGGCGGCCGCGCCGCCATCAGCGGCGGCCATGGTCCCGAGGAGAATGCCCACCGCTACCAACGAGCCGAGGAGCACGCCGCCGAGGATCGCAAGCGGCGCGATGCCTGACAAAAAGACCTGCTCTACGCGCAGGTCCTTGACCCGTGCCAGCATGATGACGAAGAGGTAGAGCACCATGATGCCGCCGGCGTAGACCAGAACCTGCACCGCCGCCAGAAACTCGGCGTGGCGCAGGATGAAGAGCACCGCCACCATGATGAAGGTCTCGAGCAGGGCGAGGGCGGAGTGGACCGGGTTTTTGAAGGCGATCACTCCGACGCCCCCGGCCACCGTCAGGGCGGCAACCGCATAAAAGACGATCGCTTCGATGTTCGCGACCAGAAAGTCCATCACACCACTCCTTAGCCGTCAGTCGCCTTATCGGCTTCGATCTTGGTCATCGGGGCGGCCGGGTTCTGGCCGTCCTTGGGCAGGACGACGCCGGGGAAGGCCAGCATGCCGTCCCAATTCGCCAACCGCTCCTTGGTGTAATAGAGACGCTCGTTGCGCTCGTAGACTGTGCCCTCGTAACTCAGGGTCGTGAGCCAGATCGACTTGGGTTCAGTGGGGCAGGCCTCCTCGCAGAGACCGCAGAACATGCACCGTTTAACGTCGATGTCGTAGCGGTCGATGACCTTCGTCTTCTTCTTCTTGCCGTCGATCTCCTCGACCTCGGTGTGGTCGGCGATAAAGATGATGTCGATGGGGCAGGCCTTGGCGCACAGGTGGCAGTCGATACAGCGCTCAAGGTCATAGCCGAAGAGACCGCGGAAACGGTCCTTCGGCGTCATCCTTTGTTCGGGGTACTGGATCGTCTCCTTCTTGCGGAAGAGATAACCGCCCGTCACCGCCATCCCACCGAAGAGATCGGTGGGGATCAAGGTCTTGAGAAACTCGCCAATGCTCATGAACTCATCCCTTCAAGAGCAGGACGCCCAGGGCCACCAGCACAACGTTGGCCAGCGACAGGGGCAGAAGCCACTTCCAACCGATCTGCATCAGCTGGTCGAAGCGATAGCGCGGGAAAGTCCCACGGAACCAGATGTAGACGAAGATGAAACCCAGGACCTTGCCGTAGAACCAGAAAAACGGCGGGATCACATCGAGAAAGGCCAGAAACTCGACGTTCGGGAAGGGCCGCAGCCAACCGCCGAAGAAGAAGATCACGGCGAGCGACGAAACCACCAGCATGTTGATGTACTCGGCGAGGTAGAAAAAGGCGAACTTCATCCCCGAATACTCGGTGTGGAAGCCGGCGACCAGTTCGGCCTCGGCCTCGGGCAGGTCGAAGGGGTTGCGGTTGGTCTCGGCAACGCCGCAGATGAAGTAGATGCCGAAAGCGATGATGCCCGGGAAGATGAACCACAGGCCGGCCTCGCGCTGCGCTTCGACGGTCCCCACCAATGACAGGGTCCCGGACATCAGCAGCACCGACACCACGGCAAACCCCATCGGGACTTCGTACGAGACCATCTGCGCCGCAGACCGCAGACCGCCCATCAACGAGAACTTGTTGTTGGAGGCCCAGCCGCCGAGGATGATGCCGTAGACCCCGACCGAAGAAACCGCGAGGACGAAGAGGACGGCGATGTTGATGTCGGCCAGGAAGGGCGTGATCAGGACCCCGGCGACGGTGAAGTTCTCGCCCCACGGAATCACCGACCACACCAGCATGGCCGGTGCAAAGATCAGGATCGGCGCCAGAAAGAAGACAAAGCGTTCGGCCTTGTCGGGGACGAGATCTTCCTTGACGAACAGCTTGAGGCCATCGGCGATGGGCTGCAGCCACCCCTTGGGGCCGACCCGGTTGGGGCCCAACCGCACCTGCATGTAGGCGAGGATTTTGCGCTCGGCGAACGTCAGATACGCCATGGTCAGAAGCAGCACCGCCAGGATCACGATGACCTTGATCAGCGGGATGCCGATATACACCATCAGGGGATCGTTCATGAGCGATCTCCGCGGGCCTGCGGCCCGGTCGAATATTTCGAATTTCGGATTTCGAATTTCGGATTTGCACCCACCTACCCGCACAACATCCATGATCCGGCCTGCCGGAAAATTCCGAAATCCGAATTCCGAAATCCGAAATCCAGGCGCTCATCGGTCGATCTCCCCGAGCACGATGTCGAGGGTGCCGATGACGGCCACCAGATCAGCCACCAGCCGCCCCTCGACCATCAGCGGCAGGGTCTGCAGGTTGACGAATGACGGCGGCCGGACGTGGCACCGGTAGGGCGCGGTTCCCTTTTCGGTGGCGACGATGAAGTAGCCGAGCTCGCCCTTGGGAGCTTCGACCGAGCCGTAGACCATCCCCTCCTTGGAGCGCAGGACCTTTGGCACGCGCGCCATGGAGGGACCGTCGGGCAGCTTGTCAAGACACTGGCGGAGGATCCGCACCGACTGCCGCATCTCCTCCATCCGCACCAGGTAGCGGTCGTAGGTGTCGCCGTTTTTGCCGATCGGGATCTTGAAATCGATCTCATCGTAGCGGTCGTAGGGAAAGACCTTGCGGATGTCCCACTCCACCCCGGAACCACGGAGCGGCGGCCCGGTCAGCCCCCACTCAATGGCGTCCTCGGCGCTGATGACGCCGACGTCGATGGTGCGTTTCTTCCAGATCCGGTTTTCGGTGAGAAGGTTTTCGTACTCGTCGATGTGGGCGTTGAAGCCGTCCACCAGCGCCGAACAGCGGTCGACCCAACCGTCCGGAAGCTCGAACGGCACGCCGCCGATCTTCATGCAGTTCAGCGTCAAACGGGCGCCGCAGTACTCCTCGAAGAGGTCGAGGATCGCGTCGCGCTCGCGGAAGGTGTAGAAGAACGGCGTGATGGCGCCGATGTCGACCGCGTGGGTGGCGAGCCACACCAGGTGCGAGGCCAGGCGCTGCAGTTCGGCCAGTATCATGCGGATGTAGGCAGCCCGCGGCGGGATCGAGATCCCGAGCAGTTTCTCCATGGTGACGCAGAAACCCTGGTTGTTGGTCGCCGCCGCCACATAGTCCATGCGGTCCGTGTGTGGGAGGCACTGCGGAAAGTCCATGGTCTCGAAGAGCTTCTCGGTGCCGCGGTGGAGGTAGCCGATGATGGGCTTGGCCTCCATGATCTTCTCGCCGTCGAGCTTCATCTTGACCCGCAAAACACCGTGGGTGGCCGGGTGTTGCGGTCCGAAGTTGATCTCCATCTCTTCGACGTCGAAGAGGGACTGATCAGGGCCGTTCATGACGCGCCCCCTTCCTCGGACTCGGCTTCCTCAACCACAGGCCCGCCTCCGGGCGGGTAGACGTCGGGGTAGATGGCCGCGCCGGTGTCGATGCCCTCCACCGGGAAGTCCTTGCGCAGCGGGTGGCCGTTGAAGCCCTCCCAGGTCAGAATCCGTTCGAGCGCCGGGTGGCCTTCGAACACGATTCCGAACATGTCATACACCTCGCGCTCCATCCAGTCGGCGGTCTTCCACACCCCGACCACGCTGTCGATAGGTGCGTCTTCGGCCAGCGCGCAGCGCAGACGCAGACGCTTGGAGTCGTCGTGGCGGTGGAGCCAGTAGATGACGTCGAATCGGCCCTCTTCCCGTTCGGGCCAGTCGATTGCGGTCAGATCGACCAGGAACTTGTAGTCGCAATCGCGCTTGAGAAATCGGCACACATCTTTGATGCGATCGGCCGGCACGGTCAACGTCACGTCGCCGGCGTATCGGTCGGCGGCCAGCACGATGCCCGTAAACTCGGCATCGAGAGCCGCGGCATCGGCGTCGTCAGCCGCGTCCTCGTGGTCGGGCGGGACCGGTTTTTCCTCCCACGGGGGTTTGGGTTCCTCGGCTTGGGCGGCCTCGGCGACCTTTTTTGCGGCGGCCCGCGCCTTGGCCTCGGCGATCTTGGCCGCCTTCTCCTCGTCCGACAGCGGCTTCTTCTCGGGCGCCTGCTCCTCCGCGGCGGGCTGATCTTCAGGCGGCGTGGTGGGTTTGTCGTCGCTCATGTCCACCTCACGACGCCCGGGTGCGGGCGATGGTTTCGCGGTCGATCTTGCGCTGCAGCTGCATCAGACCGTAGAGCAGGGCCTCCGGACGCGGCGGGCAACCGGGGATGTAGACGTCGACCGGAATGATGCGGTCCACCCCCTGGGTCACGGCGTAGGTCTTGTAGGGACCGCCGCACATCGCGCACGAGCCCATCGCGAGCACCCACTTGGGGTCCGCCATCTGGTCGTACAGCCTTTTGACCACCGGCGCCATCTTTTCGGTCACGGTGCCAGCCACGATCATCATGTCGGCCTGCCGCGGCGAGCCGCGAAAGACCTCGGCGCCGAAACGCGCCATGTCGTAGCGCGGGTCGAGCGTCGACATCATTTCGATCGCACAGCAGGCGAGACCGAACTGCATCGGCCACAGCGACGAACGCCGGGCCCAGTTGAAGACCGCGTCGTAGGTCGTGGTGATGATGTTCTTCGAGAACCGATTCTCGATCAGGCCCATTCGAGAGCCCCCCTTCGCCACGCGTACAGGTATCCGACGAGCAGGATGGCCAGAAAGACCATCATCTCGATGAACCCGAACAGCGCCAACTTGTCGAACATGACGGCCCACGGGAAGAGGAAAATGGTCTCCACGTCGAAGACCACGAAGAGGACGGCGATCAGGTAATACCGGATCGAAAAACGGGTGTCGAAGGCGAGCGACGTCGCCTCGATACCGCACTCGTAAGCTTCAGCCTTCACGGGGTCGTAGGAACCGAAACGTATCAATCGTGCAATCAGCAGGATGATGATCGGAACGGAGACCGCCACGAGGGTGAAGATGAGAATCGGGACGTAATGTTCCATACCCCCTCCTCCGGTCGGGCGCGATCATTCTAACGGTGCATCACCGCTTGTCAATCTTTTCACAAGCTCTTGATTTCAAGTCTCAGACTTCACCCCAACGTTCGAACGTTCAACGTTTAACGTTTGAACGTTTTCCGTTTTCACCTCGTTTCCCGTTCGCTTCCCGCCCCCACTCCCCCACCGCCTTCGGTCGCGCCGCCGGTTCGCGGTCGAGGCAACGGTAGGCGATCGCTTCGGCGAGGTGAGCGGAGGTGACGTGGTCCACCCCGGCGAGATCGGCGATGGTTCGCCCCACACGCAGAATGCGGTGGTAGGCGCGAGCCGACAGACCCAGTCCACGGCTTGCGTGCTCGAGCAGGCGCTTGCCGTCCCTGTCGGGTTGCGCCCACCGGCGGATGGCATCCGGCCCCATTTCGCCGTTGCACATCGACCCGGATCCCGCCAACCGCTCGGCCTGCCGTCTCCGGGCGCCGGCAACCCGGTCCGCCACCACCGCCGACGCCTCGCCCCGGCGATCGGCCGACAGATCCCGCCACGGCACCGCGGGCACCGCCACCTGGAGATCGAGACGATCGAGAAGGGGCCCCGACAGACGCGCCCGGTAACGCTGTACTGCCACCGGCGTGCACGAGCACTCGCGGCGGGCGTCACCGAGGAAGCCGCAGGGGCACGGGTTGGCCGCCGCCACCAGCTGAAAACTGGCCGGAAAGACCATGGTCGACTGTGCCCTCGCCACCGTCACCATCCGGTCTTCGAGAGGCTGGCGGAGGGCCTCGAGCACATCGCGCCGGAACTCGGTGAGCTCGTCGAGAAAGAGAACGCCGTGGTGCGCCAACGAGGCCTCACCCGGTTGCGGGTTGGCGCCGCCGCCAATCAGGGCGGCAGCGGAGGTGGTGTGGTGCGGGGCCCGGAACGGCCGCTCCTCCATCAGACCCAACGGCCGTGGCACCCTCGTAGATACCGAGTACACACAGGTGGTTTCGAGGGCCTCCTCACTGGAAAGCGGAGGCAGGACGCCCGGCAACCGTCGCGCGAGCATGGATTTGCCGCTGCCCGGTGGGCCCATGAACAAAAGGTGGTGGCCGCCGGCAGCCGCGATCTCGAGCGCCCGTCGCGCCTGTTCCTGGCCGATCACGTCGGCGAGATCGGGCGTCAATCGGGACCGCCCGCCGCCGCCTCCGGCAACCGAAGAGGAATCACCGATCGGAAGTGTCCCGTCCCTCACGTACCGCACCACCTCGCCGAGGGTGGCGGCGGCCACCACCTTCACCCCCGTCACCACCGACCCCTCACGGCCGTTGGCGGCCGGGACCACGACCTCGGCAATGCCGCGGTCGCGTGCGGCCAGAACGATCGGCAGCACCCCGCGCACCGGCTGCAACCGGCCTTCGAGGGAGAGCTCGCCGAGGAGCAAGCGGCCCTCGAGGACGGACGCCGGGATGTCGCCGGCGGCGGCGAGAAATGCCATCGCCATAGCCAGATCGAGGGTCGCCCCCTCCTTGCGTTCGTCGGCCGGGGCCAGGTTGATGACCACGTTGGCCGGTTCCGATTGCCGGCCGAGATGACGGATGGCGGCAAAAATCCGCTCGCGCGCCTCGCGGACCGCGGTATCCGGCAAACCGACCACGATCACCGATGGTTGTTGGGAACGGATGCGGTCCACCTCGACGGTCACAAACAGTGCATCCACGCCGCGCGGCGTGGCAGAGTACGCCTTCGCCAGCATAGTTCTCTCCCCAAATTGTGCAGCGTGGGACATTCTCAATATGCCACCGGCAGCCGCACCCGTCAAGGAAAACGGGCAAGGGAGCAGAGGAGAAAGGGAGCAAGGGAGCCATCGCAAATTTCGGATTTCGGATTTCGGATTTCGGATTTTGAACAGTGACCCGATAATATGAAACGCGATTGCCCTGCTCCCAAACCCGCCGCCGGCAGCGACATGCGGACGAGGGCTGGAGGGGAAGGGCGGGTGGGTGGCAAATCCGAAATCCGAATTTTGCCCCTGCTCCCCTGCCCTTTGGGAATACTTCCGGCCCCGGCTGCGTATGAATAAACAAGAGGCGTACTGCACTCCGGTGCTAGAATGCTCTCTTGCCAACAGAGATCTGGGGGCGTCCAGGTTTTGACGGGGAACGGTTCTGGTTGTCGGCAGCGTGTCGAGAGTCATCCGCTCGTTAATCGGGTGTGGCAACTTTAACTGCCGATAACAACTACGCTCTGGCTGCGTAAGTAGCCACGTCGCTCTCGAGGCTCGGCCCGTCGGTCTGAGAGGGACGAAGTTAGATGGGCTGGATTGCCGTCGCGCCCGAAGGCGGTGATCGAGATTTTTCGGGCTGGCCGCGAGGAAGGTTGCCAGCTAACTGACCACGTGGCGAGATAAACTAGCCGGCTGCACACGGAGAAACCGGCGACCGGAGTTCCTCGGACGTGGGTTCGATTCCCACCGCCTCCACCATAAGTAACAGCCCGCCGACACGGTGGGCTTTA
>CAVQQV010000066.1:0-21531 GCA_963714885.1 Candidatus Sulfomarinibacteraceae bacterium | reverse complement strand
AGATAGAGGCCGCGCAGGGCCTGCGAACCGGAACCCCGGAACGGCTGCGCGAACAACCGCAGGGCGGCGTCCTTGTGGTCGTCGATGTCTCCGCGCGGCGTGTCGAGGTCGAACCCCGACCCGTTGTAGGCTCCGAGCTGGTAGGTAAGCGTGCTGTCGAGAACCTGCCCCCACACATCACACCGCGGTCGAAGAACGGGTAGACCGGTGCCACGGTCGCCCGCTCGACAAAGTTCACCTGGTTGTCATGGGCGGCCCAGGAGGTCGAGAACGGGACCTTCGTGCCGCCCAGCCCTCAGGTGAAAGGCATCGGACCAGCCGAGGTCGAGCCAGGCGTTGCGGATGTGCGGTTCGTTTTCCATCGCGGCCTTGATTCGATACGTCATCCATCTGCGGAGCTGGCCGCGGAGGTCGATTCTGGCGCGCCGGATGTCGAACGAGGACGGGGCCACGGAGTCTCCGAAGAAAGCCCGCGCGTCGAGGTGAAAGCTGGCGCCGATGCGCAGCAGGTTCGACCCGTCCGCCGACTTGAATTCGAAACCGTCGCGGAACAGGCCGTCGAGCTTGTCCGTCGCTTTCTGCGGCGCCGGGACCGGCCTGGCGTGGGCGTCGGTGACGGCGACTCCTGCGCCCGGACCGGGGACGTTGTCACGCCGACCAGAAAGGCTAACAACAAGGTTCGACACAACCCCTGGGGACTCCTCATGAGACTTCCTCCGATCGGTCCTGGTGAGACTTCCTGCCGCCGTGCTCGTTGGTGTAGCGCGCGCCGTTGAGTTCTTCCAGTCTGGCGCTGGCGCGGTGATGGCGGCGGCCGGCGAGGATGATCGTTTCCACCAATAGCTCGTCGGCCACAGGGTGTTGGAGGACCGTGAACACACCGGAACGCAGGGCCTCGACCGCCTCCTCCACCGGCAGGCTTCCTGTCACCGCAACAACTTCCACCAGCGGTGATCGAGCCTGCAGTCTGACGATGCCATCGAGGTCTGAGGGGGACACTGCGTCGATATCGATGATCAGCACATCGATGCCGTCAAAGTCCGCGATCTCTCCGTGACCCGCCAGATCGAAGGCTCGCACCTCAAAACCGCGCCGGCGCAGCGGCAAGAAAGACTGTCGCGATAGACCCGGTCCCGGAGGAGCAATGGCGACCGTCAACGATGGGTTCGGCGGAGGGACTTCAGTGTCCATCGTCCGCACCAAAGGCAAGGCTTGTGCCAGTCAGAGGCACCCACGACCGTTGGCATTTATCTCGTTATCTTCGAATTACTTCCGACATCGCAACAACGGCGATTAGGCCCACCCACGAGTGGGACAATGTGTCCCAGGGCCTGGCGCCGTCGGGAATCCCACGGCCTAATCTCTTGTGGCACAAAAAGATGTGTGCAAACCCACCGTGAGACAAAAGAGAACAGAGTGGGCGTTCAGTCGCCGCTGTCGACCCCGTACTGCCGGAGCTTGCGATACACAGTCCGCCGGCTGATGCCGAGAATTCGAGCCACCCGCGACTGGTTGCCTCCGCACTCCTCGAAGAGCTGCACGATGTGCTGACGCTCCAGATCGTCGAGGGTTCTGCCCTGTTCTGAAGACCCGTGAAGCTGCATGTCCGGTGGCAGGTCAACGGGTTGTATCAGTCCCGCCTTGCGCAGGATGACCGCCCTCTCGGTCACGTTCTCGAGTTGCCGCACGTTTCCCGGCCACGGAGCGTCAACCAAAAGGTCGAGAGCGTCCTGGCGGATTCCTTCGACGGCGTATCCACAGTCAGTGTTGAATCGCCTGATGAAATGGTAGGCCAACGGAGGGATATCTTCGCGCCGGTCCGCGAGGCTCGGAATGTTGAGCGAAAAAACCGCCAGGCGGTAGTACAGGTCATCGCGGAACACTCCCTCGGCCACCAACTCGTTAAGATCCCGATTACTGGCCGACACCACCCGGAGATCCACCGACCGTTCGCGGGTCTCGCCGACACGCCGATACCGGCGGTCGTTGAAAAATCGAAGCAGTTTGGCCTGCATCGCCATCGGCAGGTTTCCCACCTCGTCGAGAAACAAGGTGCCACCGTCGGCGGTTTCGACAATACCGGGCCGGTCGGCGATTGCGCCGGTAAAGGCCCCCCGGCTATGGCCGAAGAACTCGCTCTCCAGGAGACCCTCTGGAATCGCGCCACAATCGACCGGCACGAAGGGACCCCGTCGGCGCTCGCTCGCAGCGTGAATCGACCTCGCCAC
This sequence comes from Candidatus Sulfomarinibacteraceae bacterium, assembly GCA_963714885.1. Classification (GTDB taxonomy): domain Bacteria; phylum Acidobacteriota; class Thermoanaerobaculia; order Thermoanaerobaculales; family Sulfomarinibacteraceae; genus Sulfomarinibacter. The sequence continues at coordinate 19,303 of CAVQQV010000066.1, read as the reverse complement.
GAGTTCCTTGCCGGTACCCGATGCCCCTGTCACATGGACAGTTGCCGAACTCGCAGCTACTTCGTGGACCAGGGCCAGTACGCGCGCCATGGCCGCGGAACGAAAAACAACCGGAAACGCGGTGTCGCCGACCTCACCTTGAAGCGACCGACGCTGGCGAATCTGGTCCGCGGCACCACGCACGATCTCGAGCAGCTCGTCCAGGTTGAAGGGCTTGGCGAGATAGTGGTAGGCCCCGGCTCGCATGGCCTCGACGGCGGAGCTGATATTTCCAAATCCCGTCATGAGAATCACCGGCTGGTGCAGCCGGCGCGCCATCGATCGGCCCAGGAGTTCCATCCCGTCCGGGCCCGGCATTCGAACGTCCGAGAGTACGAGATCGAACTGACCCTCGTCGATTCGCGCCAGGGCCTGGTGGCCGTCGCCGGCGGAAATCACCTCGTACCCCTCCTCACCGAGCACGCGGCCAAGGAGTTCTCTCATCCCGCCGTCGTCTTCCGCCACGAGCACCCGGACGGGCGCCGTCAGCTCACAGTCCGGTTCCCTCATCACCTATCTCCTGAACTCGGCCGTTGCCTGGGACGTCATCCGCGATCGCGCGCAGCCGCACCACCACCACGGTACCTCTCCCCGGGTCGCTGGTCACCTCGATCCTACCTCCGTGCTGGCGAACGATTCGGTCGACAATGGGCAGCCCGAGCCCGGTGCCCACTCCCTGGGCCTTGGTGGTGAAGAACGGCTCGAAGACGCGGGGCAGATCAGCGGCGGCGATGCCGCAGCCGGTGTCGGTCACCAACAGTGTCACCCACCGCCCGCCGCCCGCATCCATATCCAGACCGGTGATCAGAGACAGCCGGCCGCCGTCGGGCATTGCTTGGCAGGCGTTGAGGATCAGGTTCATCAGCGCGTGTTCGATCAGCTTCGGGTCGGCGAGCACACGGCGCCCGTCCTCTTCGAGGTCACACTGCACATCGACCCTTCGGTTCAAGCCGGGAACGATTTCCAGACTCTGGCGAACGAGGGGCGCCAGATCCACCGGCACCAAACGCGCTTCCGCCGGCCGCGACACGTCGAGCAATCGGCGGATCATGGCCGCGATCCGCTGACCCTGTCTGACAATCAGTTCAAGCGCGGGCCGCGCGGCGTCGTCCTCATCCGCCTTACGCAGAAGGTATTCCGCGTTGCCGGTGATGACGTTGAGGGGGGTCCCGATCTCGTGGGCGAGACCCGATGCGAGCTGGCCGAGCAAAGAAGCTTTCTCGGCCTGCACCAACTCCCGTTCCACCGCCGCGACCTCGGCGCCGAGTTCGTCGAATGCTCTGACCAGCTCGTCGTATTCGCGGAGTCGCCTGGTGGCGGACACAACTTCAAGTGGTGCCTTGGGGTCACGACCGGGGTCTCGAAGTATGCGAGCGATGTCGAGCAGCGGCCGCACAAGTTGGCGGGTGGTGATCGCGAGGATTCCCATGGCCGCGGCAAAGGCGAAGACGATCGACCATCCGAGCGAGGTTGTACGGCTTTGGAGGTCGATCAAACCCGTGCCCACGTCTGCACTGACGATGATCCCCCAATCAGCCCCCGCAAGGCGTTGCACAGTTCCCAGACGCTCCTTGCCGGAGACAAGACTGGTGTAGCGAAGATCGCCCTCACCGCCTCCGGTGAAGAGCCTGATCGGCGGATTCGTGCTCAGATCGGCACCACGTTGCGACAGGCTGAGATCGGAATAGAACAACAACCGACCCCCGCCATCGACCACATAAAGGTGGCGGTCGCCGCCCTCGGGGGTCCACGCCTGAAGTTCCTTGTGGAGCGCGGCGGGGTCGAGGATGGCGACGAGGCGACCGTCCGAGGTCGCGGCGCCGATTACCAACACCGTCGGCGACGCGCCTTCGATCCAGGGGCCGATGGCGCTCAATGCCGGCGTCGCATTCGTGACGTCCAAGAGTTCACGGTAGGAGGGGGTGCGGCCAACGCGGGCGGGCGTTAACTGAGACTGCGAGACCTTTCCGTGGTTTTCGACGCGCTCCCACGCGACCCCTGGCATCGGCGGCGGAAGACCCGTTATCAACAAGGTCTCATAGATCACTGTCTCTTCCCTGATCTGGCGCAGCAGCGTCTCAAGGTATCGCCCTGTCAGCAGAGCGATGTGCCGATTGGATGCTTGAATCCCCTGCTCCACGAGTGCCACCTCTTCGTGAAAACTCCACCACGCGAGGACAGCCAATGGCAGGAAAGGGACCAGCGCCACCAAGAGTAGTGAGGCGGCGAGCGCGGTGATCAGCGACGGGCGGCGGCGCTCGGCACCGACCGGCCCTTCGGGTCGCACTCCACCCACGCGATCCGGTCTGCGGTCGGCTGTTGCAACACCCATGGTACCCACCTCAGGCAGCATAACACCCGGGTTCGTTCTTCCTCGGATCACCACGCGTGAGACACCCGGGGAGGACGACGGGTTACAGTAGTTGCCGGCGCCACGCTAATTCACCAAACCCATCTGGAGGGACCCATGCGCGTGATCACGAGACTGCTTTTAACGATGATCCTCACGATCCTGATGACAGCACCCACCGTTTCTCAGGCTATTGAGTTCGAGGTTTCGGTTGCGGCCGGCGTTGAGGCCGGTACGATCGACGGACGAGTCCTCCTCCTGATCGCCACCTCGGACGAGACCGAGCCCCGTTTCCAGGTGCGCCCCGGCGTCAAGGCCATCCAGGTTTTCGGCGTCGATGTCGACGGGCTTGCACCCGGAACAGCCGTGCACTTTGACAACTCGGTCTTCGGCTATCCCATCGCCGCCCTCGACGGCCTGCCGCCCGGAGACTACGTAGTGCAGGCGGTGCTCCACCGCTACGAAATATTTCACCGAGCCGATGGCCACACAGTCAAACTCCCCATGGACCGGGGCGAAGGGCAGCAGTGGAACCGGGCGCCGGGCAATCTCTACAGCACCCCACGGAAGATCTCGATCGATCCCTCAGCCGACACCACAATTCCCATCGCTCTCGGCCAGGTCATCCCGCCGATCGAGTTCGCCGTCGACACCGAGTACGTCAAACACGTGCGGATACAGAGCGAGCTCCTGACTGAGTTCTGGGGCCGACCCATGGAGCTCGGCGCCCACGTCCTCCTCCCCTTTGGCTACGACAAACACCCCGACGCACGCTATCCCCTGATGGTCTTCCACGGCCACTTCCCGTCGGACATCGGCGACTTCCGCACCACACCGCCCGACACCGACCTCGAGTGCGAGTACTCGGAGCGGTTCCACGTCGAGTGTTACAACCGCATCCAGCAGCAGGAGGCCTACGACTTCTACCAGCAGTGGATCAGCCCTGATTTCCCGCGCTTCCTGGTCATCGAGATCCAGCACCCCACTCCCTACTACGACGACTCCTATGCCGTGAATTCGGCCAACCTCGGTCCCTACGGCGATGCCATCACCCACGAGTTGATCCCGTATATCGAGCAGCAGTTTCGCGGTCTCGGCGAGGGCTGGGCCCGCTTTCTCTACGGCGGCTCCACCGGCGGCTGGGAGGCGCTGGCCGCCCAGGTCTTCTACCCGGACCAGTACAACGGCGCCTTTGCCGCCTGTCCTGACCCCGTCGACTTCCGGGCCTACATGTCGGTCAACATCTACGACGACGCCAATGCCTTCTACTACGAGGGGCCCTTTCGCCGCATCGAAAAGCCGTCCAACCGTGACTGGCTCGGCGCGATCCGCTCCACCATCCGTGACGACAGCCAGATGGAACTCGTCCTCGGCGCCAACAACCGGTCGGGCCAACAGCTCGACATCTGGGAAGCGGTCTATTCACCGGTGGCCGACAACGGCTATCCACAGCGCTTGTGGGACCGCCAGACCGGAGTCATCGACCACGATGTTGCGGAGTACTGGCGGGAAAACTACGACCTCCGGTTCATCCTCGAACGCGACTGGGCCGAGATCGGGCCCCAGCTGGTGGGCAAGATTCACATCTTCACCGGCGACATGGACAACTACTACCTCAACAACGCCACCTACCTGATGGAGGAGTTTCTGGAGTCCACCACCGATCCCTACTACGACGGCGAGGTGGACTACGGCGACCGCGCCGAGCACTGCTGGAACGGCGACCATGAAAACGGCAACCACCTCTCCCGGTTGCGCTACAACACCATGTATCTGGAACGCATCCTACGGCGGATCGAGGCCTCGGCCCCCGACGGCGCCGACCTCACGAGCTGGCGGTATTGAGCTGTAGGTCTCCTGCTGATGAGCCCCTCCACCTGAGGATTTCGGATTTCCGCCGATCCGCATTTCGCGGCGGGCCGCGCCCGCCACGAATGGCTGTGGGTGTTCGGACGCGGGCTACTGGACGCCAATCTCCAACTGGTCCCCCGCGGAATAGGCGGTGAACTCGGGTGCGTACATTGACTGCAGGACCGCGGGCGCGACTCTGAAGGTGCCGGCCATGGCGGCGCGGAGGCGGTACTTGAACGTGTACTCCCCGGCCGGCAGCGACTCGAAGAAGAAGTTGGTGCCGGAGTCGCGCACCTCTTCGTACCACGCGATCCCGAGGTCCCATTTGTACTGCGAGTGCAGGGTCTCGGGTTCGAAGCCGGCCCCACGCGGGTCGCGCAGGTGGACGTACTCGGCGGCGTGTTTGGCGCGGATCGAGAGCTGGACCTCGACCTGGTCGCCGGGCTCGAGGCGCTCGCCATCGGCGAGTGGCCGAAGGACCCAGCGCTCACCGTCATTGAAACGGCGGAAGTAGGTGCGTTCGACGGCGAAGAGATCGCCCCGCGCCTCTTTGGGCAGCCGCTCGGTCGAGAAGCTCCAGGTGGCCGAGGCGAAGGCAAAGCCTTTGGTGGGCTTTTCGACGACGATGGTGGACATGGTCGCGGGGTCGATGTCGTCGCCAGTAACGATCACCCTGTTGCGGGCTCCGGTGTACTCATCGGGCTCGAAGACGAAGTTGGTGATCTTCGGACCGACAGCGACCGAAATCTCCTCGCGCACGGCCAGCGTCTCCTCGTGCTGCATGTACCAGGCCAGGGAGTACACGACCTCGGCGGTGGCGCGGGTCGACTTCCAGTGGTTGAGCTTCTTGTTCAGGAGCAACCAGTGGACGAGACCGTGACGGCGCCCGTCGTCGGGTTCGAGCTCGGTCAATACCCGCAGGGCGAAGGCGTGGGTCTCGGTGGTGTCGTTGTACCAGAGCCAGGCGCGGTCCTCGGGCGCCCAGTATGTGCCGAGGTCCTGGTCGGTCTTTGACGAATCCATCACCGCGTCGAAGACAAGGACCGCGTCGTCGTGGCGGCCCGCGCGCTCCAGGGTCAGGGCCAGATAGCCCTTGGTCAGAGGCGAGTGGTCGCGCCAGTGGCGGAAACTGAAGTCGAGCATCTGCTCGCGCTCGTCGGCGGTGAAGACGCCGCCGGTCCACGACTCGTCGGGGTAGTTGGAGAGCACGTAGTTCAAGAACGTGATGGTCTCCCAGCAGCAGTCGTGACCCATCATCCAGTCGACCCACTCCTCGATGTAGTGACGGTGCATGTAGTCCCACGCCCGCACCACCACGTCCTTGGGGGCATCGACACCGAACTCGAGACCCTTGGAAAAGCCGTTGAGAATGTAGAGGGTCATCCAGGGCGACGGCGGGCCGCCCGGGAACCAGGGAAAGCCGCCGAGAGAGGTCTGGCTCTTCGCGAGCTTGGCCAGGGCGGCGTCGCGCTGGGCGCGGGTGATCGTGGGGTCGAGGACGTTGATCAGGTCGTCGGGCTGTTCGCTGCCGCCGCGCGCGGTCTGCAGCCACGGCGTCTCCACCAGTTCCATGGCACGGTTGGGGTCGTCGGCCTGCCAGGTCTCGTAGCGGGTCTCGCGCGCCGACAGCTTGGCGGCCATCCGCTCGACCGAGGGGTACTGGTCGAAGAGGCTCGAGACGATCCCGGTCGAAAGGAAGCGGTTGAGGGTCTGCTCGGTGCACTCGTAGGGGTAGTTGACAAGATAGGGAAGCGCATTGAGCACCGAGTAGAAGAGCTGGGCGTCGAGGGTCACCACCAGCTGATCATTGATCAGGGTGGGATCGTCCCCGGCCGCCATATCGGCAAAGTGCATCTCGCGCCGATCGGCATCGTGGAGGGTGACGAAACGCGACTGCATCAGGTGCATGCGACCCGGCAGCACCGGCAGCGGCCGGAGTTCGCCGTCCGAGAACTGCCCGGCGCGGGCGGTGACTTTGAAGGCGACGGTGCCGACACGAGCCGGGACGGCGAGCGGGAAGCGAAAGATCGGCGCCCTTGCCGGCCTCGACCGAAAACGCCACACCCGAAGTCTGCTCCGGAGTCAGACCGAACAGCCCGCGCAGGTCCTCCCCGGTCTCGGGATCGTTGATGGCCAGGTTGAGCGCGCCGGAGAAGGCCTCTTCACCGGCGTTGTTGACCACCACCTTCAGCACCGCGCGATCGCCCTCACGCAGGAAGCGCGGCAGATAGGGTCTGACCATCAGCTCCTTGACCGACTGCGCCTGGCGGGTGGCGGAACCGCCTCGGAGATCGGTCGTCACGGCGTGGACCCACAGATTCCAGTCGGTGACCGAGTCCGGGACGTCGAACTCCACCTTCGCCGAACCATCGGCTGAGAGCACGATATGGGGTTCCCAGAAGGCGGTCTCGGAGAAGTCGGAGCGCAACTCGACCGATGACTCGGGTTCTCCACCCCCGGTCACGACATCCTTGTCCGACCGTTGCAGGCTCTGTCCAACTTCGCCCTCGGCCTTCGACTCGGCAACGGCATCCATTGCCATCCCTGCCGGGGCCGGAGAATCCGCCATCCGGAGTTCCATACCTTCGCTCACCATGCCCGCCTTCATCGCGCGGTAGCGCCCGCGGCTGCCCGGCCCGCCGATGCCATAGCCGTTGAGCACCATCAGGGAATCGCCGTGAAGGTGGGGGTAGCCCGGCAGACCGAGACCGTTGCTGCGGCCCCAAGCCTGCTGCGCGCGGCCGAGGTTGGTCCACATCCGACCCATGGCCGTCCGGTCCGGGTAGAGCGACGCCACCGACGGTGGGGTGTGGGGCGCAAAGATATCGAGGCTGCGGTCGTACATGTAGGCCAGCAGCTCGGCGGCGGCCGGGTCGACGGCCCCACCGTCGCGGTTGTGGACGGTGACGGTGAAGGTCTCGCGGGTCCCGGGCCGCATGCGGTCGCGGAAGGTGGCGAAGTCGATCTCGAGCTCACGATCGTCCCACGGCACGAAGACTCTCGCCGTCTCCCGCACCACCTGATGGTCCCGAACCAGGGTCAATGCCACCGAGAACCCGCCACGATCGGCGGCTGCAATCGGGAAGTCCACCACTCCCGACCGGCCGGCACCGATCTCACGGCGTTCGACCCTCCGCCCGTCGCGAAAAATCTCGAGCACCATCTCCTGGGCTCGGAAACCGGTGAATACGAAGAGGCGGGCGGTCTCCCCCACCCTGACCGTCGACCGGTCGAAGCGAAGGAGCTCGGGCAAAGCCAACGGTGTGCGGCGGGCGCCCGCCACCACGACCTGCTCGCTGGTGGTGAATTCGGCGCCGAATTCGTCGTGGGTGGTGTAGACCACCCGGTAGGCGCCCGCATCGAGCCCGGGTAGAGACAGCTCGGCCGTGCCATCCTCGCCGTGGGTCAGCGCACCGGCCGCCACCACCTCACCCTCGGCCCACTGGCCGATGACCGCATTCGGGTCGTAAGAGGGATCCCACCGCGGTCTGAGCCGGTCTCCCGGGGTCTCATAGCCCACCCGGCCTTCCGGGGGTTGGGGCAGGGGCTGATCGGCCGGCGTTTGCGCCTCTTCGGGCTGCTCCAGACGAACCAGCCGCCACGCGCCCTCACCGGCGCGGGGCGTCCCATCCAGATCCGTCCGGACCACCCGCAGGGTGGATGCAGCGTCCGCGGTGTGGAACCCGCGATCGTCGATGACCCTAGCCTCCACCGCCACGAAGCCGAGCCGGAAGATGCGTTCGGCGGAGCGGGTCTCGCCGCCCTCATCGGTGACATCGACCCCGAGCCGGTAGCGGTAGGTCACCCCGCGTTCGGCCTCGCGCTCGTCGGCCTCTGGAACAAATCGGATCGAAAACCTGCCCTCGTCGTCGAGCGAGGTCTCGCCGGCCGCCACCACCTGGCTCTGCGCCGACGCCGACGGATACCACCAGTACCACCAACGCGGGAAGACCGGCTCGCGGGTCACCCGCCAGTCCACCGTGCCGGTGACGACCGGCAGACCGAAGTAGTACTTCACGTCGCCTGAGAGCTCCGCCTCGCGGTTGAGCCGTAAGGGCGCCTCGGGATCGGCCACCGCGACTTCGAAGGTTGGCCGCTTGTACTCTTCCACCCGCAGCCAGGTCTGGCCGCCGATCGAGGTGCGGAGACTCCACTGCCCCAACAGTCGACCGGCGGGGATGTCGAAGGAGCCGCTGGCCGAACCGAAAGAGTTGGTCGTGACGTCGGCCGACGCCACCTCTTCGCCGTTGGCGTCGATCAGCGACACCCGAAGGGCAGTGTCGGGGATCGTCCGATACTCGACCTCTTCACCACCGCCTTTGTAAGCCACTGCCTTCCAGTGCAGCGTCTGCTGCGGGCGGTAGACCGAGCGGTCGGTGTAGATGAGCGCCGCCGAACTGGTGCCGCGGCCGCCGTCATATTGCTGATACAGCCGGTTGGCGTCGATGGCGAGATCCTCACCGTTGCGGGCGAGGATGAAGTACTGTTCGCGGTTCCACCGGCCGCTGCTGAATTCAACGACACCGTCGCGGCCGCTTCTCTTGCGCTCCATCTCGCGGTGGCCGCGCCGGTAGTCATAACTGTAGAGCGAGACCTCGACACCCTCGAGGGCGCGCCCGGTTTTTCCGGAACGCGCGGTGACCTCGTATCCACCCGTGACCGGTCGGGTCACCAGGACCAGGTCCGAAAGCAGAAAATTCTCGGCAACCATAAAATTGACGTCGTCCTTGAAGTCCGCCCGCATCGAGGCGGTCACCAGGTACGCGCCGGGCTGGCTCAACTCGGGCACCACGTAGGTGGTGTGCGACCGGTAGTCGGGGGTCGGCGGCAGGTCGACCGACCACTCGGCCACCGGCGTGCCGGCCATGATGGCCTCGGCCTCGCGATGGCTGGGGAGGATGTTGTAGTCCTCGGAGGATGCGACGAACGCCATCAGGTCGTACGACCAGGCGCGGAAATAGAGGGTCTTCAGGTTCTTGTGAGAAACCTGAAGCGACCGCCTCCCGGCGCCGTCGACCGCCATCGCGGCGAGGGTGTAGTTCGGTTGCTCGATGGCGGCAACGATGTGGTTGCACCGCTTGCCGCCGACGCTCGAGGGGTGGCGGTCGCGGCCAGCCATCGCGATCTCTCGGGCGCGGATCAGGGCGTCCGGCTCGGTCTCGGCCTGAACGAACTCGGCCAGCACCGCCTGCCCCATCGACCACCACTCCAGACTGCGATCGAATACGGTCTGCACCTCTTCCAGGTTGGAGATGATGGCCGACCGGTCGGCATCGGTCGTCAGCGCCGCGTTCAACCTGCGCAGCCGTTCGAGCCGGGCCTCGAGCGCTGCCTCAAGCCTGCGGTCCGTCTCGTGCCAGAGTTCGAGATCGTCGAGCAGCGCGCCGATCTTCAGCAAAGGATGCACGCCGGGGTCGGCCAGCTCCAACGCCGAAGACGCGCCCGGGTCGCCCACGATCAGCGCCGCCGCATCGAGCTGGAAAACTTCGTTGCTCTCGGCCGGGCTCCACAGCGAAGAATCGGCGAGCAGCTCGACCCACAGATAGGTGACGGCGTCGCGGAGGGTGCCGCGAATGCGCGGTGGATAGTTGTTCTGCGCGATGTAGCGGGCGAGCTCGCCGAGGGGCTCGCTCCCCCACTCGGCGCGGGTCGACCACAGGCCCAGATACGAGGCATCGGCCGCCTCGACGATCTGCTCGAGGTCCCACGCCTTGAGATCGAGCTCGCCCGTGGTCTCCACCCGCTCGCGCTGGCGGATCTCCCACGAGTAGACCCGGGCATAGGTGGCGAGGGCGTCGGCGTAGTAGAGCTCGAGGACGGCGTGCGACACCGCGTCCTCGGGCCACGGCTGCTCTTTCAAAAAGCGGACCGCGGTCTCGTAGCCGTGGAGTGCCATCCTGAGCTTGGTCTCCTCGACCAGGGCGCGGGTCCAGTTCGCGGCGTCGCCTTCGGCCGTCGCGCGTTCGCGGATGGCCGTCACCGCCTTGGAAGCGGCCTCGAACTTCTGCTCCGAAATCAGCCGGTCGACGTCGTTCCAGCTCACAGGATCTCCTCCCGTGATGGTAACCGGTGTCGGGACCGGCTGCGGATCACCCCCGGTGGCCGGAGACGTCACCGCCTGCAGGGCCGCGGCCGAAACCACGACCACGGCAAGGACGGCGAGGAGGATGATCTGGCGCGAACTCGAGGGTGCTGGTGTTTTTCTCATGGCACCAGTTTAGACACACGGGGCCGGGGAAAGTTCCAACAGGTAATTCCAGGCGGCCCGGGGCCGCCTGGAATTACAGCTTGAATTCCGCCGAGTGGGAGGCGACGACGGTGCCCTCTGTGGTCATGGTCCAGGAGTAGCTGATAGTCGTGCCATCCTCCGAGATCAGGAACCGCATATTCAATCTGCCCTCATCGCCGTTCGGGGCCTTGACCATCGATCTGACGCGTGCCTCATCTCCTCGGACGGTGAAGAGCCGGGGGGTCGAGAGAACTTTCCCAGAGTCGAGATCGGTCACGATCACACTGATAACGTACTGGTCGGAGCTTCCCGGAGCCGGCTCAGCTTTCACATCTACCCCTAGATGCGCCACCTCGCCGAGATTCACGAACACGGGCTCGGGGTTGATCCGAACGCCGTAGCCGACCACCGCCTCCAGCTTGCGCCCCGCTTCGTCGAGGACCGCTCGGAAACGCCACTCGGCCAGGGCCCGCAACAACCGCTCTGCGAACGCCGGTGACGGAGTTGCCAGGATCTCAGCGTCCCGCAGTTCACCGTCAGTGGTCACCGTCGCCCGAAACACCGCCAGTTCGCCGTACGTGCTCTCCAGATCGTCAGGAAACGGTGCAACCGGCAGAACTCGTCTCGGATGGACGAGACCGTCACGCTCCGCCACCAGCCTGGGCGGGCGCTGCACGCTTTCGACCAGAAGGACCATCGTAGGATTGTGTTCGTCCCCGGGACTCGCGACGGTCACAGAGCCCCAGGAACCGCGCGGCAGGCGCAGAGTTGCCTCGGTCCGTACTCGCTTTCGGCTGCTCATCTCGGTTCGTGGTGCCACCCGGATGGCTCCGTTCTCGCGGGTCCAGCCGAGCCCGTTAAACCGCAAGATCAGGTCCAGGGCCTGGTCCCACGGCACGTCGCGAAAGTCCACCGTGACCGTTCCAACCACCGATGGATCGACCACGATGTCCACCGAAGTTACCTTCGAGAATGTTCGGAGGACATCCTGGATGTTCGCATCCTGAAGTCTCAAGGTGATCGGCTCACCCGTGAAGTCGGACGTGCCCATTGGCCCTTCGGGCTCGAGAATCTGTACTTTGCACACGATTCGTTCACCGACGAATCGTTCGGGAGTGAAGACCACCGACAACCGTGGGTTGAGGTCCACCGCGGGCAACACCGATTCTTGCCCCACCTCGAGTGCGAGGTAATACTGCCGAGCCAGCAACGTCCCCAAGCGCATGGACTCTTGCATCGAACTCATGCTGTCGCCCAGGTTGCGGAGCCGTTCGAGGATCTCCTCGTCGATGGTTGCCATGCCTCGCTCGTTGACCTCGTCGAGTGAGTAGACCCCGCCGGGTATCAACATGTCTTGCGGGCGAGGCGTTTCCAGGCTCCCAGCTTCGAGAACGACCGTCACCCGGACCCACTGAACGTCTTCGGCCGAGGCAGCCGCACACAGCAACAGAACCGCCGCCACCGCCGCTGAGGTCGTCAGTCGTGTCTTCATCTCATTCTCCTTCGCCGTTCGCCCTGGGAGGTTCGGTCAGTACATAGATGGGCTCGGCCCCTTCGCGCAGAACAATGATCACGTTGCGTCCGGTTTCGTACACCGTTTCGGTCGCTGCGGCGGGCGGTGGCGCCACCGGTTGGCGCGAAGACTCGTACCCGATCAGCAGCGCCAGCATCGACACTGCAGCGGCCACGAGAACCAGCCGCGTGCTTCGGGACGGCCGGCTCTCCGGGGAGGCGTTGCCGGAGATTGGCCTTCAATTGGCGCTCGTCGAATGACGGTTCGGACGTCGACCAGTCCCGCCACTCTTTTTCGAAATCACGATGTTCGTCCATCAGTTTTCTCCTCGCCCGACCAAGCGTTCCATGTGCTGACGGCCGCGCATCCGGTGGACCCGCACCGACGAGCTCGAGATGCCGAGCACGTCGGCGATCTCCGAATCACTCAAACCCTCGATCACCGTCAGGTGGAGCACGGCACGCTGGCGGGGCGCCAGCTTGGTGAGCAGGCGTTGCACGTCGATGCGGTCATCCGCCGAACGGTCTCGAGCCGCGAACTCGGCGCCGTTCAGAGGCTGAAAAATGCGCCGATTCCGAGCCCTCGCCACCGCGGTGTTGGCGACGATGCGGGTCAGCCAGGAGGCGAAGGCTGCGGGCTCGCGCAGCCCGCCGATCTTCTTCCACGCCTTGAGGAGCCCGTCCTGCACCACGCCCTCCGCTTCGAGGTCGGCCACGATCGATCGCGCCAACGCCACCAGCCGTCGCCAGTGGGTGGCGGCGAGGTCGGAAAAAGCCTCCCGGTCCCCCGCCATCGCCCGTTGCACCAACGCGGATTGGTCGTCCATTGCTGACATGATGCACTGAACCGGGTGAATCGTTGACATCGCCCGAGACCTTCCGTTTCCGTGCGCTCTGAGAGAGCCCGGCCGTCAGCACGCGTTTCCCGCGAGGAGCCACCCATCGCATTGTTTGCCAGAGATCATCGCCAGGCCGTCGCGGCTGTCCCCAAACAATGCGATAAGTGGCACCTCCGCCGCACGTCGAACATCGCCTTTCTGAGGGGGAGTTGCTGCGTCCTTTTCCAGGTGGGCGGAAAAAACCGGGCGCTTGCGCGCCCGGCCGGAGAATTGGGCTATTCGCCCGTTTACTGGGGAATGCTTCCCCAGACCTTCAGCTGATCGCGAGTCATCTCGTGGTCGCGGCTCCAGACGGCCCCCGCGGCGATGTCGGGATCGGGACTCGAGGCGAGGGTGTTCGAGCACCTCGAACGCCCGGGCGCGTTCCTCGGCGATTTCCCTGCCAGCGAACGGTCTGGAGCCCGATGATGGCCTCGGCGCGGAAGCGTCGATCGGGCGCGTTCTCGGCGGCGTCGATCAGGTTGTCGAGCTTGCCGGGGCGAAGGACGAGTTGCAGCTCTTCCTGCCCGTCCCTCACGATCGAATCCGCGAGATCGGTCGCCGTGATCCGCTGCGACGTCCGCAGGCGTTGCGGCGCGACCTCGCCGAGGATTACCGACGCCAGCAGAGCCGTCTCGAGGTCGCCGTCCGCGAGCGCCCGCTCGTAGACGCCGCGGGTCCCGAGGTGGATGCAGGCCAGACCGACCAGGTCGTTGATGATGACGAGATCTTCCTGGCGCAACAGACGGCCGAGGCGGATCGCGCGTCGGAAATCGGACATGGCTGCGGGGGAGTCCTCTGCCTCCAGACCGCGGGCAATCCACGAGCGGGCGAGATTCAGGGCAAACAGCAGATTGGTAACCCGGGTGTCATACCCGTCGAGAGGGTAGATCTCGGGATAGAACTTCATAGTCGCCTGATCGACCCACGGTTCGGCCTCCAGAAGGAGTGGGTGATCGGGAGGCAGGACCTTCCCTACCCATTCGGGGCCATCCACCCGCGCATCAGCCGCCGCCAGGGCCTCGTCGGCACGGGGCCCGATCTCCTTTGTGAAGAGTCCGAACCACTCCGCGGCGTTGCCTGATCCCTCTCCAAGCGGGGCCAAAAGGTCGAGGTCCGTCTGGAACCGCAACGGCCAGTCTTTGCTGGAGGGGCACGTCCAGCAGGGCACTTCGAGCATCGCCACCTCGAGAACTGCAGGCTGCGGAACGAAGGCCCGTGGCGCCGGGATCACAGGTTCGGGCCTCTCCTGGGAGATCAATCGCGCGCCGAGAGAGCCCGCCAGCACGACGATGACGGCGACGGCAAGGAGAACCAGGACGATTTTTGATGGGCTTTTTGAGGACGTCATGACAGGTTGCCTCCGTTTTCCATCTGGTTCAGATCCGCGGCACCGGCGAAAAGACCGATCGAGGGCTGCGCGTCCGCGTTGATCTGGACCTGTCGCAGGATGTCGAGGAACTGTTCATCACGCTGGTCGCCCGCAAGGACCGGCTGGTTTGGTGTGAAAACAGTACCCATGCGGGAGCTCACCAGGACATGCCCGGCCAGCAGCAGCACGACTGTCGCCGCCCACGCCAGCCGAAGACCGCGGTTGTTCCAGATCTTCCACCACAAGTCCGGGGCCGGTGCCGCGGTCATCCGTTCGCGAGCCGCAGCGACGGCACGGACCCGGAGGGCGCCCGGTGGCGGCGGTGGCTCCAGACCCGGCAGCAGACGCTCCAGTTCGCGTTGCTCTTCGTTTTTCATGGTTCGTCCTCCATGAGACTCCTGAGATCGGAGATCCCCTTGCGGTAGCGACTGGCGGCGGTAAAGGTGGGCACGCCGACGATGGCGCCGATCTCGGCAAAAGTGCAATCGGCGAAGTGCTTCAGGTAGATGACGTCACGCAGGGTCGGCGGCATTTCGGCCAGCAGGACCGAGGCGTGGGCGGCGTCCAGCATCCGGTCGCTATCGCCCTCGATCGCCGTCAGAAAGGGGTACTCCTCGAGCGGCTCCGCGGACCGCCGGAGGCGACGGCGGGCGATGTCCACGGCGGCACGGTGAGTGACCGTCAACAACCACCCCTTGGGGTTGCGGATCGTAGCCAGTTTGGAGCCTTGTTCTGCAACTTTTACAAATACGTCCTGCACAACGTCAGCGGCATCGTCCTCGGAGCCGGTTCGCCACAAGGCGAGACCGTAGAGCTGCCGCGACGCCAGGTCGTAGAGGTCATCCAGCGCGGATTGCCGGCCCCCCGCCAGGTCGGAGAAGATCTTCCGCCAGCTGCCGACATCAGACCTCGAGGCTCGATCCCGGTTCGGTGGCGGCGAAGGCGGTTGATCAGTCAAAGCTTCCACACCTATCCGACGCGCGAGGTCGGGTCTTTTGTCACACAACCGAGTCGATGGTCTTGATGTCCACCAAACCCTGACAGCCAAAGAGCGCCGGCAGAATGATCTCCGGTGGGTGATCACGGCGCAGCTGCGCCACCTTGTCGGTGCCGGCGCGGTAGGAGGGCAGGTACATCCGCCCGAGCAGGGGGTGGTGGGCCCACGGCCCCGACAGCTTGTCGGCCCTCTCCTCGGTGACCAGGCAGTCCCGCCGCAGCGACGCCGCTACCTCGCGCTGCGCCACCCTGTCGTTCCAGGTGAGAAAGGAGGCCTGGTTCTTGGCGTCGTCCTGGAGGCGCGACAGCAGCATCCCGATCTTGAGGTCGGCGTCGGGGAGCTGGTCGAGCTCGGTGAGGCCGAAGGCCATCAGGGCGGCGTTGTTGGCGATGCCTTCGGCCAGGGTCGAATAG
This sequence comes from Candidatus Sulfomarinibacteraceae bacterium, assembly GCA_963714885.1. Classification (GTDB taxonomy): domain Bacteria; phylum Acidobacteriota; class Thermoanaerobaculia; order Thermoanaerobaculales; family Sulfomarinibacteraceae; genus Sulfomarinibacter. The sequence continues at coordinate 3,662 of CAVQQV010000066.1, read as the reverse complement.
CGCGAGTTCATGGTCAGAACGGTGCCCTCGAAACCGACCCTGCCGATGGTGTAGAGGTGTTGGACAAAGGCGAAGGTGGTGACGTGGCCCGGCACCACTTCGTGGCTCACCAGCTCTTCGAACTCGGGAACCGAGATCTCGAGCGAGGCGTTGATCTCGTAGGTCGCCTCGTAGAGCGGCCGCCCCGCCTCATCGCGGGCGCGGCCGACGTAGTTCATGGAACCGGAGAACCAGGCGTCCTTGATCGCCAGGAACTCGACGTTGGACCGAGGGACCCGGTGGAGTTCTTCCGGCAGATAGGGCATGACGTTGGCGGCCGTGCCGGCCTCGAGCTCGGCGATAAAGGCTCGCGCGAGCGCCGGGATCGTCGCCGCCGGCACCATGCGATCGGCGCGCCAGGCATCCACCGCCTCGAGAATCCCCTCCTCGTTGTCGGCCGGGTAGCCTGCGCCGGTCAAGAGTTCGGCCAGCAGGGCGCGCTTGGGCCCTGGATCGGATGGCGTCGGCGCCATCGCGGTCGACGCCTCCACCGACCGCGTGTAGGGTACGGGTTCGCCGCGGCCGAGGGTCTCCATCGCGAGATCCCACATCACCTCCACGCTCAGGCCGAGCCCGGCGAGAAAGTCACCGCGAACGCCCGCTTCCGCGGCGCCCATCTCGGTCATGCTCGAAATGGCGGCTGGAAGATCGACCTTCTTCAGATAAGCGTCGATCGCCTCGAGGTCGGGTGTGTCGGCCGAGACCCCTCCCGAGCTGCGGACGGCGGCCGCGGTGGCGTCGGTGTAGGTCTCTGGAAGTTCCTCATCGGAAAACCAGGAATCGGCGATAAAGCGCCCCGTTCCGGACGGGTTCATCACATCACCACCCCACAGGGTGTCGATGCCGAGGATGGACTCGGCGACGCAGCGGTCAAGATCGGACTGTGCCATCAGAAAGCCTCCGGGCTGAGTGTAGCGTCTACACCTTAACCAAGAATTTCGGATTTCGGATTTCGGATTTCGGATTTTTCTCATCCACCCCCATATCTGCGTGACGGGAAATCCCCTCGAAAGTCAATATCCACGGATGAGGGTGTGGGAAATTCGAAATCCGAAATCTTCCTTGGGCCCTGGGCCGACATTCCGAATTCCGAATTCCGCATTCCGAATTCGCGACGTCGTCCCTGCTAGGCTACCCGGGTGATCACCAACCTTGTCCTCGCATCTGTTCTGGCCGGAGCAGTCGTCAGCCTGTTGCACGCCATCCGGGTGGAAGACCGAACGCTCGAGGTCATCTCCAAGACCGCCGCCTCCGTGACCTTCGTGGCACTCGGCTGGGTCCGTTGGTCGGCTTGTGATACGGTCGGTGGTTGGCTTCTCGCGGGGCTCGCCCTGTGCGCTCTCGGCGATGTGTTGCTGGTCGGCAAACGCACGTTCGATCCCGGCCTGCTGGCTTTTCTTCTCGGCCATATCTTCTATACCCTCGGCTTCTGCGCCGCACTGCCGGTCGGCAACTGGCCGTTGGCGGCGGCGTTGCCACTGGTGGTTACCGCGATCGCCGCGATCCGTTGGATGTGGCCTCACCTGGGCCACCGCAGATCCACCGTGACCGTCTATATCGTGGTCATCTCGATCATGGTCTGGGGTGGCCTTTCCACGTGGTGGCTCGGCGCACTGCCGTGGACCGCCGCGGTCGGCGCGCTGCTCTTTTACCTCTCCGATCTCGCTGTGGCCCGTCACCGCTTCGTCCACCCTGCGTTCATCAACCGCGCCATCGGCCTTCCGCTGTATTACGCTGGACAACTCCTGATCGCGCTCACCATCGGGACGTGAGCGGGTTGGTGTAATCTCGGACGTCCAAAACGCTCCTCGCGAGGTGTTCATGAGATTCCGAGTCCCTGTGATACTCGCCGCCACATTCCTCGCTGCTACCGCCGCGCAAGCCCAGGGAGACTGGGCGACCGTCACGCGGGGCGCGGAGTACGCCTTTGCCCGCGGTCAGATGCAACACGCCGAGGCGGGGTTCCAGCAAGCCCTCGAGATCGCTCAGGCGTTCCCTGCGGGCGACCGCCGGCTGGAGGTGAGCCTCGAAAACCTGGGACGATTCTACGAGCACCAGTCGCTCTTTGCCAAAGCACAGCCGCTCTACCAGCTGCTGCTGGCGGCCCAGGAGTACCGGCTCGGTGCCGACGACCCCGAGTTGCTTAACACGCTCTTCATCCTCGCTCGGGTCAGCCAACCCATGGGTGATTTCCCCACTGTCGAAAGCAGTCTGACGCGTTTCGACGTCATCGCCGCCGCCACCGGCAAGGCCGATCCGCGACAGTGGTGGCAGGCTGACGCCATGTTGGGCCGGCTTCAAATCATCCTGGAGGACGAGGCGGCGGCGCTCGAGTGGCAGCGGCGCGCGGTCGAGGTTCTCGCCTCCGACTCGAACGCAACTGCGGAGGAGCGCGCGATTCAGCTCGAATCGCTGGCGCAGATGGAACTCACCGCAGGTGAAGGATCAAGAGCGGAGCACCTCTACGTCCAGATCGCACAACTCCGCAGTGAAGAGGACGAGGCGTACGCAATGTCGGTGATCATGGCAGCGGGCGCAGAGGCCGCCTATGGTGCGGGCGAGTTCGACACCGCCGAGAGGCTGGCCCTGCGCGCGCTCAACGCCCACCCGGGCGTTGACGCCGAGCTGACCTCTCGCTCCGTGCTCGCCGATGTTTCCTGGGCCCGCGTCAACCGCGGCACCGACGACCTCGGGGTACTGCTTGCAGCGGCGAGCAATGACGAGGAAATCGTTCGTGCACGGGACCGGCTGCGGTCGCTTTCGGTGCTCGAGGACGGCGCCGACCCGGAGACCTTGTCACGGCTGGTCCAGGTCGACGCGTTGCGCGGTCAGCCGCTGGAGGCCGCAAACTGGCAACGGCAGCTGATCGCAACCGCCGCTCCCGCAACACCGAAAATGCAGCTCGATCTGGTGACGCTGCTCGCCACGGCGGGAAAGACCGACGAGGCCCTGGCGGTCAACGCCGAGGTCCTCTCGGATCTCGAGGCCGACTACGGGCCCACCGATTCGCGGCTGGTTCCTGTGCTCGGGCAACGGATGAACATCCTCATCGATGCCGGGCGCAAGAAAGAAGCGAGGAAGATCAACAAGCGGTTGAAGAAGATCTCGAAGTGATGATCGAGTATTTCGAATTTCGGATTTCGGATTTCGGATTTTCCACCCACCCACCTTGGGGTCCTTGGATGCTGGAGGTGGCGGCGGAGACAGTCAGGTCTCCCTATTTTTCAGCTCACTCTCCGCGCCTATCGTGGTCCGCAAGTTCGTATCGATGACGACGCTGTTGCCTCCGGGGAAGGTTCCGTGGGACGTCATCGCTGACCTGGTGTCGGGACGGTTGCCTCCTGAGGTGCGGCTCGGGCCCGCCGCCGGCGAGGACGCGGCGCTGGTGACGATCGGCGGCGAGCTGTGGGCCGTGGCGTCGGATCCCATCACCTTCACCGCCACGGACGCAGGCCGTCTGTCGGTAATCGTCAACGCCAACGACGTGGCGGTGCGCGGCGCACGGCCAAGCTTCTTTCTCGCGGTCGGTCTGATCGCACCAAACGAGGCCTCGGCGGACCGGGTCCACGAGCTGCTGCGACAGGTGCGCGATGCGTGCGACGAGGTCGGCGCCGTTCTCATCG
>CAVQQV010000065.1:0-20505 GCA_963714885.1 Candidatus Sulfomarinibacteraceae bacterium | reverse complement strand
TGATGCGCGAACGGGGATCTCGAAGGAACGAAGTAAGTCGGCGGCGCTGGCGTGGACCATCCGACGCGTCAAATATCAAGTGGTGGCCGGAGTTCGACCGGCTGTCGTAGCTGCACAGAGGAGACGAAAAATGAAAGTCATCATCGTTGGCGGAGTGGCCGGCGGGGCGTCGTGCGCGGCGCGGCTGCGGCGGTTGGACGAGAAGGCCGAGATCGTCATGGTGGAGCGCGGGCCGTACCTCAGTTACGCGAACTGCGGTCTTCCGTATCACGTCTCGGGCGTGATCCCGCAGGAGTCGAGCCTCCTCGTGGCGAACGAGCAGTACTTCAAGGCGAACCTGGCGATCGACGCGCGGACGAACTGCGAGGCGGTCGCCATCGACCGCAAGAAGAAGACCGTCGACCTGAAGAACGTCACGACCGGCGAGGTGACGACAGAGCACTACGACAAGCTCGTCCTCTCGCCGGGTGCGCCGTCGGTCCGGCCGCCGCTGCCGGGGATCGACCTGCCGGGGATCTTCCAGGTGCGGACCGTCCCCGACGCGCGGTCGATCCGCGAGTGGATCGAGAAGGGCACCGAGTTTCTGTCGGGGATGTTCAAGTACTCCGGGATCCAGTTCGTCAAGCCGCCGCGGCGCGCGGTGGTGATCGGCGGCGGTTTCATCGGCCTCGAAACGGCCGAGAACCTGATCCACGCGGGGTTCGAGGTGACGCTCGTCGAGATGCTCGACCAGATCCTCGCCCCCCTCGACCGCGAGTTCGCCCGCCTCGTCGAGGAGTACGTCAAGCGGCACGGCATGACGCTCGCCCTGGGCGACGGGGTGGCCGGTTTCAAGCAGCTCGAGGGTGGCGCGATCGAGGTCACGACGAAGTCCGGGAAGGCCTACCCGGCCGATGTCGTAATCCTCGCCCTCGGCGTACGGCCCGACACGACGCTCGCGAAGAGCGTCGGGCTCGAGGTCGGCGAGCGCGGCGGGATCCGCGTCGACGACCAGATGCACACCTCCGACCCGGACATCTTCGCGGTCGGCGACGCGATCGAGGTCAAGGACTGGGTGACGGGCCAGTGGAGCCTCATCGCGCTCGCCGGGCCGGCCAACCGGCAGGGGAGGATCGCCGCGGACGTGATCGCCGGGCGCGACTCCCATTACCGCGGCACCCAGGGAACCTCGATCATCGGTCTCTTCGGGGGCGCGGCCGGCTGGACCGGAGTCAGTGAGAAGACCTTGAAGCGGCTCGGCGATGACGACTACGAGAAGATCTACATCTTCCCGAACTCGCACGCCGGCTACTACCCGGGCGCCAAGATGATCGGGATGAAGGTGATCTTCCGCAAGTCCGACGGACGTTTCCTCGGCGCGCAGGCGCTCGGCGAGGACGCGCCGGCGGTGGACAAGAGGATCAGCGCGCTGGCCGTCGCCCTGCAGATGGGCGCGACGATCTACGACCTCGAGGAAGCAGAGCTCTGCTACGCCCCGCAGTTCGGCAGCGCCAAGGACGCGGTCAACTTCGCCGGGATGGTCGCCGCCGACGTCCTCTGCGGCGACATGCCGCTCGCCCACTGGGACGGGATCGACGGCGCGTTCCTCCTCGACGTGCGCCACCCGGTCGAGCTCGTCGTCGAGAAGGTGCCGGGCGCGGTCAACATCCCGCTCCACGAGCTCCGCGCGCGGTTGGCGAGCTGCCGAAGGACCGCGAGATCCTGGTCATCTGCCGTTCCGCGCAGCGCGCCTACTACGCGACCCGCGTCCTACTCCAGAACGGCTTCAACGCCCGCAACCTCTCCGGGGGCACGCTGGCGCGGGCGATGTTGGCGACGGTCTGAGGTCATGCAACACGACCGCCGCCCACCCGCACAGCGTCCGCTCGGAAGCCACACGGAGTGATCGATGGACTCCATTCTGGAACTGCTGTCCCAATCGGCCGGGGAGCTCTTTGGCCGGGCGCACGGCCCACTGAAATTCCGGCTGTTTGTCATGCCGTCCGTGGTCGTCTTTTTGGCGGTTCGGGCCCACCTGAGGGACGTCCGCGCGGGGAAACCGGTCCTCGTGGGCGCCTTCTTCACGAGTCCGAGCGAGCGGCGCCGTCTCCTCCGTTCGGCGCTCAAGGACGTCGGCAGGGTCTTCATCGTGGCGTGTGTGCTGGACACCACCTACCAGTTCCTGGTATTTCGGGCGTTCCATCCCGGCCAGATGCTGATCGTGGCTGTCGTGTGCGCCGTCGTCCCCTATGTCCTGGTCCGAGGTCCGGTCACGCGCCTCTGGCACCACATACAGAAGCGCCGTGGCGGAGCGGCCGGCGCGTCGGCTGTCGCAACCAGACCAGGTGCCGACGACCGCGAGGGACCGGAGTGAGTCCATGAGTGACAGAGCTCCCAGCGTGTTCGCCAGGATCAGCTGGCCGAAACCCTTCGTAGGTCTTCGCGGCATCACGCTGGCCGACGTCCCCCGGGAGGTCTCGGCGGGCCTCACCCTGGCCGCGCTGATGATCCCGCTCAATATCGGCTACGCCCAGGTGGCCGGCCTGCCCCCCGTCGCCGGGCTCTACGCGGCCATCATTCCACTGGCGATCTTCGCCCTGTTCACCAGCTCGCGGTACCTGGTGACGAGCCCCGATGCCTCGATCGCCGGGTTGGTCGGCGCAGCCCTCGTCGCCTTTGCCGCCCCCGGGGACCCGCTGCGTCTGCAGTACGCCCTGGCCATGGCCGTGATCTGCGGTCTCTTGTTCCTCGTCTTCTGGATCTTCCGGCTGGCGTTCCTCGCCAACTTCCTCTCGCGTGCCGTGATGGTGGGCTTCATCACCGGTCTCGGGATCGAGGTCTTGACCAACCAGGTACGGAAGATCCTCGCCGCCCCGCACGTGGCCGACGCGGGGTCGGGCGTGCTGGCGGCGGCGGAACAGCTCCACGGGGCCATGGCGAGCTCGGTGAACACCGAGGGCTACTTCCTCGAGCTCGTGGCCCTGTTCGACTCGATTCCCCGCGCCAACCTGTGGTCGGTGGCGATCGGTGTCTCCGCCTTCCTGATCGTCCGGCTGATGAAACGGTATGCGCCCAAGATCCCCGGGGCCTTGGTGGCCCTGGTGCTGCTGACGGTCGTCGTTGCCTACTTCGACCTCGCCGCCAAGGGAGTCGGCGTGCTCGGTGCGATGCCTTCGGGCCCCCCGGCGCTTGACCCTGCCGGCCATCCCTCTGGCTGATTACCTGCGGTTGTTGCCGGGCGCCCTGGCGGTGGTGGCCATTTTATTGTGCGAAGGTCTGCTGCTGGTGCGAAGCTACAGCGCCAAGCACGGCGACAAGGCGGATGGCGACCAGATGCTCTTCGCCTACGGCGTCGCCAACCTGGCCGCCGGTTTCACCGGCTCGCTGGTCACCGGCAACAGCCCGTCACGCTCGGCGGCGATGGAGGCCTCGGGCGCGCGCAGCCAGCTGCCGAGCCTGGTGGCGGCCGGGACCATCGCGGTGGTCATGCTCTTCTTCACCGACGTGCTGGCATATCTCCCCAACGCGGCCCTGGCCGGGATCGTCGCCAACGCGGTGCTGTCGCTGATCGAGGTCCACGAGCTGCGCGAGCTGTGGCGAATGCGCCGTTCGGACTTCTGGATCGCCGCTGTCTGTCTCCTCGGCGTGCTCGTCGTCGGCCCGCTGCGCGCCGTCGCAATCGCCTTCCTCCTGTCCACCATCGACGTCATCCGGCGGGCGTCTCGTCCGGACACATCGGCGCTGCTGGAGGCCCCCGACGGCAGCTACTTCGCCCCCGCCGGCGAAGGCGAAGGCACCGTGACGTCGGGCCTGGTCATCTATCGATTCGGAGCGCCGCTCTACTTCGCCAACGCGACCCTGTTCCTCGACCAGATCGAACACCTGGTCACCGGGTCGTCCACACCCGTCCGCTGGTTCGTGCTCGACGCGGAGGCGATGACCGACATCGACACCACCGGCGCACAGATCCTGCGCCAGGCGATCACGCTGCTGGACGAACGAGACATCACCTTCGCCGTCAGTCGCGCCGATCAGGTCCTTCCGTTCCTGGCTGGAGAAATATGATCTGATGGAGCTGATCGACGAGAGCCATTTCTACCCGACGAATCGCCATGCTGCGGCGACGTGCGGTAATATGCGGCGAATATTTTCGGTTCGACTCCAAGGGAAATGATCTCTGCAACGAATGCTTCAAAGAGTTCTTTCGGTGGTCCCAGCGTCACAGCGTTGAGTACCTCCTCGTCGGCGGGTACGCGGTCGGCTATCACCGCTACCCCAGAACGACCATGGACATCGACCGCCGGTTCTACCGCACGACACCACCCCGACCCTGGCACGGCAAGGCCGTACGGACGCTTCGCACCTGCCTCCATTGAGCATGTTGCCGTCATTTTGCGTGGTAATATGACATCGTGGTAAGCAGAACGACATACTCCAGGCTCCTGCGCTCCCCGACCACGAGCTTCTTCCTGCTTGGTGCCCGCGGTATCGGCAAGAGCACCTGGGCCGGATGTCGATACGAGGATGCTTTTCGCGTCGACCTTTTGGACGAGGCCTTGTACCAGAGATTACTGGTCGAGCCCGGGCTCTTCGCGGGCATGTTGGGGGCGGTGACCGAGGGTGAGTGGGTGGTCGTCGACGAGGTGCAGCGCATCCCGGGCCTGCTCAACGAGGTCCATCGCTTCATCGAGAATCGGCGCCTGCGATTCGCGCTGCTCGGCTCGAGTGCGCGAAAGCTCAAGACGGCGGGTACGAACCTCCTCGCCGGCCGTGCCCTGTGGAAGACCATGCTGCCGCTGGTACCGGAGGAGCTGGGCGAGGACTTTGACCTCGAACGGGCGCTGCGCTTCGGTACCATCCCACTGGTATGGACGGCCGACGACCAGTGCGCCACCCTCGAGGCGTACGTCCAGCTCTACCTTCGCGAGGAGATCAAGGCGGAAGCTCTGGTGCGCAACCTGCCGGGCTTCGCCCGCTTCCTGCCCGTTGCAGCGCTCTTCCACGGCCAGGCTGTCAACGTCTCGTCGATCGCACGCGACGCCGGAGCCGCGCGGACGACCATCGCCGGTTACCTCGACATCCTCGAGGACACCTTGCTTGCCTGGCGGCTGTCCGCGTTCGAGGCCAGGCTGCGGGTCCGGGAGCGGAAGCACCCGAAGCTGTTCTGGATCGACCCGGGCCTGGTGCGCGCCGTCAAAAGGCAGCTCGGGCCCGTCGGCGCCGAAGAACGGGGCGCCCTGCTCGAGGGGTGGGTCCATACGCTGTTGCGGGTGTATGGCGAGGAACGTCATCTCTTCGATGACATCCACTACTGGTCGCCCCTCCAGGCCCGTGGAGTTGAGGTGGACTTCGTGCTCCGGCGTGGTCGCGAGCTCCTGGCCGTCGAAGTGAAGGCCGCAACCAAGTTCTCCCGGTCTCAGCTGGGCGGTCTCAAGGCGATCGGGGAGCTGCCCGAAGTGGTACGGAGAATCCTCGTCTACGGTGGAACGGATCGACTGGCGGTCGCCGACGGCGTCGAGGTCTGGCCCATTCAACACTTCGTCGAGATGCTTGCCGACGATCGACTGTGGCCGTGAGAGCTGATCCACATTTCGGCAACGTCCTTGAAAATGAAATGGACCGACGGACGTGAGATATCCTGGATTACCACTGAGGACATGGACTCATGAGAAAGAAAAGACAACCGACCAGCCCCGGCGAGATCCTCCGCGAGGAGTTTCTCGTGCCGCTCGGTATGGCCCAGAAGGAGCTCGCGGATCACATCGGTTGCGACGTCAAGGTGATCAACCGGCTCGTCAACGGCCGGACCTCATTGTCGGCCGAGATGGCACTGAAACTCGGGGCCACGTTCCGGACATCGCCGGAGTTCTGGCTGAATGCCCAGAAGGCGGTTGACCTGTTTCTGGCAGAGACCAACATCTCCAAGTTGCCACGGCCCGTTCTCAAGGCGAGTTGAGGTATCCGTCGTGAATCGGATGAACCGGAACGTGGACGACGTCCTCTTCTACTCGTTCAGCTTGTCGTCCATCCAGTACTTGGTGCCGGCGATGTCGGCGTTGAGCATCAGGCCCTTGTCGGTGAGCTGGTAGATGGCGAGACCGTTGACGAAGTTGGTCTTGGCGTCGGCGGCGTTCTTACCGGCCGCTGCTGTCGCGCCGGCGTCCGCCTGCCACCCGTTCTCGATGAAGTTCTTCGCAGTGGCCTCATCCTGGAACAGAAAGACGACCTGGTAGGAGTTGACGCCCAACCCGAGGCCGACCCCGGCGGTCCCCATTTTCATATAGGCGCGTTTGCCGCTTTTCTTGGATACGGCGACACCCTTGCCGCCGCCCCCCGAGATGCCGAGAGCAACCTTGGTGTTGTCGAAAACCGCCCAGCCGAGCGCCTGGTCGTACAGGTCCTTGGCCTTGGGGTTCTCTGCAAACAGTTTTTTGAGGGTCTCTTCGGCGACCTCGTTGATCTTGGCGCGCTGGGAATCGAGCTTGAGCTCCTGCGAGGTCTTCTCTTCCTGGGCCAGCGCCGTGCCGGGCGCCGCGAACACCAGCGCCACGACGCACAGGGTCAGAACCGATACTGTCTTTTTCATGAGTTTTCTCCTTTTTTGTCAGAACGTGAAGCTGCCGCCGAGTGAATACATGTAAACGTACTTCGGCGCCTTCGATGTCGAAGTACTCGAACTCGGCGCGGATCGCGAAGGACTTGATCCTGAACTGGATCCCGATGCCGTAAGCCGGGTCGGTCCCGTCTTCGGACTGGCGCTCCGTCACGTCGTCGATCTGACCGGAGATGCTGGCGTCCCAGGCGATCACCCCTACTTTGGCGAAGATGTCGGCGATGCCGAGGGGTAGGTACCCGACCACGAACCCGTCGTAACCCGCGATGTCGGTCTCGATGTTCCCATCGATGACCTCGTTGAATTCGCTGGGTGCACCGAGGTCGACATAACTGCCCTCGACGCCAAGGAAGGTGATGAAGCGGAAACCGGCAAAGACCTTGAATGACGTGTCCCCACCCGAGAAGTCAATGTCCTCGAGGTCCTGGTCAATCTTGATGTCCGACTGGCCGACGCTCGCGCCGAGATAGAAGCCGTTGTCGGCCGCTGCTGCCGGCAGGGCGAGCAGAGCGATGAGAGCGGTCAGAGCGATTGAGAGTCCGAACTTTTTCATGCGTATCTCCTCAATGGGTGTTACAGGTGAGCCGTGATTATACCCGGTCACGACGGTAACCGGTTCCGGGAGGGTTGTAACCTCGAAAAACTACGGGGCCTGGCGCTGAGTTTCGGGACACGCTCCGAGGTAATATGACGGCGCTTTCTCGCCTCGCCGTCATTTCCGGTCGCATGCCACCGGACCCGGTAGATTTTCGAGTTCCCGCGGGTCCGACCTTAGGCTATGGTGTGGGCGGAAATCGAAGATGTCCCTGGGAGGAACTCCGGTGAAAATGATGCTGCTCGTCGTAGGAATCGCGGTCGTGATGGCTGCCGGGTGCGCCGAAGAGGAGCAGGTCGCGCCGCCGCCGCCCGAGGTCTATGTTGCGGATGTCATCCAGCGCGACGTGCCGGTCTATCTGGAGATCGTCGGCCAGACCCGGGGCTCGCAGGACGTCGAGATCCGGGCTCGAGTCGAGGGATACCTCGATACGGTCGCTTTCAAGGAAGGATCGTTCGTGCGCAAGGGGGCCCTCCTCTACCAGATCGACCCCAAGGCCCTCGAGGCCGCGCTCGCCAGCGCGGAAGCCAACCTCGCCACCACCCGGGCCGGACTGCAGAAAGCCCGCAACGATGTGGCCCGTCTGCAGCCTCTCGCCGAGAAGCAGGCGGTCAGCCGGCAGGAACTCGACAACGCCCTGTCGGCGCAGGATGCGGCCAGCGCACAGGTTGACGCCGCCCAGGCGGCGGTCGACAAGGCCGCCCTCGACCTCGGCTACACGCGGATCACCTCGCCCATCGACGGCCTCGTCGGGACGACGCAGGTCAAGGCCGGGAACCTCGTGGGCCGCGGCGAGAGCACGCTGCTGACGACCGTGTCGGAGGTCGACCCCATCCTCTTCCGCGCCGGGATCAGCGAGGCCGAGATGCTGCGGATCGCGCGGGTCGCCGAGGAGCGCCGCGCCGCCCGGGATGCGTCGGGCCGGCCCGATGTCGAGCTGCTGCTCGCCGACGGCACGACGTTCAACCATCAGGGCAGCCTCGATGCCGTCGAGCGCGCGGTGGACCCGACCACCGGCACGCTCATGGTGCAGTTCTCGTTCCCCAACCCCGAGCGCCTCCTCCGCCCCGGGCAGTACGGCAGGGCCCGCTTCGTGATGGAGGAGAAGAAGGGCGCCCTGCTGATCCCCCAGCGGGCGGTCTCCGAGTTGCAGAACCTGTACAGCGTGGCCGTCGTCGGGCCGGGAGACACGGTCGAGCTGCGAAACGTGAAGGTGGGCCCCCGCGTTGAGAACCTGTGGGTCATCGACGAGGGTCTGGCGCCCGGCGAGACGGTCGTGGTCGAGGGTCTGCAGCGGCTGCGCAACGGGATGGTCGTGAGCCCGAAGGCCGTTGCTGCCGCGCAGGGCGCGCCGGCCGCTTCCGAGCCCGCGGCGGGCGTCGGCGAAGCGAGCTAGGCCATGGCCCGCTTCTTCATCAACCGCCCGATCGTGGCGATGGTGATCTCCATCGTCACAGTGCTCCTCGGGGTGGTGGCCATGTCCGGGCTGCCCATCGCCCAGTATCCCGACATCGTCCCGCCGACGGTCCAGGTCACCACCTCGTTCGTCGGCGCCAGCGCCACCGACGTCGAGGCCTCGGTGGCGACGCCGCTCGAGCAGAAGATGAACGGCGTCGAGAACATGATCTACATGCGGTCGACCAACGCCAACGACGGCACGTTGTCGCTCCTGGTCACCTTCGACGTCGGCACCAACCTCGACATGGCGAACGTGCTGGCCCAGAACCGCGTCTCCGAGGCCATGCCGTTGCTGCCGCAGGCGGTCAAGAACTACGGCGTCTCCGCGAAGAAGTCTCTCGCCTTCCCGCTGTTGGTCGTCACGCTGACGTCGCCGAACGGGACCTACGACAACAACTTCCTGTCCAACTACGCGTCGATCAACGTCATCGACAGCATCGCCCGCATCCGCGGCGTCGGCTCCGTGGTGCTCGCCGGCGGCAGCGACTACGCGATGCGGATCTGGCTGCGGCCCGACCGTCTCGCCAAGCTCGGTCTCACCGTCACCGACATCACGAACGCGATCAACCAGCAGAACCAGCTCAGCCCGGCCGGTCAGATCGGCGGCCCGCCGGCGGCACCGGGCACCGAGTACACCTACACGGTGCGCACCCAGGGACGGCTGCTCGACGAGCAGGAGTTCGGCGGCATCATCGTGCGCTCGAATGCCGACGGTTCGCAGGTCCTGCTCCGCGATGTCGCGCGGATCGAGCTCGGCACCCAGCTCTACAACTCGGCCGGCCGTCTCAACGGCCAACCGAGCGCGGTGCTGATGCTCTTCCAGATCCCGGGCACCAACGGGCTCGAGGTCGCGGACCAGATCAAGTCGACGCTGGCCGATCTGTCGCAGAATTTCCCCCAGGACCTGGAGGCCCGGATCTCCCTCGACACCACACTGCCGGTCACCGAGGGCATCAACGAGATCATCCACACCCTGCTCGAGGCGGTTTTCCTGGTCATTATCGTGGTCTTCGTCTTCCTCCAGAACTGGCGGGCGACGCTCATTCCGCTGCTCACCGTGCCGGTGTCGCTGGTGGGGGCGTTCATCTTCTTCCCGCTGTTCGGCTTCTCGATCAACGTGCTGTCGCTGCTCGGTCTGGTGCTCGCGATCGGTATCGTGGTCGACGACGCCATCGTCGTGGTCGAAGCGGTCATGCACCACATCGAGCACGGGATGGAACCCAAGGAGGCCACACTGAAGGCGATGGAAGAGGTGTCGGGTCCGGTCATCGCCATCGCGATCATCCTCGCCGCGGTGTTCGTCCCCGTCGGCTTCATGGGCGGGATCACCGGCCTGCTCTATCAGCAGTTCGCGATCACCATCGCGATCGCGGTCCTGCTGTCCGCTTTCAACGCCCTGACCCTGTCCCCCGCCCTTGCGGCGATGCTGCTCAAGGCGCCGACCGGCAAGCGGACTCTGCTGTCGCCGTTTTACGACTGGTTCAACCGGGTCTTCGGCCGTGGCACCGACGCCTATGTGGGGTTCACGGGAATCCTCGTGCGGAAGATGGCCCGCAGCCTCGTCTTCATCGTCCTCCTGGTCTTCTTGACCGGCGGCCTCGTGTCGCGGATCCCGGGCGGGTTCGTGCCCGAGGAGGACCAGGGCTACCTCATGGTCAACATGATGTTGCCCGATGCGGCCTCTCTCGAGCGGACCGACGCGGCGATGCGGAAGGCCGAGACGATCCTCGGGGCCAACCCCGCGATCGCGAGCTACGTCACCCTCACCGGCTACAGCCTGCTGACCGGAGCCTACTCGTCGAACATGGGTTTCTTCTTCGTCGAGCTCAAGCCATGGCACGAGCGCCACTCGGCCGAGGAGTCGGCTGACGGAGTGGCACTGGCCCTCAACCGCGCATTCAGGCAGCAGATCCCGGAGGCACTGGTCTCCGCCTTCGGGCCGCCGGCCATTCCCGGCCTCGGCAACGGCGCCGGCTTCACGCTGCAGCTCCAGGACCGGTCGGGCGGACCGCCGCAGTTCCTCGCCGACCAGGCGCAGCTGTTCATCGATGCCGCCGCTCAGAGGCCCGAAATCGGGCGTGTCAGCACGGTCTTCCGGGCAGATGTGCCGCAGATCTACGCCGACATCGACCGCAGCAAGGTGCTCAAGGTCGGGGTGCCGATCGCCGACGTCAACACGACGCTCGGGACGCTGCTCGGCAGCGAGTACGTCAACGACTTCAACCGCTTCGGCCGGGTCTACAAGGTCTTCGTCCAGGCGGAGCCCGAGTTCCGGCAGGACCCGAAGCAGCTCGGTCTGTTCTTCGTGCGCAGCCAGGACGGCGAGATGGTGCCGCTCGACACGCTGGTCACCACCGGGCCGTCCGCCGGTCCGGAGTTCACCAACCGCTTCAACCTCTACCGCTCGGCCGAGATCACCGGGGTGCCGGCCCCCGGCTACAGTTCGAATCAGGCCCTCGACGCTCTCGAGGAGGTGGCGGCCGAGGTGCTGTCGCCGGAAATGGGCTACTCCTGGGCGGACATGTCGTACCAGGAGCGGCAGGCCCCCGGCGTCGGAACGACCTTCGCACTGGCGATCCTGCTCGTCTTCCTCGTCCTCGCCGCCCAGTACGAGAGCTGGGGGCTGCCGTTCAGCGTCCTCCTCGGGACCCCGTTCGCGGCCTTCGGCGCCTTCTTCGGCCTGTGGGTGATGCGCTTTTTCTCACCGAGCTACGTCAACAACGTCTTCGCCCAGATCGGGCTCATCCTGCTCATCGGCCTCGCCGCCAAGAACGCGATCCTCATCGTCGAGTTCGCCAAGATGCTGCACGACCAGGGCAAGGACCCGGTCACCGCCGCCCTCGAGGCGGCGAAGCTGCGCTTCCGACCGATCCTGATGACCGCCTTCGCCTTCATTCTCGGCGTGACCCCGCTGGTCCGCGCCACCGGCGCCGGCGCCGAGGGGCGCAAGGTGATGGGCATGACGGTCTTCTCGGGGATGTCGATCGCCACCATCCTCGGCGTGTGCCTCGTCCCGGTGCTGTTCGTCGCCATCGAGCGGATCATCGGCAAGAAGAAGCACGCGTCTGCAGAACACCCGGACGCGCCGCTTGCGGCCGCCAACGGCGGGGAAGGAGCGTGACATGACCGCACCCAGTCTTTCCCATCGCTTCACCCAGGTCGTGGCGCTGTTGACGACGGCGGCCCTCGCCGGCTGCACCCTGGGCCCGGACTATGTCCGGCCGCAGGTGCCGACCCCTCCCACCTACCGCTTCGCCGGGGGCCCGGCAGCGGCCGCCTCGATCGCCGATACACCCTGGTGGGAGGTCTTCGAAGACCCCGTCCTGCACGATCTGATCAACGAGGCGATCGCGGCCAACCTCGATCTCCGCGCGGCCGTCGCGCGCGTCGACGCGGCGCGGGCGCGGGCCGGGATCGCCCGCTCGTTCCTGTATCCCGAGGTCGGTGCCGGGGCCGGCGCCACCGGCGAGGGAGTCTCCCAGCTCATAGACCCGGACCAGAATCTGAATGACACGACGTTTCAGAACTACGACGTCGGCTTTCAGCTGTCGTGGGAGATCGACCTCTTCGGCAGGATCCGGCGCAACAACGAGGCCTGGATCGCCCGCTACCTCGCCACCGATGAAGCGCGGCGAGGCGTCCTGATCACGCTGGTTGCGGACGTTGCGTCCCTTTATTTCACGCTCCTCGAACTCGACAATGAGCTCGAGATCGGCCACAACACCTTGAAACTCAACGACGAGACGATCGAGTTCTACACCGACCGGCTCGAGGGCGGCGTGTCGAACCGGCTCGAGCTCAACCAGGCGGTGGCCAACCGAGCGCTGACCGCGGCGTCGATACCGGAAGTCGAGCGCTTGATCGCGATTACAGAGAACGCGCTGTCGGTGCTCCTCGGCCGGGTCCCGGGACCGATCGAGCGCGGCGTGAGTCTCGTCGACCAGACGGGCGCCACGCCGACGCCGCCCGTCGGGATGCCCGCGACCCTGCTCACCCGGCGGCCCGACGTGGTCGAGGCCGAACAGCAACTGGTTGCGGCCAACGCGGACATCGGTGCGGCCAAGGCGCTGTTCTACCCGTCCCTCAACCTCGCCGCCGTCTTCGGCGGGGCCGCCGGCAATCTCGGAGACGTCCTCAACGCCGATGCGGCATTCTGGTCGGTCTCCGGCGGGCTCTTCCAGCCGCTCTTCCAGGGTGGCCGGATCCGGAGCAACTACGAGGCCGCCGAGGCCCGCTTCCAGGAGGCGCTCGCGCAGTACCAGAAGGCGGCCCTCAACGCCTACCGCGAGACCGCCGATGCTCTGGTGACGATCGAAAAGCTGGTGCACGTGCGCAGCGCGCAGGAAACGGGCGTTGCCGCGCTCTCGGAGGCGGCGGACCTTTCTCGCGAACGCTACGACACCGGACTGTCGAACTATCTCGAGATCCTGATCGCGGACCAGCAGCTCTTCATCCAGGAGCGCCTGCTCGCCCAGACCCGCGGCGCGCAGCTGATCGCTCTCGCCGACCTCTACCGCGCCCTCGGCGGTGGCTGGAACTTCGACCGCGGCTCCGGAGAAGCCGAGACCGAGAGTGAACCCGTAACGGAGTGAGGACCAGGTCCTAAGCGCTCGGGATGGCATCTTCCGACCCAGGAAAAGCTCACCGCGATATCCGCCGGGAGCTCCGCGGCGCCTCCCCCTGCCGCCGGCGAGGCCTGAGGAGTGGAGCGGGCCCGGGAGTGCCGGCCGATCCAATCGAGAACCGGCGTCTGGCTCGAGGAGCTATACTCGTTCCATGGAGCCCTCCCCTCGACTTCGTGAGATCTGCGCCGAATTCGGTCTGCTGGCGGTGTATCTCTTCGGTTCGCGGGCCGGAGACGGTGTGCGGCTGCTTCGCGGCCAGCCGGTCAACGGGGCCGGCTCCGACCTCGATGTGGGGTTCTTCGGGCTCGCGGGCGCCGTCGCCGCAACCCGGCTCGGCTCGCTCCAGGCGGCCGTGGAGGAGGTCTTCGCGCCCCTCCGGGTCGATCTCGTTCCACTCGATCACGTGGATCCGTTGTTCCAGTTCGCCGCCATCCTCGGCGAGAGAGTCGCCACTATTGACAGCACAGCCGCCGACGAGAGAGACCTGGAGGTGATGCGGCGGGCAGCGGATCTGCTTCCCTTTCAGCGTCAGCTCGAGATCGATACCTTCGGAGTCTCGACCTCATGACGCCCGGTTCGGTCGATCTCAAGATCGTGCGTGATCGGTTGTTGCTTGTCGAGCAGAGCGTGGGGGATCTCCGATCGCTCCCGCACGCCGACCTCGGGGAGTTCACCTCCGACCGGCGCAACATACTGGCCGCGGATGCGGCGCTGCGGCGAGGCCTCGAGGCGCTGTTCGACGTGGCCCGCCACCTGCTCGCCAAGGGTCACGGCATCGGCCGCCTCGAGTACCGTGAGGTGGCTCAGAGCGCCGTCGAACACGGGCTCGTGGGCGACCCTTCCCTTGCCGCCCGATTCGTGGAAATGGCGGGCTATCGCAACCGCCTCACCCACCACTACGCCGAAGTGACGCCGGCAGAGTTGTTCGCGGTGGTGAGCAACCACCTCGGAGACCTCGAGGCGATCGCTGACGCGCTCCAGGTGGCCGCGGGGCGGCTCGCCGGATAACAGCGCGGGTCAGAACGCGATCTGCAGCCCCGCCGTCAGTTCGCCCTGGCCGAAACCACCGGTGGAGAAGGCGATCACGCACCCGCCGGCGCAGAAGATCGCGGCATCGGCCTCGGTGAAGGTGTAATACCCGCGGGCCTCGAGGCGGATCCCGATGTGGTCCGAGGCGTGATAGAGGAGGCCGACACCGACGCTGAGTGAGAACAGGATCTCCGACCCCGCGCCGTCGGTGCCGGGTCGCATGAAGGTCGCGCCGACGCCTCCCGAGATCAGTGTTTCCAGCCGGTCGTTCGGGGTCTTGAACGGCACCATGCCGCCGATGTGGAGGTACTGCACGTCGAGATCGAGCACAGGATCGCCGGTGCCGGCGGCGCTGACGGTGGTGTCCTGCCGGCTCCAGATCAGCTCGACGCGGGACCGGGGTGGGTCGTTCCACGGGATCGAGAGGATCACGCCGTAGCTCGAGTGAGTCATCCAGGTCGAGGTCGGCGCCGGTCTCCAGGTCGGCGAAGCCGCCGCCGAACCGCCATCCCCCGAACGGCGTGATCTCGAAAGTCTGCGCCGCCGCCGTCGAGGTGACGCCGAGAGCGAGCAGGCAGACGACGAGTGTCGCCGCAAATCTCACATCCCGCATTTCTCGTCAGCTCGCTGGTTCGGGCGCCGGCTCCTGGTTCGGGTCCCAGCCGCCGCCGAGCGCCTTGTAGAGGGCGATCAGGTCCTGCAGGATCTGGCCCTCGCTGACCGCGAGCTGGTCCTGCTGGGTCGACAGCGAGCGCTCCATGTCGAGGACGTTCTGGAAGTCGGCGAGGCCCTCCTGGTACTGGATCGAGACCAGCTCGACCGCGCGCTGGGTGGCGGCGGTGGCGGCGGCGAGCGAGTCCCGGCGGGTGCGCTCGAGCGAGTAGGCGACGAGCGAGTTCTCGACCTCGGCGAAGGCCTGCAGCACGGTGCGCTCGTAGGCCACCAGCGCCTGGTCGGTGCGCGCCTGCTCGAGATCGATGGCGCTGCGGATGCGGCCGCGGTCGAAGAGCTGCCAGCGGATCGGCAGCGAGATGCCCCAGGTCACGCTGTCGCCGTCAAAGAGATCGCCGACGTCGCGGGCGGAGACGGCGAAAAAGCCTGAAAGCGAGAAGCGCGGGTAGAGATCCGCCGTGGCGACGCCGATCCGCGCCGTCTGGGCCGCCAGCGCCCGCTCGCGGCTGCGGATGTCCGGCCTCTGGCGCAGCAGGTCCGCGGGGATGGAAACGGTGAGCTCGCCCGGCGGCAGCGGCAGTGGGGCCTCCGGCTCCAGCTCGTCGTCGAGCGCACCGGGGTAGTCGCCGAGCAGGACCGCCAACGAGTTGAGGTAGGTGTTGAGCTGGATCTTGAGGCTGGGGATCTGGGCCTCGGTGTTGCGCAGATTCGATTCGGCCTGGACCACGTCGAGGCCGGAGGTCGCGCCCGCGTCGTGGCGTTCCCGGGTGAGCCGGAGCGTGGCCCGCTGAGCCGAGGCATTGGTCTCGGCGAATTGGATCCGCTTCTGGGTCTCGCGCACGCCGATGTAGTTTCGCGCCACCTCGGCGAACAAGGTCACCATGAACGTCGCGGTAGTCTTCGAGCGACGCCTCGTAGGAAGCCTGTGCCGATTCGATGGAGCGGCGGATCCGCCCGAAGACGTCGATCTCCCAGCTGGCGTCGATGCCGAGGTTGAAGAGATTCTGGGCCTTGAAGCCGTCGGCGGGCGCCACCTGGTCGAGGGCCCCGTTGTCGCTGAGCTGGGACCGTGAGGCCTCACCGGCGGCGTCCACCCGCGGCAGGCGCTCGCCCGAGACGATCCCGAGGTTGGCGCGTGCAACGTTGATGCGGGCGACGGCCTCGCGCAGGTCGAGGTTCGAGGCCCCGGCCCGTTCGATCAACGACACCAGCATCGGGTCGTCGAGCTGGGTCCACCAGGTCTGCAGGGACGCATCGCCCTCGGCCACTCCCGCGACCGCGGTCTCGAACCAGACGTCGGGGACGGTGGAGACGGGAGCTTCGTAGTCGGGCCCCACGGTGGTGCACCCGGTCAGAAAGGCTGCGGCCAGCGACACCAGGAGGATGGATGCCTTGTAATTTCTCATCCCGACACCTCC
The DNA here is from genome assembly GCA_963714885.1 of Candidatus Sulfomarinibacteraceae bacterium. Lineage (GTDB taxonomy): Bacteria > Acidobacteriota > Thermoanaerobaculia > Thermoanaerobaculales > Sulfomarinibacteraceae > Sulfomarinibacter. Next base: position 4,116 of record CAVQQV010000065.1, on the reverse strand, counting down.
GTGGGCTTGGCCCGGTAGAAGATGGAGTAGAGCACCGGCAGCACGAACATGGTCAGGACGGTGCCGAATATGAGGCCGGCGATGATGGTGATCGCCATGGAGACGAAGAAGGCGTCAAAGAGCAGGGGAATCATGCCGAGAGCGGTGGTCGAGGCCGCCATGGCGACCGGGCGCAGACGGCTCGCCGCCGAGTCGACGATGGCGCTGAACGTGTCCTTGGTCTTTCCCTGGAGGTTGATCTCGTCGACCAGCACCACCCCGTTCTTGATCAACATGCCGGAGAGGCTCAGGAAACCGAGCAGCGCCATGAATCCGAAAGGCTGGTGGGTGGCCAGCAACCCGACCGTGACCCCGATCAGCGCCAGCGGCACGTTGAGCCAGATGACCGCCGACTGGCGCAGCGAGTTGAAAAGGGCGATGGTCACCAGCACCATGATCAGGATGAACATCGGCAGGCTGGCGACGAGGGCGCCCTGCGCTTTCGCCGAGTCCTCGTACTCGCCTCCCCACTCGAGGGTGTAGCCGGACGGCAGCGCGAGCGCCTCGACCTGCGGCCGCAGCTCGCCGAACAGGGCCGTGGAGGAGCCGCTGATCGGATCGGTGTACACCGTCAGCGTGCGTTTGCGGTCGCGCCGAATCACGATCTCGTCGGCGTAGGAAGTCTCGAAACTCTCGACCACCTGCCGCAGCGGAATCATGCGTTGCGCGCTGGGGCTCCAGATCTGCAGCTGGTTGATGTTCTCGACATTCTGCCGCTCGGCCTCGGTGGCGCGCAGCACGACCGGCAGCAGGAGATCACCTTCGCGGTAGAGGCCGACGGTCCGGCCCTGGAAACCTTCGCGAACGGTGTTGGCGACGTCGACCCGGCCGATGCCGGCGAGATTCGCCCGCTGCTCGGCGAGGACCGGTCGCAGGGTCTTTGTCCGTTCTCGCCAGTCGGTCCTGACCGCCTTGGTGTTGGGGTGGTCCTGGAAGACGGCCACGGTATTGGCGGCGAGCTCGCGCAGGACGTCAGGGTCAGGGCCGCTGAAGCGCGCCTGGATCTTGCCGGTGCTGCCGGGCCCGAGCTGGAACTTGGCGCCGTAGGCCAACATGTTCGGATAGGTCTCGGTGAGGTGGGTCTCGATTCCTTCGATCAGCCCGTCGATCTTGGCCGGGTCGTCGACGTCGACCAGGAGCTGGGCGTAGGAGTTGCTCTGCTTCTCCGGCGTATACGTCAGGAGAAAGCGCAGACCGCCCTGACCGATCAGCGAGGTCACGTGGGTGACGCCGTCGAGCCCCCGGATGTGGCTTTCGGCCTCCGCGACGCGGTCGCCGGTCTCGTTGATGTCGGTGCCCAGCGGCAACCACATGTCGACCGTGAACTGGGGACGGGTGGCTGATGGGAAGAAGCTGCGGTCGACGAATTTGAATCCCCACAGCGACCCCGCGAAGAGCACGAGGACCACCGCGACAGTGACCCAACGGAAGCGGATGCAGCCTTTCAGGAGGCCCTTGAATCGATTGTAGAACGGGGTCGCATAGGGGTCGGCCCCGGGGTCGCCTGCGGGCGGTTTGAGAAACATGATTCCGAGCAGGGGAGTGACGGTCACGGCAGTGACCCAGCTGAAGAGCAGCGACACCATGACCACCTGGAAGAGCGAGCGGCAGAACTCGCCGGTCGCGTCCTGGGAGGTGCCGATGGCGGCGAAGGCCAGGATCGCGATGAGCGTCGCGCCGAGCAGCGGCATCGCGGACTGGGCGACGACCTCGGTGGCGGCGTCGCGCGGCTTGGAGCCCGCCTGCATTCGCACCAGCATGCCGTCGACGACCACGATGGCGTTGTCGACCAGCATCCCGAGAGCGATGATCAGGGCGCCGAGCGAGATCCGCTCGAGCGCCACGCCCATCGGCGCGAGAAAGATGAACGAGCCGACGATCGTCAGCACCAGGATGAAACCGATCAGGAGCCCCGAACGCACGCCCATGAAGAAGAGCAGCACCACGATGACGATCAACACCGCCTGCCACAGGCTGGTGACGAACCCGGCGATCGCCGTGGTCACCGCCCCCGACTGCAGGGAGACGATGCCGATCTCGATGCCGAGCGGTATCTGCCCGGTGAGCTCGTGCATCCGTTCCTCGACGGCCTGGCCCATGACCACGACGTTGCCGCCCGAAGCGGTCGAGATACCGACCCCGATCGAGCGCCGGCCGTCGTGCACGATGAGATTGGCCGGCGGTTCGAGGTAGGCGCGGCGGACGGCCGCCACGTCGCGGAGGTAGATCTGGTCGCTGCCGCCGCTCAGCCACATGTTCTCGAAGTCCGCGATGTCGTTGAACTCGCCGGTCGGATAGATGGCGATGAACTCCGAGCCGACCTCGACGCGGCCGGCGTCGGCGACCAGGTTCTTCTCGCGCAGCTCATTGACAATGATGTCCGGCGAGATCCCGAGCTGGGACATGCGGTCGCGGTCGAGCTCGACGTAGACGGCTTCCACCCGCTCGCCGAAGGTCTCGACCTTGGCGACGTCCTCGACCAGCAGCAGTTCGCGCCGCAGCAGGTCAACCACTTCCTTGAGCTCGGCGTACGAGTAGTCGTCGCTCGAGACCGTGAAGAAGATGCCGTACACGTCGCCGAAGTCGTCGATCACCATCGACGGCCCGGCCCCGGGGGGCAGGTCGCCCTGCGCGTCGTTGACCTTGCGCCGGAGCTCGTCCCAGACCTGCGGCAGGGTGCTCTTGTCGTACTTGTCCTTGATGCTCACGGTCACGGTCGAGAGCCCGGGGACCGACCGCGATTCGATCTCGTCGAGCTGGCCGAGCTTCTGCACCGCGATCTCGATCGCGTCGCTGACCTCTTCCTCGACCTCGAAGGCTGTCGCACCGGGGTACGGCGTCACCACGAGGGCGTCCTTGATGGTGAACTCGGGGTCCTCGAGGCGGCTCATGCCCTGGAAGGCCATCACGCCGGCGCCGAGGATCACGACGGTGAGGACGAGGGTGAAGACCTTGTTGTCGATGGCGCTGTCGGCGAGTTTCATGGTGCGGACACGCCTTTCCCGTCACGTGGGTCCGACGCGGGGCTCATGGCGCCACCGACGAACGGACCTGCATGCCCTCGCGAAGCTGGTTCGCTCCCGATGCGGCGATGAGGTCGCCGGGCTCGAGCCCCCGCTCGACGACGACCGAGTCGCCGGACAGCTCACCGAGTTCGACGGCGACCCGGTGCACCTGCATGGTGTCGCGGTCCACCCGCCAGACCGAGGAGGCACCGTTGGCGTCGATCACGCTCGCGCTTGCCGGGATGGCAGCGCCGGCGCCGAGTTCATCGATGGTTGCACTCATCCTCACCAGCGCGGTCATCCCGGGGAGGATCAGGACCTCGGACGGTGCGTCGAACGCAAACGTGGCTTCGAAGGTGCGGGTCGTCGGGTCGGCCGCGGTGGCGAGCTCCTGAAGGCGGGCGGGGAAGGTGGTGTCCGGCGGCAGCGACGAGATCGCGACGACCGGTTTCAGCAGACTGTTCAGAGTACGCAAGTTGATCGAGCGACCGATTTGCAGCAGGGCGGCCTCGGGCAGCGAGACGTCGATTTCCAGGTGCAAGTCGTCCTGCAGCAGCACGACGGGCTCCTTCGCCTGGACGTTCTGGAAGCGCTCAACGTACTTGCGGGCGACCCGCCCCGCGAACGGTGCGAGGAGGTTCGTGTCGGCAAGGTTCTTCTCCTCGATCCGCAGGTTCGCCTCGGCCACCTCCCAGTTCCGCTTGCGGCTCTCGAAGTCGCGCTGCGACACGGCGTCTTTCGCCAGCAGCTCCTCGAAACGCTCGTAGTCGGCGAGGGCGGCGTTGCGCTGGGCGATGGAGGCATCGAGGCGCGCCTGGTAGTCGCTCGGATCGAGCCGGGCCAGGAGATCGCCCTCGCGAACCCGCTGGCCCTGGCCGACCGGCAGCTCGAGGATGCGCCCGCTGACCTCGAAGCTCACCTGGGCTTCGGTGGCGGCCGTAATGTGGCCGGGGTACTCCCGCTGCGACAGGAGATTCTCCGAGCCGACCTCGAACAGCCTGACGGCCCGCACCGTCGGCTCCGGTGTCGGCGGCGCCTCTTTGGCGCAGCCGATGCAGGCGAGAAGGCAACA
>CAVQQV010000064.1:0-27232 GCA_963714885.1 Candidatus Sulfomarinibacteraceae bacterium | reverse complement strand
AGGAAGGCCTCCTCGGCGCGGTAGGAGGAGCGGACGAAGGGCCCGGCGAAGACCTCGAGACCGAGTCGCGTGCCGGCCTTCTCGAGATCGGCGAACTCCTCCGGGCGCCAGTAGCGCGCCACCTCGCACCTGCTCCGGCGTCGGCTGCAGGTACTGGCCGATGGTCACCGCCTGGCAGCCGGCGTCCTTGAGGTCGGCAAGCACCGCCACGACCTCGTCGCGGGTCTCGCCGAGACCGACCATCAGGCCCGACTTGCGGAGCATGCCCGGCGCGCGCCCGGCCACGTCGCCGCAGGACCTCCATGGCCCACTCGTAGCGCCCCGACCGCCGTACCTCGCGGTACAGGCGCGGCACGGTCTCGACGTTGTGGTTGTAGACATCGGGGCCCGCATCGACGATACGGTCCACCTGGTCCATATCGCCGCGGAAGTCGGGCGTCAGGACCTCCACCGTCGGCGGCTCTTCGAGCCCGCGCAGACCGTTCGATGCACTCGACGAAACCTGCCGGCCCGCCGTCGGCCAGATCGTCGCGGTCGACCGCGGTGATGACGACGTGCTCGCAGACCCATCTCGACCACCGCCTCGACCAGCTGCCGCGGCTCGTCGGGATCGACGGCCTGCGGCCGGCCGTGGGCGATCGAGCAGTAGGAGCAGTTGCGGGTGCAGACGCGCCCGTTGATGAGAAAGGTCGCGGTGCCGCTGGAGAAACACTCCGAACGGTTGGGGCAGCGGGCCTCTTCGCAGACGGTGTGCAGCCCGCCCGATCGCATGCGCTTCTTGATCTCGTGGAGCTCGCCGAGCTGCAGCTTGCGCGTGCGGATCCACGCCGGCAGAGCCGGCCCCGGAATGCGGCCGCCAAAGCTCACGGCGCAACGACCCAGGAGTCGGGAAAGCCCGCTGCGCTCATCCTCTGCGAGACCCGCTCGGCCGAGGTGCGGTCGATGAACGGGCCTATCCGCAGTTTGTACAACGCGGGCGACCCCGGGTTCTGGATCGTTATCAGGTGCTGGTGGTCGCGTCGAAAACCGAGGGCCTCGAGTTTGGTCCGCGCCTCGTCCACCGTCGGCAGCTTGGAGGAAGCCAGGACCTGGACAAAGAAATCGGTGACCGCCTGAGTGGCCGTCGGCCGCGGGGTTGGGGGCACCGTCGGCTCGGGCTCGGGAGTGGCCGTCGGTTCGGGTTCTGGGGTCGGCTCCAGCTCGTCTTGCGGACCGGAGAGGGGTGTCGGAATCAAGACCTCGGGGATGGCCGTCGGGGTCACAGCGGCCCGCAGTGCAGTGAGACCGTCGTCGTTCGTCCGCTCCCCCGATAAAACCGACCAGGCGGCGCCGTAGCCGAGCCCAAAGGCCAGGACCATGACCACCGCGAGGGCGACCAACAACACGGTCAACCAGCGCGCGCTCAGTTCAATCACGTAATAGCTTCGACTCATTCTCTCTTCCCGATTCCCCCGCAGCGGCTGACCTGTCCTCATTCGAGAACAGCAGACCGCCGCCTATTCTTTCTTGTCCGCCAGCATGCCCGACAGGGCCTCCATCATCCTGATCGGTACCGGGAACACGATGGTCGAGGCGTTCTCGGTGGAGATCTCGGTCAGCGTCTGCAGGTAGCGCAGCTGGATGGTGATCGGGTTCGCCCGCATCACGTCCGCCGCCATGGCCAGCTTCTGCGACGCCTCGAACTCACCGGAGGCGTGGATGATCTTGGCCCGCTTTTCACGCTCGGCCTCGGCCTGCTTGGCGATCGCCCGTTGCATGTCCGGCGGCAGGTCGACGTGCTTCACCTCGACCATCGAGACCTTGACGCCCCACGGATCGGAGTGCTGGTCGATGATTTCCTGCAGGCGAACGTTGACCTCCTCGCGTTTGCTCAAAAGGTCGTCAAGATCGACCTCGCCGAGGACGGCGCGCAGGGTGGTCTGGGCGAGCTGAGAGGTGGCGTAGATGTAGTTTTCCACATCCACCACCGCCTTGATCGGGTTCATGACCCGGAAGTAGACCACCGCGTTGACCTTGACCGAGACGTTGTCGCGGGTAATCACGTCCTGGGGTGGGATGTCGTGGACCACCGTCCGTAGGCTCATCTTGACCATCCGGTCGATGGGCCAGAAGACAAAAACGAAACCAGGCCCCTTCGGCTCCTTGAGCACCCGGCCGAGCCTGAAGATCACGCCCCGTTCGTACTCGTTGAGGATATTGATCCACTTGAAGACGATGAAGACCGCAAAAAAGATTGCCAGACCGAGACCAGACCCGAGGATACCCATCATGAACTCCCTTCCGCACTGTCATCCAGTGCGGCGACATCGAGACTGCGATCGGAGACCGTCACGACCCGCACCTGGTTGCCGACAGCCACGGTACCACCGACGGATCGCGCATCCCAGTACTCACCGTGAACCACCACCTTGCCGACCGGCGCGAGTTCTCCTATGACCCGCCCCACTTCACCCACCAGGCCTTCTTTGCCGGTCATCGGTTGCTGCCGATACGCCTTGAGAACCCTCGTCAGCAGAAAGACCGTCGCCGAAGCCACGACCACCGCGGTGGGCAACACAACACCCGCGCTGACCCGTAGGGCGGGGATCGGCCCGTCGAAGAGCATCAACGAACCGAGCACGAACGAGATCACACCGCCAACCGTCAAGAGGCCGTAACTGGTCACCTTCACCTCCAGGATGAAGAGCATCATCGCCACGAAGATCAGCGCCACCCCGGCCCAGCTCACCGGCAACACCGATACCGAATACAGCCCGAGCAGAAGGAAGACCACGCCGACCACACCGGGGAGGATCCCCCCGGGGTGCGAGATCTCGACATACAGACCGAGAGCGCCGAGCGCCATCAGGAGATAGGCGATGTTGGGGTTGGCGAGCACCGAAAACAACTTCTCGGCAAAGGTCGGTTCGAACTCGATCACCGATCGGTCGGCGAGATCCAGAATCTCGACCGAACCGTCGGGACGGGTGATCTCCCAGCCTTCGAGTTGATCCAGGAGATCGTTGAAGTCCTTGGCGATGAAGTCGATCAGCCCCTCCTCGAGGGCCTCGTCGGCCGTCAACGAGATGCTCTCCCGAACCGCCTTTTCGGCCGTTTCGGCGTTGCGGCCGCGCTGTGCAGCCAACGAGCGCACCATTGCCGCAACATCGTTTGTAGCCTTGTCGCGCAAATCCTCCTGCAGATCTTCACCCTGTCCGCTCACCGGGTGGGCCGCACCGGTGTTGGTCCCCGGCGCCATTACCGCCACATCGGCCGACAGCAGGATGAAAAAACCCGCCGAGGCCGCGCGGGCGCCGGAGGGGTTGACAAACACCACTACCGGCACCGGCGAGGTCATGATGGCGCTGGTGATGTCGCGGGTGGTGTCCACCAGCCCGCCGGGGGTGTCTAGCTCCATCACCACCACCGAGGCCCCGCTTTCGGAGGCGTCGAGCAGCACCCGTTCGATGAACTGTTGCGAGGCCGGTTGGATGGTGTCGTCCACCCGCATCCGCACCACCTCGCCGCACCACCCGGGCAGCGCGGCAGACATCGCCACAAGAGACGCCACGAGGACAGTAATTCTTCGCATACTCAAGATGATAGGGCGTCGGGAGGCGGGGGACAAGGGACGGCGCCTTCGGCGCGAATTCGGATTTCGGAATTCGGAATTCGGATTGGCCCCGTTTCTCCACCTCGATGAGTGGTTTGTTCTGCCCGAGGATCGAATAGACATGCCTGCTCCGTTATCTGGGCTCATGATCATCACCCTTTCAGGATGGGATACGCGATCGCCACATCCAGCATTCCAAAAGCAGCAGCCTGTCGGAGTCTGGAGTGGTCGGTGTGGAAAATCCGAAATTCCGAAATCCGAAATCCGAAATCAAGCCGCCTGCTTCATCCCCCGCCGTGCCTGCGCCCAAAGCTTCCGCACCACCGCGCGGTCGGCCGGCTGCGGGGAGGCTGCGGCGTAGAGCTCGCGCTCGGCGAGCCAGGTGAGGTCGCCGATGGCGGCACCGATGGCCGGCCAACGGGCGCGCGCGCGGTTAGCGATCCACCGCAAGGTGGCCCGCGGCGGCACCTCGACGCCCGCTCGATCGAGCCGGCCAGCGACCCGCTCCAGGACGGTCGCGGCCGGGGTCCCGGCGCCCCGTGACCGCCGCAATCGCGGCTGCCGCCCCCGCAGCCAGCGCCGGAGGAGGACTGAGATGGCGACCACCGCCGCTGCCGCCCCAAACATCCACCACGACAACGCCCGCGCCGCGGTCTCGATGGTCGACGTGATCGCCGACAGCACCTGGACCTGCTCGCCGAACCCGAAGGTCAGCAAGTACCGGTCCCACGAGGACTGAGCCCACTGCAGCGCCCACCGGACCCTTTCGCGACCGGTCGCACGGGCGAGCGACGGCACCTCGGCGGCAGGGGTCGGGTCGAAGCTGGTCCACTCCGGCCCCTGACCCACCCGCGCCTCCACCCAGGTGTGGGCGTTGGCCTCCCGAACAACCGCGGATTTTCCATCGAGCGCGAGGCTGCCTCCGCTGTAACCTGCCACGATTCGCGCGGGAATTCCGAGCTCGGACAGGATCGCCACCATGGCGCCGGCAAAGTACTCGCAGTGGCCCTGCCGTTCGGTCAGCAGAAACCACGTCACGGGATCGGATCGCATGTGGGCCATTCCGCTCAGGGAGTACGCATAGTTCTCCTGGAGGTAGCGTTCCACCGCTTCGGCCATCGCCGCCGCGGTCCGGTGACCGGCGACCATTTCCTGGGCCAGTTGCCACACCTCCGGGTCGAGCTCGAAGGACCGCAACGTACCCGGCGGCGGGTCGGTCGGCACCGGGCCGTCGCCCCGCGCCACCCACACCGAATACGTCAGCGGCCCGCGCGGCCGCGATTCGAGGACGACCCCTCCTGACGGATCCAGGAGCACGGGCACCGGCGCCGCCATAGCCACCGTCCCTTCCGGCACGAACAGATAGCGGCGGGGGTACAGGAGCTCGATCTCGAGCTCGACGGTTCCTTCGAGGGACACGCGGCGGCCGTACGGCCACACCAGCCCGCCGGCGCCCTCGGGGACCAGGGTCGCACCACGGGGCGCCCACGAGTCGAGGGTGACCCGTTCGAGCGCGGTGCCCCGCAGGCGCATCCATCGCGACTCCAGCCGCTCGCCCGACCCGGACCGCACCACCATCGCCACCTCGGGCGAGGAGCGGATCGTCCCCACGCCGCCGAGTTCCACATGACTGGTAAAACCGGTGACGCTGCTCACCCCACCGCGGCCGGCGATCCAGGGCGCCCGCAGCCTCGGCATGACCATGAAGATCGGTCCCGCCAGCAGGAGGGCCGCCAAGGCCGCAGCCACCGCGTGCCGAGGTCGCGGCAACGTCTCACCCGCCCGCCGCAGATCGATCCCGGTCCCCGCCAGGAGAATCCTCATACCGGCCCACCACCACACGGCGGCCGACGCCGCGAAGTAGAAGACGATCGTGATATGGGTCGAGGAGGTCACCGCCACGACCCACACCAGGAAGACCGGCAGGAGCCCCCTGAGAAACGATTTTCGATCGATCACCGCCAGCGCCCGCACGGCAGTCAAAAGCAGGAGAAGATGGCCGAGCGGTCGCAACGGGCCCACTCGCAGGCCGCCGACGGCGAGCACAACAACCAGGATGACGATACCGAGCACGTTCAGAACGGTGTTGGAAAAGCGAATCTTCAGCCCTGGCCGCATGACCAGAACCAGACCCACCGCACCGGCCAACAGCCAGAAGGGCGGCTGCAGGACGTAGAGGAAGGGCAGCGGCACGACCGACCACACCATGAGGGCCCCGAGCAGCCGGCGATAGTGGGCGGCCGTCATGCCGTCCTTCCGGACATCGCGAAGACCACCTTGCGATCGGTGGTGTCGATCTGTGCCGGCGCCGGGTCGGTTGCCCGACGCGGCTCCACCTCGGCCAACGGCCGCAAAAGGACCGGCGCCCGGCGCGAGGTGCGCACCGGTCGAAAAACCCGTTCGCCCACCACCAGACCAACCGGAACGCCCTCTCGCAGGCGCCGAACCACGCCGGTGGCGGCCTCCGAGACCAACCACTCGAAGCGTTCGCGCTGGATCGGATCTTCGGGGGCCTCGAGGCGGGGGTCGACCACGAAGTACACGGCCTTCTCGGCGGCGCGTTGGCGTTCCACCACCACCAGCGTCTGCTGCCGTGCGGTCTGTTTCCAGTGGAGCGCGCGCACGTCGTCGCCCTCACGGAATTCCCGCAATTGGGTGACGTCCCCCTCGCGCCCTCTCGATTCGAGGGCATCGGGTGACCGCCGTCCGCCCCCCCGGCGGACCGAGAGACTGGCCCGGGCCAACAGGCGGGGGTACACCAGCACCGGTTCATCGACAACCAGGGTCTTCGATTTGAGGAAGAAACCGAGCGGCAGAATGACATCGAGCCGCCACGGCTCGACAAAGTGCCAACCCCGATCGGGAAAGACCGTCTCCACCGAATGCCGGCGGCAGGCGCCCGGCTCCAGCAGAGGCTCGCCCAGGACCACTCCTCCATCCGGGTTGCGGACCACCAGCCCGTAAGCGGGGAAGAACCGCGAGCTGTTGAAAAGCTCGACCTCGACCACCGCCGGTCTCCCGGCAAACACCTCCTTCGGCAGCTGGACCCGGACGCCGATGCTGCCGAGGACCTGCCGCGACCACAGACCGGAGATGACATAACTGCCCAGCGCCAGACCGAGGATGGCCATCAGGGCGTTGTTGCCGGTGTTGACCGCCGCCAGACCGAGCACCACGCAGGCGACCAGATAGCCGAGACCCCAGCGGGTCATCCGGAGTCGGAAGCCAGGGAAGGAGTCCGCGAAGCCCATCGCATTGAACCGGAATTTCGGATTTCGGATTTCGGAATTTCGGCCATTCTTCCCTTTCCGACGCGTTTCCGGGAGTGGGTGGGTGGCAAATCCGAATTCCGAAATCCGAAATCCGAAATTGAAAATGGTCATCATCGGGGAACCGGGATGGTCTCCAATATGGCGCGGACGACGGCGCGCTCGGCGCGGCTCCTCTCCCAACCTTCCCCGACCAGCGGGTCCGCGTGCAGGAGCCGGTGGGCGAGCACCGTCTCGGCGGTGTCCTGGAGATCGTCGGGCAGGACGAAGCCGCGACCGCGCACCAGGGCCAGGGCCTGCGCCGACCGCTGCCACGCCAGACAGCCGCGGGTCGAGACGCCGAGGGCGAGCGACTCGTGGGAGCGCGTCGCCTCGACGACCGCCAACAGATAGTCGAGCAGGAGATCGGAGACGTGGACCTCGGGCACGAGGTTCTGCATCTCGATGACTTCGCGTGCGTCGAGCACCGGTTTGAGCTGCTCGAGCTGCGGTTCGGCGCCGCTTGACCGCAGGAGCTCGAGCTCCTCGTCGTGCCCCGGGTAGCCCATCGAGAGCCGCATCAGAAAGCGGTCGAGTTGGGACTCGGGCAAAGGGTAGGTGCCGGTGGACTCGACGGGGTTCTGGGTGGCGACCACGAAGAACGGTTCGGCCAGGCGGTGGCGGGTCTTCTCCACCGTCACCGAGTGCTCGCTGAGGGCTTCGAGCAGCGCCGACTGGGTCCGCGGCGCGGCACGGTTGATCTCGTCGGCGAGCACGACGTTGGCAAACAGCGGGCCCTCGATGAACTCGAACTCGCCGCGGTCCTGGCGGTAGACCGAGATACCGATGATGTCCGACGGCAGGGTGTCCGAGGTGAACTGGATGCGGTGGAAGTCGAGGTCGAGGGACCTCGCGAGGGCCTGCGCCAGCGTCGTCTTGCCGACCCCCGGCACGTCCTCGAGCAAGACATGGCCGCGTGCGAGCAGCGCCGCGATGAGGGCGTCGACGATCTCCGCCTTGCCGCGGATCACCCGCACCACCGACTCGTGCAGGCGCTTCAGACGGTCGAGAACTGTGTCGGAAACGGGGTTCAAATCATCTCCAAGAAACAAGGTGGCGCCGGGGCCTTACCGACCAGTATACGGAAGTGGGTGAGGTTCGTTGCCCGGCGATGGGGCCAGGGAGCAAGGGGGAAAGGGGGAAAGAGGGGGCCATTTCGGATTTCGGATTTCGGATTTTCCACCCACCCGCCCGGCAGCCGGGACGGCTGCCCCACAATCCGGCCGTCGCTACCCGGGGGCATTGTGATGCGGCCGTCCCGGCCGCACAGTGCGGGCGAGACGCCCGCACCACAAGGATCCTCAAGGGTTTCGTGCGGCGGAGGTGCCACTTTTCGACATTGTTCGGTGCACTCATCGTTCATCCTGCGGCCACGATGCCGCGGGCGAACAATGTCGAAGGGTGGCTCCTCTCGGGAAGTGAGCAGGGAAAGGCAAGCAGGAGCGATGTACGATACTGCCATGACCTCCTCGACCCAAAACCAGATCCACGAGTTTCTCGCCCACCTGACGGTCGAGCGCAATCTGAGCCCGCGGACGATCGAGTCCTACACCCGCGACCTGCGGCAGTTCTCGGCTTGGCTCGATGATCAGCACATCGAACTGGGCGCAATCGAACGATCCAGCCTTCGCAACTACCTCGGATCCCGTCGCGACGCCGGCCTGTCGCCACGTTCGGCGGCGCGGGCACTCTCCGCGTTGCGGTCCTTCTTCCGCTTTCTGCTGCAGACCGAAGTCTTGACTACCGACCCCACCGCCAACCTCAAATCGCCGAGCCTGTGGCGAACCGTACCGCACACTCTCACGACAGAGGAGATCGACGCCTTGCTGGCCGCACCCGACACCTCGACCACTCTCGGTCTCCGCGACCGCGCAATGTTCGAAACCCTCTACGCGACCGGGCTGAGGGTGTCGGAACTGGTCGGTCTGACCCTCGACCGGGTGCGCCTCGACCCCGGCTTCGTCCGGGTCCTCGGCAAGGGGCGGAAGGAGCGTCTGGTTCCCCTCGGGGCCAGCGCCGTCGCCCGACTCGACGACTACTTCGGACGCTCGCGGCCCGAACTCAACCGAAACCACCGGTCCGAGGTGTTTCTGAACCACCGCGGCGGAAAACTCACCCGACAGGGCTTCTGGAAGATCCTGCGCGGCCAAGCGGTCGCGGCCGGCATGACCTCGCCGATCAGCCCGCACATCGTCCGCCACTCCTTTGCCACCCATTTGGTTGAAAACGGCGCCGACCTGCGGGCCGTACAAATGATGTTGGGCCACACCTCGCTGACCACCACCGAGATCTACACCCACGTCGCCCGCGAACGGTTGCGCCGGCTGTATGACGAGAAACATCCGAGGGCATAAAATTGCGGATTTCGAATTTCGAATTTCGAATTTTCCATCGCACGCTTTTTTGGGTGCGGATGGGTGAGAAATTCGAAATTCGAAATTCGAAATTCGAAATCGCTCTCGTCGCGACGATCCTCCTGGCCATGATGGCCTGGAATACGCCGGCGGACGCCAAATTGGTGGTTTTTGTCGACGGTCGCGTGCTCAAGGTGGAGGACGCGCGGCTCGAGGGCGACCGGATCGTGCTCGATCTCAAGGGCGGGGGCACCTTGCGGGTTTCGGCCGTCCGGGTCGATCGGGTCATCGCCGACGAGGTCTCAGATCCCGAGCCCTCCGAGTTCCCGGACGATTCCGCGTGCCCGGCGGCATGGACGGACGAGGACCTGCCGGAGGGGACGCCCTACAGAAGTGCGATCGTCGACGCCGCGCGGGCCGCCGACCTCCACCCGTGGCTGGTGGCGGCCGTGGTCCAGACCGAGTCGGCCTTCGACCCCAATGCGGTGTCCCGCGCCGGGGCCTCCGGGCTGATGCAGCTGATGCCGTCAGCGGCGGCCGACAGGGAGGTGCGAGATGTCCTGGACCCGGCCGAAAACCTCCGCGGCGGGACCGCCCACCTACGGATCATGCTCGATCGCTTCGACTCGTTGACGCTGGCGCTGGCCGCCTACAACGCCGGCGCAACCACCGTCGAGCGTTACGACGGCGTGCCGCCGTATGCGGAGACCCGGAACTACGTTCGGAAGGTGTTGGGGCTGTTCTGCCCGGAGGGTGAGTGGGCGGCAACGACTCCTTGAAACGCTTCCGGAGGACCTTCAGGGCCTGCCACCACTGCGGCGTCCTACATGCTGGGCCGTACACGACCCGCCTACGCTTTTCAGCAACGGTAGTTCGCCCGGGACAATGGGCGTGTCAAGATAGCCGAGCGTCTCCGGGCGTCCTTCCCGCAGAGGAGCCACCCGTCACATTGTTTGCCCGCAGGTTCTTCCCTCCTGAGGGTGATCGAGTTCAAACAATGTGACAAATGGCACCTCCACCGCACAATGATCGGGCCCGCGGCGTAGCCTCGCAATCGGCTATCGAGTTCCCAACGTTGTCAGAGACGGCACGTCCGGTGAGTGCGCTCTCAGCGCGACCTTGAAGTTACTTGGGGCGCTCGTCCCGGATGCCGGGCGGGTGGGTGGAAAATCCGAAATCCGAAATCCGAAATCCGAAATGGTCCCCCTTTCCCCCTTGCTCCCCTGCCCCCCTTCTCCTCTGCTCCTCTGCACCTCCGCTCCCCTGCTTCTTGGAGCAGGCGAGTGGTAGACTCCGCCAGAGGGGAGCGATCATGAAACTGCAGAACGTCTTTCTGGCGTTGCTCGTCGTGTCCACGGCGACCGTCCTGGTTGGCTGTGGCGAAGAAGTGCCGCCCGAGCAGCGGCTCGCCCAGATCCGATACAACCACGAGATCTTCCCGGTGGCGGCCAAGACCATGTACGACGCCGAAGGCAACCCGACCCTGTTGGTCGACCTGCAGGTGGCCAACCAGGGGGGCGTGCCGCTTTCGATGCTGACCGTGCTGGTCAAGGTCCTCGACCCCGAGGGCAAGATCAAGAACTCGGAGCGGGTGACGCTCGACCTCGAGGGCGTGCAGCCGGGGATCGGGGCGAGGGTCTCGGCGTCACTGCCGGGGGTGGAGCTGCTCGACGAGGACGAGGTGACGGTCGAGTTGGAGAGCAACCTGTCGCCGGAGGACCTCCGGCAGCTACCCGAGTATTCCGAGATGGCAGCTGCTAATTGAGCGGTCCCGACGGGAGTTCGGCAAGCCCGAACCTCTCCATGAGGATGCCGCGCAGGCGCGGAAGCTCGGCGGCTTCAAACGAAGCCACGATGTCGGGCGCCAGACGCGCGATCGCCTTGTGGGTGGCCTCGATCAGACGTAACCCCTCACACAGTCTGAGGTCGGGGTCCTCTTCGAGGGTGCGGCTGGTCACCTCGAGCATCACCCCGCACCGCGCATCGACCATTGAACGAAAATCGTCTGATTCCATGAATCTGGTTTCCACCTCACTCAACCAAGGACAGGACCATGCTATTTCAGGACCCTGAGGTCTTTCTCGGCGAAGTGGAAGCCATCGCCCGACTTGGTGGCGCGCAACTGATGGCGTTCTGGCGTTCCCTCGCGGCCGATCAGATCAACGAAAAGGCACGCAACGACCTGGTGTCGGCCGCCGACCTGGCCTCGGAGAAGGTGATTCTCGAGGCCGTGGCGACCCGGTTCCCGTCGCATCGGGTGCTGGCGGAGGAATCCGGTTTTTCGAGCGACGATGTTTCCGCGCCAACCTGGATCGTCGATCCGCTGGACGGGACCACCAATTTCATACACGGCATCCCGCAGTTTGCGGTGTCGATCGGCGTTGCGGTGGAGGGTCGTGTGGATTTCGGGGTGATCTTCGACCCCTGCAGGAACGATGTCTTCACCGCGGCTCGTGGTCGGGGCGCACGGTGGAACGGCGCCGCCTGCCGGGTCAGCAGTCGCAAGGGGCTCGAAGGCTCGCTGATCGCGACCGGTTTCCCATTCAAGGCGCACCGTCTTCTCGACCCCTATCTGGCCATCTTCAAGGATGTGTTTCTGCGCTGCAAAGCCATCCGCCGCCCGGGCGCTGCGGCCCTCGATCTCGCCTACACCGCTTGTGGGCTCTTCGATGGTTTTTTCGAGTTCCAGCTGTCGCCGTGGGACGTCGCCGCGGGTTCGGTACTGGTCGAGGAAGCAGGAGGAATCATCACCGACATGAACGGGGGTGCGGGGTACCTTGCGAACGGAAATGTCGTGTGTGGACCCGAAGGGGTCCATCGCGAACTGCTCGCCGTCGTGTCGGAACACGGCGACGCGTGGCGCGCCGCTCTCGATCGCTAACCGCTGTTCGAGGTGTCGTACATCACTGTCAAACTCTTGTGAAACATCACGGCTCGGCTATACTCCACTCCGTGACTGATCACCAGATAACTCATGGGGGGATGCGCGAAAAGGTTCAGGAGGCGATCTCCTGGACGCGGAGCGAGCGGTTCGAGGACGCCATCGTGGTCTTCGAAAAATACCTGCCGAAACTCTTCTCCGACGGCGATATCCAGGACAAGAGATTCGCCGCCACCGCCTTCTCCTACTACGGACTGTGCGTCGCCATGGTCAAACACAAGTACGCCGAGGCCTTGAAATACTGCAACGTTTCGGTCAAGGCCAACTTCATGGACCCGGAGCACCGGATCAACCTCGCCATGGTCTATCTGGAACGGAACGACCGCAAAAACGCGGTGCGCAACCTCGAGGCGGGCCTCCGGCTGCAGCCATCGAAGCAAACGCATCCAGAAGATCTTCGCCGACATCGGCCGGCGAAAACCGGTGACCTTCTCGTTTCTTTCGAGACGCAATCCCATCAACGTCTGGCTGGGGCGGTTGCGGGACTCCTAACGGGCGATGCCTGGCTGAGATGTGCCGGCTCACGAGGCAAAATCTGCCCTTGCCACCAGGACTTGGGAGGTTTATCCTGCCCGTTGTGAATTTGTTCACGTGGTCCATGAACCACGTGCGCTGATCTACCAACACATCCGGGTCGCCGACACGGCATGACCCGCGGAGGTTTTCCATGACACAGCGACGGACCGTGATGATTGACGGCAATGAAGCGACCGCGTCGGTCGCCCACCGGATCAACGACGTGTGCGCCATCTACCCGATCACGCCCTCCTCCAACATGGGCGAGTTTGCCGACGAGTGGTCGGCACGGGGCCAGACCAATATCTGGGGCATCGTCCCCGATGTCGTCGAGATGCAGTCCGAGGGCGGGGCGTCGGCCGCGGTCCACGGCTCGCTCCAGGCGGGCGCGCTGACCACCACCTTTACGGCCTCGCAGGGTCTGCTGCTCATGATCCCGAGCATGTACAAGATCGCCGGCGAGCTCACATCGGCGGTCTTCCACGTCTCGGCCCGCACCCTGGCCACCCACGCGCTGTCGATCTTCGGCGACCACTCGGACATCAACGCCGTCCGCCAGACCGGCTGGGGCTTGTTGGCTTCCGGTTCGGTCCAGGAAGCCCACGACATGGCGTGCATCTCGCAGATGGCGACGCTCGCCAGCCGTATTCCCTTCGTCCACTTCTTCGACGGCTTCCGCACCTCGCACGAGGTGTCGAAGATGGAGCTGCTCGAAGACGACGATCTGCGCCATCTGATCGACGACGATCTGGTCCGCGCCCACCGCGATCGCGCGCTGTCTCCTGACCGTCCGTTCATCCGCGGCACCTCCCAGAACCCTGACACCTTCTTCCAGGCGCGCGAGGCCATCAACCCCTTCTACGAGGCGTGTGCCGGCCACGTGGTCGATGCCATGGAGGCATTCGGCAAGCGCATCGGCCGCGAATACCACCTCTTCGACTACGTCGGCGACCCCGAAGCGGACCGCGTCATCGTCATCATGGGTTCGGGTGCCGAGGCGGTCCACGAGATGGTGGAATGGCTCAATGCCCACGGCGAGAAGGTGGGTGTCCTCAAGGTGAGGCTTTACCGCCCCTTCTCCGCCAAGGACTTCCTCGGAGCACTGCCGGCGTCGGCCACGAAGATCGCAGTCATGGATCGCACCAAGGAGCCGGGCTGCATCGGCGACCCGCTCTACCTCGATGTCATCACCGCCCTGCACGAAGCCCGCACCACGGGTTCCAGCCCCTTCAAGACCGAGCCGGTGGTGGTCGGTGGACGCTACGGGCTGTCGTCGAAAGAGTTCAACGACACCATGGTGAAGTCGATCTTCGACAACCTGGCCGCCGGAAAAACCGAAGAACCACTTCACCATCGGCATCGTCGACGACATCAGCCACACCTCGCTGCCGATGGACGACGACTTCACCATCGCCGGCGACGACGTCTTCCGCGGTCTCTTCTACGGCCTCGGTTCGGACGGAACGGTGGGCGCCAACAAGAACTCCATCAAGATCATCGGTGAGGAGACCGACAACTTCGCCCAGGGCTACTTCGTCTACGACTCGAAAAAGGCCGGCGCGGTCACCGTCTCCCACCTCCGCTTCGGCCCCAAACCGATCCGATCCTCCTACCTGATCCGCAAGGCGAAGTTCGTCGCCTGCCACCAGTGGGTGTTTGTCGAAAAACTCGACATGCTCGCCTACGCGCAGCCCGGCGCCACCTTCCTGGTCAACTCGCCCTACGGGCCCGACGAGATCTGGGACAACTTCCCGCGCGAGGTCCAGACAGGCCATCATCGACCTCAAGCTCAAGGTCTACTGCATCGATGCCACCGAGGTCGCGAGAGAGACCGGCATGGGCCGCCGCACCAACACCATCATGCAGACCTGTTTCTTCGCCATCTCGGGCATCCTGCCCCGCGACGAGGCGATCGCCAAGATCAAAGGTGCGATCAAAAAGACCTACGGCGCCAAGGGCGACGAGATCGTGCGCCTCAACTTCGAAGCGGTCGACGGCACCCTGGCCAACCTCCACGAAGTGAAGGTGCCGGGCAAAATCACCGCCACCTTCACCAGGCCGCCGACGGTCTCCGCCGAGGCGCCGGACCTGGTCAAAAGGGTCACCGCGCTGATGCTCGAGGGCAAGGGCGACCTCCTGCCGGTGAGTGCCTTCCCGCCCGACGGCACCTGGCCCAGCGCCACGACCCAGTGGGAAAAGCGCAACATCGCCATCGACATCCCGGTGTGGGACGAGGAGCTCTGCATCCAGTGCAACAAGTGCGCGATGGTCTGCCCGCACGCCGCCATCCGCGCCAAGGTGTACGCGCCTGCCGCGCTCGCCGGCGCGCCGTCGACCTTCAAGGCCGTCGACTACAAGGCCAAGGATTTCCCGGACTCCAGCTACACCATCCAGGTGGCGCCGGAAGACTGCACCGGATGCGAACTCTGCGTCCGGGTCTGCCCTGCCAAAGACAAGTCCAACCCCAAACACAAGGCCCTCGACATGGCGCCACAGATGCCGCTGCGTGAAGCCGAGCGCGAGAACTTCGCCTTCTTCCTCGGCCTGCCCGAGGTCGATCGCACCAAGGTCAAACTGGATGTCAAGGGCGCTCAGTTCCTGCAGCCCCTCTTCGAGTTCTCGGGCGCCTGCGAGGGCTGCGGCGAAACACCCTACGTCAAGCTGCTCACCCAGCTCTTCGGCGACCGGCTCTTGGTCGGCAACGCCACCGGCTGCTCGTCGATCTACGGCGGCAACCTGCCGACAACCCCATACGCGGTCAATGCCGACGGGCGCGGACCAGCGTGGAACAACTCCTTGTTCGAGGACGCCGCCGAGTTCTCGCTCGGTTTCCGGCTCGCCATCGACCAGACCGAAAAGTCCGCGCGGCGGATGCTCAAGAACCTCGCATCGAAGATCGGGGACGAGCTGGTTGACGAGATCCTGCTCGCGGACCAGAAGAGCGAGGAGGGCATCGCCGCCCAGCGCGCCCGGGTCGAGGTCCTGCGCACGAAGCTGATCGGCATCAAGGAGCCCGAGGCCGCAACGCTCGCCCATCTCGCCGACTACCTGGTTCGCAAGAGCGTGTGGGCGGTCGGGGGCGATGGCTGGGCTTACGACATCGGCTACGGCGGTCTCGACCACACCCTCGGCATCGGCCGCAACGTGAACCTGCTGGTGCTCGACACCGGCGTCTACTCGAACACCGGCGGCCAGGCCTCCAAGGCGACGCCGCTCGGCGCCGTTGCCAAGTTCGCCATGGGCGGCAAGGGGATCCCCGCCAAGGACCTCGGCATGATGGCGATGGCCTACGGCCACGTCTACGTTGCCTCGGTGGCCTTCGGCGCCAAGGACAGCCAGACCGTCCGCGCCTTCCTCGAGGCCGAGTCTTACGACGGGCCGTCCCTCATCATCGCCTACTCGCACTGCATCGCCCACGGCTATCCGATGGCCGATTCTCTCGACCACCAGACGGCGGCCGTGGAGAGTGGCGCCTGGCCGATGTACCGCTTCGACCCGCGCCGCACGGCGATGGGCGAGAACCCGCTCAAGCTCGACTCGAAGTCACCGAAGATCTCCTTCGAAGAGTACGCGTTGTCGGAGACCCGGTTCAAAATGCTGGCCAAGATCAACCCGGAACGTTCGAAGAGACTGTTGGCGGAGGCCCAGCGCAACGTGCAGGCGAGGTACGCGATGTACCAGCAGCTTGCGAATCTGCATTACGGCTCTGACGCCGACAGCGAAACCAACTGAGGGAGTCGTCATGAACCTAGGCACCACCTATCTCGGACTCGAGCTCAAAAACCCGATCGTCTGCGGATCCTGTCCGCTCGGCACCAACATCGACACCATCCGCCAACTCGAAATGGCCGGTGCCGCGGCGATCGTGCTGCCGTCGCTCTTCGAAGAGGAGATCGTCGGCGAAGCCCAGGCGCAGATGGCCATGGAATCGGTCGGGGCCGGTTTCGGCGAAGCCTCGTCGTACCTCCCCGATCCTGAGGGCTACCACGTCGGGCCCGAGCGCTACCTCGACCACATCAAGGCCGCCAAGGATGCCGCGTCGATCCCGATCATCGGTTCGTTGAACGGCACGAGCCCGGGCGGTTGGATCCGGTACGCCGAGAAGATCGAGAAGGCGGGCGCCGACGCCATCGAGCTCAACGCCTACTACCTGGCCACCGACCCCGAGGCGACCGGGGCGTCCATCGAGGAGCGCGTCCTCGCCGTCGTCAAGGCGGTGAAGGAGGCGGTGTCGATCCCGATCGCCATCAAGCTGTCGCCGTTCTACTCCTCGCTTTCGAACTTCGCGCGCGAGCTCGAGAAGGCAGGCGCCGACGGTCTGGTCCTCTTCAACCGCTTCTACCAGCCCGACATCGACATCGAAGAGCTCGACGTCATCCCCAACCTGCGGCTCTCGACCGCCGACGAACTGCGCTTGCGCCTGCGCTGGCTGTCGATCCTCTCGAGCCAGCTCGGCATGTCCTCTCGCTGCCACCGGCGGCGCCCACAACGCGGTCGACGTCATCAAGGCCGTGATGACCGGCGCCCACTCGGTGCAGATGGTCTCGGCCCTCTTGATTCACGGACCGGAGCACATCCAGCGCACCCTCGAGGCCGTCGAGTTCTGGCTCAACGAGCACGAGTACGAGTCGCTCGAGCAGATGCGGGGCTCGATGAACATGTCCAAGGTCCCGGTCCCCGCCAAGCTCACCCGCGCCAACTACATGAAGATGCTGGACAGCTGGCAGCAGTGACGTTTGAACGTTGAAACGTTAGAACGTTAGAACGTTAGAACGTTGAGAGGGCGGGGCATCCCGCCCTTTTTCTTTGGATGTCAGGTGGTGAGATCGCAATCAGGACGGCGGGGTGCAGGTTTCACCCATCCTCCGACGGATCTGGGATATCGTGGTGGCCGATGCACGCCCTGTTTGCCGGCCTTCATTCCGCGTTTCACGAGCCGAACACCCGGATCTACCGGGTCGTCCAGGGTGCGGTGTGGGCACTGATCATCCTTTCCATTTCCTTGCTCATTATCGAGGCAGTGGTGCCCGACACGAGCTCGGCCGAGCCCGTCCTGCGCCGCCTCGACCGCTTCATCCTGGTGATCTTCGCTTTGGAGATCGTGCTGCGGGTCGCGACGTTCCAGCCCCCGGCGCTGAAGGTCTTCCAGCGCCCGCGGTTCGGCCGCCTCCGCGCACACGTCCTCGCGCGCCTCGGGTTTCTGATACGGCCGATGATGCTCGTGGATGTGCTTGCGGTTCTGGCGCTGTTCCCCGAACTTCGCGGTCTTCGCGTCCTGCGGCTGCTGCGGCTGCTGCGGACGTCGCGGGTCTTCCGTTACCGCAACCCGTTCGCCATCGTTCTCCAGGCGCTGGAGGAGAACGGCCTTCTATTCGCCTTTGCGTTCAGCGTGCTGGGTGTCACAACCCTGTTGGGCGGTGTCACCATCTACCTTGTCGAAGCCAAGGTCAATCCCGACCTCCAAACGATGGGAGACGGTATCTGGTGGGCACTGGTTACGGTGACCACGGTCGGCTTCGGCGACATCACGCCGGTGACCACCCTGGGTCGGATCGTCGGCGGAGTCATGATGATCGGCGGCATGTTCACGCTGGCGCTGTTCGCCGGAATTGTAGGATCGAGCCTGGTGAACGGGATGTTGAGCATCCGAGAGGAGCAGTTTCGCATGAGCGACTACGTCAACCACGTCGTCGTGTGCGGTTATGACGAGAGCTCTCACCTTCTTCTGGAGGCGCTGCGGCTCAATCTGAATCTGACCGAGACGCGGGTGGTCTTCTTCGAAGACCAGGAGCGACCCCGGGACCTCCCTCCGGACTTTCTGTGGGTCCAGGGCGACCCCACCAAGGAGAGCGAGTTGGACAAGGTCCGTCTGGCGCATGCGGCCGCTGTCATCGTCTCCGGCGCTCGCGACATCGGCCCGCATGCCGCGGATGCAGCGACGATTCTCACGGTCTTCACCATCCGGTCGCACATGAAACGCCAACGCAAACTGACGGCGAGGCGCCATCTTCCCCTCTACGTGGTGGCCGAGATCCTCGACTCGGAAAACGTCGATCACGCGAGAACGGCGGGTGCCAACGAGGTGATCGAGACCCGCCGGATCGGCACATCGATGATCGCCCACGCGATCGCCTTCCACGGCACGGCGAACACCATGAGTCGGGTGCTGTTGTCCGGCGCCCACAGCGTCTACATCGGACGGATCCCCGGCGACCCGACCCACGCGGTAGAATTCGGCGAGTTGCTGATCAAGATGGAACTGTCGAAGCGCGGAGGCCTGGTCATCGGCGTCCGAACGCCCAAGGGAGAAGACGTGATCAACCCGCCCAAGAGCCTGGTTCTCGAGCCGAACAGCCGGTTGATCTATCTCGCCGAGGCTCCCCTGCTGGAACCTCCGGTGTAGGGCCGATCGATGCCAGCGCCCCCTGCCCACAACGCCATCGTCGTCAACCCGTTGATCCGGAAGTTTCTCGGCAGCCTGTGGAGTGCCGTGCGCGACCTGCTCCCCATCTTCGTGGTCATCGTCGTCTTCCAGACGGTCATCCTCCGCCAGCCCTTTCCCCACGTGGCGGAGGTGTTGATCGGGGCCGTGTTCGTGGTGGTCGGTCTGATGTTCTTCGTGCAGGGGCTGGAGATGGGGCTGTTTCCGATCGGTGAAGCGATGGCGTATGCCTTCGCCCGCAAGGGCAGCCTGACGTGGCTCCTGGTTTTCGGCTTTCTCCTGGGCTTTTCCACCACGGTTGCGGAACCGGCGCTGATCGCCATCGCGGGCGAGGCGGCGGACGTCGCGGCGGACGGAGACTTCATCGGATCGGACGCGGCGTCCCGGTCCTCGTACGCCATCCAGCTGCGGCTGACCGTGGCGTTGTCCGTCGGGGCGGCGATCGTCCTCGGGATCTTCCGCATCCTGCGCGGATGGCCGGTCCAGATCCTGATCATCGGCGGCTACATCATCGTCACGGCGTTGACCTTTTTCGCACCCGAAGTGATCGTCGGCATCGCATTCGACTCGGGCGGCGTCACCACGTCCACGGTGACGGTGCCGCTGGTGACCGCCCTCGGCATCGGCCTGGCCACGTCGATCCATGGACGGAACCCGCTGATCGACGGTTTCGGGCTGATCGCACTCGCCTCGCTGATGCCGATGATCTTCGTGATGCTGCTGGGCATCGCGCGTTTCGGCCTGAACATGCCGGGCGCCGGATGAGACCATGATCGACGGGCTCACCACCGCGTTACTGGCCACCGGACGGGATGTGTTCGCGGTCACCGCCCTGCTCGTGGGCTTTCAGTTGTTCGTTCTGCGCCGGCCGATCCCGCACCTGAAACGGGTGGCGATCGGTTTCGCATTTGTCGTGATCGGCCTGGCCTTCTTCCTGATGGGCCTCGAAATGGCGCTCTTCCCGCTCGGCAAACACATGGCCACCGAACTGTCCTCGCCGACATTCGTCTTCGGAACCCCTCGACACCCGAGTCGCCTCCATGGTGGGAATACGGGTGGGTCTACCTGTTTGCCGCGATCATCGGCTTTTCCACCACCCTGGCCGAGCCCGCCCTGATCGCCGTCGCCTTCAAGGCGAACGAGGCATCCCGCGGAACGATCCGTCCTTGGGGACTGCGTCTGGTCGTCGCCGTCGGCGTCGCCGTGGGCATCTCGCTGGGCACTTTTCGCATCGTCACCGGTACCCCGCTGGTGTGGTATATCGCCGCCGGTTATCTGATCGTCCTCGTGCAGACGATCTTCGCGCCGAAATCGATCATTCCTCTCGCCTACGACTCCGGTGGGGTCACGACTTCGACCGTGACGGTTCCGTTGGTAACGGCTCTCGGACTGGGCCTGAGTGCGACCATTCCCGGCCGCAACCCGGCGTTGGACGGGTTCGGTCTGATCGCGTTCGCCAGTCTCTTTCCGATGATCACGGTCATGGGCTACGCCCAGCTCGCCGGGTGGTGGGACCGCATGCGCCTGAAATACCCCCAGGAGGGATGAAATGAACTACAAGGTTATCGTCGCCGCTCTCAAACCGGACGTCACGGACCGGGTCGTCGATGCTGCAAAGACCTGCGGGATCTCCGGGGCGACCATCGTGCCCGGCCGGGGAACCGGGATGAAGGACGCCAAGACCTTTCTTGGTCTGACTCTGGAGATGCAGACGGATGTCGTCATCTTTCTGGCCGAAGAAGACCTGATCCAGCCCGTGATGACGGCGATTCACCAGGCCGGCAGACTGGACGAGCACGGAACCGGGGTCGTGTTCGTGCTGGCGGTGGAGCAGGTTGCGGGAATCAAGGAGGAGATCGTCCGCCGCTCGACGGAGTGAACGAGATTCAGTGACCCGGTCCCTGTTCGCATTCGGCTCGGCACGGTCAGAGTCGAAGCCGTACCGCTTCAACGATGGACTCGAAGGAAGGATCTTCACGCAACGAGTCGAGATCGTCATCTTCGAGGATTCGGTAGTTCGCCCAGCCGCAGTCGAGGGCGCTGCGTAGCGCCGCAAGGGCAGCGGCGGCGGCTCCTCGACCTTTGACTTCGACACGTTCTCGTTCTCGGTCGGTATCTGGTACAGCTTCTGATCAACAACCGGAACCTGCGGTGAAGCATTCAGCGGCGGCGGGCCTTGCCCTGCATTTGATATTGAATTGTGGATAGTCGGCTCAGAACCCTCCACTCGGGATCGAACAACGTCCATCCCGCATTATTCATGCGGATTCGTCGCGAAGGGTGCGGGGTGTAAGCGTGGTGGTGATTTCGTTATTGAGCAAGCGGAGGCGGAGTTGCGGTACGTCGAGGAAACGAATCGAGAAAGCGCCGCCCAGCGCTGTGCATCGCGGTTTGTGGCAGAAGACTCATGAAAAATACGGGCCGGGTTCAGCGGAAGGGCTTTTCTCCCGGCACGATCAACAGCGGCGTCGGGCCTCCCGCCGCCGCAAGGCGGGCCGGGAGATCCCGGTGCTGACGCCACCAGCCGCCCGACCGCGGTTTGCGACCGACGATCAAAAGGGAATACGCAGCGGATTCGAGCTCGGCCCGGATCGCCTCGAAAGGATCACCCTTGCGAATCAGGGTCTCACTCCCGATCCCGACCTTCTGCAGGCGTTCGCGCGCCACCCGCACCGCCTCGTGCCCCTCCTCGGCGAGGCATCGATCCACGTGCTCCAGATACTCTTCCCGGCCCTGGGCGTAGATCTCGTTGGAAAACTGCTTCAAATAGGGGTCTTCGACGTGCAGAATCCTGACGGGACGGTCCAGGGCGCGGGCCAGCCGGGCCGCCTCGGCGATGGCGGCGTGGGTATGACTCTCGCCGTCCACCGCGATCAGAATCGGTCGATCGTCCCTCTCGGCAGACGTTTGTATCAGAGTCCACCCGTCACCCGGAGCAGCTCGGTACCGAGGAGCAACACCACGATCAGGCCGAGGATCATCTTCGCGATCGCAGCGCCGGATCCGATGAGGAACGCAACACCACCGGCCTTTCGCATATCGTCGATCGAGATGGACAGACCGATACCAGCGAACCCGACCGCGAACAACCACTTGTAGACGGAGTCCATCGCCCAGAACGGCGAGTCGACCATCTCGGGCCCGCCGAAGACCGACAGGTGGAGGCTGTTCAGCAGGATGAGGGCAAAGAAGCCGAGGATGAAGATCGGAAACTTGGCCCGCATCGTCACCCAGAACCCGACGTCCTTGCCCCTTCTCCTTGAGACCGTAGAACCAGACCGCGAACATCACGATCAGTGGGATCAGCATGATCCGGGCGGCATTGATCAGCACCGCGGTGTCGCGGGCCTCCTCGCCGAACCACTCCGCCGCGGCGATCAACTGGGCGGTGTTCAGGATGGCGAGGGCTGACCACGCGCCGAACTGGGATTGGGAGAGCCCGATCGCAGTTCCGAGATAGGGCATCACGAAGAGCATCACCGTGCCGAACAGCAAGATGGTGCCGATGGCGTAGGCCATGTCGCGCGGTTTGGCGCCGACCACCGGCGCGGTCGCGATGATCGCCGAGACGCCGCAAACGCCGGTTCCCGGCCCCATGATGCCGCCCAGACCGTCCGAGACGCCCGCCCGCCGGCTGATCCACATCACCGTGATGGCGGTACCGAAGATAAAGACCGCTGCGAGCACCAGACCGACACCGCCCACGCGGAGCACGTCGGACCAGACATAGTGCACACCGAGGATGATGATGCCCGGTTTGATCATCGGCCGCGCGATGCCGATGCCCGGCAGGAAGACCTTCGGCACGCCGACCGTGTTGCGGATCAGGATGCCGAAGACGAGCAGCATCGCGACGTACCTGAACTGCATCGTTTCATAGAGGAAGGCCGCCCAGCCCCACTCGTCGCCGACAGAACCGCCGACCTTCTGCAGAGCCTTTTCGTGCTTTTCGATCTTCTTCATGACGCCGGCAGCCCCGTCCATGTCCCCGACCGCCTCCAACTCGGCATACTGCGCCGACAGCGCCGGCAGGCTCTTCGAGGCGAGATCCGCCTTCTGGTAGCGGCCGAGGAGGTGATCGACGTTCATCGTCAGAACTGCAAACACGATGCACAGCACCAGACCGGGGATGAACTTCGTCCATCCGGGCACGATCAGGGAACGAAGAACGGACATGCAAGCCTCCCAGGGTCTCGACGCATCTGAAGCCGGAAGGGCCTCCTACAGAAAGTAGAGGCCCTTCTCAAAGAAAGAGTGGATGGCATCGGGTGCGAGCATCGCCAGAGCCAGCACGACAAGGGCGATAATCAGCGCCCAGATGTCCTCCCGCTTCGCGGACGACAATCCCTTCTCCTCCCTCTGCGACCCGGTGATCGTATTGGGTTCCATCGTCGTCACCTCCCGTCCCGCACGCAGTCTCAAGTGCGATCGCGTGATGATAACCCAGCTCCCCGGAGTCAGAAAGGACCACCCGCCCGGCTGCTGTCCCGGGCAGTCGCGTGCCCCACTCTGCTGCAAAACGCACTCAGGTGAGGCATGTTGCACTTCCATGGGAGCCTCGCGCAAAACCCTTCACCCGGAGAATCTATGCCCCGTCCGTTTGATGTCGAGTCTTGCAGGAGACTCATTTGACATTTCTTTCTTGAGTCTCCATATTTTGAAGCAGATACCCACAGCCTGAAGTCAACATCGAAAGATTGCGGGAGGCGCCTTCGGGGTGGGGTTTCTCCTCAGGGTCAGTCCTCGGCGAAGGTCGGGCCCGAGACCTTTGAAAGATGATGTTGGACGTCGCTGGCAGCCGGCTGCGAAACCGCAACTGCGACCCTGTTCAGGCTCTTCCTCGCACGGTTTGCACGACGCCCGAAACCTCGCGCTGAGAAAATTCGGAGGCACTGGGTGACCGATTTTCACCAACGCGGTCCAATAACCACCCTGCCTCGCCTGGCGGGACCGGACGTCGAGAGGCGCGAGCGCGAGTTGGTGAGCCTTGCACGATCCAGACCCCTCATCCTGATCATCCCCTCCCTGATCACCGAGCTTGACGAACCGGCGCTGGCGAGGATGGTTCGGGAGATCCGCAAGGCGCCCTACATCGACACCGTCGTGGTATCCCTGGATCGCGCCGATCAAGACGGTTATCGCGGCGCCCTCGACTACTTCCGCGATATCGGTCACCGGACCGTCGTTTTGTGGAACCACGCGCCGCAGATCCTGGCGTTGCGTCACGAAATGGAGGAGCGCTTTGCCGCCGTCTCCCAGCGCGGCAAGGGCCGCGCCGTCTGGATGGCCATCGGCCTCGTCCTCTCCGAGGGGCGCGCCAAAGTTGTTGCCTTCCACGATGCCGACGTCGTGAACTATGACCGGTCGCAGCTCACAAACCTCGTCTATCCCGTGCTCGATCCGCGGTTATCGTTCGACTTCAGCAAAGCCTACTATGCGCGATATACGGACCGCCTCAACGGCCGGGTGACGCGGCTCCTGATGCGGCCTCTCCTACAGGCCGTTGAAACCACGGTGGGCCGCACATCCTTCATCTCCTATTTGTCTGCCTTCCGCTATCCACTCGCGGGCGAACTCGCATTTTCCGCGGAACTCCTGCGCCTCATCCGCATTCCAAGTGATTGGGGCCTCGAAGTAGGCCTGTTGTTCGAGGTGCTCCGCCAACGATCGCCGCGCAGCATCTGCCAGGTGGACATCGCCGATCAATTCGAGCACAAGCATCAGCCGCTCTCGCCGGACGATCCGACCCAGGGGTTGCACCGCATGGCGATCGACATCGTCAAACACCTCCTGCGCATCCTGTGCTCGGCCGGAATCGTCCTTCCGGGCGGGTCCTTTCAGAGCATGCGCGTCGCCTACCAACGCTTTGCCGAAGACGCCGTCGCGGACTACCTGGCGGTCGCGGCTTTCAACGGCCTGGTGTTCGACAAGAACGCCGAGGAGGAGGCGGTCGACACCTTTTCCCGAGCCCTGCAGGAAGCCTGCGAGCAGTTCGTCATCCAACCATTGGGCGCCCCGTCGCTGCCCAACTGGGCGCGGGTGGACTCGGCGATCCCGGACGCCGGCGCGCGGCTGGTGGCGGCGGTCGCCGATCTCGGGGGAGTTATCAACACATGAAGGTCCGCGCCATATTCACGGATCTCGACGGAACGCTCCTCGAGCCGGACGGGTCGCTCCGTATCGAGGTCATGGCGGAAATTCAGCGCCTCACCGCCGCCGGAATCCCGGTCTGCCTCGTCACGAGCAAGACTGCGATCGAGGTTGTCGGGCTGCTGGCGCGATTGCACCTCGAGACCCTGGCCGGTTTCGAGAACGGCGCCGGTATCGTCGACAACAGAGGTTCCGTCGTTTTCGACCCAGCCGCGATCCCGGTGGAGGAGCTCCGACTGGCTGCCACGAGGCTCCGTGGGCGGTGTGGCGCGCCGCTGAGAACCCTGGATGAGCTCGACGACTCCGAGCTCACCGCCCTCACCGGGCTCCGCGGAACCGCGCTTTCCGCGGCGCGGGACCGGCGAGCGACCATGCCGTTGGTCGTGGAACCGGAGTGGGATTGCACTCTGCGCGCGGCGTTGGCCGTGCAACCGCGGATGAAGCTGGTGCGCGGAAACCGATTTCTGCATCTTCAGGGCGACCACGACAAGACCAGCGTCATGAGCTTGCTGTTGTCCAGCCTCCCCCACCGCGAGGGCGTCATCGTCTCGTGCGGCGACAGCCCCAACGATCTCGAGCTCCTTGCTGAAGCTCAGATCGCCGTCATCGTCCCGTCGGCCGCGGGTCCCAGCAAGGAACTGGTTTCGAAAATCCACGACGCCAGAATCGCACCGCTCCCCCATGGCCGCGGTTGGGCTCTGGCGGTGCGGGAAATCGTCGAAAGGACATCATCGTGCAATTAAACGATGGGACTTCGTTACGAGACCTCACCCAAGGCCTGCTCGACCGGATCGCGCCGTCGGATCTGCTGGTGGGGATCCCGTGTTTCAACAACGGCGACACGGTCGGCACAGTGGTCGAAACGGCCGCCATCGGGCTCCGCGAGCATTTTCCGGACCTGACGAGCTGCATCGTCGTGGCAGATGGTGGTTCCACTGTCGACGATTCCCGTGAGCAGGCGGTGGCGGCAATCCAACGCCTACAGGCTCACGGTGTCGTCGGCATCTATCGCGGCCTCTCCGGCAAGGGCTCAGCTGTCCGCATGATCTTCGAGGCCGCGGGCGCAGTGGGGGCTCGGGCGCTGGCTCTCCTCGACGCTGACCTGCGCTCGACGACACCTCTGTGGATCGAGCGGCTGCTGTGCCCGATCGTGCACGAGGGTTTCGAGTTCGTGGCCCCACTGTACAACCGTTTCAAGTACGACGGGACCATCACTAACAATGTCACCTACAACATGTTGCGCTGTCTTTACGGCAAAAGGATACGGCAACCCATCGGCGGCGAGTTTGCACTCTCCGGTGACCTCGCGGCGACCCTTTGTAAAGAACCGGTGTGGGACTCGGATGTCGCGCGTTTCGGCATCGACATCTGGCTCACGATCCAGGCGCTGACGCGCGGCGCGAGGATCTGCCAATCGCGGCTTGGGATCAAGGTCCACGACGCGAGGGACCCCGCCTCGAGCCTGGAGCCAATGTTCCGCCAGGTCGTGGGGACGCTGTTTGCCCTGATGGAGGACACCGACACCTCGTGGAAGTCGATCCGCGGCAGCGAACCCGTGCCGACCTTCGGCGAGCCCGTCGATGAAGAACCGGAGGCTTTCCCGATCGACTTCGAGAGCCTGGTGGAGCACTTCTTTGTCTCCTGGGACACCCTGAAGGGTGCGTGGCGGGACATTCTCTCCACTGACACTTTTGCCGAGCTGGAGATTCACGCGGACACCGGCCGCTCCGCCTTCGACCTGCCGACCGATCTCTGGGTCCGCATTCTGTTCGAGTTCGCCGCAACGTTTCACCGTCGCCGCACCGCTCGCCGACAGGTGATCGAGGTGCTGTCGCCCCTCTATTTCGCCCGGGTTGCGTCCTTCATGAACCGCACCCGCCAGCTCAGCAACGCGGACGCCGAAGCGGTCGTCGAGGAACAGGCGAAGGT
>CAVQQV010000063.1:0-67161 GCA_963714885.1 Candidatus Sulfomarinibacteraceae bacterium | reverse complement strand
GACTGATCGCGATCACCAGAGAAACAAACTGCAGCTCCGACCTGCCCGGCAGAAAATTACGCCTCCAGTCGAACGGGCCCCTCCACCAACTCGCCAAGAGCGAAATTCCGCCCATCCATGAAGAGCGGCAACCAGAACACAGCACCAGCCATGAGACCCGCCGATGCCCACGCCATTGTTCTCGACCCGTACCCCGAAACCCAGAGGAGGTCGCCAGGTCTCCGGGCGACACCACTATCCAGGTCAACCCACGCAACCGCGAGAAGCCACCCCAGCTGAAGCAGCGTCCCGACCTGGGATCCGGCCACCAGCACGACCCCGATTGAAAGGCCCAATCCCCGCCGGACGGTGACGGTTCGCCGGGCATACCCAGGGCCAGCACCACGGCGGCGCCGGCAAGGGCCCACGCCTCGGTGGTCGTCGCACGCGTCACGGCCACCGCCAGGACGTAGGGGGCAGCCACCAAGAAGGACCGCCTCAGGCTTGCCGATTGCCTCCGTGAAGGATACGGCTGCGGCCAGCACAACCAGGGACAGGGAGAAGCCAACAGCGCGCTGCCCATCTCCGACCAACCAGGCCAAGCCGCCCTGGATCGCCATCGGGATGGGTGCGTAGACGGTCGGCGCGAACGATCCGGTGCCACCGCTCCACCCGCGTTGGTAGTCGGGGAAAACGGCGCCTTCCTGCCACGCGCGAACCTGTTCGACGGCACCGACAGAGTGGTAGTAGGCGTCGTCACCGCGCGGCGGGAAACACCAGAAGACCACGGCGACAACGATCGCGAGCACCCCAAGTCGGCCGCACACCCACTTCATGATGAAACTTCACCACGCTCTTGGCGCCGGATCATCGGCAGCGAAAGCAATATGCCAACAAATATCGTCGCAACCATGCTGGTCGCCACCGCCGGCGCAAGCCTGGTGGACGATATCGACCGACAAGCACGTGCCGGCCTTTGGCCACCGGAATGTACTGGACGATGCCGGGTCCCTGCTCGAGCTCGACCCGGCGCCGTCGAGGAACCAGCGCCAGCCACCGACCGGCGCGAGCGACACCCACACATAGCCGTCCTCGAGCCGCGTTCAGCGTGGCGCGGCAGCTGTTGCCTTCGAGGACGATCTCGTCCACCCGGCCGTTCGTCCGCCAGTCGGTGTCCGGGCGTGGCGGCTCCAGGGCCAGACTCACCACCGGCAGGGCCTGTCGATTGCGGAGCAGACGCATGCCGCCCCGCACGCGGACGGACTCCATATCGTCAGGGACGTCGGCTGTCTCACGAAGGACCACCCACTTTGCGGCCAGCACATCCAGCCACCAGCGACTCTCTGGTCCGCGGTCGGCCATCTCGAGGTGATCCACGAGACGTCCATTGGCCACCGGCGAATCGGTGCGGGCCACGGTCAACCCGTCCGCCAGATTGAGGTAGCCGACCGGCCACAGCCGCCTCGGCTCCATGCCTGTCGCGAGCCACTGCATATCGTCTTCTGACGGCGCAGGAGCATAGATTCGACCACCATCCCGGCCTCGGGCCAGGAAGGGCCGTCGTGGGCGATCGAGTCGACCGGCTGCAGGCCGACCAGAGGCAGGGCGGCGACCACGGTGCCGACCATCCCTCCGATCAGGGCCACAACCCGGACACCACGCCACGCCGAGAACGTCGCCCCAGCCATCATCAGAGCAGCCGGAATTCCCGCCACCAACCACCACAACGGATGCCAACCGACGACGCACAGAATGCAGAGTCACCGTCGCAACCGTCACCGCCAACCACCGACCCTGACCCTCGAGCCACTTTTCGACCCCGGGGCCCACCATCGGCAGAAGCAACGCGAGACCCGCCAGTGCGAATCGCGACGGGTATCGAACCAGACCGCCGGTGAGGGCGAGAAAGATCCCGCCGCCGCCAAGCTCCGGCAGCGTCGCCAGGAAACCGAGCAATCCGGCTGCCGCCAGCAACCACTTCCGGCGCCACGCACCGAGCAGCCCGCAGACCACCAGCGGTGCCCCGAAAAAGAGGCTCTCGGCGTAGATCATGCGGTCGGGATCGACCGGCAGACCGGGCACCAGAAGACCGCTCCAGTCCGCGGGTGTGACGGCGCCACGCAAAGCCCAGGACGCCGCCTGCGGCCCCCGGTCGCCCTCCAGAACCCAGAATACGAACGGCACCATCTGGACGGCCACCAGCAGCGTCCCCAACGCCACGCCGGCGACCGCGCGGATTCGCGATCGAGCTGCGGCGACGGTCAGAACAACCGCCAACGCCCACAGTTGTGGTTCGCCACCCAGCCACGCCAGAGCCGTCGTCATGGCAACCAGGGCTGTGGCTCGATGGCCGGGGACGCGCGCCGCAAGAACCATCCACGGCACCCAGGCCAGCGTCTCGAGGTTGTTGAGGACGCCGACCGTGAAGATGACCGGGCCCACCGACCACGCGGCCGTTTCGGCGACGGATCGACCCAGGGGACCGGCGCCGAGATGGCGGGCGAGCAGCCCCACCCCGAGCGACAGCCACGCCAGATGGAGGCCGATCTTCCAGTGCCATCGCCCACGCCGGCGGCAGGACCAGATGCACCCATGCCGGCGGGTAGAGGACGGCGGTTTCCGGATTCGCAAACCACGCTTCGCCACAACCGTTGGCAAGGTTGAGCCACGGCATGACGCCTGCAGAGAGCGAAGATGCCGTCATCGCACGCATGGGCGCAAAGAAATCGACGATGTCACGGGGGGCAGGCGACAGACCCACGACCGGGGTCAGAGCCAGCAACAGCGGCACCCACCACAAGGGCACGTACTTCTCCTTGGCTCATCGCAAGGCCTCTTCGATCTCGCGGAACTGCCACATCGGCGCTGCCAGAAGCTCCTTTTCGTAGGTCGTGAGACCGGCGCGCTTCCGGAGAACGGTCGATGCTGCGGCCGACTCCAGGGCCTCACGTGCCAACCGCATGTTGCCGCGGTCGAGCTCGACCCGGGCCAGGAACAACCGGGCGCGGATCGCATGGGGTTCGGCGGCCAGCGCCCGCCGCGCCAATTCGGCCGACTCATCGAGGTTGCCGAGCCCGCGTTCGAGCCGTGCCCACTCCAGCCACGGCCACGGCTGATACGGCTCGAGCTCGGTCGCGCGCGCAAAGGCCGCCCGCGCTTCGGCAACGCTGTCCGGCCACGGTCCGAATTCGCTGATGATGCGGTAGTCCACCTGCCCCAGGATCATCCACAGACGCGACGCGCCGGGGTGGATCCTCACCGCCTCGCGGCTCGCTCGCGAGCGCCTCGGCCGCCGACGGCCAGGTCCATGCCCTTTCATCGAGCAGAGTCCGAACCCGCCATTCGAGCGGCTCGTCAAACCACGGTTCCGCGGCCAGGGCCCGTCCACCAGCACGGCATCCTTGGTCCCGGTGCGCCACACCCACCTCGCCCACGCCGGTTGAACGATGCCCCACAGCACGATGAAGGCGAGAACGAGCCCACGAACAGTTCTCGTCCAATCCTGTTCCGGCACGCTGATCGCAGGCCGACGTCAGTCGGCCGCCGAACGGCCTCGATCAGACCCGAGCGCCAGCACCCACCACCACATGACGATCTCGATGGTCACGAAATCGTGAAACGCCGCCATGACCGCCATTCCCACCACGCGCGACCGGAGAGGCGCGAACGACAGCGCGCCATCGCGACGTGCTCGACGCAACCAGAGGACCGGCCGCGACGACGGCAATCACCAAGCCCACCACCCCGGTCTGCACCAGCAGACCGAGTGGGGACGACTCGGCGTAGCGTGATCAGGAACTGGTGGTGACCCACGTGATCGGCGTGGAGCAATCTCACCGGTCCCGGCTGCATCCACGAGACCGCCGGGGCCGACGCCAAGCAGGGGATGGGTCGCCCACAGACGCAGCACCGCCACGCCAGATGGCCGGCCGGAACCAGGCCAGGATCTCCGGGTGGCTGACAAACCTCCAGACCAGAACCGCCGTTATCGCGCCGGTGCCGATCGCCAGACCGGCCATGCGGGCTCCGGCCTCTGGGCAACAGAACGGCGCCTGCGGCCAGTGACCGCCAGCAGCCCGGCCCGTGACCCGGTGAGAGCCACGCCCCCTACCAGACCAACTGCGATCAGGATCAGCCACCGGCGTCGAGGCCACCCTCCAGAACAACCCCACCAGCGGCACCGAGACCACCAACAGCGCGGCCGCCACGTTGGGGCTCTCCAGAAGACCTCCGACCCGGAGATCGCTCCGTGCCCAATCGCCTCCAGTCCGACACCGGCCACCACCAGCAGTGCGGCTGCGATCAGAATCGTGGCCCCCATCACCGCCGCTCGCGGACCCGCCCTTCGAGCGGCGACCCACAGACACCACGCCACCAGCCACCCGGTGACGACCTCCTTCGCGGCCAACGGCGACATCCCGACCACGGTCGCCGACACGGCTCCCCACCCGACCATTGCCAACAGGGCCCACTCAACGGATGCCAGCGACATGCCGCCACCGCCGACTTCCAAACCACCCGAGCAACAGGGCCAGGAGCACGCCGATCACCAACCGCTGCCCGGGGAAGAACGCCCCCCCGAGCACCGCGGCAATGGCCACCGTGACCGCGCCCCCGACCGGTACGCGCCTCAGCGATCTTCGCCAATGCCGTCATCCTGCAACTGGCGAAAGAGCTGCTACCAAGCGCTGCGAATACACGGGTTTTCGGGATGGGTGCGCTCCGCCGTCCACGCCTCGGCCACCGCGGAGGGCGCGTGACCACGCGCCTGCGCGAGATGGCTGCGAAGATCGGCAAGAGAGGCCGAATACGGCCGCAACCACCGACCCTGTTCGAGTTCCGCGGAAGCCTCCGCAATCACTTCGAGGTCTGCCGGTCTCGAGAGCCGCGACCGCGATCATATCGAGAGGATCTGCTCGCCACGGCGCCAACCGCCGTGCTTCGAGGGCGCCCGCGTAACGCTCCTCGGGTTGGGTCCTGCTGTCCCGCGGTTTCCAGGACCATCGCCGACGTCGCGTAGAGGATGGTCGCCGCCAGCGCGAGGGCCGGCACGCGGCCACCACCGCCGGCCTGCCCGGAGACCCGGTTTCGGGGACCGGCGTTGCACTCCCCGAATGCGACCGCCCACCCCACGAGGACCGCCCACGGGAGGGCAACCCCCGAGCCGTGCATCGAAAAGTCCACGAGGTTGTGCACCGGCACCACCGCAATCGCGACCGCCAGATCCGGCCGGTGCGGCCACAGGTCGCGAACCAGACGCCACAGCGCGAAACCACCCGCCAGGATCGCCAATAAACCCACCGGACCAAGCTCGGCCAGCCACTCGAGCGGCAGCGAATGGGCGAAGCGGGGCCGATTCCCGACCGCGAAGGGCACCGTCTGCGCCACCTGGCCGAAGCCCCCGAACCCGACACCCGCCGCCGGCGACGTCGACCACACCCACACCGCCGTCCGCCAGTTGTCGAGGCGCAAAGTCACCGGTTCGAGTTCGAGCACATCACCACGGGCCACGACCACCACTGCGAGAACCAGAGCCAGAACGACCACCGCCAGACGTATGGAGCGCCCGCCACCGGCCACGGCCAGCGCAGCACAGGCGACCAGCGCGAGACCGACACCGATCGGCGATCGGGTGAGCGCGAGACCGACGACGCACAAGCACGACACCTGCGAACCACGGAACAGCGCTCCACCTCCAGCGGAGGCGAACGAGCAGAGCGGGAGAGCCGTCGCGAGCAGTACGGCGAGGTGCGAGGGCAGCGGTTGCGACGCAAATGCGCGACCGGCGGCCAGCCGTTCGGACGCCGGCTGCACGAAGGGGCTCCGGAAGTTGGCAGGAGAATTGCCTGGGCGTGTTCCGGGCCTGCGGTGAGCTGCAGCACGCCCCAGATCGAGAGACCGGCTGAGCAGCAAGAGCCAGCACGGCGGGCCACGATTCCGGAGGCGCCTGCTCGCGATGCCGAGCCAGATCAGATGCGGTCGATGGCCGCCGACCAACGATGACCCCGGCGATGGCGGCCGACGGATCGTAGCCGGCCAGGCCCGAAACCACCAGACGCGCTGACTGCACCGGCTATCCAGACCGCGGCGCGACCTGCCGCCGGCCGCGTGCGCTGCCAACCCCACGCCGTCAAACCGAGGACCACCGCCGCCACCAGGACGGCGGACCAGGCAAGGGTCTCGGCCGGCCGCCACGCCAGCCAGCCGGCCACTGCCAGGAGCGCACACTGCGCCGGAGAAACCGTGGTTCCTCGCTCGCACTCCTCGGCGCGAGCGCTCCCCAGATTGAGAGACCGCTGATCGCCAGGGCGAAAACAGCGGGCACATACCCGGGAGAGGTTTCCCGCGAGGCCAACCAGATCAGAGCTGCCACGGCATGCCACCAACGACGCTCCGGAGATGGCAGCCGACGGATCGTGTCCGGCCATGCCCGATGCCGCCAGAACACCGATGGCAACGATCGTCCACACCACGATGCGCCCCGACTGCGAACGGGGTCCGCTGCCAACCCCATACCGTCATTGCCAGGATGACAGCGGCGGTCAGAACGGCGGACCATGGAAATACTTCAATCGGTCGCCATGCCAGCCAGGCCGCCACCGCCAGCAGGGCGCCCTGTGCCAGCGAGAACGGTGCCTCTCGAGTTGGTTCAGTGGCGTGCAGACCCGATGCCGCCTCGGACGTCACCGCATCGGTCGGGATCACTCCGTAATGCCTTCTCGGCAGGGATGGATCATGCGAATCACAGATCAATCATAACGCAAAAAAAGGGGGCACCGCGGTGCCCCCAAACACTCTACAGAAGGGTGTTCGATCAGTTCTGGATGCCTTCCGGAAAGACGGTGAAGCTGCCGTTCGAGTAGACGATATCGCAGTCCATGTCCGTGGTGGTTCCCAGAGTGTAGCCGGTCAAAGTCAGCATTCGTGAAGGTCTTATCACGACCAGCCCCAGCGATGGTGTAGCCATGCGCACGCCGAGAGGGCCCGCATAGGGATAGTTCCAACCATCGTTCCGCGGAGCCCTTTTGACATAGGTCGGCTCGATGTATGGAGCAAGAGCGGAAACCGCGCCTGTGACGCAATTGACGGATACGACGAGTTGTCCACCGCGTAGGCCTCACAGGCCGTACCGATGGTCCGGATGTCCGCCATCGTCCTCTTCTGACGACCACGGTTGATGGCGTTCAGAAGGTTGGGGATCGCAATCGCCGCAATGATGCCGATGATTGCCACCACGATCAAAAGTTCGATCAGAGTAAAACCACGATTCTTACGCATAATGCTTTCTCCTTTCACGGCTGGGGCTAACTGCAATGCCCGTGCCAGCTTTTTGCAAGGGGAAAGACGGCAAAAAATGACGCTCAACGTCAGTCCGAGCCACCCGGGGTCCCGCGAGACGTCACTTGGAACGCCATTCGGGGCCGGAGGACTCCCAGCGATGGGATGGCGACCACACCCCGGGCCATTCCACCTCCGAAGTCACACGGATGCGAAGGGCATCGCACCAGTAGTCGTAGGCAAGCCCTTCCTGCGCATGCACGGCGACGTCGAGGCGGTACTCTCCCGGCGCGAGCTCCAACGCGTCATAGACGCAGGTCACCTCGCCATCCCCGGCCAGGAGCTTCGGCACGAGACCACCGAGTTCGGTGTTGTGGCCGCTGACCAGGGTGCCGTCGGGACGATGCCAGGCGACGCCGAATACAAAATCCTCCACCGGTCGGTGAACTCGGTAACGAATCCGGAGACGACACGGTTCACCCCGAGGCAGCAAACGCTGCGACGATCCGCCGGCCAGCGCTTCGACCTCGACGATTTCCACATCGCCGTTGCCCCACCGCCGGCCCTCTTCGATCACCCGAACCGTCGGCGCCGGGGCCTGAGAGGCGTCGGCGCCGTCATCGGCAGCATCGGATCGGTATCTCGCCACCACCGCATCGACCGGCCCCACTGCAATCTGCCGGCCGCCTTCAAGATACAGGGCGCGATCGGCAAAGCTGGTGACGAGGTCGAGATCGTGAGAAACCAAGCACCATGGTCACCCCGCGTTGTCGCATCCGCGCGAGACGATCAAGGCAGCGGCGGGTGAACGCCCGGTCACCCACCGCCAGAACCTCGTCGATCAAGAGGATATCCGGGTCGGCCGAAACCGCGACTGCAAAGCCGAGCCGAACATACATCCCGGAGGAGTAGGTCTTCACCGGTTGCTCGATGAAATCGCCGATGTCTGCAAACTCGATGATGGCGGGCATCCGCTCCTCGACCTCGGATCGCGTCAGACCGAGCAGCATCCCGTTGATGAGCACATTCTCGCGTCCGGTGATTTCGGGGTGGAAACCCGCACCGAGCTCGATCAGAGCTGTCACGCGACCGCCGACCTCCACCTCGCCTTGGGTCGGTCGAAGGATGCCGCCCGCCAGCTTGAGAAAGGTCGATTTGCCCGAGCCGTTGGGTCCGATAATCGCCACTGCCTCGCCGGGATCCACCAAGAGATTGACGCCGTCGAGGGCAACGTGTTCTTCGGCGGTTCGCCCGTGCCGGCCGCGACCCCTTTGGAAGAAGGCCCCCTTGAGGGTTTCGCCGCGACGCCTGCGGCCGCGCCACCGATAGACCTTCCGGACGTCGGCAAAGCGGATCGACCCGTTCGCCGCCCTCACACCGCCTCCACCAGAGTCTCGCGATAGTGGAGAAAGACCCGGGTGCCCAACCATAACGACACCGCGCCGACCGCAAAGGCGGTCAACCATACCGACAGAGCCGGAACCGTCCCCGTGAAGACGACATCGCGGTAGACCCTGACCAGGCTTGCGAGCGGATTGAGAACCAACACCCGCCGCAGCGGCTCCGGCACCTCGAGGCCGTCGAGGCTGTAGATGATCGGCGACGCAAAGAACAACAGGTTCAATAGATGACCCACGAGGTCGCGCATATCCCGGTAATGTACAGAAAGAACCGAGATGGCGAGCACGGCGCCCCCGGCGACCATGATCCAGGGCAGGAGGGCGACCGGGACCAGACAGAACGTCCACGGAAAAGGGTGCAGTCCGGCAACCGCTGCCGCCGCCATCGCCGCCAGCAGGATCGGCAGCGCCAGCAAGTGGTGCACCAGGTGCGAGACCACCGTCACCGCCGGAAAGATCTCCGGCGGGCACATGACCTTGGCCAGCAACGGGCCGTTGTCGATCAAAGTGGTCGAACCGTCGAGCACCGCCCCGGAAAAAAACAGCCACGGCAGGAGACCCGAAAAAAGGAACAGCGGGTAGGGCTCACCACCGGGAAACCGCGGGCTGAAGA
The DNA here is from genome assembly GCA_963714885.1 of Candidatus Sulfomarinibacteraceae bacterium. Lineage (GTDB taxonomy): Bacteria > Acidobacteriota > Thermoanaerobaculia > Thermoanaerobaculales > Sulfomarinibacteraceae > Sulfomarinibacter. The sequence goes on along the minus strand of CAVQQV010000063.1, from coordinate 57,891 downwards.
TGTAGGTGAACACCACCGCATAGACGGCCAGCAAGAGCAACGGATTGAGCAGCGACCAGAAAAAACCGAGAAACGAGGCGCGATAGCGAGCATCCAGCTCCCGCCGCACCAGCACCGCAACCAGGGTGCGGTTTCGCCACATGACTTCGAGAACGTTCATCGGGGGATGGTATCAACCGCCCGTTCTGAGCAGGTCCTGAACCTGATTCAGAATGCGCCTTCTCTCGGTTTCGAGGTACCGCTGGTAGCTCAGGACCTGCCCATCGCTGACGATGAACATCTTGGGGTAGTGTTTAACATCGCCATGTTCGTCGAACAGGATCGGACCGGTGACACCGTTGTATTCGGCGACACCGTAGTTCAGCGCCTTGAGGATCTCGAGGGTCTCCGGCGGTTTGGCCATGGTGAAGACCTTGAGGGTGAATCCCATCGCGTCATAACCGTGGGCGGCAAACACGTCCGGGGCTCTTTGATAGGTCTGCATGTAGCGGTTGACAAAACTGAGCACCGGTTCCTTTTCCGAGGTCCGGTCAAACGGCGGCAGCGGAAACAGGATGCCCTCGGCCGCCGGCCCGGCGTCGCGGATGGCGTCGCCGATGTAAAACGCGGAGGTGGTCAGGATCCGACCGGTAAAGCCCTGATCGCGGAGGAACCGCACAACCTCGAGAATCTCCCCGGCATACCCGATAACGTATGCAGCGCCAACGCCGCTCGAGGATATGGCGCGTTGTGCCCGAGTCGTCCAGTCGCTTCCGGAGAGGTCGATGTCATCGACGATCGTCCCACCGAGCGCCTCCTGGTACTGCTTGAGAAACTCCGGTTTGATACCGCGGGTGTACTCCGTGTCCCCGGAAAAAAGGACGATGTTGCGACGGTCCAGACGCTCGAAGACAAACGTCCCGGCGGTGTGGCCCTCGAGTTCATCAGAGGGGTATATCCGAAAGAAGTACTTCGATTGCTGCGCCAACCCCGGAGCAGACGCAGAGGGCGACAGGCACACGACCTCGAGTTCGTCGAGTACTGGGATCATCGCGGCGGCCTCGGCGCTGGTGGCGCCGCCCACCACCATCTTGACATCCCGTTCGGTGACCATCTTTCGGAGTTCGGCGACGGCGCGACCGGGTTGGGAACCGCTGTCGGCCCACAGGACTTCGAAACCCTCAGGAACCTCGCCTCGTCCGCGGGCGTCGGCCAGGGCGAGGCGAATGCCGCTCTCGATCGACTGGCCGTAGGACGCCAACGCGCCGGTTGTCGGGAGGATGATGCCTACGACTGGCTTGCTGCTGCAGCCGCTCAAAACCCCCACCAAACCAGCAACGATGCCGACAGAAACGCCGATTCGCCGGAACATGGTTCCACCTCCCTACATTTGGCTCAGGGTAACACAGCGAATCCTGCGAAAGCTGTTGCAGGCGGAACCACAGTCACTGTTGCGAACCGCATTGGCTCCGGGGCCTCTCTAGCCTGCATATCTCACCGGATTTCGTTGCGAGGGCGGCGAAACCGAGGAATGAAGGTCAGTCGCTGTCGCCGTCTTCAAGCACGTCGAACACCTCGCGACGTCGTAAACCGAATTGGCGGGCCGTGTCCCTCATGGCCTCGCGCCGCCCCAGACCACGGTCTACGGCCTGACGATACGTCTCCCGCACGGCTTCGGAGTCGGCGGTCCGGCCGTCGACCTGAGACTCGTTCGGCGGTCCGATGACCACGATGTACTCGCCCCGCGGCCTTTCCACCTCCGCAGAAACGGCCAGATCACCAAGGGTCGCCACCTCCGCCCTTTCGAAGCGTTTGCTGATCTCTGCCAGCAGGGTTGCTTCCCGCTCCACCCCGAGGACCTCCGCAAGGTCCGTGAGCTCGCGGCCGAGCCGGTGCGGCGATAACAGAATGACGAGGGTCCACGAGCACTCCGCCAGCTCGTTGATGCGGCGACGGCGCGGTCCCGACCGTCCGGGCAGGAACCCGCACAGGGTGACAGGGAGCGGCGGCTGTCCAGACGAAGCGAGTGCCGCCGTGAATGACGATGGTCCGGGGACGCTGCGAACCGGGAGACCGGCCTGGCGGACGGCACGAACGAGAACGAACCCCGGATCCGACAATACCGGTGTACCGGCGTCGCTGATCAAGGCTGTTGAATTCCCGTTTTCCAACAAAGTGAGGATCTCTTCGACCTTCCGGTCTTCGTTGTGCTCGTGCAGGCTCTGGATGCGCCCCACGGCCGGCAGCTCGAGATGGGAAAGCAGGGCCCGAGCCCGTCGCGTGTCCTCGGCGAGGATCAGATCGACCTCACCGAGCACCTCCCGCGCTCGCGGCGCAAGATCGCCGAGGGTGCCGATGGGGGTGGCCACGATCCACAGCGTTCCGGGCGGTTTGTCGGCTGCAGGCACGCTGTTATGATACCAGGATGCGCGCTGCCGTTCTGCCGCTCATCCTCATGGCTGTCAGCCATTTCGCCGTCGCCGAACAACCCTCGAGCACGGTCGTCGAAGAGGTCCTGGCAGTGGTCGGCAACACTCCGATCCTGTACTCGGACGTGACGTTGGCCGCCCTCGTGCGGTTGGTGGAACCCACGACCGAGATCGAAGGACCTTACCGTTCACGGCTGCTCGACGCGAGGATTCGACTCGAGGTTGAATACCGTGATCTCGAAGAGAGCGGGCTCCTTTTTCGACTCGACCTCGAACCTCAGAGGGCTCGAAACACCTTGATAACTCGTGGCGGCGGAACCGAGATGCTCGAACGCAAGCTGTCCGCCAGTGGGTTGTCGTGGCCCGATCTGGAAGAGCTCGCCCTGCGGATCGCCGCCGTGGATGCCTACGTCGAGCAGCGTTTGCGGCCCCGGGTTGTCAGTTTCCATGGAGGAGATCGACGCCGCATACCAGGAGCTCCTGGTGGCAGAGATCGCGACCACCGACGAACCGCCTCCCCCGGTTGCGGTCGTTCAGGACCAGCTCCGCGCCCTCCTTGTGGAACGGAAACTCAACGAGGAGATCGAACGGTGGTTGGTTCGGGCTGGTGAGCGGCAGGAAGTCACGCGGTTCAGTCGCTGACAGACGACCGCGACGTGCTGAGGAGCGTACAGGCTCGAGTACATCGAGGCTCCCGCCAACACCGTGGAGGTGTAGCTCCGCGTGGCGGCAAACGAAATCGTTGCGATATAGAGGTCATCACTACACCCGGCGCCGCACTGTGATAACCACAGTTGGCCTGGTGTTCACCGGCGTTGTAGGCGGCGATCGCCGGCGCCCGTCGACCATCGAACTCCGACGACCAGTCGTCCGAGCTCGGCGGCCCCGAGCAGGAGACTGGTTTGCGGATCGAACAGGTCCTCTGGGTTTGGCGGCGACTGACCGAGGCGGAGGGCGACCGTCCGGGCCGTCGCCGGCATCAGCTGCACCAGACCACGCGCCCCGACCACCGACAAGTGCCCGCGGGTTCCACCGCGATTCCTCCCTCGCCACCGCCGCCAGCAGGCTCCAATCCACACCCCCAGCCTTCGCCGCGGCCTGAACCTGCGTCCGGTAGGGTAACGGGTAGGCAGTCTTCTGGAAATCCAGGGAGAACCCGCGCATCGGGAACCTCGGACCCGGCCTGGCGCCACGCCCCGTCCGCCATCCGTATCGCACTCCACGGCATACCGAACTCGACGAAACGGGCGGCGGTCCACGCCGACCGAACCGCGTTCGTGTTGGGGAACCCGGTCGGATCCCACCTTCCCGCTTCGGTCTCCAGACCGATGTTCCAGAGCTCGACTGCGAGACCCTGGCGAAACCAGGCTTCCGAGAAACTCTCCCCGACCTCGAGACTTCCCCCGACCTCCTGCCGGATGCCTTCAAGCTGGCGCGGGTCGGGCTCGAGCGTGGCCCAAAGTCCCACCGCACGCCATCTCGATCGTCCCTGCGCGGTTTCGACCGCACGCAAACGGCGGGCACGCCACTCGACGATCTCCTCCGCGGGCAAGGTGGACATCACCCGCCGCGCTTGTTCACCCCAGTAGGAGTCGAGAGCCGGCGCCGCACCTTCCAGAAGATCGATGACCGTACCTCGATCTCCTGTCTTGCCTCGGCGAGTTGAGCCGCCAACACGGCCGCCGGGGCCGACCACGGGCGGCTCCGCACCTGGCTGAGCCTGTTGAACGCCCCTGAGCGATCGCCTCTCCGCAACGCATCGAGGGCCAGCATGACGTCGCCCTGGGCGCGCGCGGTCCGCCCTCGAAGTTGGCTGATTCCCTGTGCGGCGAGCTCCGTCTCCCCGCGCCGCAGACGAAGACGAGCCAGAAACAGCCGTCGATCATCGGTGGTTTTCAACCGGACGGCAGTGACGGCCGCGGTCACGGCCGTGTCGAGATCGCCGCTCAGTTCATACGTCCGACCGATATGAACCTCGATTTCAGCTCGCCGCTCAGCGGTGGTCGAGCTCGCCAACGCCTTCTGATACCAGGTGATGGCGTCGCTCCACCTGGCCTGCCGAAACGCGCAACGTCCAAGGGTGAAGAGAACGTCGTCAGATGGAATGGAGGAGTGCCGAACCCCAACGATCTTCTCGAGCAGGGGCGCCGCACGGTCAAACAGTGCGTGGCGATAGAAGGTGAGATCCGACCCTCCACTGCTCGAGTGAAGTCATCGGCCCGAGAGCGGCGAGCGTCTGGGCGGCCTGGAGCGCCACGAGATCTGCAGTCGATGCCGCGAGGAGCCGTTCAAGCCGCTGTCGTTGCCGCACGTCATCCGTCATCGCAAGGGCCAGTTCCAGTCGCCGGCGAAGCCCCTCGCGAAAGACCGGCTGACGACCCCTCGACCGTGGACCGGAGTTCCTCGTCAAGCCCTCTTTCCACGGCGAGGGCCACTGTCTGTGTCGCCGACTCGCGGAGCGGCCACGGCGCACTGCGGTGCGAAGTTCGGCAACGCAAGATCAACAGCCGAGGCGGGATCATCGGGTTCGACGACAGCGGCCAACTGCACCGCCGCGAGCGCTGCTAGACGGTCGTTGTCACCCCTCGCTGCCAGCCGCAGAAACCGAATCTCAGCGGATCGGTCGCCGAGAACTCTGGCGGCATGGGCGGCAATCATCGCTTCACCGCATTCAGCGGCAACTGCTCACCGCGGCGCGACGCCACCTCGAGCACCCGTGCCCAGTCACCGGCCCGCGCGAGATCGTCAAGTGCACCCCAGGCCGGGGGGGCGCCCGTCACCGCTATTGCAAGCGACAACACTGCCGCCGCCCACAACGAGAACCCCGAACCAGCCTTCCCCCCACGGGCGACGGTCGGTCGATGGGTTTCCAGGTGAGGGCGGTCCACGCAGTCGGCCTGAGGTCTCTTCATGGGGTCTTCATTCCGCGGCCCCTTCGTCGTTCGCTGCGACAATTCCGGACGCAGCGTTGTGTTCGATTTCCGGCTGATTCCCAGTGAGGACGATTCGCTATGGAACCATTATAATGTCCGACCGCAAGGGCCGGCCCCGGAACATCCCCGCACGCGCAATGAACGATCACGGGGGTTCCTTAAGAAATGCGACCGAGATGTCCATCGTCACCGGAGGATTACATGACCGAACAGCACGTCAATGTCCTGATCATCGGCTCCGGTCCGGCGGGGCTCACCGCCGCGATCTACGCCGCCCGCGCAGGGCTCGAACCACTTGTCATCGAGGGCATGCAGCCGGGCGGTCAGCTCACCATCACCACCGAGGTGGAGAACTACCCCGGATTTCCGAACGGCATCATGGGTCCAGAGCTGATGCAGGTCACGAAGACCCAGGCGGAACGCTTCGGCACCCGCTTTATTTTCGACCAGGTGGCTGCCGTTGATTTTTCACACATCCCCCTCGAAGCGAGGACCGAGAGCCACGGCGTCATCACTGCCGATGCTGTGATCGTCTCGACTGGTGCATCGGCGAAGTTGCTCGGTCTCCCGTCCGAGACCGAACTCATGGGTTATGGCGTGTCCGCCTGCGCGACCTGTGACGGATTCTTCTTCCGGGACAAGGAGCTGGTGGTGGTCGGCGGCGGCGACACCGCCATGGAAGAAGCGATCTTCCTCACCAAGTTCGCCACCAAGGTCACCGTCGTCCACCGCCGCGACGAGTTGCGGGCATCGAAGATCATGCAACAACGCGCCTTCGACAACGACAAGATCCACTTCGAGTGGAACTCTGCCATTCAGGAGATCCTCGGTACCCGCGAGAGCAGCGTCACCGGAGTCCTCCTCGAAGACACGAAAACAGGCGAGGTCCGCGAGTTCCCAACCAACGGCGTCTTTGTTGCCATCGGTCACCAGCCCAACACTTCCATCTTCGAGGGCAAGCTCGAGATGAACGACGTGGGGTACATCAATACGGTACCCGGAACCACCCGCACCTCGGTCGAGGGCGTGTGGGCCTGCGGTGACGCCCAGGACGCTGTCTATCGCCAGGCGGTGACGGCGGCCGGCACGGGGTGCATGGCCGCCATCGAGGCCGAACGGTGGTTGGCCGAGCATGGTGTTCATTGAGACTACTGGAATTCCCAAGGATGGACTTTACGTTATGATGGGACGCCCGCGTCCTCAACGCGGGAAACAGGAGGCACTATGATTTCGTTTTCTGAAAAGGCTGTTGCAAAGGTCCAGGAATTCGCGGCGCAGATGCCCGAAGCCGAAGGCAAAGAGCTTCGCATCTTCATCCAGGGCGTCGGCTGTTCGGGCTTTTCGTATGGATTCACATTCGACGAGAAGCGGGATGGCGATACGGTGGTGGAAGACGGCAAGCTCAAGGTGCTCGTCGACCAGAACTCCGCACCCCACATGGCCGGAGCCAAGGTGGACTTCGTCGAAGACCAGCGAGGAGCGGGGTTCGTTGTCGACAACCCCAACGCACCGGCACCGACCAGCGACTGCGGCTCCGGCGGGTGCTCTGGCTGCGGCTGATTTCATGATCGACGACACGAGTCTCCTCGAGGTCATCCGACTCGGTCACCCCACTTTGCGGGCGGTGGCCGAACCGGTGCCCGAGGAGTGGTTCGCCACGGGCCGTCTGGCCGACCTCGGCCGCAACATGGTCCGCACGATGATCGAGGAGCACGGTGTCGGTCTCGCGGCTCCGCAGGTGGCTGAGAGCATTCGCCTCTTCACCTGCTGGGTGCCGGAAACCGACGACGAGCCCGAAATCCCGCCCGTCGTTCTCGTCAACCCCGAGATCCGACCTGTCGGAGACGACGTTGAGGATGGATGGGAGGGTTGCCTCTCGATTCCCGGAATTCGAGGCATCGTGCCCCGGTACCGGCGGCTCAAGGTCAAGGCGCGCACAGTCGAGGGCGATCCGGTTTCGCTGACCGCGGATGGGTTCCTCGCCCGGGTCCTCCAGCACGAGTTCGACCACCTCGACGGTATCGTCTTTTTGGACCGGATGACGTCGACCCGGTCGTTGGCGTTCGAACCGGAGTGGGAAAAATTCGTCCTCGCCGGCGAGCCCGAGGGGGAATGAGCCGGACCTCGTGATGGTCGGCGAGCAACGGCCGGGCAGCTCGGGTGGTGTCAAAGGCAGTCGATCCCACCGATCCCGGACGAGGCATCCGAATTCCCTTGCTGATCATCCTGACCGCCGTGCTTGCCGGGGCATTGATCGGCACCTTCGAAATCGCCAACACCAGCGTCGGGTGGCACATCGCCAGCGGTCGGTGGATCCTCGATCACCAGTCCTTTATCCACAGCGACCCGTTTTCCTTCACCTCCGGACAGGCCCCGTGGATCGATCACGAGTGGTTGTTCCAGGTGGGCGCCGCCGTCGCGCACCGGATCGGCGGCGGTCCCGCGTTGGTGGTCCTCCGCGCCCTCGGTATCGGCGCTCTCGCGCTGCTGTTGCTGGTGATCGGCGTGAGGAGCGGGCTGTCGCCACCTGTCGCCCTCTTGTTGTCGCTCGCCTGCGTGGTCGGAGCCCGGCCGCGGTTCTTCCTTCGACCCGAACTGGTGACCCTGTTGGTGGTTCCCACCGCCTGCTGGCTCTATCTGACCCGCAGAGACCGAACGACATGGACATGGCTGGCATGGCTGGCGCTGATCATGATGATCGGCGCCAACAGCCACGGGGGCGCGCTGGTCGTGCCGTTCCTCCTGGGAGGCATGCTGGCGGCAGAGACCGTGCAGGCACTGTTCCGGCGGAGTTGGCGCACCCCCGATTTTGCGAGCGGCTTCGCCGCTGTTGCCGTTGCCGGGTTGGCTCTGGTCGTCAACCCCTACGGTTGGCGGCTCTACGAAGTGCCGTTCAGGCTCGCGCACCTCGTCGACCAGCCCCATATTCCAAACCCCGAGTGGGTGTCACCGACCTTTGCACAGACTCCCGCCCTGTATCTCGCGCTGGCCATCGCCATCGTCATCCTGGGAATCCGCGAGCGAGACCTCGCCCGGTGGGTGCTGCTGGCGATGGCCGCGGCGCTGGCATTTCGCCACATTCGCAATCTGGGGCTGTTCTTTGTACTTCTCCCGCTTGCAACCGCCCCCGCCCTTGCCTCCTGGCGCGCGCTGGCTCAGCCGGCGGCCGAAGATGATCGGGTTTTTCGTCGCACCACCGTTCTTGCGGTACTGGCCGCCGTCGTGCTTGCCGTGTCCGTGGCCGCTTCCCCGTGGCCCGTTTTCGGCTTCACATTTGCCGAGGGCTACTATCCGACCGCTGCATGCGACTTTCTCGACCGGGAGGGCCTGCCGCAAGCCCAGCTCTACAACGATGTCCGTTTCGGCGGTTATTTGATCGGGCGCTATGCGCCGTCACGGCTGGTTTTTCAGGACGACCGCAACGAGATCCACGAACCGCTGCTGCGCGAAATCTGGAGCATCCTGCAACGGAACGATGTTCGGGGATGGAACCGCCTCTTGGAAGCGAATACGGCTGTGACACGGCGTTGGTTCGCTATCACCAGCCTCTCCAGGTGGCCCCGGCCGAAGGTCAGGGCGCCCGAGGTCCGCGGTTTCACCGCCCGCTGGTTTCCCAGCCGCGACTGGGCCCTCGTGTACTGGGACGACGTTGCCATGGTTTTTGTTCGGCGAGGGGATGCTTCTCCCGAACTTCTCGAGCGCTCCGAGTACCACATAATCCGACCCGACGATCTCGAGTACCTGTGAGTGGCAGCTGAGTCAGAGACCCCGGTCTGCGACCGGCGGCCGCACTCGAGGCACAACGGGCGCTTGCAGCGGGACCTGACAACCACCTCGCGGCAGCCATCGCAGATCTCCTCGCCGGAAGAAGCGGTGTCGGTCACTGGTCCTTGATGCGTTTGACGGCCACCAGGACACACCTCGTGCCGTCGATGCCGTAGGATTGCCGAAAAGATCCAGTGGCACCTGGGGTAGCAGACCGGCGCGGATCAACTCCTGCCAGTCTTCGGCGCACTGCCCGCGCTGTTGGGCGTAGGCGCGCAACAACGGTTCGAGGAGCTCCCTGTCCTTGGTCACCACGGCGTCATAGAGTTTACTCAGCGATACATCGTGATCGCGAACGTCCACCGCCTCATCGACCGCCTTTCGCCAGTAGGCGATCGAGTCGTCCACCGTCCACGCACTTTCCGAATCCCGCCACACGCCGACCATCCGTCTGATCCGCGCCGGTGCACCGGGCATTTGCGCCGCGATCTCGGCGTAGTGGAGAGCCGCTTTCCGATCTTTGAAACGCATGAACATGTCCCACGCGGCCGCCTCGGCAAGCTCCCAGCTCTCCGGGAGATTGCGCAGGCCCTTGTCAAACAGCCGCTGAACCGTCGCCTTGAGCTGTTTCTGATCGCCGCCGGTCTGGATCTGCATGATGAGCGCACCGATCCGATAAGCGTCGAAATAGCGCGGGTCGAGATCGGTGATGAGGTTGTAGACGGTCTCGAGGTAGAGGAACCTCTCCGAGGGCTGGAAGCCCGAGTAGTACTGAATCGACCACATATAGAGAATGTCCGCCACCAGGTTCGGGTTTCCGACACTCAGGATCTTGAGCATTTCAGGCGACGGCAGGTAGAGAAGGTCTCTGCCCAGAGGATCCTCACGGGGGATGCGTTCGAGTCGGTACTCCGCGGTCACCGCCACCGCCAGCAAGCCCACGATGATCGCGACCGAACAGGAACTTCCGCTTCACTTGAGGTCCTTCGACTGGAAGCGGAGGCTTGCGAGGAACAGCACCACAGTGACAAAGGCCAGGGCGTAGACAACGGCCCAACCAACCGCCGCCATCGGGATCGGCAGATCGTGAACCACCTCGGTCTTGAAGTCGAACCGCTCGAGATTTGGCACCAGATAGTAAACAACCGCAATCACCCCACGCGTGAAGGCACCGGGTAGTTGCCGCGTCAGCAGCCAGAGATCCTCAGACATGTGCCCGACGACAAAGACAGCGAGGGTCATCAACGAGCCGAGAATGGGTTTGGTAAGCACCGCGAAGAGAATGGCGAAGGCCGCGAGAACTGCCATTTCGAGCATCGTCATGGCGGCGGCAAAGAGCAGCATGGGGTCCCACTGCCCACTGAAGATCAACACCATGGCCATGAGGACGACCGTGATCAGCACCAGGTTTGCGGCAACGATCGAGACCAGGCCGAGGTACTTCCCCAGCAGAAACTGCCACCGGCGAACGGGTTTGGCGAGGATGTTGAAGACCGTTCGGCTCTCGACCTCACGGCTGACCAGGAGCATGGACATCATCACCGCGATCAGCATCGAAAAAAACTGCATCGCGGCGAGACCGATGTCCTTGATGATCCTGGTTTCGTCGCCCACGGTGAGCAGCCCGAAGAGTTTGGTGCTGACCACCATGACGACTGCGAACCCGACAAACAGGTAGAGGATCCGGTCGCGGACCGCCTCGCGAAAGGTATTGGCAGCAATCGCTCGAATCGCCCTCATGACGCGCCCCCCGCATAGTGCTCGATCAAAAGGTCCTCGAGGTTGATGCGAACCGGGTTGAGACTCGCGAGTCGCGCCCCGCCCTTACCGAGCTCCTCTATGAGAGCGTCCCGGTTTTCGGCCGCGACGCGCACCCAGGTGGCGTCGCTGCGAACGTGATGCGTGATCAACGGTGTCGAAATCCGATCGAGGTCCAAATTCGTAAACGTGACCTCGTAGCTCTTGGTCTCCTGTGGTACCAGTTCGCTGACCGAGCCCACCGCCCGCACCGTCCCGTCGACGACAATCGCCACCCGGTCGCAGAGAGCTTCGACATCGGGAATGATGTGCGATGAAAAGAAAATCGTCGTTCCTGCGCCCGCCTGGGCCAGGATGATGTCGCGAACGTCACGGCGCCCGACCGGATCGAGGCCGCTCATGGGCTCGTCGAGGACCAGCAACTCGGGCTCGCCGAGCAACGCTTGCGCGAGACTGATCCGTTGCAGCATCCCCTTCGAGTAGGCGCCCATCGGGCGATCGGCCCGGCTTTCCATCCCGACCTCGTCCAGGACTTTCGAAATCCGTGGTTCCATCCCCGATCGCTCGAGACCGAGCAGCTCACCACAGAACCGCAGGTATTCGCGTCCCGTGAGGTGGCGGTAGACGTAGGGGTTTTCCGGCATGAATCCCATCTGTCGTTTTGCTTCCGTGGACGTGTGCTCGTGACCACAGACAGTGATGGTCCCCGAGTCGGGATAAATGATCTCGGTGATGGCCTTGATGGTGGTGGTTTTGCCGGCCCCATTGGGCCCCAGAAAACCGAAGATCTCTCCTCGCCGCACCTCGAGACTCAAGCCTTTGAGCACCTCGACGTCGGCCTCGAAAAGACCCGGGTGAAAGGTCTTTCGAAGATCATCGACTCTCAGTTGGATGTCAGCCAAAGTTACCCCCTTGTGATCGACGCCATTATAACGAACGAAATTTCCATCACCCGTCACGGCCGAAGCTATTTTCGGTCGGGAATCTTGAATCAACGTGTCATAATGGAAGGTCGGAAAGGAGAATACCCATGTCCGAGTTCGCTCCCATGGACATTCTCGGCAAGAAGTTTTCCAAGAAGATGAACGGCTACGCGCCGATCGAGGTGCACGAATACCTCACCGACCTCGCTCGCGTGGTCGAGGAGATGCTCCGTGAACGGAGCGACCTGCGACTGCACCTTCATCACACGGAACAGGAACTCAAAGCGTTCCGAGAACGCGAATCCGCGCTCAAGGAGGCGCTGGTGGCGGCCCAACGTTCGGCCGAAACCACCATCGAGGTGGCGAGGGCGGAGGGGCAGCGCATCGTCAGCGAGGGCCACACCCTTGCGGAGCGGCTCATCACCGAGGCCAACGACCGGGTCCAGAACATCGAACGCGTGATCGGCGATCTCCGGATCCGCCGGCGGGAAGTCCGCGCCGAGCTCAACCGCATGGTCGAGCTCGTCCAAGGGCTGGTCCAGGACGACCAGCATCGCGAGCGCGAGGAACGATCGACCCCGCAGCTCGCGAGCTTCCAGCGCGCGTGCCCAGGACCGCACCGAGAATCGGGGATGAGCCTCTCAGGAGGCTGTGGGGGATAGCCGCCGGATGGATTTCGGAGAGCCGTATTTGCCATTCAAGGCGCATTCGAAGAGCAGTGACCCCAGTACGGGCAGAGATTCGCAACGAAGAAGGGCCATCACGGCGCCCGAACGGCGTCGGCGACGCTATTCCCCACAGCCTCTTGATCCGTGGCGCCCACCAGGTCGTCACGCCAACCGGAAATCGGGCTCGTCGCGGCCGAGAGCTTGCGGAGTTGGAAATCCGACCCGGCGCTGTCGTGCGCTGCGAAGATGGAATCATCTCGTTTGTCGGCGACGAGGCGGAGCATCGCCATCGATTCGACGACGCCGACGAGGTTCTCGAGGCCGATGACGGCTGCGTCCTCCCGGCCTTTGTCGATCCTCACACCCACCCTGTGTGGGCGGGTTCGCGGGAGGACGAGTTCGACCGCCGTCTCCGCGGTGAGACCTATATGGAGATTGCGAAATCCGGTGGCGGGATCAACTCCACCGTCCACGCTACACGTCGTGCGACCGAGGAGGAACTGTTCGCGACCACAATGGCTCGTCTCGACACCTTTTTGAGGCACGGCACGACGACTATCGAGGCCAAGTCCGGATACGGGCTCGACCTGGAGACCGAAATACGAATGCTCGAGGTGATCAGGAAGAGCCCACGCGATCCACCCGGTAGACCTCCACGCCACCTGCCTCGCAGCCCACGAGGTCCCACCCGAGCACCGCTCGGACCCCGAACGGTGGATCGAGGAGCTGATCGGAGTCATCCACCCCGAGATCGCTCGGCGCGGCCTCGCCGAGGCTGTGGATGTTTTCTGCGAAACCGGCGTTTTCGATCTCGAGCAGACGCACCGTCTGCTTGATGGCGCGGCTGACTACGGCTGGCGGATTCACCTCCACGCCGACGAACTGACCCCCCTCGGCGGTGCCGAGCTCGCGGTCGAGATGGGAGCGCTCACCGCCGACCACCTCCTGTGCGTGACTCCACAAGGCATTGCGTCACTCGCAGGATCAGACACGGTAGCCGTCCTGCTGCCGGGCACCGCGTTTTTCTTGCGGATGCCCTGGGCCCCCGCCCGGGACCTCATCGACGCCGGTTGCGCGGTTGCCCTCGCCACCGATTGCAACCCCGGCTCTTCTCCTACCGAGTCGATGCCGATGATCCTCGCGCTCGCCTGTCTGGGGATGGGCATGGATGTCGCGGAGGCCGTCACCGCCGCAACCCTCAACGCCGCGGCGGCGATCGGGCGGGCCGGCGAACTGGGTTCCCTAGAGGTCGGCAAGCGCGCCGACCTCATCGTCCTCGACGCGCCGACGTATCAGCACCTCGTCTATAACTTCGGTGTCAACCCGGTGCGGCACGTCGTCAAGAATGGGCGCCCGGTGGTCATGGATCGTCAGCTGATCTGACGACCCATTACGACCATCACGGCACGTCGACCCGCAGCCTTCGAATGGCGAGGGCTTTGCCGGTCTGCTCGTCGGCATCAACAAGTGCGCCGCGAAGCTGGATGTTCTTCTTCGCGGGCTCGAAAGGGCGCGGTGTGTTGTAGAGAAACCGCTCGAGGACCTTCTCCGGCCGCATTCCGATGATCGAGTCGTAGGGGCCCGTCATCCCGACGTCGGTCTGCAATGCGGTGCCCTGGGGCAGCATCCGTTCGTCGGCGGTCGGCACATGGGTGTGGGTCCCCAGGACCGCGGTGACCCGCCCGTCTAAATACCATCCGATGGCCTGTTTTTCGGATGTCGCCTCGGCGTGCATATCGACCAAGATCACCCGCACCTCGGGGTGCTGCGGACCGGATCTCTTCGAGGACCTCGTCTGCACGCCGGAACGGGTTGTCGATGGGGGGCATCATGGCCTGGCCCTGGAGGTTGATCACCGCCACCGGGATCCCCGAGGCGGTTTCTTCGACACACCAACCCCGGCCGGGATTTCCGGCCGGATAGTTGGCGGGCCGCAGCAGCGTCGGGTGGGCATCGAGGAGTGGAATGCCCTCCTTTTTGTCCCACACGTGATTCCCGGTGGTCCACACCTGTATCGGGAGGACCTCCAACTCCGCGAGAACCTTGGCGGTGACTCCGAATCCGCCGGCGACGTTCTCGACGTTGGCGACGACAAAGTCGACCCGTTCCCGATCCACCACCGACTCGAGTTGGGTGAGCACCGCTCGCCGCCCCGCCGAGCCCATGATGTCGCCGACGAACAGGAGTCGAATCACCGCGCGTATTCCACAGCGCGAGTCTCCCGGATGACCGTAACCTTGATCTGCCCTGGGTAGGTGAGTTCGGCCTCGACCTTTTTCGCCAGATCGCGCGCGAGCCAGATTGCGTCCTCGTCGGATATCTTTGCCGACTCGACGACGATCCGCAGTTCGCGTCCGGCCTGGATTGCGTAGGCCTTCTCCACACCCTTGAAGTCGGTGGCCATGCTCTCGAGCTTTTCGAGTCTCTTGATGTAGTTCTCGAGGATCTCTCGGCGGGCACCGGGTCTGGCTGCCGACAGGGCATCGGCGGCCGTCACCAGTACCGCCTCAACCGAATGCGGATCGTAGTCGCCGTGGTGGCACTCCATCGCGTGGATCACGGCATCGGTCTCGCCATACTTCCGCAACATCTCTCGCCCCAACTCGAGGTGGGTGCCGTCCATCTCGCGGTCAACGGCCTTGCCGATGTCGTGGACCAGTCCGGCCCGTTTGGCGACCTCGGCGTTGGCGCCAAGCTCGGCCGCCATGTGGTTGCTGAGCCAGGCCACCTCCAAGGAGTGTTTGAGGGCGTTCTGGCCGTAGGACGAACGGAACTGTAGCCGCCCGAGAAGTTTGTGGATCTCGGGATTGAGGTCGGGGATTCCGACCTCCATGGCGGCCGTTTCGCCGTCCGCGAGGAGCTTCTCGTCCATTTCGACCTTGACCTTGGAGACCAACTCCTCGATCCGCCCCGGATGGATGCGGCCATCCTGGATGAGGTTGGCAAGCGCGAGTCGAGCGATCTCCCGGCGCACCGGTTCAAAGCACGACAGAATCACCGCCCCCGGCGTGTCATCGACGATGAGATCCACACCGGTCGCCTGCTCGAAGGCGCGAATGTTGCGGCCCTCGCGGCCGATGATCCGGCCCTTCATCTCGTCGGACGGTAGATCGAGCACCGAAACCGTGCTCTCGACCACGTGTTCCGAGGCAATCCTCTGAATGGCCATTGAGATGACCCTGCGCGCCTTTTCCTTCGATTTCTCGATGGTTTCGTCCTCGATCTTTTTGACCAGGTTGGCCGCGTCGATACGCGCCTCGTTTTCCATCGATTTCAGAAGCTCGGCCTTGGCCTGATCGACCGTGAGACCCGCAATCTGTTCGAGTCGCACTCGCTGCTCGGCAACCGCGGAGGCAAGCGCCTCCTCCTGGACGACCAGGCGGCCTTCCCGCTCCTCGATCTCGTCGTGAAGAACCGCAAACGCTTGTTCTCGACCTTTAAGGGCGTCTTCGCGCTCGCCGATCTCGGCGTGTTGTTTGGCCAATTGAAGATCGAGCGCGGTCAGTTCGAGCCGCAGCTCCCGGGTTTCGCGTTCAAATTCGGTGCGGGCCGCCAGCAGGCGTTCCCGCGCGAGTATTTCCGTATCTTTCTGGATCCGCTGCCCATCGATTTCGGCTCTTGCGATGACTCGCTCGGCCTCCTCCTGGGCGTTGGCGATCACTCGGATGGCAGCACCACGCGCGCGGCGCCACAGCACCCAAACCAGTCGCCAGCCCACAAAGAGCGAGCAGCAGCAGACCCACCGCTGCTACCAGTATTGGTTCCACGATGTACCCCCATGTCAAGGAGCGATCAGTGCAACCGGCGTCAGGGTGGCGCAGACTATGGTCTCAAGATAATGAAGTGGAGGTCCCCGCATCGGCCGTGTGAGCAACCCTATTTGAACCTGCGAAACCACAGGTGGGAGCCTGTCCGCAACCCGTCTCCCGCCTTGCGGCAGGCATCGGGGCTGAAGAACCCGGCCACCCTTCAAATAGGTGTTGGTTCACCAATAGTTTCGCTCATCACGAACCGAGTAGGGACCTCCGATATTCTAGATTTCGTTCCCGGCGTCGCCGGGCTTCATGGCCTCTTCAATCTTGATCACGAGACGTTCGGCCTGCTTCTCCAATCTCTTCTGCCGGGTGTCCTGATCCGTTTCTCGTTCTTGAAACAGTTCGTCGGCAATGTTCAAGGCGGTCAAGACTGCGATCTTGACCGTGTCTACACTCGAGCTACGGTCTGCCACCTCGCGCATCCGATGGTCGACGAACCGCGCGATCTCCTGGACCCGCGCCTCGTCACCGTCAGCACGAAGTCCGAGCCGTTGGCCGAAAATATCGACTGTGGCCCGGACGGTGGTCATCAGATAGTTCCTCCCACCACGATTATACAGCATCGCAAGATGGAACGAGAACCCCCCTGGGGAACACGCGACCACCACCCAAAGTCGGTGTTTCGGGTAGCTTCAACGCGTTGAGTCCAGCGCGGCGACCCGGTCGAAACACCTGAAACCCGGGCTGGCTTCAGCCGGTGTATGCCGTCTGCGGCAGCAGGCGTTCAGTCGTTCGAGGAGAGCGTGGCGTCAATCAGCGACAGCACCTTTTCGAGCCGTTTGCCGAGCTCATCGCGCTGTTCTTCGAGGGCCTTGCAGCGTGCGCTCATCTCTGAGTCGGAGGCGATTTTGCCTTCGAGTTCCTCGACCCTCGCAGCCAACTTGATCTCGTTCTTTTTCGTCGCCTGATACGACTTCAAGAGCTCCTCGATCTTCGTCTCGAGCTGTTTGAGCACCGTGTCCATCGCCATGATTTCCTCCTCGACATCAGGCAAAGGAGACTCCGAGCCGCTCGGCCAGTCCTTCGCGTAGTTTCATGTGTTCGGCGTTGACTTCGTCCTGAGTCAGCGATCGTTCCGGGTCGCGGTAGACCAACCGCTGCGTGGTCCTTACGCGACCGCTCCCGTCCCGGAGCAGAAACCGCGTCACGTAGCTCACGCTCTCGACTCGATCGCCGGCCAGCCCACGGACCGACTCCTCGAGAACTGCATAGCTCACGTCCTCGTCATGCTCGACGGTCATGTCCATCACCACGGCCGGATATCGGGGGAGGGCTTCAAACCTCGGCAAGGGTGGCTCGACTGACGCATCGAGGACGATCTCTGCCACCGCCACCCCCGCTCCGAGATCCCACCGGGATGCCATCGACGTTGCCAGCATGCCCGCGATCCCGATTGCCTCGCCACCCGTCGCCAGCAGCAGAGCACCGGCACCCTCGTCCAGCCAGGGACCGGCGCCCGGAACCCACCCGACGGCAGGCAGCCCGACCTTGCGGCAGACCTGCTCGACGACCCCCTTGAAACGACGGAATTGCTCCACCGCATCCAAGCTGCTGTCACCGAGCACGACGATGCCCAACCGCTCGCTCTCCCGGGTGGCGCCACCGGAGGTCGAGAACACGCGACCCTGCTCGAAGAACCCGAGGGTCGACTCGCCCTGGTTGAGATTCAAACGCGCCGCGCTCAACAGACCCGGAAGGAGAGACCTGCGCATGACCGCCTGGGTGGTCGCCAGCGGGTTGTCGAGGACGACGGCCTCACCGGGGCACAGCGGCTGCTCTGCTACCAACTCGTCGGCCTCGGCGTCGATGAAGCTCCAGTTCATGACCTCGGCGAGACCTACGGACACCGCGGCTGAACGCGCCCGGTCGACGAGCTCCCAGTTCGGGTTACGTCGCCCCGGCGTCGTCGGCAGTACCGGCAGTGCGGACGGCACAGCGCCGTAGCCGATGTGGCGGATGATTTCCTCGTAGAGGTCCGGCATCCGCTCGATGTCAACCCGAAAGGACGGCACGGTCACCGTCACGATGTCGCCGGACCGCACCGGTTCGAAGTCCAGCCCGGCAAAGATCTCAACCACCCGCTCGGGAGCGATCTCGAGACCAGCAAACGCCGAAAGCCCTTTCACCGACAGCTCCATACCCCGCCCTTCGTGAGGCGCCGGCCGCACATCGATTCGGCCCTGACACACCACCCCTCCGGCGAGGTCAGCCATCATCGCGGCCGCCAGATCCACTGCCACCGGCGGCATCCCGGGATCTGCGCCGCGCTCGAAGCGGTGCGAGGCTTCAGTGTGCATACCGAGACGGCGCGCGGTTCGCCGCACCGAGAGGGCGTCGAAATGCGCGGCCTCCAACAACACGTCGACGGTCTCGTCGCCGATCTCGGAGCTGGCGCCGCCCATGATCCCCGCCAGACCGACGACGCCTTCGCCATCAGCGATCACCGCCATGGTCTCATCGAGAATCCGATCCTCGCCGTCGAGGGTCTTCAGCTTCTCGCCCTTCACCGCGCGGCGGGCCACCAGAGTGCGGTCGTGGACCCTGTCGAGATCGTAGGCGTGGAGCGGCTGTCCGAGCTCCAGCAGAACGTAGTTTGTGACATCGACCACCGCGTTGATCGGTCGGACGCCACTGTTGACCAACCGTCGCTGCAGCCAATCCGGCGACGGAACCTGGCGCACGCCGCGAACAACCCGTGCCGCGAACCGCGTGCAGACCGAGGGATCCGCAATCTCGATCGTGGCCAGATCGGACGTCTTTTCCCCGCCCTCGGTCAGTTCAATAGAAAGGGGGCGTAACCCGAGACCCGAGACCACCGCAGCCTCGCGCGCGAGCCCACGGTGGTTCATGGCATCGGGACGGTTGGTGGTGACCTCGACATCCCAGATTTCGGCGCCCTCGCCCGGCTCCCGCAGTTCGACCAAAAAACCGCAATCGGTCAATTGATCCGACAGCCGATCGGCATCCGGTTCGCCATCGAGGAGGTCGATCAACCAGGAACTGTCGAACTTCATGCGAACTGCCTCGTCAGTCGTTGGTCGCCGGCGAACAGCTGGCGGAGATCAGGGATCCCATAGACCAGCATGGCCACCCGATCAAGACCGAGCCCGAAGGCGAATCCGGTGTAGCGATCGGAGTCCACCCCCACCGCTTCGAAGACCCTCGGATCCACCATGCCGGCGCCAAGGATTTCGATCCACCCCGAGCCCGAACACACGCCGCAGCCCTTTTGTCCGCAGAAGATGCACGAGATGTCCACCTCCGCCGACGGCTCGGTGAAGGGGAAATACCCCGGTCGCAGCCGAACCTTGACATCGTCGGAGAACAGAGCGTGGAGAAAGGTCTCCAGGGTCGCCTTGAGGTGCCCGAAGGTGACGCCCTCATCCACCAGCAAACCTTCGATCTGGTGGAACATGGGGGAGTGTCGGAGGTCGGAGTCGCGCCGATAGACGCGACCCGGCACGACGATGCGGATCGGCGGTTGGCGGCTCTCCATGACTCGCGCCTGGACCGGCGACGTGTGGGTCCTCAAAAGGTATCCGCCGCGGAGATAGAAGGTGTCCTGGTCGTCGCGGGCCGGGTGGTCGGGCGGAATGTTGAGGGCCTCGAAGTTGTGCCAGTCGTCCTCGATCTCGGGGCCCGCCTCGACGTCGTACCCCATGCGCAGGAAGATCTCCTCGATCCGCCGCCGCACGATGTGAACCGGGTGTTCGGCGCCGCAGACGACCGGGGTCCCAGGGAGGGTGACGTCGACTCTGTCCGCTCCCGCAGTCACAGTGGCTGGATGACCCTCGGCTTTGATCTTCGCAGTTTTGGGGCGCACGATCGTACCCGCGGTCTTTTTGGCCTCCGCGAGCCTCGACTCGATCTCCTGCTTGAGCTCGTTGAGGGCCTGGCCGTACGCCCGTTTTTCCTCGTTGGGCAGCTCACGCAGGGCCGCCGTCAATTCGTTGAGGACTCCGCTCTTCTTGCCCGCATACGCAATCCGGACCTTCTCCACCTCGGCGCCGTCACCTCCGGCCGACTCGAGGTCGGCCAGGAACGACGTCCGCACCTCGTCAAGACGCGAGTTGCCCACCGGGCCCTCAGCTCCCGGCTTGCTTGGACAGCTCGACCAATTGGGTGAATGCCTGCGGATCGCGCACCGCAAGGTCGGCCAGGACCTTGCGGTCGAGTTCGCAGCCGGCGCCCTTGAGGCCCGCGATCAACGCCGAGTAGCTGGTGCCGTTGAGCCGAGCCGCCGCATTGATGCGGGCGATCCACAGCGACCGGAACTGCCGCTTACGCTGCTTACGGTCGCGATAGGCGTACTGCAGCGACTTTTCCACCTGGATCTTGGCGGTGCGATGCAGTCTGGATTTTGCACCCCAGTAGCCCTCGGCGAGGTTGAGAATCTTCTTACGGCGGTCCTTACGATTGCTGCCTCTTTTGACGCGCATGGTGTCCCCCTATTTCTGTGCCGCGAGCATTCTCGCGAACACCTTGGCATCGCAGGGTGCCAAGATCGCGGAGGAACGCAGCTTGCGCTTCCGCTTCGTCGTTTTTTTGGTCAGGATGTGTGAGTGGTATGCATGGTGGCGTTTCAACTTGCCGCTACCGGTTCGCTTGATCCGCTTGGCAGCGCCACGATGGGTCTTCATTTTCGGCATAACGAGCTCCTTTTCTTCAATTCCTCTACAGTTCCAAAGAACGGGTCGTAACGGCGTTGACGATCCGCTCGGCAACCTCTTCGAGAGACTTCACTCCTTCGTCACCGCGATGCCGCAGCCGCAGGGAAACCGTCCCGGCATCCGCCTCGCGCTGCCCCACTACCAACAGGTAGGGCACCTTCATCGTTTCACCGTCACGGATCTTGTAGCCGAGCTTTTCACTGCGTCCGTCGACGTCGACCCGTAATCCACGGGCGCGGAGATCTTCCGACACTTTCGCGGCATAGTCGTTCACGCCATCGATGATCGGCACCACACGAGCCTGTTCCGGCGCCAGCCACGGTGGCAGGTCGCCGCCGAAGTGCTCCAGCATCACCCCGTAGAAGCGTTCGAGCGACCCGAGGATGGCGCGGTGAATCATCACCGGGCGCTTCTCCGAACCGTCACTGTCGACATAGGTCAGGTTGAAACGCTCCGGCATCTGGAAGTCGAGCTGAATGGTCGCGAGCTGCCACGAACGGCCGAGAGCGTCGTGGACATCGAAGTCGATCTTCGGCCCGTAGAAGGCGCCGTCGCCGGGTTTGACCGTGTAGTCGACATCGTCACGATCGTCCAGACACTTTGCGAGCACGGCCTCGGCGTGCTCCCAGACCTTGGGGTCGCCCATCGCCTTTTCCGGCTTTGTGGACAGATTGACGGTCACATCCTCGAAACCGAACAGGCTGTAGATCTCGAAGATGAACTCGAAGAGCGCCGTGATCTCGGGTTCGATCTGCTCGGGAGTGCAGAAAATGTGCGCGTCGTCCTGGCTGAAGGTCCGGACCCTGGTCAGACCGGTGACCACCCCCGACCTTTCGTAGCGATGGAGGCGGCCGAAGTCCGCGATCCGCCGCGGTAGGTCGCGGTAGGAGTGCGCACTGCCCCCGTAGAGAAGACAGTGACACGGGCAGTTCATGGGTTTGACGCTCGACGACCGCTCCTCGACCTCCTCAAAAGCGTCGGCGAAGAACATGTCGTCGCGGTAGTTGTCGTAGTGGCCCGAGCGCTTCCAGAGATCGACGTCGAAGATCTGGGGGGTGATGACCTCGTCATACCCGTAGGCCCGGTACTTCTCCCGCATGAGCTCGAGCAGCGCGTTGTAGACCAGCGTCCCGCGCGGGTGGAAGAAGGGGCTCGCCGGCGCCTCCGGGTGGAACGAAAACAGATCGAGCTCGCGGCCGAGCCGGCGGTGGTCGCGCCTTTTCAGTTCCTCGAGCCTGGCGAAATAGGCGTCGAGCGCCTTCTTCGAGGCAAAGGCGGTGCCGTAGATGCGCTGCAGCATCTCGTTGCGCTCGTCGCCCTTGAAGTAGGCGCCCGAGGCCTCGAGCAGACGCACCGCGCCGATCTGCGAGGTGCGCTGAACGTGCGGACCCCGGCACAGATCGAGAAAGGGCCCGTGGCTATACAGGGTGATCGTCTCGCCCTCGGGAATGTCTTCGAGACGCACGATTTTGATGTCCTCACCGCGTTCGGACATGACCCGTCGGACCTCATCACGGTCGACCTCGCGTCGTTCGAACTCGAGGTCCTCGCTGATGATCCGGGCCATCTCCGCTTCGATCTTTTCGAAGTCCTCGGGTTTGAAGGCCCGCGGAAAACGGAAGTCGTACTGGTACTTCTCGGAGTGGTCCTGGCGCCCCGCGTCGATCGGCGTGCCCGGCCACAACCGTTTGACGGCATCGGCGAGGACGTGTTCGGCGGAATGGCGGATCACGTCGCCCGCCTCGGAGTCCTTGGTGGTCACGATACGAAGCGAAACATCGGTGGTGAGCGGAGTTCGCAGGTCGACAAGACGCTCGTCAACCAGCCCCGCGACCGTGTCGCGGGCAAGCCGAGGGCCGATGGCCTCGGCCACCTCGAGGACGGTCACACCCGCGGAAAACTCCCGCGCGCTGCCGTCCGGCAAGCTCACCCGAACTGTTTCACTCATCTCAACTCCCGTCGAACCGGCCACCGACCGTTGCTGCACAAACACAAAAGCCCGACCACGGGGGTCGGGCATCGAATCTGGGTGGTAGGCGCGCGCGGACTCGAACCGCGGACTTCATCCGTGTGAGGGATGCGCTCTAACCAACTGAGCTACGCGCCTTCACGGACCCACAAATATGGTAGGCGCGAGCGGACTCGAACCGCTGACCCCTACCGTGTCAAGGTAGTACTCTAACCAGCTGAGCTACGCGCCTTCAGGCTAACGAAGGGTGGTCCCGTGGACACTTCTGACCCTTCCTCGTCCTATTAAAAAATCAAAGAACTTCCCCTTAGAAAAGGGGATGGGGATCATAACAACGGGGCCAGTTCGTGTCAATACGGCCCTGCGTAAACCCGCATTTCTAACCTCCGAGGCGAAACCTCATGATGTCTGCAGGGTTACTATGGGCACATGAATGATCTAAAGGTCGTCTTCACGGCGCAGGGAGAGATCGAGGAGACCCAGGTGCGGTCCTTCCTCGCGGCGAACGACATCCCCACCATCGTTTCAGGGGAAGCGCTTCGCAAGACGCACGGCCTGACTCTCAACGGGCTCGGCGCGGTGGAGATTCTGGTCGCAGCCGACCATGCCGATGAGGCCCGGCGGCTCCTGGCCGCGGCGGATCGCGGCGAACTCACCCTCGACGACTCGACCGAAACGTAACCCGCTCATCACAGCCTCTTAGGACCACGCAGCGATCAATCCTTGCGATCGGAGCGAAGCCCGAGGTCGGCGAGTTGACGGTCGTCGACCTTCGACGGGGCGCTCGTCATCAGACAGCTGGCGGAGGTTGTTTTGGGGAAAGCGATGACATCTCGGATCGAATCGCGGCCGGCCATCAGCATGACCATGCGGTCCAGCCCGAGAGCGATCCCTCCGTGCGGGGGCACACCGTAACGGAAGGCTTCGAGCAGGAAGCCGAACCGTTCCCGGGCCTCGGCCTCTTCGATCCCGAGGGTTGCGAAGAGGCTCCGCTGGAGATCCGGATCGTGGATCCGGATGGACCCTCCCCCTAGCTCCAGTCCGTCCATGACCACGTCGTAGGCGCGCGCCCTGGCGGCCCCGGGGTCGGTCCCGATGAGCGCCACGTCTTCCGTCCTCGGTGCGGTAAATGGGTGGTGCATGGCGTAGAAGCGCTGGTCTTCCCCGCTCCACTCGAGGAGGGGAAAATCCGTGACCCACAGGAAATCGTGACGACCCTCCGGAATGAGATTGTGCTCGTGCGCGATGTGCAGCCGCAGCGCACCGAGTGACGCGAACACGACGCTCGGCAAACCGCCGACGACCAGCAAGAGATCCTCTTCCCGCGCGCCGGCCGCTTCGAGGAACCGCGCGACGCCTTCCTCGCCAAGCGCGTTCTTGGCGGGTGAGGCAACCCCGTCCGCGGTTCGCTTGAACCACAGCACGCCCGCCGCCCCGTAGGGCTTGACGAACTCCGACAGCGCATCGAGCTGTTTCCGGGAGAAGGCGGCGCCGCCCGCAACCACGATCCCTTTGACCCGCCCCTGTGCGGCCGCCTCCTCGAGGACCCTGAAGCCGCAGCCCTCGCACAGGCCACCGAGGTCGACGAGCTCGAGACCGAAGCGGGTGTCGGGTCGATCGGAGCCGAACCGCTCCATCGCCTCGGTGTAGGCAAGACGGGGAAAAACCGCCGGCGGGTCGATCCCCACCAGGGGAAAGATCCGGTGGAAGAGCCCCTCGATCAGGGAGTAGATGTCCTCCTCCGAAATAAACGACGCCTCGACATCGACCTGGGTGAACTCGGGCTGGCGGTCGGCGCGGAGGTCCTCGTCACGGAAGCACCGGGTGATCTGTACGTAGCGACCCAGGCCCGCGACCTGCAACAGCTGTTTGAAAAGCTGTGGTGACTGCGGCAGGGCATAAAACGACTCCTTGTGGACCCGCGACGGCACCAGAAAATCCCGCGCCCCTTCCGGGGTCGAACGGGTGAGGATCGGGGTCTCCACTTCG
Organism: Candidatus Sulfomarinibacteraceae bacterium; assembly: GCA_963714885.1. Lineage (GTDB taxonomy): Bacteria > Acidobacteriota > Thermoanaerobaculia > Thermoanaerobaculales > Sulfomarinibacteraceae > Sulfomarinibacter. The sequence continues at coordinate 32,993 of CAVQQV010000063.1, read as the reverse complement.
ATGAAGTCCATATCGTCGAAGTAGCGTCGGATCGCAGCCACCACCTTGTGACGCAGCACCAGGTTGGCGGTCATCTCCGGTCGTCGCAGATCGAGGTAGCGGTAGGTGAGCCGGAGCTCCTCCGAGACGTTGGCGCGATCCTCGATCACAAAGGGCGGCGTCTCAGAGGTGTTGAGGACCTCGAGTTCGTCAACCAGGATCTCGACCTCACCGCTCGCCAGATTGGCGTTGGCCTGACCCTCGGCCCGCTTTCGGACCGTGCCCCGCACCTTGACGACGTCTTCTCCGGAGAGCCGTTCGCCCTCGCTCACCATGGCCTCTTCGAACACCAGCTGCAGAAGCCCGCTGCGGTCTCTGAGGTCGACAAAGACCAAGCCACCGAGATCGCGGCGTCGACGTACCCAGCCGACGACCTCCACCTGCTCGCCGATCCGGTCGCGACCAAGGCTCGCACACCACGGTCTCTCCCACGCGCTATTCACCATGTCATGACTCCGATTCCTCGTGCGCCCGATCGATCCACTAGCCGTCGACGAGTTCTGCCACCATGCGCCGCGCGCATTCCACCACGCCCTCCAACTCCACGACTTCCTGCTCACCCTTGGCGAGGTCGCGCACGATGGCCGTGCCGTCTCTCATTTCGCTCTCTCCCAGAATCACCACCGCCCGTGCGCCGATCTTCCCGGCCCACTTGAGACCCGCCTTGAGCGACCTTCCGGTGACCTCCGCCGGCGCCGTCAGACCGGCGAGCGCGAGTCTTCGGCTGAGCGCCAGTCCCGCCGTCGCCGCTTCGGCCCCGATGGGCACGACGGCAACCACCGGTCGACCAAGAACCGCCTGCCTGAAACCTTCGGGCAGGACCTCCACCAACCGGTCCTCACCGATGGCAAAGCCGATCCCCGGCACCGAGGCACCTCCAAGATCGGCGATCAGGCGGTCGTAGCGGCCGCCGCCGCAGATCACCGTGTCCTCCCCGAGTTCGGGCGACACGACCTCGAAGACGGTGCGGAGGTAGTAGTCGAGCCCGCGCACCAGTCGCGGCGACCGGCGCACGGTGATTCCGAGGTCGTCGAGCCCACGCTCGACCGCTTCGACGTGGGCCCTGGCCTCGTCATTTGCCACGTCCGCTACCGGCGTCGTGTCAGCGACGAGCTCCCGGCACCGGGGCACCTTGCAGTCGAGGATGCGCAGCGGGTTGGCGTCCCACCGGCGCTGGCAATCCGAACACAGCTCAGCCCGTCGGGGCTCGAGCTCTGATTTCAGCCGATCGATAAAGACCGGCCGGTCCTCCGGATCGCCGAGGTTGTTGAGGACGATCACAAGATCGTCGAAGCCGAGCTCGGCGAGAAAGGTGTGGAGGACGAGCAGGACCTCGACGTCGGCGGTCGGGGTCGCCGCGCCGAGCAACTCGATCCCGATCTGGGCGAACTGGCGATACCGGCCGCGCTGCATCTTTTCGTAGCGGAACATCGGTCCGATATAACTCAATCGAAGCGGCTGCGGCCGTTGTCCAAGCCCGTTTTCGATAAAGGATCGGGCCACGCCTGCGGTGCCTTCAGGGCGCAAGGTGAGCGAACGGCCCTTGCGGTCGGCAAAGGTGTACATCTCCTTGGCGACGATATCGGTGTCCTCGCCGACGGACCGCACGTAGAGCTCGGTCGGTTCCATCACCGGCAGACGGATTTCGTCGTACCCGAAACCGCCAAACACCCGATGCGCGGTGTTCTCGACCCCGACCCACAATCGGGTGTCGGGCGGCAACACGTCACGGGTTCCTTTGACCTTGCGAATCATCCAACAGCTCCCCACCTGGCTACTCGTCCCGGACGGATCGCGAATTCCGGCACAGCCACCTCGTCGACGCGCCGGTGCGCCGCCTTCTTGCGGCACCGTTCCGGAGGCGTTCGATCCACCCTCGATCGAGGGGAATTGAACGCTACCACAGGCCCTCTCCGGGCAGCAACAGCCGGCGCCCCATCGGCGCCCGCAACCTACCGAAAATCAGGGGGTTGTGGACCTTTGTTCGAGATCACCACGAGGCAACGGCTTCAGATTGAATAAGATAGACTCAAGTAATTGAAAACAAAAGACTTGAAAATTATCATCGAGAACTTGCGGAATCACCCGAAATATCTGTGTTTACATTGCCTTAACGAGTTTTCCGCAGCTTTTTCCACAACCGGACTCCTGCGCTGTGGATGGATACGAGTCGGTGTCAGCGGCACCCTCTCAGCACTCCGGATACGGCTCCTCCCAGGAGACCCGGCCAGGCCTCACCAGCCGGGGAGAATCACCCGTCAAATCCACCAGGGTGCTGGGCTCGCCGCCCGGGGTCCGGCCCCCGTCAAGAGCCAGATCGGGGTCAGACGAAAGGGAGCGGAGGGCATCGTCGATCGTCACACACGGTGGCTTTCCGTGGCCGTTTGCCGACGTGCCTGTCACCGGACCAATGCGGTACAGGAGAGACCGTAGCCCCGAGTGGTCGGGGATACGAACGGCCAGAGTGAGCCCCTTCGCGGCCGGGATCGCTTCCCGGGCCGGGAGGATGACGGTCAGGGCGGCGGGCCAGATTCGTGACAGCTTGACCCGGAATCTCTCCGGGACGACAACCAGCTCCTCGAGCTGCTGCCAATCGGCACACACGACCGGCAGCCCGAGGTCCGCGGGTCGCCCCTTGAGCGCGTGAATCGCCCGCACGGACCGCTCGCGACGCGGGTCGGCCGCAAGACCGTAGTAACTCTCGGTGGGAACCACCGCGACACCACCGTCCCCGAGGACCTCAACAGCGAGGTTCAGGGCGGCGAGAATTTCGTGGTTCTCGTTGAACGGGAGCCGCCTCACCTCGCCCCCAACAGGACCCGGGCATGTTCCCGCGCCGATTCCGTCACCTCATCGCCGGCCAGCATGCGCGCCACTTCGGTCTCCCGTTCGCTTGCCTGAAGAGCCACGACCCGCGTCATGGCCCGGCCGCGATCGACCACCTTTTCGACTCTGAAGTGGCCGTCGGCCCTGGCCGCCACCTGCGGCAGGTGCGTGACAACGAGCACCTGATCGACGGCCGCGAGCTGGGCCAACAACTCGGCCAAGGCGGCCGCAGTGGCACCTCCGAGACCGCTGTCTACTTCGTCAAACAGGAGCGTGAGACCGGTTTCCGCCCGCCGCTTGCGCAGCACGGTCCGCATCGCCAGATGGACTCTGGAAAGCTCACCACCGGAAGCGATCCGGGCCATCGGCCGGGGCTCCTCTCCGGGGTTCGCGGCGATCAACAGGACGCACTCCTCGACCCCGTCGGCGCCAAAGATCACGCCGTGTCCGTCGCGCGACAACCGAGACGCCGCATCGACCCGCGGCTGCCACCGGAATTCGAGGCGGGTCCCAGCCATCGCCAGCTGACCCAGGACCTCGCTGACGGCCTTTGCAAACTCTGACCCCGCCTCGCGACGCGCTTTGTCGAGTGCCCGGGCGACGCGATCGTAGGCGTCCAGGGCCCGACCGGCGGCCGCGGCCGCCTCCTCGACACGCTCCTCCACCGAAACCAGATCGGTACGTTCCGCATCCAGGGCGTCGCGGTGGGCGAGAACCTCATCAAGAGACGAACCGTACTTCAGCATCAGTTTCTCGAGGAGATGGAGCCGCGACTCAACCGCGTCCAATTCATCCGGATCGCGGTCGGCATCGTCCGACAATCCCTGGACTTCACGCACGACCTCTTCAACCTGGAGCCGCGACTGAGTCAGCCGGGTGGCGGCGTCTTCCAGAGGCAGCCCACACTCGATCATTTCGTCGATTTCACGGCTTCCTCTGGCAAGTTCGTCAAGGACGGCCGTCTCGGCGTCACTCAAGCGTTCCATCAACGAACCACACAGCTCCGAGATGCGGGCAGAGTGACGCAAGACCAACCGCCGTCGACGGAGCTCGTCATCCTCACCCACACCGGGATCGGCGGCCGCGATCTCCTGCAGTTGGAATGCGATGGCGTCGAGCCGGTCGCGTCGGGTGGACTGCGCCAGACGCAGTCGGTCGAGCTCGTCCGCCGATTCCCGCCAGGTCGTGAATGCCGCTAGTGTCAGCTCGCGGAGCTCGTCGTGGCCACCGAAGTCATCCACGAGCTGCCGCTGGACATCCCCGTCGGCAAGACCGTACTGTTCATGCTGGCCGTGAATCGCGAGCAGGTGGGGGGCCGCCCGCTGCAGCGCGGCGGCGGTGACAGTGACATCGTTGATCCAACACCGGTTGCGGCCGGAGGTGCTCACCTCTCGACGCAGAACCAGGACATCGTCGGCCTCGATGCCGAGCTCGTCGAGGAGCCCGGCCAAACCGGCGCCGGACTGATTGGCAAACACCCCCTCCACCACCAGACGATCGTCTCCGGTACGCACCATGTCGGTCTGCGCACGTTGCCCACCAAGCAGTTTGAGCGACTCCACCAACAGTGATTTCCCAGCCCCGGTCTCACCGGTGAGCACGCCAAAGCCGCCCGCGAATTCGAGCTCCACTTCGTCGATGATCCCGAGCCCGCGAACTGAGAGTCTTTCGAGCATTGCGGCTCATCGTAAACCGAATGGTTGACCAGGTCCACCATCTTTGAAGGTCACCCGACGACCAGTCGAGCCCCCGCCGCGGTACAATCGCCGCACCACTCAAGATGGAAGGGAAGACCGCAGATGAGCCATGCCCCCATCGCCGTCGTTCGTGCCCGAAACTCGGTCGCGCCGCAACTGGTTCCCCGCTGTCGCGGAACGTCGATCCAGGTCCTGCTGGGGCCCGAAAGCGGAGTGCCCAACTTCATCACCCGCCAGTTCACGGTCGAACCCGGGGGGAGGATACCCTGCCACCGCCACGACACCATCGAACACGAACAGGTGATTCTCGACGGCGCCATGGTCATCTCTCTCGATGGCCGCGAGACTGAGGTTGCCGCGGGCGACAGCATCTTCATCCCGGCGGGGGTCAGCCACTGGTACGAAAACCGCGGCTCGGCACCGGTCCGCTTCTTGTGCGTTGTTCCGCGCACGGATGACTACCAGACGGAATGGCTCGAGGGGCCGGCGGAGTGAATTCGGAATTCGGAATTCGGAATTCGGAATTGCCGCCTGCCCGCTCAGAGGGGTCTACCGGCAACAGGCCGTGCGTGGTGGGTCTGACGGGCGGGCTCGCCAGCGGCAAATCGACCGTCGCGGGCATCCTCGCCGAACACGACGTCCCGGTGCTCGACGCGGACGCGGTGGTCCACGATCTCTACCGACCGGGGGGCGAAGGGACCGTGGCCGTGACCCGGATTTTCGGCGCGGCGGTCCTCGACTCGACCGGCGGTGTGGATCGCGGGGTGCTCGGCGGACGGGTGCTCAGAGATCGCGATTTGCGTCTCGCATTGGAACGAGCGATTCACCCGCTGGTGCGGCAACAGATCGGCTGCTGGATCGATGGGCTCGGTCCCGTCCCGGTGGCGGTGGTGGAGGCCGCACTGTTGGTGGAGACGGGGTCCTATCGAGCCTACGACGTGCTGATGGTCGCGTATTGCACTGGCGATCAACAGCTCGAACGCGCCCTCGCGAGGGGCATTCCCGAGGAGCGCGCCCGCGCGCTCATGAAGGCGCAGCGACCACTCGACGAAAAGCGCGAACTGGCGGACGTGGTGATTGACAACAGCGGCCCGAGGGAAGACCTCCAGGAGGAGGTCGACCGCGCCTGGACCGAAGTCCTCCGCCTCTGCCGGGAAAAGCGAACCGCGATTCCGCAAGACGATCCGTAATTCCGAATTTCGAATTTCGAATTTCGGATTCCGAATTCCGGATTTCGGCGAAGCCGCCCTACAGCCCTCGCCGCGCCTGTGCGGCCTTGACGGTGTTCGCCATCAACATGGCGATGGTGAGGGGCCCGACGCCTCCAGGAACCGGGGTGATGCGCCCGGCCTTGGGCGCCACGGCGGTGAAGTCCACGTCGCCCGCCAGGACCGCGCCCCGCTTGTCAGAACGTCGCCAACTTCTTCGGGTTGTCCGGGTACAGGTTTTCCACCGTCTCCCGGTCGGTCACCCGGTGCATGCCGACATCCACCACCACAGCCCCTTCGGCCACGTGATCAGGACCGATCAGGGACCGCACCCCGACAGCGGCGACCAGGATGTCGGCCTCGCGAGTCACTGACGCCAGGTCGCGGGTCCGCGAGTGGCACACCGTCACCGTGGCGTTGGCGTGGAGCAGCATCATTGCCATGGGTTTGCCGACGATGTCCGACCGACCGACGACCACGGCACGTTGGCCCTCGATGGCGATGCCGGCGCGGCGCAACATCTCCATGATCCCGGCCGGGGTACAGGGCTTCAGCGCAGGCCTCCCCTGCTGCAAGAGGCCGACGTTTTCGGGATGAAACCCGTCCACGTCCTTGGCCGGGTCGAGCCGGCGCAGAATGGCGGCTGTGTCCACATCCCGCGGCAGGGGAAGCTGGATGAGAATTCCATCCACATCCGGATCGCGATTGAGGCCATCGATCAGCTCTTCGAGCTCGCCCTGCGTCGTGGTGGCGGGAAGGTGGTGGGTCTCGGAAATCATGCCCAGACCCGCCAGGGTCCTGGCCTTGGACGCCACATAGACCTGGGAGGCGGGGTCCTCGCCCACCAGGACCGCATCGAGACGCGGCACAATCCCTTTGGTTGCCAGCACCGCCATCTCGACGGCCACCTCGTCACGGATCTCCGCAGCAAACCGCGAACCATCGAGAATACGATCGTCGATGTTCATCGTTCCCCCTCGGGCGGTCGAGTGCCTTCGTACAACGACGCCACGCCCCCCGTCAAAGGACGCACCGTGACACTCCGTCAACCCAGCGCTCTCGAGACCCCGGCACATGGCGGGACCCTCCGGAAACGTGCTCACCGACGCCGGCAGATAGTCATACGCTTCGGCGTCTCGCGACAACCACCGACCAACCCGGGGTGGCACGTGGCGAACCCACCACCCGAGAAGAGGCGCCAAGACTCCGCTGGGGGCGCGAAAACTCGAGCACCAACAGCACTCCTCCCGGTCGCAGGACCCTCACGAGTTCACCGAGTCCGACCTCGAGGTCGGCAAAATTTCGGATGCCGAAGGCGACCGTCACAACATCGAAAGTGGCTTCCGCAAACGGCAGCCGCAGGGCATCGGCGGCGCACAGCGGCAACGGTTGCCGCAACCGCCGCGCCTTGAGTCGCGCCCGTTCCAACATGGGCAAACAGAAGTCGGCACCGACCACCCCACCACCGACAGTCAGCGCCAGATCGCCGGTCCCCGTGCACACATCCAGCACCCGGAGGTGGTCGATCGCCGCCACCCTCCTCGCCACAGCGCGCCGCCAGCTCACATCCTGCCCGAGCGACAGGGTCCGGTTGAGAAGGTCGTAGCGGTGGGCGATCCGTCCGAACATGCCTTGGATCTCGGACGACTCTTTCGAAAGCAGTTCCCGGCGCATGGCGCGCAATGTAGCACGTCGGTACGGACTGACCGAACGCAACGTGCAACGTTTGAACGTTGCAACGTTTAGACGTTTTTCAGGGCTTCGCGGAGAGCTTCAAATGCCCGTCGCCGGTGGGAGATGCCGTTCTTTTCTTCGTCCGACATCTCGCCATAGGTCCGTCCGCCGGGTTCATCGGGCACGAACACGCTGTCCCATCCGAACCCCCCGGGACCTCGTGGCCGGGCCGCGATCCTGCCCTCGACGACGCCCTCACCGAGGATCTCGAGCGTACCGTCGGTGGCGCACAGGAGACACCGCGCGGTGGCCCGCGGATCGTCAAAACAGTGCGCGATCCGAGCGATACCGCCGGCGCCGACGCTGGTCAGAAGCCAACGTACCAGTGGTCCCGGGAAGCCGCCGAGCCCGGCGAGCTCGAGACCAGTGTCTTCCACTAGAACCGGACGTCCGATCCGTTGCCACGCCGCGGCCGCCTTGCTGCGGACGACCTCAGTAAGATCCAAAGACTGGATTTCTGGGAGGTCCAGGGCGTGATGGTCGAGAGCCCTCCCGAGGACAGCTTCCGCCTCACGCACCTTATTGAGGTTCGACGTCACAAAGACCAGATCGTCGAGACGCATTATTTCTTCGCGCCCGTAGCTTTCGCATTCTCGGTCGTCACCTGGAAGATTTCGATTTTCCGGCTCAGACCCTTGAGCTGCACTGAGCCGAGTGATTCGGTGGGGAAAAGATGGGAGATCGCCGCCTGGGTGGTTTCCCCGAGCACGATCGTTCCCGGCTTCGCAACGTGTTCCTCGAGGCGGGCGGTGACGTTGACGGCGTTACCGAGGACCGTGTAATCGACACGGGTCGCCGACCCGATGTCACCCACCACGACCGGTCCCGAGTTCACCGCCACCCGGACTTCAATGCGATCGAGGCCTTCGGCCTCACGCTCGCCGTTCCAGACGTCGAGGGCGCTCAGCAGTTCGACGGCCGAACGCACGGCCCGCTCGGCGTGGTCCGCCTGCGGCAGCGGCGCACCGAAGAACGCCATGACGGCGTCTCCGATGAACTTGTCGAGCGTGCCGCCGTGTTCGAAGATGACGTCCGCAGCGATCGAAAAGAACTGGTTGAGAAACGCCGCCACATCCTCGGGCGGCAGGCTTTCACAGCGGGCGGTAAAGCCGACGATGTCGGCAAAAAGGATCGAGGTCTCGGTCAAAGTCACTGACGCGCGATCGGCCCCGGAGTCCGACAGCACGGCTTCGATCACCGCCGGAGAGTGATAGCGCTCGAGACGGTCCCGGGCCTGTCGTTCTTTTCTGATCCGATCATTCAGACGCGCCCGTTCGATGGCCACCGCCGCGTAGTTGGCAAGCGCCGTCAACAGATCGAGATCGGTTGCCGAAAACGAACCGACATGCATTGGCGAATCCACGTAGATGACGCCGATCACCAGTTCTCGGTGCCACAGGGGCGCACACATGGCGGAGCGGATCTGGTGGATGCGAACGCTGCGCCCGGCCTCAAAACGTTGATCTGCCTGCGCGTCGTGGGTCAGGATGGCCACCTGCTGTTGCGACACCATGTCGAGAATGGTGCGCGAGATGGGCACCTGGTCCTCTCCGTCCGCCTGCGAGTCGCGGGACCGATTGAGTTCGAGTTTTGGTTCCCCGCTGTCATCAAAGAGGACGATGAACCCCCGGTCCACCATGAGATGGTCGAAGACCAGATCCATGACCTTTTCGAGCACTGGTTTCAGTTCCTCGACCTGGATCAGGACCTTGGCCACCTGAGCGAGGATCTCGAACACACGTTCGCGCGCCCCCACCTCCTTTGAGATTTCCTGGGGTTGCCCTTCGAGTCCGTAATCCTGGTTGAACTCAGACAGCGGGCGCATATAGGTGGCCGAAGCCAGACCCGAGACGTCAGCGCCCTCAGCGTCCTCCACCTGGAGGTCGAAGTTGCCGACGCCCAGGATGTCGCCCACCGCGAAGTCGCCTTCAGTGACGAAGTTCTCGTTGATCCTGATGCCGTTGGTCGACTCGAGGTCGAAAATCCGGAAACCGCCGTCGGTGGTGGCAACACGAGCGTGGTGGCGGGACACCGAAAAATCTCTCAACACCACATCGTTGTCGCTCGATCGGCCGAGAGTCAGGCCGTCCCGCACCGGAACTCGGTGGGTGATGCCGCCGTCTTCGAAAACCAACTCCACCATTTTCAATTATTGTACCGCCGACCGCCGGTAGTCGGTCACCGCTGGGCGCCGAGACCCTGCGCATTCGGCCTGAGTGGTTGGAACCACTGGAGGAGCATCGTGCGCGATGCTCCCGGTCGCGGGGGCCTGTCAGGAGACAAGGGCCGACATCTCGGCCCACGGCCCGCCACACGCATACAGACTGACGCGAGGCGAGCATCCACCATTGGGGGAACCCTCGATCGAGAACGTTGAGCCACACACCTACAGCCCTCTTCGGAACGGGTGTCGATCCCGGTCACTCCCATTGTCCTGAGATTGCGCGAAAGTACGGCCTCGCCGTCCACCGTGCATCCGCCGGCGGGCCACTGCGACGGGCGCCCTCCAGACCGGCCATGGCGGTCGAAGACCTGCCGGCCCCAACCCTCCTTGGTCCCCTCTCGGCATGACGATGAAGCGGCTCAAGGTGATGGCTTCGACAAGCTTGAGGAGATTGACGCGAGTGCTGTAAGTCCTCGAATATGTCATACGCCTGGAGGAGAAGATTCAGATCCTCCACGACCGACGAGTCGGTCAAGGGCCGCAGAGCACGCACCCGGCGTTCGCTGCAGGGTCACCCCGGCCACCCGGCAGGGCGAGATCTTCGTGAACGAGAAGGGCCTGCATCCACAACTCGAACATCGACTGCTCGGGCGATCGTTCGCATCACCCAGTCCATCTCTTCGCCCAGGTGTGCCGCGTCCCCATCGCTGACACCCCCGCGGACATCCGGCAGACTGTCCGCCGAGCAGATCCCGTACCCGTAAACAGCTGCCTGGCGAACCCGCGGCGACTGGCTGACGCACCGCCTCGCGGTAGGCCGGCAAGGAGCACCGGGTCGTGAAAGACGGCGCCACCGAGCAGCAGGCTGACCTGGGCCGGCTCGTCAAGCCCGCCTTCCCTCCACAGCGCCATGAGCTGGCTCGGACCCGGCCAACTCTCCATGACCTCGCTCTGGAAAACACTCTTGACCCGGGAATCAAAGTAGTCCCCCGGAAACCAGCGAATGGCCTCCGACGAGACCGCCGACGCTCCTATCATCGACACCATCAGCAGAGTTGTCACAGACATCGCGGCCTCCCTGATCTGTGCGAGGATACCCGGGATGGCCTATCGAATGAAAATCGTCGTCGCCTACTTCGGGACGCCGTTCCACGGTTGGCAACGCCAACTCCGTCAGCGGACGGTCCAGGGTGAGCTCGAGCGCGCGCTTTCGCGGTGTGTCGGTGGAACGAAAATCACGGTCATGGGCGCCGGCCGGACCGACGCCGGGGTGCACGCCGCCGGGCAGACTGCGCACTGCGATCTTCCCGGACGCATTCCTCCAGAAAAGCTGGTGTCGAGCCTCAACGCCATCCTGCCGCCGGAAATCCGCATTCGGTCGGCTCGGCCGGTGGGAGTCGGCTTTCACGCCCAGAAGAGCGCGCTGGGAAAGCTCTATACCTACCGCCTCAGGTGGCACGAGCGCGATCTACCGTGGCTCGATCTTCGATCCGCCGTCGTCAAACCGGTAGCCGACATGGACGCTCTGACGACCGCTCTCACCCTCCTCCCCGGAACCCGTGACTGGGCGTCGTTCACTGTCACCGACCCGGGTCCCGGATCAACCGTCCGCACACTGTACGCGGCGCGCATGAAAACGCGCCGGTCCGGTCTGGATCTCGAGTTTGTAGGCGACGGGTTTCTTCGCTACCAGGTCCGCCGCATGGTCGGCATCCTGCTCGAGGTCGGTCGCCAGAGGAGAACGCTCGAGGACGTTCGCCGCCTGCTCGACCACCCGACGCCGGGGGCATCGATCCAGACCGCGCCCGCGACCGGCCTCTGTTTGGAAAAGGTGTACTACAGCCGGGTACCGTTAGCCTGCATATCTCACCAGGTTTCGTCACGAGGGCGATGAGGCGCCGTGGCCAGGCGGGTTTTCTCACCAGGGGGCGCGCAGGCGTACTTTGCAGTACGTTGAGCACCCCTGGTGAGAAAACACGGCTGGGTAGGTGCATCGTCGGCCGCAGTCGAGAGCTGGTGAGATATGCAGGTTAGTGTCCCGCCGGTCCCCGAGTCGCCGGTCGGAAAAACGTTGAGACGAGGGCGACCAGCGGCTGCGCTCAAGCGGCCAATCGCCCTCGAAACAGCCCCATTGAAAACCACCTCCCGGTACCAGAATGCTGTGGTAGACTTCGCAATCCAGGTGTTCTGAGTGATACAGCCTTACGATGATATAGCTCAGCCTGGCTCCCACGAACGGGAGTTGCTGGAGCGTCTCGACACCGACCGATTGCCACGCCATGTCGCCATCATCATGGACGGGAACGGTCGGTGGGCGCAGGCGCGCAACCTGCCACGCGTCGAGGGCCACCGCGCCGGCATTCGTGCGGTTCGCGAGACTGTGGAGACCGCCGCTCGGCTGGGATTTGAGGTCATTACCCTGTATGCGTTTTCGACCGAGAATTGGAAACGACCGCGGCATGAGGTGCTCACCCTCATGACGCTGCTCAAGGAATTCATCAACCGTGAGCTCAATACCCTGATCAAAAACAACCTTCGCTTCCGACCTATCGGACGGATCGAGCAACTCGATCCGTCCGTACGCAAGGAGCTGCAGCGCGCCGTCGAGGCAACGGCTCACTGCACCGGCACTCTCATCCAGATCGCCCTCAACTACTCGGGTCGCCAGGAACTGACCGACCTCGTGCGCGGAGCCGTGGCCCAGGCCAACGCCGGCAAGCTGGCCGCCGACGCCATCGATGAGGAATGGGTCGAGGACCACCTCACGACCCGTGGTACGCCTGCCCTCGATCTGTTGATCCGCACCTCGGGCGAACAGCGGGTCTCCAACTTCCTGCTGTGGCAGATCGCGTATTCGGAGATCTATTTCTGCCCGACCCTGTGGCCGGACTTCTCGCAGGCCGAACTTTTCGAAGCCCTGCTCGCTTACCAACAACGCGAGCGGCGCTTTGGCGGTCTCGCACCCGAGGGCGGGGTCTTCTCCCCGCCCGGAACGAAGCGGGCCTGATCGATGGCGCGTGGACAACGCGAACTCGTTGCTGTCGCGGCCATACCCGTGCTCGCGGGCACCATCATCTGGCTCCCCGCGTGGGTATTCCTGGCAGTTCTCGGCGCCGCGGTTGCGGTTGCCTGCGATGAATTGTTGAGTATGGCACGAGGGGCCGGTTTCGCGGTCGGGCGCTGGCTTCCCATCGCGCTGGTCGCTGGGCGTCATGGCAACCTCGTGGGTGTACGGAGTTTCCGGTCTGGCCGCCGCCGTCATCGCGGTTCTCGTGATCCTGCCGACGGCCCGGCTGGCCGATCGACAGGCCCCCACCGGCAGTTTCGGAGGGATCGCGGCGGAGTCGTTCTCAGTCCTCTACCTGGGAGTCACCACCGCCTGTTTCGGGTGGCTGAGGTTGTGGCCGGGAGAGCCCACCGGTGTCAAACTGCTGCTCCTCTATCTGGCGTGTATCTGGATTGGAGACTCCGGCGCGTACTACGTCGGCAAGAACTTCGGTCGCCACAAGATGTCGCCCCGGATCAGCCCCAACAAGACCCTCGAGGGACTCGCCGGCGGTGTGGTGACGACCTTTCTCGCCGCTGCCGGGATGGCGTGGGCCCTCAGCCTCGAGATGGCGCCGGTTCACGTCGCCGCCCTGGCGGCGATCCTCGCGGTAACGGCGCCTCTCGGCGACCTCGTGGAGTCTCTGTTCAAACGCGACACCGGCGTCAAGGACTCGTCGACGCTGTTGCCGGGCCACGGCGGATTTCTGGATCGGACGGACAGCCTGATCTACCCCGCACCCTTCGTCGTTGCCTATCTGGTGGTGGTCGGCCTGGCGTGATGAAACGCATTGCGGTTCTCGGTTCTACGGGGTCCATCGGCACCTCCACACTGGCTGTGGTCGAGGCCTTTCCCGAACACTTCGAGGTGGTAGCAATCGCCGCCGGCGGGAATCTCGGCTGTCTCCGCGGCCAACTGAAGCGTCATCGCCCGGCGGTCGTGTGCGTGGCCCGGGCCGAGGACGCCGAAACGCTGGCAAACGAATTTCCCGACCTGCAGATCCTCTGGGGCGCAGACGGTCTCGAACAGATCGCGCGCCACGCCGATGCGGATCTGGTCGTGGTGGCGGTGGTCGGCGCCATCGGGCTCGCCCCGACTCTGGCGGCCCTCGGCGCCGGCAAGAACGTGGCCCTGGCCAACAAGGAGACCCTGGTCGTGGCCGGAGATCTGGTCATGGACGCCGCCCGTCGCGCCGGGGTTCTCCTGCTGCCGGTGGACAGCGAGCACAGCGCCATTCACCGGGCTCTGCGGGGAGGCACGACGGAGGGTGTTGCGCGTCTGATCCTGACCGCGTCGGGTGGGCCCTTTCGGACCTGGTCCCTCGAGGCCATCAAAACGGCGACTCGCGACGACGCCCTGAAGCACCCCACCTGGCAGATGGGGGCCAAGATCACCATCGATTCCGCCACCATGATGAACAAGGGCCTCGAAATCATCGAGGCCCACCACTTCTTTGGCGTGCCGGAGCGACAGATCGATGTCGTGATCCACCCCCAGAGCCTGATCCACGCCATGGTCGAGTCGGTCGATGGTGCGGTCACGGCACAGCTCTCGGCCAACGACATGCGGCTCCCGATCGCCTACGCCCTGGCCTGGCCGGAGCGTCTGGTTGAGGTCTCGCCACCCCTCGATTTCACGTCATTGCCCGCGCTGACGTTCGAGGCCCCCGATCGGGACCGGTTTCCTGCCCTCGACCTCGCTCGCGCCGCTTTACGTGCCGGCGGCGAGATGCCCGCCGTTCTTTCGGCCGCCAACGAAGTGGCTGTAACCGCTTTTCTGGACGGCAGGTGCTCCTTTCCGGCGGTGGCCACCACGGTCGCCGAGACCCTCGATGCCTGGAGCGCCCGCAACCGACCTTTGGTGGATATCGACCAGGCCCTCGCAGCCGACGGCGAGGCTCGCCTGATGGCTGCGGATACAATCATGAAATACGGAGCGCCCGTTCACGGTTCGGAGATACGATGTTAACCAGTATTCTCGCGTTCGCTTTTGTCATTGGTGTCTTGATTACCATTCACGAGTTCGGCCACTTCGCCGTGGCCCGTCTTCTCGGTGCGCCCGTCGAAGTCTTTTCGATCGGTTTCGGGAAGCGGCTCTGGGGCTTCGAGCGCGGTGGCACCGATTATCGTCTGTCGCTGATCCCTCTCGGTGGTTATGTGCGGATCATCGGGCTGGGTCCGGACGAATCCGACGTCGTCAGCGGCGACACGCCGGTCGCAGAGCTGTTGCCGCGGTGGAAGCGGGCCCTCATTCTGCTCGCCGGTCCCATCACCAACATTCTGGCAGCGGTGATGTTCGTCGCCCTCGCCCTGACGATGGGGGTGGAAACCCCCGTCTATCTCGAAGGAGCTCCAGTGGTCGGGTGGGTCGGCCCTGAATCTCCGGCTGAAGCCGCGGATGTCCGGCCCGGAGATCTGGTTCGCGCGGTCAACGGAGAACCGGTGGAGATGTGGCGCGATCTCGAGGTCGCCTTGCTCACCGCCGGCAAGGGGAGAGTCGAGCTGACGGTAGAGCGCGACGGAAACGAGGTGTCAATTCCGGTCGACCTGGACGCAGAAAGCCTCTACGGCTTTGGGGTTTCGGGGATCGAACCCCGGCTCGAGGCCGTGGTCCAGCCCGCCCCGGGCGCGTCTCCGGCCGCCGAGGCTGGAATCGAGGCTGGGGACCTCATCGTCGCCGTCAACGGACAACCCGTGAATCAGTACTACGACCTGCCGCGGCTGATCGTGCCCCTTCCCGCGACCGAAATCACGATCGACGTTCTCCGCGACGGCCAAGCACTGCGGTTCACCATCATGACCCGCGACGAGGGCGGCCAGGGGAAGATCGGTGTCGGCCCGGTCGTGCCGACTGCGGTCCAGAAACTGGCCCTGCTGCCCGCATTCGCCACTGCCACCGAAGAGTGCGAACGCATGACCTATCAGACCTTCCGCGTCATCGGACGTTTGTTCACCGGCAAGGAATCGCTACGGCAGGTTTCGGGCCCGGTCGGCATCGCCCAGATCTCCGGCCAGGCGGCGCGCAGCGGCGTCCAGTCCCTGATCATGCTTCTCGGCATCATTTCGCTCCAGCTCGGGATCTTCAACCTGCTGCCGATCCCGATCCTGGACGGTGGACACCTCACCATCATTGCTTTTGAGAGCATCGCTCGCCGCGATCTTCCGATGAAGGTGAAAGAGCGGGTGCTCGAGGTCGGGTTCTACCTGCTGATCCTGCTCATGGTGGTCGTTCTCTTTAACGACATCGTTCGTCTGTTGCCCGAAAGCGTTCGCCAGTTCTTCTTCCGGGGCTGAGCCTCATCTAATCGTGCTAAGGTTTGCGCCGATGGCTCGTCGTCTGTTGGCCGCTCTCGTATTCGTGCTTTGTGCCGGGGTTGCGTTCTGGTTCGCGCTGGTTCACACCGTCCACCGAGGCACGCTTGCGGTGCCCGACCTCGGAACCAGGCCCCTCGAGGAGGCCCGGCAGCAGGCGCACGATCTCGGTCTCGAGCTGCTCGTCGAGGAACCCGGGGTGTTTTCGGTTTCGGTAGAGGCCGGCGCCGTCGCCCTCCAGGAGCCTCCACCGGGGTTTCACGTCAAGGCGGGTTCCAGGGTGACTGTGCGGGTCAGCCTGGGCGGCGAACAGGTGAAGGTCCCGGATGTCAGGGGGTCTTCGTTGAGCACCGCTGAGAGAGAGGTCGAACAGGCCGGTCTCACAACCGGCGTTCGCGCCAGGGTCGAACAACAGGCGGCCGCCGACCGCGTCATCGCGTCTGGCCCTCCGGTGGGCCACCCGGTCGCGCCCGGGGCCAGGGTCGACCTGCTGGTCAACACCGCCCCGACGAGCCGACAGTGGGTGATGCCGCCATTGGTGTCGCAGACCCTGGCCGAGGTTCAGAGATTCTGCCGCGCCAACCGGTTGCGTCTGGGCCAGGCACGCGAGGTGACCTACCCCGGGCTACCCGCCGGCATCGTTCTGCGGCAACACCCACCCGCGGGATCGCCGGTAACTTTGTCGGACGTCGTGACCGTGTGGGTCAGTCGATGAGCGTCCGTCTCGCACCGTCGTTGCTGTCGGCGGATTTCTCGTGCCTCGCCGACGAAATCAAAGATGTTATCGATGGGGGCGCCGACCTGTTGCACCTCGACATCATGGATGGCCACTTCGTTCCCAATCTCACGTTCGGGCCAATGGTTGTCACCTCGCTCACGGATCACTGCTCGATTCCTCTTGACGCCCACCTGATGGTGACCGACCCGGATCCCCTGATCAAAGATCTGGCCGCCGCCCGGGTGGCTCGGATCGCGGTCCACGTCGAGGCGTGCACCCACCTCCAGCGGACCCTTCAGTGCATCCGTGATGCCGGCCTCCAGGCCGGCGTGGCCATCAACCCCGCGACCTCGCTGGCATTGCTCAATGACGCCTTCGACTGGATGGATTTCGTCCTCGTCATGTCTGTCAATCCCGGGTTCGGGGGCCAGGGGTTCCTCGTCCAGAGCCTCGACAAGATCCGCCAACTGCGGGCGATGTTGGGCAAACATGAAATGGATATTTCGGTCGACGGAGGCGTCGACCATACGAATGCCGGACTGCTAGCTGCCGCCGGGGCGACGACCCTGATCGCGGGCTCGGCGGTGTTCGGATGCGACAATCGCGGAGCAGCACTTGCCCGTCTTCGGGCCGCTGCGTCCGATGGAGACACTCGATGACCTACAGGAAACGGATTTCAATGTTTCTGCTGCCGTTGGCTCTGCTCGCCGTCGGCTGCAAGAGTACCAAGAAGGAGAGCGACCTCCTCGACAGCCTCGCAAACCTGGACAAAGAGACGATCTACGAGCAGGCTGAGCAGTTGTACTCGGAAAAAGAGTATCAAAAGGCCAGAGATCTCTTCAGCTTTGTCTACGACACCTTCCCGAACGATCCATTGGGACACAAGGCCGCTCTGCGGGTCGCCGATACGTACGCCGTAAAGACCGATGTGACCAGTCTCACAGAAGCCCGCCTTCGGTATCGTGATTTTGCCAATCGCTACCCCAACGATCCCGACCGGGATTACGCACTGTTGATGGTGGGGCAAACCTACTCGGCGCGAAAACTCCGACCCGACCGAGATTTGAGCGATATTCAAGAGGCACTTGCCGCCTATCAGCAGCTCATCAACCTCTATCCGAACTCTCAGCACATTGGCGAAGCAGAGGAAAAGGTTCACGGATTGCGGGAGTTACTGGCCGAACACGAGTGGCTTGTGGCTGATTTTTATCGCAGGAATAAGTATTACCAAGGCGCGCTGTGGCGGCTCGAATATATTCAAGAAAATTATCCTAATTACTCGCAGATCGCCCTTGTGAACGAACAAATTGGCGGACTCAAAACAATTATTGATGAACGCGAAGCTGCGTGGAAAAAACAGCTGGAAGCATTGAAAAAAGAGTCCGAGGATTGACGGATCGGCAGCCCCTGGGTTAACCTCGAGTTGAGGTTTATTCACCGGGGAGAGGGCTTATGAGCGTCAAAATTCGGATCGCCATCATCGCCGTATTCCTTCCCATGGCGATCGCGGCGCAGACGGTGGCACCACCGCCGCAGCCGCTCCATTTCGTGAATGATCACTGGACTCCGTACGACCCGCCCACCGATATCCCCGACGACGCGATGGTGCACGTCATCGTCAAGGGCGACACCCTCTGGGACCTGGCGGCGCACTACCTCGGGGATCCGTTTCTGTGGCCGCAGATCTGGGAGCGCAACCCGTACATCCGGGACTCGCACTGGATCTACCCCGGTGATCCTCTGATCATCGATCTCGCGGTTCAGGAGGCAGAGGTCGAGGAGTTCGAGATCCCGGTTGATGAATCCGTCACCTCAGACTATCTCGATGATACTTCCGGGGTCGAGGAGGAGCTGCCCTACCCTCTGGGAAGGTCGGCCGATGTCTATTGCTTTGCCGAGCTCATCGAAGATGAAAGTATCTTCCCGTTCGCGATCGCCTCGGCGGAACAGATCCAGTTCCAGACCCAGTTCAGCGAGGGCAACGTCGTCTACATCGACGGTGGTGTCGAACAGGGCGTCCAGGCGGGAGACCGGTTCTTCATCCTCCACGCGCCTGCGTCCGCTCAAACACCCGATCTCGAACTCCCCCCTGGGAGTCGTCTACCAACAGGTCGGCCAGCTCAAGATCCTGTGCGCACAGGAGAACACGTCGATCGCCGAGATCTACTATGCCTGCGACCCGATCGTCATCGGTGACGTCCTGCGGCCGTTCAAACCGATCCCGGTGCCGCTGGTGATCGCTCCTGACCCCACCGATCGCTGCGACGTGCCCAACGGCAAGCCTCTGGGTTACCTCACCTACAACCGCGACGACCAGGTCGATATCGGCACCGATTGGCTGGTGTTTCTCGATCTCGGCGCGGCCGATGGTATCTACCCCGGGACCTTTGCCACCGTGTTCCGTGACAACCCGGTCAACGGGCATGCCGCGTCTGGTGATGGGCGAGGTGGGCGTGCTCCGGGTCGAGCGAACACTACTCGACGGCCATTGTCACTCGCGGGTGGGCTCCGCTTGCGGTAGCGGACAGGGTCGAGGTCAAATAGCGCGCATCGAAAATTATCTCCATTCAAAGGGCCCCGCGATCGGGGCCCTTTGTTATGCTCCTCTCATGCTCCCCGACTGGGTATTCGACGACCGGGACCGTGTCTTCATGACGGAGGCGCTTGCCGAGGCCGAGGCCGCCGGTCGCCGAGGCGAGATCCCGGTCGGTGCCGTGGTGACTTGTGACCACCAGATCGTCTCAAGGGCCGGGAACCGCCGCATGGAACTTCACGACCCCGCCGCCCACGCCGAGTTGCTGGCCCTGCGGGAGGCCGGCCGTGTGCTCGGGGACTGGCGTCTCGAAAACTGC
Organism: Candidatus Sulfomarinibacteraceae bacterium; assembly: GCA_963714885.1. Classification (GTDB taxonomy): domain Bacteria; phylum Acidobacteriota; class Thermoanaerobaculia; order Thermoanaerobaculales; family Sulfomarinibacteraceae; genus Sulfomarinibacter. The sequence continues at coordinate 13,398 of CAVQQV010000063.1, read as the reverse complement.
ACCCTCTACGTCACGTTGGAGCCCTGCCCGATGTGCGCGGCCGCCTGCCGACAGGCCCGCATCGCGCTGGTCGTGTGGGGAGCGCCCGACCCGCAGGCAGGCGCCTGTGGGTCGGTGATCGATCTCGCCGACGATCCCCGCCTTGGTCCGCCGCTTGCCCAGCGCGGCGGTCTCGATGCCGCCGCGTCCTCAGCGCTCCTCCGCGCCTTCTTTGCCAAACAGCGCCATTCATCGTAGAATGCGACGCTCGATTGCGGAGAGGTGCCGGAGTGGTCGATCGGGGCGGTCTCGAAAACCGTTGACCTTTCACGAGGTCCAAGGGTTCGAATCCCTTCCTCTCCGCCAGCCAGTTGACAAATTCAAACGGAGAGGTGTCCGAGTGGCCGAAGGAGCACGCTTGGAAAGCGTGTGTGGGGGTAACTCCACCGCGGGTTCGAATCCCGCCCTCTCCGCCATAAGACGCCGACCGAGCCCGGCATGGAGTCCGGGCCCTGTGCATCGTCGTCCTCCGAACCGTGTCAGGCCCGGAAGGGAGCAGCACTTAGGGGGAACACGGCGAGTGCCGCAGGTTGCCTGGGCTCCATGACGGGCTCGGTTTTTCCGATCTCCACCCGCAATTACGGTTGTCCCGTCCGACCGGCTTCTCAACCCAGCACATCGGAGAAACGCTGCAGGATGGCCGCCGCCGCCTCGGTTGCGCCATCTCCGAAAGCCGACGCCTTTCGCGGAGCGGCAAGAGCCTCGTGCACACCGGGCAGCCACTCACCGGTCGCGAACGCCGCCGGTTCGAGCATGACCGCCGTCAGGTTCCGATCGACGAATCGCGCCAGCACCGGTGACTCCGGAAATCGCGGCCGTTCCACGTAGGCAAGCGCCGTTCCCGCGTGGCAGACCTCGGCCACCGTGCTGTAGCCGAGCTTGCCGACCACAACGTCTGCGGCATGCACCAGATCGGGATGAAAATATGTGCTGTGAAAGGGCAAAGCCAGCAACCGCCCGCGCCGCATCTCGCCCTCGGCGCCGCCGGGTACCACGACCCACGGGCCGTCGGCCCCCGCCATCCGGTCGAGCGGACCATAGTCCCAACTCACCCCGCCCATGCTCGCGAGCACCATCGGGTCAGCGTCGGGTATGCGAAGGCGCCGTCGTGTCTCGGCGCGCGATCTTCGCGGCGCCCTGGCCACCGGCCCGACCCGGATGGCGCCCGTCACCGTCCGGCACACCGGACTGGTCTGGATCCGGAGATCGGCGGCCGCGAAATCCGCCACCAACTCATCGCCGTGCGCCGCAAGCGCGGCCGGCGCATCGATGTTGTGATAGATCCAGTCCCACGTGAAGTTCTCCACCAGCACCGAGGCCAGCCCGGCACGCCGGGCGACGCGAAGGCCGAGCGGCGAGATGTCGGCAAGCACCAGGGTGCAACCGAGTTGCCCGACGTAGCGCGCCAAGACATCGATGACATTCGAATCTCGCCACCCAGCGCGATCGAGGGCGTCCACAGTGGCCTCCAGATCCTCCTCCAGCGGCGAGACCTGAACCAGCCCGACATCGGTGCAGCAATGGTGATACTCGAAACAATCGGACAGCGACTCGGCAAAGAACCACCGCGGAACGGTCGTAAAGATGTGAAATCGCAGCGTGGGTCGCGTGCGTATGAGAGCGTCCAACACGGCGCACGCCCGCGCGGCGTGCCCGAATCCGTGTGGGCTGACGAAACAGGCCATCGTTTTCATGGGGCCGAGTGTACCCGCTGGAGCGCCTCGCCACTCGCGCTGCCGGGCCCGATTCCACGCCGGGCCCTGTGATAGGATGCATGCGTGAAAAGCATCGTCGCAGCCTGGATGTTCGTCATGTTCGTGGTGGCCGGGGCCGCCGCCCAAAGCGCCTCGAGCAGGGCGTGGCAGCAGCGGTTGCAGGTTGTTATTCCACTCCCGGTGCCGATGGTGGAACTCGAGCCCGTCAATCCCTTTGCCGTGGAGGTCGACCGGGTTGCGGAGGTGCTGCAGTCGACCCCGCCGCGCAAGGTCGACGTTCGCGGCACGGCAAGAGTCGCGGCCTTTGTCGATACCAAGGGGGAGTGTCTCGGCGCCGTGCCGTTGGAGCTCCCGTTCCCCGGGCTCACCTCGTCCTTGAACCTCGACCTGACCGGTTCCCGATTCGACCCGGCGATGGCGGGCTCGGCGCCTCAGGCATCCTGGGCCGTCCTCGAGATCGCGATGGAGGGCCGGGTCAAAGAGGCGGAAATCGTCGACCAGGCGCTCGAGCCCCCCGACCCGGCCTCGCCACCGGTACCGAGCATGCAGGCGGAGATGGTCCCCCCGGGCAACCTGCGCACGCTCAAGGCCACGCCGCAGGCGCAGCTCAGTCAACTGGCGGCGCCGAAGCGGATCAAGGTCAGCTCACCGGCACGGGACGACGAGGTCCAGATCCGCGCCCTCGTCCATATTGACGAGAGCGGCCGCTGCGACCGCTACGTCCCCCTCGAGCTGTACGACGGCCTCAACCCGTGGTTCTCCGCGTACCTCGCGACGTGGAAGGCCCAGCCCGGATCCAAGGGCGGGGAGCCGGTAGCATCGTGGGTCGTGTACTCGGCCAGGGTTCGCATGAAGTTATCCGGGCTGGACTCCACCAACTCGAGAGTCGTCCGCGACAGCGAATACAGCCCGCCCCAGTAGTAGCTGTCCTGTCGATCGGGCCGGGTCAGACGCGTCGCAATACCTTGCGACGGTTGCCTTGGCGCACGGTCACCCGCTCGGAATCCAGCCACTCGAGCGTCGGAATGGCGAGTTTGCGGGTGAGACCGAATCGATCCTTGAAATCGCCGACCGCGAAATCGTCCACCCCCCACTCCCGCACCCCACGCGCGACGTTGTCCAAAACGGCGCGGTGGATCAGGTACTTGCCTTCCAGGCGCACCAGACGACGACGCTGGAGGAGGAATTTGCAGATCCCTTCCACCGAAGCTGGCCTCGCCTCCAGGCGCTCTGCAGCCTCCTGGGGGGAGGGCGCCCCGAAGCCGGTCTCGCGGTACAGGGCCTCGACCCGGCGGGAGAGCTCCTCACCGGCGGCAGTCATGTGGCTGTCAGCACCCGGCGGCACCACCCGGCCCTCCGCCAGCTCGATCGCTCCGCGGCCCCGCAGTTCCTCGAGATAGATGTCGGCGAGAACCAGGGCCCGCCGGGGCAGCAGGCGGCCGACGAAATCGCGCGCCGGGATGCCAGCGGAAACCTCTTCGTCGGCGAGCCGCTCTGTGAGGGCCGCCGCCGCGTCACCTGCCAGACCCTCGAGCCGTGCAACCGTCACGAATCGGGGAGGTTGCGACGGCAGACCGCGGATCGACCCCTCGGAGAGCAACCTCCCGAGCGGCGCCTCGACTGCGCCTTCGAGGACGCCGAGGCGGCCCGCAATCGCCGGTAGCGGCAATCCAACCAGACCCGCGGCGTCAATCCAGCTCAGGAGGAGCTGGGGCCACTCTTTGCGCTGAACACCGGGCAACTCGTCGAGTGCAGCCGAATCCCGCCGGCGCCACCGTCGGAGGTGGGCATCGAGAACCTGCCCGCCGGCAAATGTGTTGACCGGCGACGGTCGGCGAAGAACCACCCGGTCACCGGGAAAGAGCAGCATCGGCTCTCGGAGAAGGAGCTGCGCCGTCGCCCGGTTCCCCGGTTCGAGCGGTCGTCTGGCGAGCCGGTCGACCCGCCCCGAAACCCGTGCCGCAAGGGCGTGGACCTCGACCTCATCACCCTCGTCGAGCGGGCCCGGCGCGGTCGCAAGGAGCTCGAGCTGGATGGTCACGAGCTGGGTTTCGATCCACGGTCCCGGGGAAAGGATCTGTTGTCCGCGTTCGAGGTCGCCCTTGGCGATGCTGGCGAGGTTGATCGCCACCCGCTCTCCGGCCTCGACCTGCTGTCGCTCTTCTCCGTGCACGTGGAGCCGACGCACCCGCGCGGTCACACCGGCGGGGTGGATCGAAACCTCGCCGCCGACTTCGAGGGTCCCCCACAAAGAGGTCCCGGTGACGACGGTGCCGGCTCCCGTGAGACTGAACACCCGATCGATTGGTTCGCGAAAGGGCCGGCCCTCGATCTGGTGCGGGCGCACGTTACGGGCCTGCTCCACCAACACCTGCCGCAATTCTTCGAGCCCGGCGCCTGACTGGGCCGAGACCGCCACAATCGGCACGTCGGCAAAGGCGGTCGATTCGAGCAGCTCCCTGATTTCCTCGACCACGAGTTCGACGAGTTCCGGATCGACGAGGTCGATCTTGGACATTGCCACCGCTCCGCCCGGAACACCCATGAGCCGAAGCACTTCGAGGTGCTCGCGTGTCTGCGGCATCACGCCCTCGTCGGCGGCAATCACGAGCAGGGCGAGATCGATCCCGGCTGCTCCCGCGATCATGGTGTGGACCAGTCGTTCGTGGCCCGGAACATCGACGAAGTGCAGCCGGACGTCCTCGTCGGTGAGTTGGGCAAAACCGAGCTCAATCGTGATGCCGCGCTCCCGCTCCTCGGGCAGGCGATCGCAATCCGTTCCCGTCAGTGCCTTCACCAGGGTCGTCTTGCCATGGTCGATATGTCCCGCAGTTCCCCACACAACGTGTCGCATAGGTGCATGGTACACGTTTGGTCAAACCTGACGAGGGGCAGGTCCTCACGCCGGCTTGGACCACGCCGCCGGACTCTGTATCCTCGGCGGATGAACGATACCGGCATCGAGACCGAGCTCAAGATTCCAGTCAACGACCTGGCGGCGGTTCGAGCGAATCTCGCCACCCTCGACGCCAGCTTGATCTCGGAGTCCGCGCGGGAGGAGAACCTGCTGCTCGACACTGCCGATCGCGAGCTGTCCGGCCGCGGCTGTGTGCTCCGCCTGCGGCGGCACGGCGCCCGGCGGATTCTCACCTTCAAGGGGCCGGCCACCTACGACGGTCACATCAAGGTCCGACCCGAACATGAACTCGAGATCGAGGACCTGGAAACGATGCTCACGGTGTTCGAGGCGCTCGGTTTTGCCGGCGTCGTGCGCTACGAGAAGGACCGCGAGACGTGGCGGATCGACGACGCCGAAGTCGTTCTCGACCACACCCCGATGGGCGACTTTGTCGAGGTGGAGGGCCCGCCCGAGTTGATCGGGTCGGTCGCGCGTTCGCTGGGGCTCGACCCGTCGGACGCGGTTCGCGGCTCCTACATCAGCCTGTGGTCGGAGTTCCGCGCGCGCCACCCCGAACTGGTCCTTCCACCGGACATGGTGTTCGGCTCATGACAGCGGTCGCAGCGGCGATGGTGCTGGCGGCCGGCCGTGGCGAGCGGATGCGCCCTCTTTCGGACGTCCTTCCCAAGCCCGCTCTGCCGCTGGCGGACGGCCCGGTCGTCGCATCGGCGTTGCAGCTCGCGGCCGACACCGGAGTGGATCGGATCGTAGTCAACACATGGCACCTCGGGCGCCTGATGGAGAACGCAGTCACCGCCGCCACCGGGCCCGGCATGACGGTCGCCATTTTCGCCCGAGAACTCGCTGATGGGAACCGCGGGCGGTCTCGCCCTCGCCCGCGACCGCGGTCTGCTGGGGACGACGGGCCCGGTCCTGGTGATCAACGGAGACGGCAGGTTACGGCTCGACCTCGGGCCCCTCTTCGAAGGCCACCGAGCCCGGCGCGACGCGGTCACCCTCGGTCTCCTGCCACATCCCGACCCGACCCGGTGGTCGCGGGTGGTGGTCGACCCCCAGGGCACTGTCACCGCGATCCGTCCACCGGGAGAGGTCGCGCCGGGCGAGGTTTCCTTCGTGTACCCGGGCGTGATGGTAGTGTCGCGCGAGGCCTTGGACGGGCTGCCGTCATCCCCCGGAGAGATCCCCGGCCGTCTGTGGTTTCCCGCCCTCGGTGTCGGAAGGCTGGGCGGGGCGCTGATCTCCGGCGAGTGGCGGGAGGTCGGCACGGCTGCCGACTATCTGGCGGTTGTCACCGAGCAACTGGCCGGAGAGAACCTCATCCACCCCACCGCGGCCGTCGCGCCGACGGCCGTCATCCGCGCCTCCTTGATCGGTCGCAACGTCACCATCGGGGACCGCGCCGTGATTCGCGGCTCGGTGGTCGCGGAGGGCGCGAGAATCGCCAACGGCAGTTTCGTGTCCAACTTCCGTGCTGCTGGGATCGACCCGGGGCCTGGCCGGCGAAAGAATCGAAATCGAGTTCCGGGTAGGTCCGATCGACGCGCCTGAAAACCCCGGCGCTCACAGCGCGGTTCGACGCCACTCCCGACCAGCCCGACCTCCACACCAGCGAGATCACCCGGCCGGTCCCCCCATACACCCGCAACACGCGCATCCGCGCACGGTGATCGGTGAGATACACCGACGACGGTGTCGCGTGGCCCTGCGGCGTGAACGTAATGATGTCGCCGCGGCCGGCCCGCACCGGATCGGAAAGGTCACCTCCGAGCCGCCCACGCCCCGATGGGTCGGGCACGAACTCCCCCTGAAGGATGCCGAGACCCGCCGTCATCGGCGCGAACTCGAGGATCTCGGAAACGACCGGGTCCGTCAGGCTTTCGATGTCGCGCCTCAAAATCCCGTCACCATCGCCATCCGCCGCGATGTAGCACCGCCAGGACGAGTCCGCGCGCCGTTCGAAAACCAGACCGGTGGAGCGCTGGTTCATGATCGCGTAAGCACGGCAACGGAACATGAGCCCCCGCAAACGACCCGCGGCCCCGAACAGGGCGGCGGCCCGGTTGGCCTCTCCGAGGTTCGGCACGGTCACGACCGCGATGATTGCGAACACCATCACCAGCGCCGCCGCTTCCGCCAACGAAAAGCCGCGCTGTCCCCCGCCACCGTTCTCTCTGGGTTCCACGACAACTCCTTTCGAGAAAACGCGGCCCCGGAGGGCCGCATCCCGTCCACGCTGTGGTTGGGTCACCCGTGCCGAGCCGAGCCCATCTCGGCCCCGCGCCGGTGACGGTTGTCGATCAGCTCCCGGTCGCGTCGCCGGTCTTCTTCGCGCGCGGCAGGCGGACCTTTTCAGTCAAGGTCGTGGCCCCACTCGTCGCCAGATAGGGCTCCAGCTTTTCCAGCGAGCTGTCGCCGATCCCCTTGACGGCGACGATTTCCTGGACCGTCTTGAAGGGGCCGTTGGCCTTGCGGTAGTCGATGATCCGAGCCGCCAGGGCCGGCCCGACCTGCGGCAGCAGCTGCAGCTGGTCGGCGTCCGCCGTGTTGATATTGACGACGCCGGCGCTCTGGCCGGTTTCGGCGGCGGCGGCGAAGGACGCCGCGACGCAGATGACGAAAAACAGCACCAATGCGGGTCGTTGCTTCATGTGACACTCCTTTTCTCGTGGGTTGATGATCGGGGTTGACGCCGGGGTTCAGACTTCATCCATGGGTTGCTCCTTTCGTTCGCCGGGTCCAGGAGCAGCTTGCGTGCCAATCGGTGTCGTTTTTCTAAATGTTGCAATTAAATCAACTTGACAATCGTGTCGTGAGCCAGCGCCGGGTCGCGGCTGACAAACAAACCTGTCAGTTACAGTGAAGGCTCAATCCCCACGGGTGTAAGGATTTTTTGTCAGTGACCGCCTGCTATACTCCCACGATGATCTTCGAGCGAGACGAACCCCACCGGATCGTCAGAGCACGCCGGGTGGCCCGCTGTGGCGTGTGAACTGGCCCTCGCCGTGTCGGGAGGATCGGGGTCGGTCCTGGCTGCCCGTTTTGCCGTTGCGGCGCTGTCTTCCGGTGCCGTGGACACTCTGCACGTGGTGGTGACAGCTGCCGCCGGCAAGGTTCTCCACCACGAATTGGGCGCGCCGTGGGCCACCGCGCGCGGGTTTTCTGAGCAACTGCCGGTGGCGGATGACGTCCGCGACCGCATCCGCACCTACACCGACAACGAACTGACCGCGCCGATAGCCTCAGGTTCACACCCACTGGCGGGCGTGGTGGTCTTGCCCTGCTCGGCGGGGATGGCCGGAGCGCTTGCCAACGGCATTTCGCGGGGGCTCGCTCAACGGGTCGCGGACGTGGCCATCAAACAGCGATGGCCTCTGCTGCTCGGTATCCGGGAGACCCCGATGTCACCGATCCTGCTCGAGAACCTTCTGCGTCTGGCGCGGGTGGGCGCACACATCGTGCCCCCGCTCCCCGCCTTTTACCTCGTCCCGGATGAGGCCTCTGCGATGTCGACCTTTATCGACCACTACTGCCTTCGCCTCCTGGACCTTCTCGGTATTCAGACCGAGGGCTCGGGGCTTCGATGGAAGGGTTGAGCAGCCCGGTGGTTCGGGTCGCGCGAGACCTCCGGGAAACCGGAGAGATGGTCGCGTTCAAACACTCCGTCTTCGCCCTCCCCTTTGCCGTGATTTCTCTGATCACGGCAGCCGCACCGTCCTGGCCCTCGCTCAGAACCTGGCTGTGGGTCGCCGTGGCCATGGTGTCGGCCCGCACCGCGGCGATGGCCTTCAACCGCCTCACGGATCATGAAATCGACGCAAAGAACCCGCGGACCTCGGACCGCACGCTGCCGTCGGGCCGGCTCAATCGAACGCTTTGCGTGGTTCGCGACCGGGCTGTCGGCGCTGGTCTTTGTGGTCGCGGCAGCCGCTCTCAACCCGCTCTGTCTCGCTCTCGCGCCGCTCACCCTTGCCGTTCTCCTCGGCTATTCCTTTGCCAAAAGGTTCACCGCTGCGTCGCACATCTGGCTCGGTTTCGCCCTCGGGCTGGCGCCGATCGGCGCCTGGATCGCCGTCACCGGCCGCATCGACTGGCCGCCGGTTGTCCTCGCCGCCTCGGTATGTCTGTGGGTGGCGGGGTTCGACATCATCTACTCGCTCCAGGATGAGGCGTTCGACCGCGAGCAGGGTCTGCACTCCCTGCCAGCCGCCCTCGGCGGGCGTTCTGCTTTGTTGGCAGCACGGGCCGCCCACGTCCTGGCCTTTGCGGGGTTTGCCGTCTTTGCGGTCGCCGCCGGCGGCGGTCTGCTGCGGCTGGCGGCCGTCGGCATCGCCGGAATTCTGTTGGCCTGGCAACACCGTCTGATTTCCGCCGACGACCTGACGGCGGTCAACGCCGCGTTCTTCTCAGCCAACGGGACGCTGGCAGTTTTGATGGGCGCCCTCTTCATCGTCGCCAGGATCGTCGGCCAATGACGACCGGGGTGACGCGGGCGGCGGCTCAGGCTACTATCACGAGAACGTGATGAGTGGACCCAAAATACCCTTCCGACACATCGCCGTCGAAGGCCCGATCGGGGTCGGCAAGACGTCGCTCGTGCAACTCCTGGCCGACCGCTTCGAAGGCGTCATGGTGCTCGAGGACATCACCAATCCGTTTCTGCCGTCGTTCTACGAGGGCCGGGAGGGTGCGGCCTTCCAGGTGCAGATCTACTTTCTGCTGTCCCGCTTCCAGCAGCAGCGCGAGATTGCGCAGATGAATCTGTTCCAGCGTCTGGTCCTGGCCGATTACACCTTTCCCAAGGACCGGATCTTCGCCTACCTCAACCTCGACGATACCGATCTCCGCGTATATGAAAAGCTCTACCCCGTGCTCGAACACGAGGTCCCGAAACCGGATCTCGTGATCTACATGCAGGCCTCCGTGGAGGTGCTGGTCGAGCGCATCAAGAAACGGGCGCGCGACTTCGAGAGCAACATCGATCCGAACTATCTGGTACGGCTCAGCGAGGCCTACTCCTACTACTTCTTCCACTACCGGGAAACACCCCTGCTGGTGGTCAACACCGACGACATCGACTTCGTCAATCGACCGGCCGATTTCAACGCCTTTGTCGAGCAGATCATGCGTAGCCGCCGCGGCACCCAGGTCTACGTCCCGGTCAACAACTGACCCGCACGGCTCTCTGCCACCTCGGTGAGGTGTAACTGGTATAGTCCCCGCCGGAGGAACAGCCATGCTCGCCCGCGAACTCTTTCGCTCGCAACCCGAACGCGTCCGCGAGATGCTCGCCGCCCGCCGCACCGAGGCGCCGCTCGACCGGTTGTTGGAGGTCGACACGAAGTGGAGAGAGATCCTCACCGAGGTGGAGGAACTCAAGGCGCGCCGCAACGCGGGGTCCAAAGAGATCGGAGATCTCTACCGGCAGGGCAAAAAGGAGGACGCTGAGAAGAGCAAGGCCGCGATGGCCGCCCTCGGCGACGAGATCAAGGTCCTCGAGGCGACAGCCAAAGAGCTCGAAATTGAGCTCTCCAGCCTCGAACTCACAATCCCGAATCTTTTCGATGACGGCATCCCCATCGGTGCCGATGAGACCGCCAACCGCGAACTTCGCACCTGGGGCGAGCGCCCGGCCTTCTCGTTCGAAGCGAAGGCTCACTGGGACCTCGGGCCCGATCTCGGGATCATCGATTTCGAACGCGCCGTCAAGGTGGCGTCGAGCCGGTTCGCCGTGCTGCGCGGCCACGGCGCCCTGCTGGAACGGGCCCTGATCACCTTCATGCTCGACCTCCACACCCGGCGCCACGGCTACACCGAAATCATTCCGCCCTACCTCGTCAACTCCGCGTCCCTGCTGGGGACGGGCCAGCTCCCAAAATTCGCTGACGACCTCTTCCGGGTCGAGGGATTCGACCTCTTCATGGCGCCGACCGCCGAGGTCCCCGTCACCAATATCCACCGCGATGAAACCCTCGAAGAGGATGTTTTGCCGGTGCGCTACTGCGCGTTCACCCCGTGTTTTCGGGCCGAGGCGGGGTCGCACGGACGCGACGTGCGCGGTCTCATTCGCCAGCACCAGTTCCACAAGGTGGAGCTGGTCCAACTGGTCCACCCCGACCGTTCTCGCGAGCAGTTGGAGGAGCTGACCTCGCACGCCGAGGCGGTCCTTCAGGAACTCGGTCTCCACTACCGGGTGGTCAGCCTGGCGAGCGGAGATCTCGGCTTCTCGGCGGCCCAGACCTTCGACATCGAGGTCTGGCTCCCGGCCATGGACTGTTATCGGGAGATCTCGTCGTGCAGCAGCTTCACCGACTTCCAGGCGCGCCGGGCCCGGCTTCGCTACCGTCCCGCGGCCGGCGGCAAGGCGCAGCTGCTCCACACCATCAACGGGTCGGCGCTGGCCATCGGCCGCACCATGGTCGCGGTGCTCGAGAACTACCAGCAGGCCGACGGTTCGGTCCTCGTCCCCGAGGTGCTGCGGCCCTACATGCACGGCCTCGAAGTCATCGAACCGGCAGTCCTGAGAAGTTTTGAGTTTTAAGTTCTTAGTTTTGAGTTATCCAGCCACACGAACCTTGACGACCGTGCGGTGGCTGGGAACTCAAAACTCAACACTGAGAACTCAGAACTAGCCCGGAGGGGGCAACTCGAGCTGATCGGCGATGGTGGCCATCGCATCGCGGACAAAGGCGATGTGTTCGTCGAGATCGACGCCGAGTCCTTCCGCTCCCCCGAACACATCTTCCCGGTTGACACCACGGGCAAAGGCCTTGTCCTTGAGCTTCTTCTTCACCGACTTCACCTTGACCTCGGCGATCGCCGTGTCCGGTCTGACCAGGGCGCAGGCGGTGAGAAAACCGGAGAGCTCATCGACGGCGAAGAGCGTCTTTTTGACCCGGGTGTCGCGCGCCACGCCCATATAGTCGGCGTGCGAGGCGGCGATCTCGATCCACTCCTCCGGCCATCCCGCGATCGCGGAGGATCCGCGTGCCGACATGGAGGTGCGTGTCCACGGTGGGGTTCTGCTGGTAGTCGAAATCATGAATCAGACCGATGACGCCCCAGATCTCTTCGTCCTCGCCGAAGCTCCGGGCGTAGGCGCGCATGGCGGCCTCGACCCCCAACGCATGTTTGATCAGGCTCGGATTGTCGGTGAACTCCCTCAGCAGCGCCCAGGCGTCGTCGCGGGTCGGTGTGTCGCTCATGTCCCCTCCGCCGAGCAGTATACCCATCGCCGGTCTCCGATCCCCGGCTGGGAAACCGCGTCATCGACAATTTCTACATTTCTTGCAATTTGCATTTTGTCCTCTAATTTTGATCAATTTGCGAAAATTGACCTTGACTTTTTCCAAAATTCGCGACCAATATCCGCGGAACGAAACTCCTGGAGGCACCACCGTGTCCAAATCACCCAAAGAAATCCTCGCCCTGGCCGGGGAACACAACGTCCACTTCTTGCGGCTCCAGTTCACCGACATCGACGGCATCATCAAGAACGTCGAGGTCCCCGCCAGTCAGTTCGAAAAGGCCCTCGACGGCCAGATCATGTTCGACGGATCTTCGATCGAGGGTTTCACGCGCATCGAGGAATCGGACATGTTGCTGGTTCCCGACCTCGACACCTACCAGGTCTTTCCGTGGGAGGCCAACGGGGGCAAGGTGGCACGACTGATCTGCGACATTGCGAACCCCGACGGCTCGACCTTCGCCGGGTGCCCCCGCAGCGCCCTCAAACGGGTCGTTGCCAAGGCGAAGTCCATGGGCTACGAGATGATGGCCGGACCGGAGGCCGAGTTCTTCCTCTTCCAGCGCGACAGCAACGGGCTGCCGATCCCGGCCACCCACGACACCGGCGGCTATTTCGACCTCAGCCCCATCGACCTCGGCGAAGAGGCCCGCCGCGACATCACCCTCGTCCTCGAAGCGATGGGGCTCGAAGTCGAGGCGGCCCACCACGAGGTGGCGCCGGGGCAACACGAGATCGACTTCAAGTACGGCGAGGCCGTCGCGACTGCCGACGCGGTCGTCACCTTCCGATTCGTTGTCAAAAAGGTCGCCCTGATGCACGGCCTCCACGCCACCTTCATGCCCAAGCCGCTGGCCGGCGTCAACGGTTCGGGGATGCACGTCCACCAATCGCTCTTTACCGCCAACGGCGACAACGCCTTCTACGATGCTGACGGGCCGTGGCAGCTGTCAAAGGTCGGGCGCAACTACATCGGCGGTCTGCTCGAGCACGCCCGCGCCTTCGTCGCCCTCACCAACCCGTTGGTCAACTCCTACAAACGCCTGGTCCCCGGCTACGAGGCACCGATCAACGTCGCCTGGTCGGAAAAGAACCGCTCGCCGATGATCCGCGTGCCGGCCCGACGCGGCATCGGTACGCGCTGTGAGGTACGGGTGCCCGACCCGTCGTGCAACCCCTATCTCGCCTTCACCGCCATGATGGCATCCGGTCTCGACGGCATCGAGCGCGAGGTCGATTGCGGCGAACCGGTCAACCGCAACATCTTCGATATGAGTCAGCGCGAAAAGAAACGGCTCAAGATCGTCCAGCTCCCCGCCAGCCTGGACGAGGCGCTGGATTTCCTGGAGAAGGACACCTTGCTCAGAGAGGCCCTCGGCGACCACATCTTCGACCACTTCATCTTCAACAAACGGACCGAGTGGGCCGACTACATCAAAGAGATCCACAACTGGGAGCTCGAACGCTACCTCGACAGGTAC
>CAVQQV010000062.1:0-25323 GCA_963714885.1 Candidatus Sulfomarinibacteraceae bacterium | reverse complement strand
CGGGACTTCGTCATCGTGCGGGTCAAGGCGATCGGCGCCAAAGAACGGGAACCGGCCGAAGCGTTGGTCGAGCTGATCGACCACTACGACGAGGCGACCGGCTTCACCGCCATGGAACGGACCACCGCTGGCACGGCGCCATCGTCGCCATCATGAACGCCGAGGCCAGACCCCGCGCGGCGTCAAACCGGTCGAGATCGGTGTCCCGCCGCAGCTCTTTATCGACGAGTGAAGAAGCGCGGCTTTTCACTGACCGAGAAGGTGAGTTTTCAGCTCTCTCGATTTCCGGCTCGACGTAGGGTGGGCCTTGGCCCACCTTCAGTTTCCTCCGAAACCCACCCGGCCTCGTGTGACGGGGGTGGGTGGGCGGAAATTCAAAATTGAGAATTCAAAATTCAAAATTCTTCAAGGTTGGGCCTTGGCCCACCTTCAGTCTTGCTTCACCAGCGGCAGCTCGATGAAGCTCTCCTTACCGGGCGCGTGATAGATGCGCTGCGTCGCCTTCTGGAAGTCCTCCGGCTTCGCCCAGAAGATGCTGGCGACGAAGGTCTGCGGGTTGCGGTCGTAGAGGGGGAACCAGCTCGACTGGATCTGCACCATGATGCGGTGGCCGGGCAGGAAGACGTGGTTCGCTGTCGGCAGGGCGAATCGGTAGAGCAGGGGCTCGTTGGCGGCAATGCGGTGACGGCGTCTCGAGGCTCTCGCGGTAGCGACCGCGGAAGATGTCGGCCGAGACCATCAGCTGGTAGCCGCCCATCTTCGGCTGGCCCGCGACCTGGTCGGGATAGACGTCGATCAGCTTGACCACCCAGTCCGAGTCGGTGCCGCTGGTCGAGGCGACGAGGTTGGCGACGGGCTGGCCGCTGATCTTGACCGGTTCGGTGAGCACGTCCGAGGTGAACACCACCACGTCGGGGCGACCCGAGGCCTCGCGCTGGTCGTCGACCAGCCACTCCGGCCAGCTCCGGCCCTCGTCCTCGTAACCCACCGGCTGGATCGGCCGTGCGCGGAAAGGCACCGGTTTGGCGGGGTCGGAGACGTACTCGTCGAAGATCTCGTCGCCGGCGGCGGGCGCGTCGAAGCCGAGCCCGAGACCAGCGCCGAGGTAGAGCGGCGTGGCCTCGATCTCGCAGCCTGCGGTACACCCGGCCGGCCAGGCATTCAATTTCCGCCAGGTGTTGGTGCCGGTCTCGTACGCCACCACCGGCGTCACGTCGGCCGCGGGCGCATCGTTTTGAAGGTACTGAGCGAGGAACGGGGCCAGCACCTCGCGCCGGAAGGTCAGAGCGGTGTCGGTGCCGAAACGCAGTGGGCCGAGCGAGCTGCCGTCGTGGATCTGCTGGCCGTGGTTCCAGGGGCCGAGGACCAGGAACACCATGTCGTTGTCGGTGTCCTTGGGTTCGATGGCCTCATACACCGCGATGTCTCCGTAGATGTCCTCCTGGTCCCACAGGCCGTGGACCAGCATCACCGGAACGCTCAGCGGCTGCTCGGCCAGCAGCTTGTCCACCGCCTGCTCCTGCCAGAAGGCGTCGTATGCGGGGTGGGCGAGGATCTTCTGCCAGAAACCGATTTGCTCGAGCCCGCGTTGCCGCCCGAGCTCGCCGGCTGACCCTGCCGCCATGTACGTGTCATAGTCGTCGAAATAAGTCATCCACCACTTGACATCCGACTTCCTGGAGGCCACCTGGTCGTACATATAGGGCATGTTCTGCTGGCGGAAGGCGCCGTAGTGGAACCAGTCGTCGCCCATCCAGCCGTCGACCATGGGGTTCATCGGCACCGCCACCTTGAGGGCCGGGTGTGGGTCGAACAGTGCCGTCAGGGTCAGAAAGCCGTCGTAGGAGATGCCGAGGATGCCGACCCTGCCGTTGGACTCGGGGACGTTTTTGACCAGCCAGTCGATGGTGTCCCAGGTGTCGGTGGCGTGGTCGACCTGGGTCGGGTTCTGCGGACCGCGCAGCGGCCGGTTCATCACGTAGTCGCCCTCGGAGCCGTACTTGCCGCGCACGTCCTGGACGACGCGGATGTAGCCGCCGTCGACGATGACATCGACCGCGTTGTCGTAACCGTCGAGGGCCCGCCCGAGGTCCGAGCTCTGAGCGTGACTGGTCAGGGTCGTGGCGTCGTAGGGCGTGCGGGTGAGCAGAATCGGCGCGTCCTCGGCGCCATTCGGCACCAGGATCACGGTGTGGAGCTTGACCCCGTCGCGCATCGGGATCATGACGTCGCGCCGGACGTAGTCGAATCCGTCGAACGTTGGCGCGAAGGTGTTCGGGGTCTCGCTCGGCAGACCCTGGTACGAGATCGGTGTGTGCGTGTCCTGTGCGGCCGCCGGGGCGGCGAGCGTGAGAGCAAGACACAGTGGAAGGACTGCGGCCACAACGTTGGTGCGGATCATCGGATCTCCTCTCGATCGACGTCGGCCTCGGGGTCCCCGAGCCATTTGCGGTACCAGTCAAGATAGCGCTGCAGACGGTCGCGCTGGAAGCTCGGTCTCGAAATCCCGTGCGACTCCCCGGGGTAGATTACCAGCTCGGTGGGCACGTCGAGCCTGCTCAGGGCCTGGTACATCTGTTCGGAGTGGATCAACGGCACGTTGAAGTCGTCGGTGCCGCAGAGAAACAGGGTCGGCGTCGTGATCCGGTCGGCGTGCAGAAACGGGTACGACAGCCGCAGCCACGCCTCGGGGTGCTCCCACGGGAGACCGACCTCGATCTCCCAGTCGCGGACCCAGGCGTCGGTCCCGTAGCCGGCCAGCATGTTGGAGACCCCGGCGCCGCTGGTCGCCGCCCGAAACCGCCGGTCGCTCGCGATCACGTAGTTCGTCAGCATCGCCCCGTAGCTCCAGCCGCCGACGCCGAGCCGTTCGGGGTCGGCGATCCCTGCCGCAACCACGTGGTCGACCGCCGCCAGCACGTCGCCGACGTCGACGTGCCCCAATCGTTGAAGACCGCCCGTTGGAACGCTTCGCCGCGTCCCGAGCTGCCGCGAGGGTTCGCTCCCACCACCACGTACCCGTGCGCCGCGAACAGCTGCCACTCGAAGCTGAACTCGCGCTGGTACTGGGCCACCGGGCCGCCGTGGATGCGGAGCAGCGTCGGGTATCGCCGGCCCTCCTGGAAGCCCGGCGGTTTCACCATCAGACCGTGGATCTCGGTCCCATCGGCGGCCTTGAATCGGATCTCCTCGGTGACGCCGAGCTCCACCTCCGCCAGCCAAGCGTCGTTCTGTCTCGACAGCGGGCGCAGCGCACCGCCTTCGAGCGCCTCGACCTCGGCGGGCCGATCCGGCGTGCGTGGAGACGACCGCGATGCGGTCGCCCGGGCCGACGTCATACCCGATCTACGGTACGCTCGGTCCCGGTCAGCCGTTCGACCTCGCCGCCTGCGGCCGGCACCCGCGCGAGCACCACGCTCTGGTCGTCTTCGAGGAGAAAATAGAGGAACGAGCCGTCGCGGGACCACCGCGGCGAGGTCGTGTTGCGGTCGAGCGACCGGGTCGGCAGCCGCACCGGACCGGAGGCGGTCGGGATGACCGCCACCTGCTGCAGCGAGTACCAGGTCAGCTCCGGTGCACCTGCCTGCATGAAGGCGACTGAGCGAGCCGTCGGGGCTGAACACCGGCGGCGTGCCCCACCCCCACTCGGGGTCGCACTCCATCTCCGGGCTCGTCGTCAGCCGGCGGGCCTCGGCGCCGGGTCGCGGCTCGACGAGCCACAGGTCCCAGTTGGAGTGTTCGATCGGGGTCGTCGCCGCGCTTGCTGACGAAGGTGACGACCGAACCGTCCGGGGACCACGCCGGCATCAGCTCGTCGAAAGGACCCGGGGTGAGGATCTCCGCGTGTCGGCTCTCGAGGTCGAAAAGAAAGAGGTGCGAGCGGGCGGCGCCCAGGTAGCCCGTGCCGGCCCCCTTGAACTGGAAGCGGTCGATCACGATCGGCTGCGGCGTGTCCGCGTCGGCAGCTGCTGTCCGGCGCCACCTCCGAGACCAGCACCAGCCGCTTCGCGTCGGGCGACCACGCGAAATCGGACACCCCGCCGGCCAGGTCGGTGACCCGTTCGGCCTCGCCGCCGCTGCGGTCGAGCAGCCACAGCTGATCCGTGCCCTTCGCCTCGGAGCGGCCCGACAGAAACGCCAGCCGGCGCCCGTCCGGGCTCCAGCGCGGGGTGTGCTCGGACTCCGGAGTGTGCGTCAGCTGCACGGTGCGCGCGCCGTCCCAGCTGGTCATCCAAAGGTCGCTGTCGTTGCTGTCTCGTTCGGCGTCGATCGCGGTCACCGTGTAAGCCACCCACTCGCCGTCCGGTGAGATGCGCGGGTCGGCCACCTCGCGGAGTGAGTACAGGTCGTCGAGATTCAGCGGTCTCCGGGCGGCCGTCTCGGCTGCCGCAGGTGCGCATGTGACACCTGCGATCAGGATTACGATCAGCGAGTTCTTCATCTTGCGCATCCCGGCTTCCTTTCACGATGGGTCGCTGGGTGAGTCCACAGAATTCGATCCGGTCTCCGTGGCATTTTGAGACCACCGCCGATCGGCGAACCCATGCCCTGTTCGCCGTTGCCAACAGGGAAGACTCTACAGTGTCCAGGGTGTCGAGAAAACCAGGACCACGATCATCCAGGTGGCGAGCACACCGATGACAATTCTCTCTGACGGCCATTGGTCGCCTTCGATACCAGCGAACCGCGATCGGTGATGCCGTTGTATCCTCGCAGGCGATGACGAGTCCCAGTCGCACGTCCGACGGCGCCACCCCGGTCATGAGCCGCGCGCTCCGCCGGCTGCTGGCGGTGGTTGCCGGGCTCGGGGCGGCGCTCGCGGCAAGCGGCCTCTACCTCGCCGTCATCCGCGTCCTGAGCTGGTTCGTCGGCCGGACCTACGAGAGCCGTTTCTCGCTGGCGGTGTTTCTCGCGCACCTGGCGCTGGGTCTGCGTCTTCATCGTCCCGACTCTTGCCTTTGCCGTCGCCCACCTGAGGCGCGGCGTCAACAACCCCAACCGCCGCGCCGTCCGTGCCGGTCTGGCGCTGCTCGCGGCGCTCGTCGTGCTGATGGCCAGCGGCATCGTGCTCACCCGCCTCGAAGGTGTCCTCGACATCGCCGACCCCCGGTTGCGCTCGGCCGCCTACTGGACGCACGTGCTGATCCCTCTCGTTGCGGGCTGGTTGTTCGTTCTCCACCGCCTCGCCGGACCGCCGATCAGATGGCGCAACGGCGGGCGGTTGGCGGCGGCCAGCGGCGGGCTGCGTCGTGGCCCTCGTGCTTCTGCAGATCGTGCCCCGGACGGCTCGACGCGCGGGCGCCCGGCCCCGGTCGACGAGAGGCAATTCGCGCCGTCGCTGGCGCGGACGGCCGACGGGCGGCCGATCGCGGCCCGCGACCTCGACAACAACGACTACTGCCGGCAGTGCCACGACGATGTTCACGAACGGTGGTCGGCGAGCGCCCACCGCCTGTCCTCGTTCAACAACCCGGCCTATCGTTTCAGCGTCCTCGAGACCCGCCGCGCGCTGCTCGAGCGCGACGGGGACGTCGTCGCATCGAGGTTCTGTGCCGGGTGTCACGATCCGGTGCCGCTGTTTTCGGGCCGGTTCGACGACCCGCTCTTCGACGAGGCCACCGACCCCACCGCAACCGCCGGGATCACCTGCAGCTCGCTGCCACGCCATCACCGCCATCTCGAGCCCTCGCGGCAACGCCGACTACGTCATCGAACGGCCGCAGCACTACCCCTTCACCTACTCCACCCACCCTGCGCTGCAGTGGCTCAACCGTCAGCTCGTCAAAGGCAAACCCGAGCTCCACAAGGCCACCTTTCTCAAACCCCTCCACCGCACGCCGGAGTTCTGCGGCGCCTGCCACAAGGTCCACATTCCGGAGGAGCTCAACGCCTACAAGTGGCTTCGCGGCCAGAACCACTACGACTCGTTCCTGCTCAGCGGTGTTTCGGGACACGGCGTGGCCGCCTTCTACTTCCCCGATCGGGCGGTCGCCAACTGCGCCGGGTGCCACATGCCCCTGCGCGAGGCGACGGAGTTCGGCGCCGCCGACAACGACGGCTCGGGCCGCCTGACCGTTCACGACCACCTCTTCCCCGCCGCCAACACGGCCCTGCCGGTGATGGCGGGTCTGGAGAACGCGGAAGAGATCATTGCCGCCCACCGGGAGTTCCTGCGCACCGCGGCCCGCGTCGACATCTTCGGTCTGCGCGATGGCAGCACCATCGTTGCCCCTCTGATCGCTCCATTGCGGCCGGATGTGCCGACCCTCACACCAGGCCGCAGCTATCTGGTCGAGATCGTCATCCGCACCCTCGGCGTCGGCCACCACCTCACCCAGGGGACTGCCGATTCCAACCAGCTCTGGCTCGAGGTCACGGCCGCTGACGAAAACGGCCTCATCGGCAGCAGCGGCGCCATCGACGATTTCGGGAGGGTCGACACCGGGGCGCATTTTGTCAACGCCTACGTTATCGACCGGAACGGCCACCGCATCGACCGCCGCAACGTGGAGGACATCTTTGTCGCGCTCTACGACAACCAGATTCCGCCCGGTGCCGCCGCGGTCGTCCACTACCGGCTCGACCTCCCGGTGGGTGTCAAGGGCGCGGTCGAGTTGCGTGCCGCCCTCAGGTACCGGAAGTTCGACTCCGACCTACCTCGAGCACATCGCCGGAGCGGAGGTCGTCAACGATCTGCCGGTGGTGACGATGGCCGAGGACGCGGTGCGGCTCCCGCTCGCGGATGGCGACCTGGGTGCGACCTCTGGAGCTCCGCCGGCGCCGGAGTGGGAGCGCTGGAACGACTACGGCATCGGTCTCCTGCTTCGGGGCGGCCGTGGAGAGCTGCGCCAGGCCGAGGAGGCGTTCCTTCAGGTCGAGGCGCTCGGTCGCGCCGATGGCCCGCTCAACCTGGCGCGGGTCTATCTCCGCGAAGGCCGCGTGACCCGGGACGCGCCGGCGGCCCTGGAGCGGGCGGCCGCCTTCGACCCGCCTGCCCCCGCCTGGTCGCTGCTCTGGTTCGGCGGGCTGGTGGATGTTCAGAACGGCAACCTCGATCGGGCGATCCGCAACTTCGAGCAGATCCTCGAGGGCGGCTTCGCCGACGCCGTCGGTCGCGGTTTCGACTTCTCGCGCGACTACCGGGTGCTCCTCGAGCTCGGCCGCGCCCTCCACCTGCGGGCCCTTCGCGAGCGCGGAGACGAGAACCGCTTGCGGCGGCAGACCTCGCTCGAGGCCGCGGCTTCACGGTTCGAGGAAGTGCTCGAAGTCGAGCCCGAAAACCTTGCCGCGCACTGGGGCCTCAAACAGATCTTCGACGATCTCGGCGATCACGACGCGGCCGCGCGGCACGCGGCGGCTCATGCCCGCTACAAGCCTGACGACAACGCCCGCGACCGGGCGACGACCGCGGCCCGCCGCCGCGATCCTGCCGCGGACCGCGCCGCGGACCCGGTCGTGATCCACGAGCTGCGGTGAGCGCGATGAGCACTTCAAGAGACCCCCACGGCGACCGCGACGCCGTGATCGGCGTCGTCTTCCGGCGTTCGCTCGCCGCAATGGTCGTGGCCGTCGTGGTCGCGCTGGCGGTGGTGGCGGCGATCCGCGCCCTGCGGCCCGGCGAGACGGTGCGGGCAAAGAACGTCGAGATGCCGGCAGCGATCGAAGACGGCGTGGTGGCGACCGCAACAATGCCCTTCGCCGACATCACCGCAGACTCCGGCATCGACTTTGTCCACTCGACCGGCGGTGTCGGCGACAAGCTGTTGCCGGAAACCATGGGATCCGGTGTCGCGGTGCTCGACTTCGACAGCGACGGCGACCCCGACCTGCTGTTCGTCAATTCGGACGCGTGGCCGTGGGACCCCGTGCCGGTCGACACGGCCGACCATGGCGCTCTACGCCAACGACGGCCGTGGCCGCTTTCGTGATGTCACCGCGAAGGCCGGTCTGGATCGCCCGATTTTCGGGATGGGCGCTGCGGTCGGCGACATCGACAACGACGGCGACCCCGATCTCTTCATCACCGCGGTGGGTTCGAACCGCATGCTGCGCAACGACGGTGGGCGCTTCGTCGATATCACCGACGCGGCCGGCGTCGCTGGGGGCGACGACGCCTGGAGCACCTGCGCCGGGTTCTTCGACGCCGATGGCGACGGCAACCTCGACCTCCTGGTCGGCCACTACGTGGAGTGGTCGCGGGCGATCGATTTCGAGGTCGGCTTCACCCTCAACGGCGTCGACCGCGCCTATGGACCACCGACGTCGTTCGCCGGCACCGCGCCTTCCCTCTACCGCAACGACGGCAACGGGCGTTTCACCGAGGTCGCGGCCGAGGCCGGTCTCCACGTCGTCAACCCCGACACCGGCGAGCCGGTGGCCAAAAGCCTCGGCCTCGCGCTTGCCGACATCGATGGCGACGGCCGCATCGACATCCTCCTCGCCAACGACACGGTCCGCAACTTCCTGTTCTTGAACCGCGGCGACTGGAGATTCGAGGAGGTCGGCGCCGAGGCGGGGATCGCCTACGACTCCGCCGGCAACGCGACCGGCGCGATGGGTGTGGACGTTGCCGATGTCCGCGACGACGGCCATCTGGCGTTTGCGGTCGGCAACTTCGCCAACGAGATGGCGTCGTTCTTCGTCGCCCAGAACGAGCCCGTCCAGTTCGCCGACGAGGCGATGATCGAGGGCATCGGGTCGCCGACCCGGCTGCGGCTCGGTTTCGGCGGGTTTTTCTTTGACGCCGATCTCGACGGCCGCCTCGATCTCCTCTTTGCCAACGGCCACATCGAGGACGCCATCGCCCAGGTCCAGAACAGCCAGAGCCACCGCCAGCCGGCGCAGCTCTTCTGGAACACCGGCGGCGGACCGACGTTCGCGCCGGTTTCGGATGCGCTCCTCGGCGATCTGCCGCAACCGATGGTCGGACGAGGTGCGGCCTACGCCGACATCGACGGCGACGGCGACCTCGACGTCGTCTTGACCGCCAACGGCGGGCCCGCCCGGTTGCTCCGCAACGACCAGACCACGGGACACCACTGGCTACGGGTCAAGCTCGAGGGCGCACGATCCAACCGCGACGCCATTGGCGGCTGGGTCACGCTGGAGTCGGGCGGGAGACGACAGCGACGGCAGGTGATGCCGACCCGCAGCTACCTGTCGCAGGTCGAGACCGCGGTCACCTTCGGGCTCGGCACCGCGGACGGGCCCGCGACCGTGGCGATCCGGTGGCCCGACGGCTCGAGCCAGGTGGTCACCGATCTCGCGGTCGACCGCCTGCACACGATCCGGCAGGACGCCGGCGGTGCCGGTACGGGTTATGCTGACTCGACGAGTCGGGAGGGTGGGCCATGAAGACTCCGAGCGAGCGTAGACCGCGGAGATGGTTGGCGACGGGCACGCTGTTGTGCGTGGTCATCGTTTGGGCGGGGTGCGCGCCGGCGCCCGGGATCGACGAGAAGGACCTCGCCGCCGCCAACCGCGGCGTCGCCCTGATGGGCCGGTTCGATTTCGATGCGGCTCGTGAGGTCTTCGAAGGCCTCGCCGAGACCTACCCCGACAATGCCGATCTTCAGGTCAATCTCGGCATCGCGACCATGAACCGCCAGCTCGAAGGCGACGAGGCCGCCGCCAAGGCGATCTTCGACGGGGTTCTCGAGAGCCACCCGTCCCACGTTCGCGCGCTCTACAACAGCGGCCTCATCGACCTCCACCAGGGCGACGCCGAGGCCGCGCTGCCCCACTTCCTGAAGGTGGCCGAAGCGGAGCCGACCGACGCCGAGGCCGCGTACCACGTCGGCCAGTGTCTGATGCAACTGGAGAACTTCGAAGAGGCCCTGAGCTGGTTCGAGCGGGCGCTCGCTCTCGACCCTTCGCTGCGCAGCGCCTCCTACCGCGCATTCCAGGCCGCCCAGCGGCTCAAGCTGCGCGACGAGGCGGAGGCCTTCATGGCGAGCTTTCAGGGGCTCGAGGGCAACCCGCGCGCACATCTGGTGGAGTTCAAGTACACCAGAATGGGCGCTCTGAGCGAGGTGGTGGCGCTCGACGCGCCGCCTCTCCGGGCGGCCGTGGCGCCTGTCGGGGCGCTCTTCGTCGAACCGGAGCCCGCCGCTCCGGCTGTCGCCTGGCCGGGCGCGGACCCGTTGATGTCGCCCCCGAGTCTCACGGTCTGCGACCTCGACCAGGACAACGCGGTCGATCTCTTCATCGCCGGCGCGGGCGGCCCCGAGGGCATCCACAATGCGGTGCTGGTCTCCCGTGGCGGCGCTTTCGAGTTCGCCGCCGACCACCCGTTGGCGGGTGTCGCCGATGTCACCGCCGCCCTCTGGGGCGACATCGACAACGACGGTCTGACCGATGTCTATCTCTGCCGCCGTGGGCCGAATGAGCTGTGGCGGCAGGTCGAGCCCGGCAGCTGGCAGGACGTCACCGCGGAGACCGGGACCGCCGGCGGCGATTCCGACACCGTCGACGGGGCGCTCTTCGACGCCGACCACGATGGCGACCTCGACATCTTTCTGGTCAACGCCGACGGCGCCAACGAGCTGCTCAACAACAACCGCGACGGGTCCTTCCGCTCCCTGGCCGCCACCACCGGTCTGACCGGCGGCGGCCGGCCGTCGCGCTCGCTGGTGGTCGCCGATCTCGATGCTGATCTCGACGCGGACCTCATCGTCATCCACCGCGAGCCGCCGCACGAGGTCTTCAGCAACCAGCTCTTGTGGTCGTACCAACCGGCCGCCGGCTGGAATGCCTTCACCACCGCCGACGTGGCGGCGGCCGTGGCGGGCGACACCGACGCCGACGGCCGTATCGAGCTCTACACCGTGGATCGGTTCGGCGCACTCAGCCGCTGGCAACCGGACGCGGAGGGAGAGTGGACGCCGACTCAGCTCGTTTCCGGTTCCGGGGACCCGGCCGCCGGCCCCCGTCTTGCCCTCGCCGACGTCAACGGCGACGGCGTTCTCGATCTGGTGAGCTCGTCGGGAGAGGGCTGGCGGGTTGTGTCGCCAACTGACGGCGCCGAGCTCTTTGCGGCCGCGACCCCGGCCGCGACCTGGACGCTGGCCGCCTTCGAGCCCGAGCGCGGGCCATCGCTGGTCGCCTTCGAGCCCGGCGCCGGGCCCGTGGTCTGGGCGCCCGGGCCGGGCCGGTGGCCCTTCGTCGCGTTGACCCTGAGTGGGCGCGAGGACGACGCCAATTCGATCCGGTCCAACGCCTCCGGCATCGGCGCCCGGGTCGCCTCCCGGGTCGGCAGCCGCTGGACCGTGGTCGACAGGTTGCGATCCGAGTCCGGCCCCGGACAGAGCCTGCAGCCTCTCCTGATCGGTCTCGGAGATGCGCCGCTGATGGACTTCGTGACCATCGACTGGTCGGACGGCGTGCTCCAGACCGAGCTCGACCTCGAACCGGGCCCGGTCCACGCCATCGCCGAGACCCAGCGCCAGCTGTCGAGCTGTCCGGTGCTCTTCGCCTGGGACGGCCGCGGCTACGCCTTCGTCACCGACGTTCTGGGGGTCGGCGGCATCGGCTACTCGGTCGGTCCGGGCGAGTACACCACGCCGCGGCCGTGGGAGAACATCATGCTTCCTCCGGGGATCGCTCCCCGTGACGGCCGTCTGCTGTTCAAGATCGGCGAGCCCATGGAAGAGGCCGCCTATCTCGATGCGGCCCGGTTGGTGGCCTACGACCTGCCGCCAGGTTGGTCGATGACCCTCGACGAGCGCATGGGCATTCTCGGGCCCGAACCGACCGGGCGACCGGTCTTCTCCCGCCGTGCCGCCGCACCGGTGCAGGCGATCAACGAACGCGGCGAGGACGTCACCGACACCATCGTCGCCGCCGATTTGCGCGCTGCGCCGGTAGGTGCGCTCGACCACCGGTTCATCGGTCGCTTGAAGGATGACCACGTCGTGACCCTCATATTCGCCGAGCCCCTCGAGGTACTTGGCGATGAGCTGGTTCTCATCGCGGATGGCTGGGTGGAGTATCCGTACTCTTCGACGATGTTCGCCGCCTGGCAGGCGGGCGCCGACCTGCGGGCGCCGACCCTCTCCGCGCGGGGTGCCGACGGCACGTGGACCGAGATCCTGATCGAGTTCGGCTACCCCGCCGGGATGCCGCGCCAGATGTCGGTTCCGTTGCCCGGGCTTCCTCCCGGCACCCGCGAGTTGCGCCTCGCCACCAATCAGGAGATCTACTGGGACCGGTTGCTGGTTGCGGCGGCCGAGGAGGCACCGGAGGTCGTGCGGCGCCGACTCCCGCTCGTCGCAGCGCGGGTCGAGAGCCCGGGCTTTGCCCGTCGCACGACCGGGCCGCAGCGGTTGCCGCACTACGACTGGGCGCACCGCGCCCCACTGTGGGACACCCGGTTCCAGGTCGGCTTCTACACCGCCACCGGCGACGCCCTCGAACTGGTGGCTGCGGCCGACGACGCAGTGGCGATCTTTGGGCCCGGCGAGGCCGTCCACCTCGAGTTCGAGGCGCCGGCAGACGAACCGCCTTCCGGCTGGACCAGGGTCTACGTCCTCGAGACCGAAGGCTGGTGCAAGGACATGGACTTCTTCACCCGAGACGGTCGAACGATCGAGCCGCTGCCGGCGCGCGACACCGACACCGCCGCACGCGATCGGCTGCACGCGCGCTACAACACGCGTTGGGTGACTTCGGCGGGTTGACGCCGGTTCGGTTGGGACCCACACGCGTGCGGTGGCGACACCGCGGTTTCCGCGGTCGCGCCGTGTGTTAGGATCGGCCGAACTCGTTGTGTTCTTTATGGTTCCACCTCGCACACAGCGGTGAAATGTCGGGATGGGAGGCCTGCGATGGTGCGCCGATGGCTACTGACGATAGTCCTGGTGGTCACACCCTTCGCCGCGCACGCCGAGAGCCCGACCGCGAACCCGAGTCTTTTCGAGGATCGCGCCGAGGTCCTCGGAGTCGACTTCGTTCATTTCGCCGGCGTCTCCGGTGAGTTCTACATCGTCGAGATCAGTGGGCCGGGTTGCGGCATGTTGGACTACGACAACGACGGCGACCTCGACCTCTACCTGATCCAGGGCACGATGCTCGGCCCCGGCAAGAGCCCCGCCGACGCCATCCTGCCGCCGCAGAAGGGCTACCCCCTCCGTGACCGTCTGTACCGCAACGACCTGGTGGTTGCACAAGACGGAACCCGTACTCTCTCTTTCACCGACGTGACGGAAGCCTCCGGAATCCGCGCCGACGGCTACGGTGTCGGCGTGACGGTGGCCGACTACGACAACGACGGCTGGGTCGATATCTTTCTGACCAACTTCGGCCCCAACCAGCTGTGGAGGAACACGGGCAAGGGCACATTCGAGGAGGTGATCGAAAAGGCAGGCATCGACGATCCACGCTGGAACTCCGGCGCCACCTTCCTCGACTTCGATCGCGACGGCTGGCTCGACCTCTTTGTCGGTTGTTATCTGGACTTCTCCTACTCCAAACACGGGATCTGCCGGCTGCCCTCCGGAATCCCCGGCTACTGCGCCCCCGAGGCCTACGCGGCTGTTACCAACCGGCTCTACCGCAACCGCGGCGACGGCACCTTCGAGGACTGGTCCCTCAAGGCCGGGGTCCAGTCCGAGGCCGGCAAGACCCTCGGCGTCATGGCCGCCGATTTCAACCTCGACGGTTGGATGGACGTGTACGTCGCCAACGACATGCTTCCAAACCACATGTGGATCAACCAGCACGACGGCACCTTCGTCAACGAGGGCCTGTTCGGCGGCACGGCGGTGAATGCGGATGGGCGCTCCGAGTCGAGCATGGGGGTGGATGCCGCCGACTACGACCGCGACGGCGACGAGGATCTGTTCATGACCCACCTCGGCTACCAGACCAACACCCTCTACATCAACGACGGCACCGGGTTTTTTGACGACCGGACCACGACCAGTGGGCTGGGCCCGCCGAGCGTTGGCCGCACGAGCTGGGGGGTCCGGTTCTTCGACTACGACAACGACGGTCTGCTCGACCTCATGACGGCGAGCGGCGATGTCTTTGTCATCGAGGCCCTGGTGCGGAAAAACGACCCGTTCCCGATGCACCAGCCCAACCAGCTGTTTCACAACATCGGATCCAATCGGTTCCAGGATGTGACCGCGACGGCGGGCGCGGTCTTCGAGCTGTCCGAGGTCAGCAGGGGACTCGCGTTCGGCGACGTCGACAACGACGGCGACACCGATGTGCTGCTCGAGAACTGCAATGGACGGGCGCGTCTGCTCATCAACAACGTCGGCACGGCCAACCACTGGATCGGCCTCCGGCTGGCTGCCGGCGAGCCTCCGCGAGACCAGATCGGCGCCTGGGTCGGCATCCACCGCAAGGGCCATCCCGTCCTCTGGCGTCGCGTGCGCACGGATGGAGGCTACGCTTCCGCCAACGACCCCCGGCTGCTGATCGGTCTGGGAGACGTGACGGCCGTCGACCGCGTGGAGGTGCACTGGCCCGACGGGACGGTGGAGGCATGGACCGGCGTCATCGTCGATCGCTACACCACGTTGGCCAGGGGGACAGGGAGCGCAACGAAGGAGAAGAGCGGAGAAGTGACGGCCGTGACGACCCCGCGGTGGACGATGGTCGTCTCGCTGGTGGTCCTGCTGTCGTCCCATGCGGGCGCGGTCGAGCGGACGGAGCTCGTCCCGCTGCCCCTGCCCAATCTCTCGACCATGGAGGACGCGACGCGGCAACGCCTGGAGCTTCTCCAGGATCGCGTCGTCGAACTGCAGCTCTCGGCACCCGACGGCGATCTCGCCGAGGCCTACGGGACCCTCGGCATGTACTACATCGCCCACCATCTGAACGACGCGGCGGAGGTCGCGTTTCGCAACGCCTCGCTGCTGTCCCCCGACGACTTCCGCTGGGCGTACTACCTCGGGTTCGTCTACCAGATGGTCGGCGACCTCGAACGGGAACGGGGCGCGTTCTCGCGCGCCCTCGAGCTTCGGCCCGACGATGTCCCGACCCACCTCCGTCTCGCGGAGCTCCTCCTTGTCGTTCGGCGAGAACGAGGCGGCCTACGATCAGTTTCGGCGCGCCCTCGAGCTCAGCCCGTCCGAAGCCGCCGCCCACGGAGGCCTCGGACGCGCCGCCGGCGCCCTGGGCAGACCCGAGGAGGCGGTCGAGCACCTGACGATGGCCCTCGAGCTCCAGCCGCGAGCGACGATCGCCCACTACCAGCTGGCCCTCGCCTATCGCAAGCTCGGCGACATGGAGGCGGCGCGGGCCCACATGGAGCAGCGCGGCACCATCGAACTGGGGTTTGACGATCCGTCTGCTCGGCGCGATCGAGCCGCTAAAAAAGGAAGACGTGGTCGAAGTCGTGCTGGAGATGGCCGCCGAGCCGGAGGACCACGATGACCGCAGCATCGCGATGTTTGCGGCGACCTACCTCGGGGATCGCCCCCAGGCGGTCGAGAAGATCCACGAGGCGATCGTCAACCTGACGCCGGTGGCAGGCGTCCCTCGACCCGTCATCCGACGAGGCGGCCCGCAACCGGCTCATCCGCGCCCGTCTCCATCTCGCCCTCGCCAGGCTCCGTCTCGACCGGGGAGACTACGGCGGCGCGCGAAACCAGGTCGAGGTCGCCCTCGCCCTGTCCCCGCAAATGGTCGAAGCCCTCCTGATGCTCGGGTACGTGCTCGAGACGATGGGCGACCTCGAGGCGGCGGTCGAGCGTTACTCGGCCGTTCTCGAGCTCGAGCCCGCCAACACCCGTGCGCTTCGGTCGAGGGCGATCGCGTCGATGGAGCTGCGCCACGACCGGGAGGCGATCAATGATCTCGAACGGCTGTGCGCGCTTGGGCTTGAAGGGGACGGGGCGCGGATCCGCCTGGCGGTCGCCTCCCTCCGTCTCGGCGAGCTCGAGGCGGCGCGCGAACACTACAGCAAGGCCCTCGAGCTGAGCCTGGATTCCTCGGATGCGGCCCAGGTCCACCATCACCTGGGCATCATCGAGGCCCGGTCCGGTTCGGACGAGAGTGCGGTCGAGGAGTACCGCACGGCGCTCGCGCTCGACCCCGATCTGGTGCTGGCCCGCCTCGACCTCGGCGCGGCGTTGGGCCGGCTCGGCCGGTACCAGGAATCCGCCGAGATCTATCGACGCCTGGTCGAGGAGGATCCCGAAAACATCCGGGCGCGGCTGGGCGAGGCCGAGGCCCTGACCGGACTGGGTCGATCGCTGGAGGCGCGGCAGCGCCTGGAGGAGGGTTGGCAGGCGATGCCCGACAGCGTCGAACTGCTCCACGCCCTGGCTCGGTTGCTCGCGTCGGCCGACGACCCCGAAACCCGGGATGGAGAGCGCGCGCTGGATCTGGCGCGGCGGATGATTCGCGCCGGGCTCAATCCGGGCCGCCTCGAGACGCTGGCCATGGCCTCCGCCGAGGCGGGTCTGTTCCAGGAGGCCGTCCGGCTGCAACAGGAGCTGATCCAGAGGTTGACCTGGGAGGGGCGCCTGGAAGAATATCCCAATCTCGAAGCCAATCTCGCCCGCTACCGGGCCGGGCAGACCTGCTGCGCTGACCTGTCGTCGAGCGAGTGAGATTTCTCAAGAACCCAAATCCGGGGCGTTTGTGGGGCAGCCGTCCCGGCTGCCGTCGCGGCCTCTGTCAGCTGTCGCGGCCCCTGTCAGCCGTCGCTGCCCCTGTCGCCGGCCCGGTTCGCTGTCGTCCGGAATTCGAACTCGACCAGTTCCTCTCTCATCGCCGCGGGAGTTCGGTGACCACCGGTCCGGCGGTGTTGCCTCCGCCGTTGTCCCAGCGGATGGTGCCGCTGGCGCCTTCGGTCCCGGAAAGCTCGGCGAGCCGCCGGCGCAATTCACCGCGGCCACCGCCGCCCAGGCGGAGGGCTTCGATCGCCAGATTTGCCGCGTCAAAACCGTAGACCATGGCCGGCGAAGGCGATTCACCGTAGCGTTCGATCGCGGCACTGGCGAACTCCAACTGCGGACCACAGGTCCGCGAGCCCGCAAACGGTTGCACCTCGACGATCGGCCCGCCGTACTGCGGCGGAGAGGCATCGAGGTCGAGGCCGGGCAACCACGGCAGAAATACCGGGCATGTGAGCCCCTCTTCGCCCATCGCCGTGAGCGCGCTCCGGACCGCCTGTCCCGGCAGCCTCAGGACCACCGCGTCCGGTGCCAGCTCGGCGAGGCGCGAGGCCAGCGCCCTCGGTTCCACGAGCTGCGGGTCGACCGCCAGTTCGAAGGCCGCCGGTCGGCCGGCTCGAGCCATGGCGTCCGCGAGCTCCCGCGCCGCGGTGCGCCCGTCGTGGTCATCCGAAGTCACCAGCGCCGCACGCTGCACCCCGCGCGGCACCATCCCTCGCGAAACCAACAGTTCGGCCTGCATGCGGTCGTCGGGCGGGAGGCGGAAGATCCACGGCACTCGCGTGTGGGTCAGAGACGGGTCTCCGGTGACCGGTGCGATCAGCGGCAGGTGCGCCTTGGTCGCGATCTGCTGCGCGACGTGGGTGGAGGCCCCGTCGGGGCCGCCGATGACCACCGACACCCGGTCTTCGAAGACCAGCCGGATGACCTCCTTCGAGCCCGCTCCCCAGGGGTCGTCGGCCCAGCGCCGGATCACCCGCAGCCCAACACCGTCGATGCCGCCGGCGGCGTTGGCGCGGTCGACGGCGAGGGTCACGCCGCGGACGAGGTCGCGGCCAACCGGGTGCTCGTCGCCGTCGGGAGCAAACAGGCCGATGCGGATCTCACCGCTCTCCGCGGCTCCGATGGGGAGCGACTCGGTGCCGGTGAAGACCATCGGTTCGTCGAGCATGTTCTTGTAAGGCTCGTCGGCTGCGGCCGGCGGTGGCGCGGACGCCGTTGCCAGCATCGCGATCGCGATCAACCACCGTGGGGTCAACGCGCCACGTCGCCAGGGGTCACGAAGACCCACCGGCCCTCTTCGACCAACGCGAGCACGGCCGGGCTGCGGTTGGAGCAGATCGCATCGTAGGTCTTCTCTCCAGTCACCCCGTGCCAGGTCTTGACGGCCCTCAACTCGTCGAGGATCAGCGCGCGGTTGAGACCACCATGCTCGATGGCCTCGATCAGCTGGGTCATTCCGTCGTAGGCGTGGGCGGCGTATGCCTCGGGCGGCTCGCCGTAACGCCTGCTGAACTGCTCGACGAATCGAAGGTACTTCGGATCATCGCGGGTGGGATCGAATGGGTAACCGGCGATGACTTTGGAAGCTCCCGCACCGACGACCTCGAGAATTCCGGACGTCACCATGCGGTCGGAACCGATGAACCACTGATCCATGCCCATCGCCCGCATCTGTTCGAGAATCATCGCCGACTCGATCGCGTCGCCGTAGGTGATCACCGCCTCCGGTGCGAGCGCCTTGATGGCCTCGAGCTGGGGCGCGAAGTCGGTGTCGCCGAGTTGGTAGTTGAGCTCCGCCACAAACGGATGACCCAGCCGGGTCGCGGCATCGCGGAACTCGTCGATGCTGACCCGCCCGTAGCGGTTGTTGGCGCGCAGGGCCGCCACCCGGGTCACACCGAGGGTGCCGAAGACATAGTCGGCCAACGCATAGCTCATCTGGCGGTCATCGGTGATGTTGCGGCACACCCAGGGGATGCTGGTCTCGATGAAGGTCGGGTCGGTATCGCCGGTGTTCATCATCGGCACCTCGGCCTTGAGGGCGACGCGGATGGCGATGTGCGAGTTGGCGCCGTCGATGGTGCCGAGGATGGCCCACACGTTTTCGTTGTAGGCGAGGTCCACGATCTCGTTCCCGCTCGCTCCCCAGAGACCGTTGTCGTTGCGGACCACGAGTTCGTAGGGGGTGCCGCCGCGGAAGCCGCCCGCGGCATTGGCGTGCTCGACGGCGAGCTGAGCGCCCTCCAGCATCTTGCGACCCAGCGGCTCCTCGTGCGAGGCGCCGCCGGTGGCCACCGAGACCGTCGGCTCGATCGGGCCCAGGAATCCGATCTTGACGCTGTCAACTCCCTCCGCTTCCGGAATCTCGCGGCCGTAGCCGCGGTAGGGGACGGGTTCGAGGAAGAAGCGCTTGTAGGGCTCGACAAAGTTGCCGTAGGGGGCGAACTCGGGGGGAGTGTCGCCGTAGACCTGCGTTTTTGCTCCCGGAACCGGCGTGGGGCCTGGATTGTCACCGGCGGTCGCACAAAAGGGCAGGGTGAAAATCGCCGCCCACATGAACCCTACGACCCCTCTCATCGGTCTGCCTCCTCAGGGGTTTCCGTTGCCGATTTCGCAAGCCCGTCGTAGTAGCCATCTCCGACCCCGCGGGCGAGGCCGTGTCCGGTGCCGATCCAGACGTCGTCGCCCTGGAACTCGACCGTGATCACGAAGTGGTTGGGCAGCGACAAGGTCGGTGGCGACCGTCCGCTCCTCGTCGTTGCCGATGCTGACGTGGGCGGTCCAGGTTTTCGCGTCCTCGCCGTCGCGCCGATAGCCGACCCAGGTGTCGCTTTCGAAGTCCACGAGCGCCGCCAGGCCGAGATCGGTGGCGTTGTAGCAGGAGGTGGCGCTGCGGCCCCTGGCGAGGTTGATGAAGTTGCTGGCGAGACCGCTGTCGTGGTCCATGTAGCCGCGCCAGTGGCGGCCGTCGTAGCGGCTGAGCCCGAAGTAGGTCGAGGCCCACAAGACCTTGTCGACATAGGACGCCGAGGTGGTGATGATGTGGATCAGCCCGTCGTCACGATAGAGATCGATCTCCATTTCGCGGTCGGGATCGCGATGGGCGTTCCAGCGTCTGGTCGCGACGTCCCACTCGAGGATCCCGCCGCCCCACACCGCGGCGAAGACCTTGCCGTCGCGGGCGTCCACGTTGTAGCACCAGATCTCCTCCATCGGTGCGTTCTTTTCGGTGTAGATCTCCCACTCGCCGGTCACCGTATCGAGGGCGCTCATGCCCGCCGTCGTCGCCACCCACACCGTGTCGTCGAGGACGGCCACGCCGTAGACCACGTCGTTGACGAGACCGCTGTTGAACTGGTTGAAGTGGTCGAAGCGGCCGCCCGAAAAGCGGGCCAGCCCGCCGCCGAAGAGACCGACCCAGACATCGCCGGTCTTCGGGCTGACCGCGATCGCACTCACCACCCGCCAGGGCAGACCGTCTTTTTCCCGCCACGACCGCCACTTCCCATCCTCGTAGAGGGCGAGTCCGTCCTCGGTGCCGACCCACAACCGGTCGCCGTCGGCGGTGAGGGCGAAGATGTGATCGTTGGGCAGTCCACCCTCCTCGGCGTAGAACGTCTCCCAGTGGGTGTAGACGAACGGCTCTCCCGTGAACCCCGGCTCGTCGCCCTCGGCGCTCAAGCCGGCAATCACCGTCAACAAGAGGAGCGCGACCAAAGCCGGCAGCGCGTGTCCCTGGCCGTAATTCGCGCAGCGAATTACAGAGTCTTGAGGTACTCGATGAGATCATTGAGCTGATCCTTGGTCATGTCGTTGGTGACGCCGTGCTCGTCCTTCGGGTTGAACCGGGTCCAGATTTCCTCGAGGGTGTCCGCACGGCCGTCGTGGAGGTAGGGCGCCGACTCGTAGATGTTGTTGAGGTGGGGCACGTCGAAGACATCGTGGGTGTCGAGCTCGGACCCCACGCCCACGAACACCTGTTCACGGTTGGTGAAATAGGGCGCCGGGTGGCAGGTGCTGCAGCGCTTTTCGACCGGGATCGGTGCGCCGCCGTTGGTGAAGGTGCGCTCGAAGACCGACTTGCCGCGGCGCTGGGCCGGGGTGAGCTCGCTGCCCACGCCTCGATACCGGTTCGGGTTGCGGGGGATGGTGCAGATGTAGCGCTCCAGCGCCACCACCTGATCGGGCGTGAAGGGGTCGATGCGGGTGAAGAAGACCGCCAGCCGCGGGCCGCACTGGCGGGAAAGCGTCGGGTTCTTGCCGGTCCACTTGAAGGGCGCGGTGTCGAGGATGCCGCGCAGGGTCCGGTTGTCGACCGGGTTGACGCCGATGCCGTCGGGCTCGATGTCGTAGGTGATGGCGTCGATGCCCCCGTCCGGGTGGCAGGAGTGACACGAGAACTGACGGCCGTACGTCACCTCGGCCGAGTGGAAGATGCGTTCCCCCTTGCGGGTCTGGGTGATGTCCTCGGGACCGCCGAGATCGATGGTCGCCACCTTCTCCCGCCGCGCGACGTCGATCACCGCCACAGCGTCGTCGAGGGCCTCCGCCACATAGACGGTACGGCCGTCGGGAGAGACCGCGAGCCCTCGCGGATTGCGCCCGACCGGGATGCGCCGCTCAACGAACTCGGTGGTCACGCCCGAAATGGTTGGGCAGCAGCTCGCGCCGCTCGTTCTCATCCGCCGCCTCGAGCACCGCCTGCATGCGATCGAGGTCGACGACAGCAACTTCGTCGACGCCGCCACCGCTGACGAAGGCGAATCGTCCGTCAGGTGTGATGACCACGTCGGTCGGGTCGGCGAAGGAGTTGTCGGGCTCGTCGAGCAGGAGCTGGTCGACCCGGCCGTCGCGCCACAGGATGCCGATGCCGTTGGTCATGACCCAACCCTGGAGAACCCGGGTCATCGGCACCAGGTTCTTGGTCCGGATCAAGGTCACCAGCGCGAAGTCGCCGCCCGGCGCCACGTCCACCCCCTGGACCAGATTGGCCTCGGGGATCATGACGCGGTTGTCGACAACCTGTCGGGCGGTGTCGATGACGGTCACCTCGGACCGTGACGGCGTTCGGAAGGGCACGAAGTGGGAGAGGTTCGCGGTGACGTACACCTGCGTCTACCGTCGGGCGAAAGGCTCACGCCCCAGGCGCCGCGGGCGGCCGACAGCCGTTTGATCTCACGTCGGCTTTCCAGGTCGACCACCGAAACATCCGAGGAGCCGGCGTTGGCCACGTAGAGGGTTCGGCCTTCGACATCGGTGACCACGCCGTGCGGCTCGTCTCCGACCGCGATGGTCTCCACTACCGCCATCGCCGCCAGGTCGATGATCGACACGGTGTCGTCGCCGCGGTTGCTGACGTAGGCGGTATGGCCGTCCGGCGAAAGGCAGATTCCGTGCGGCAGATTGCCGACCGCGATCTCGGCCACCATCGCGCGGGTCGCGGTTTCCACCACCACCACGCTGTCCGACGCCTCGCAGACGACGAACAGCCGCCGCCCGTCTCGGCTGACCACCAGGTTGAAGGGCGTCTTGTAGAGCGGCGCCGAGGCCACATCGGCCTGCCGGAGAGCGGCCGTCGGGATTGCCGATCGGGGGTCGACGCGCTTCCCGAAACTCCGCTGGTCGTGGCAGGTGGTGCACCCCGCCTCGGTCACGGTGTGGGGAGGTACGGCGCCCTCCTCATTCACCACGGACTCCGGCGAAGGGCCGCCGCGACCCGGGTGGGCGATGCGGGCCATTGCGTCCTCGATCTCGAACGGTTGGACATCGAGGACCGAAGTGTGCGATCCCTTCGGCTTGTGGCAGACCATGCACAGCCGCGGCCCGGGCCGTTCGAGCCCGTTCATCGCAGTGGCCGCGGAGCCGGCCGCGATCGCGTCCGCCACGTGGACGCTGCCGGGCCCGTGGCAGAGCTCGCACTGGACACCGTCCTCGATGGCGAAGGTCGGATCGCGCTGCCACGGCTCGGTATCGGCGGCGGTGGCATGGCAGCCGAGGCAGATCGGGCTTTCGAAGGGGTCCTCGTCGATCCCTGACAGGCGCGCGATCTCCGCCGACTCTGGCAGCGCGAGGTCCGTCCAGGCGCTTGCGTGCGGCGACCGATACCAGCGGCTGAACTGGTCGCGGTCGGTTTCGTGGTGGCATCGGGCGCACACCCTCGCGCCCACGAACACGCGCTCCGGACCCGACTCGCCGATGGTGCTCGTGAACGCGACGAGGAGCACCGCGAGAATGCGGCCTCTCACTTTGCTTTCTCCGCCGGTTCGGTCACGGTGAGGATCTGGTTGGCCTTGACGTTCTGGATCGTCGAGACGCGCCCGCTCGGCCAACGGATTTCCACCTGGTCGACGGTCTTTGCGGACCCGAGTCCGAAGTGTGCCCGCGGGTCGCTCTGGCTGAGGTAGCCGGAGCTCGAGCGGATATCGCGGAGCTGGGTGACGCCCCCGGCCGTCACCCGGATGCGCGCGCCGATGCCGTCGCGGTTACTGTCCGTGCCGATAGTGCGGACCATGAGCCAGTTGCCGCGGTTGCCGCCGTCGTTGCGCAGCAGGCGCGCCGGGCCGTTGAGGTTGAGCACCAACAGGTCGAGGTCGCCGTCGTTGTCGATGTCGCCGACCGCCGAACCACGGCCCACGCCCTTGACCTCGAGCGCCGCGCCGCTCGATGACGACACGTCCGCGAATCGACCACCACCGACGCCGCGGAACAAGGATGTCCTCCTCGGGCTCGAGGTGGTGCGCATCGCCGTTGACGATGAAGATGTCGAGCACCCCGTCGTTGTCGAAGTCGAAGAAATTGCCCGACCAGCTCGTGTACTGGCCGAGCACCGCCGCCAACCCGGCCTCGGCGCTCTTTTCTTCGAAAAAGCCGTCGCCCGTGTTGCGGTACAGGCAGCCGTAGCGCATGTCGGGCACCAAGAGATCGACCAGACCGTCGCCGTCGAAATCGCCGAACTCGGGGCCCATGGCCGAGGTGGCCTCGCCGTTCTGGCCGAAGGCGGTGCCGGTGCGCAGCGCGATATTTTCGAAGGTGCCGTCGCCCCGGTTGCGGTAGAGATAAGTTCTCCATGCCGTCGTTGGCGACGAAGATGTCCTGGTCGCCGTCGTCGTCGATATCGCCGGCCGACACTCCCATCGCCCGTCCGTCGGCGGTGCCGACCCCGGCCTCTGCGGTCGACGTCTGTGAAGGTGCCGTCGCCGTTGTTGTGATAGAGGATGTCCTTCTGTCCGCGGTAGGCCAGCGGTCCCGGGAAGGCCTCGGCGGCGAAGTAGTTCCGGTATTCGGGATCGAAGACCAGATAGCCGCCGACGTAGAGATCGAGCAGCCCGTCGCGGTCGGAGTCGAAGAAGGACGCGCCGACGCTCCACAGCTCGCTGCCGACCCCGGCCTTTTCGGTGACATCGGTGAAGGTGCCGTCGCCGTCGTTGCGGTAGAGCGTGTCCCGGTCGTAGTTGGTGACGAAGAGATCGCGGTCGCCGTCGTTGTCGTAGTCGGCAGCCACCGCCGCCATGCCGAAGCCCGGGTCGCCGACGCCGGCCGCGTCGGTGACATCGGTGAAGGTGCCGTCGCCGTTGTTGCGGTAGAGGGCGTTCTTCAGCTTGCCCGCGAGGTGGCGGCCGCGCACGTAGCTGAAGTCTCGAGGTAGCTGCCGTTGACCAGATAGATGTCGAGGTCGCCGTCGTCGTCGAAGTCGAAGAAGACGCAGCCCGCCCCGGTGGACTCGACGATGTTCGAAAGCTCCTCGTCGCCGAAGGAGTGGACGAAACTGATGCCGGCTTCGCCCGTGATGTCCACGAACCGAGGCAGCGCCGGCTCGTCGCCGGCGAACGCCGGCACCGCCAGGGCCACCGCGAGTGTCATCAGCAGCAACCGGCGCCGAACCACTCTCATGGTTCTTTCTCCTCGCCGGGCTGACCGGGTCTCACGGCCGGTTTCACGACGGCCTCGGCGAGCACGTTCGGCGCCGCCATTTCGCGGTCCTCGTGGCAGCCGATGCAACCTCGCGACTCGCCGGGCATGACCCAGGTCCACGAGTCCTGTGCGGCAACCGTCGCTCCCCGATCGTCGAGGAGCTCGAAGCGGAGCGGCACCCCGGCCGGGACCTCGACGTGAAACGATCCATCCTCTTCGAGAGGCACGTCGCCCAGGGTCCGTTGACGCCACCGCGGTGCATGGACTGTCGGATCCGGTGCGACGCCCTCGACGACCCGCAGGGTCGCGGCGGCGCCGGTCTTGCAGGCGCTCGAGCCCCGGCCGGTCGCTGAGGTGCGAACTGATGCAATAGAAGACCCCGGTCTTCTTCGAGGTGTCCACCACCGACGACCGGCCCTTGACTCTCGGATGAGGTGCGAGCTCCTGGGCGTCGAGTACGTCGAGCCCGGGGTGGCCGTGAACCGGGTCGAGGCGGTCTCCGGTGGCCGGATCGATCCTGTAAAGAGCGTAGACCGCATCGCGCCCCGGCGGACGATACGAAGCCAGCAACCCGCCGTCGGCGAGCGGCAGGGGGTCGAGGTAGGACCCGTCGCCCGCCACCGAAAGCGACATTCGGCTGTGGAGCGGGCGGCGCAGGGTGACGTACGCGAGATCTCCGCCGCCCATCGGCGAAGTTCCATCGGCCTCGACGAAGTAAATGCGTCCGTCCCGGCCCACCCGGACCGAGTGAGGGTAATGGGGGACCGTCGTGGTTGTC
>CAVQQV010000061.1:0-35634 GCA_963714885.1 Candidatus Sulfomarinibacteraceae bacterium | reverse complement strand
CCGTCGTAGTCGTGGCTGTGGGATCTGCGGTGAGGTGCGAAGCAGCCCTCCGCAGATTCCATAGCCATTTCCAGAAACGGCAGGACAAGACGTCATCTAACGATCCTCACTCCGCGGCCGGACTCTCGTTGATTGAAGTGTCGG
This sequence comes from Candidatus Sulfomarinibacteraceae bacterium, assembly GCA_963714885.1. GTDB lineage: Bacteria > Acidobacteriota > Thermoanaerobaculia > Thermoanaerobaculales > Sulfomarinibacteraceae > Sulfomarinibacter. The sequence goes on along the minus strand of CAVQQV010000061.1, from coordinate 35,490 downwards.
TCTGAGACCGCACCAGCCACCCATCAGGATCAAGGCGATGAGGATCTCCGTACGAGTTCCTCTGCCCCTGGCGCCACCAGGCGCCCCAGAAAGTCCTCGAGCTCAGCCGGCCGAGTCCATGAATTTGGAATGTCACAGGCTTTGGGCTTTCCCTGGGGATGCCATCACCTCCTGGCTCACGGCCGACGCGCAGTCTGATCGCCAGATGATGCGCGCCGGGGCAGGTCCACTCACCCTTTTCTGGTTTCTCCAGCACCTGATCTGGCTCCTACCCCGGCGCATCTGATTACCCGAATGCCTTTTCCGGGTCGAAGTCGACCTGGTCCTTCATGACGTAGTAGGCCGCCCGTGCGAGCTTGTGGGCCACCGCCCGGATGGCGATGATGCCGTTGGTCTTCGACCTCTTTCGCTGAAAGTACTTCTTCGCTTCTGGGTGGTAACGGACCGCGAAGTGCGCTGCTTCTGAAAACGCCCACGACAGGTAGGGGTTTCCGTTTCGCGCGTTGCCCGATCCCTTGCGCTTGCCGGCGCTCAGCCGGGCTGTCTTGACCAGCCGGCAGTACGAGGCGAAGTTTCCCACCTTTTTGAATCGCTGCGATCTCGCCGACCTCGTACATCATCGTGAGTCGCGAGGACCTTGCCGATTCCCCATACCGTCAGCAACGGAGCAAACTCGTCTCTCAGTCTCGCCCGGGTCAGCGCTTCCTTCTCGATAATCCGGATCTGGTCATCCAGGCCTTCATCGGCTCGAGCAGACAGGTGATTCCCAATGCCTCGATTGGGTCATCCAGATACGACTCGACTCCTCGGCTGTCCACTGCTTGACGTCTGTTGGACGTTGTCCGCATGCCGGTGCGGCACTCGAAGGCTCCCCGCATCGCCAGCAGAAACGATGTCCGCTTCCTCACCAGAAAGGCTCGTCGCCTCAGCAGGTCTCGCACCGATCGCTCCTGTTTCGGATAGATGTAGCCCTCCGGGCAGGATCCCCAGCGACAGCAGATGTGCCAGCCACCGCGCGTCGTGTCGGTCGTCGGTGTACTTCAAACCCTCCCACTGCTTCACCGCCCACGTGTTGACCAGGTGCATTTGATACCCAGCCTCTTCGAGCCCGTCCACCAACCAGTACCAGTTGAAGGTCGACTCGACCGCGACTCCCTCCAGGTCCTCCCGATACGGCTCGAGGACCTGGAGTAGCGCCTCCAAATCGTTGCCGACCTTTGTCTCTTGGACGACCTTCAGCTTCTCGTCCAGGATCGCAAGCCAGCAGTCCCTTGAGTGAAGATCGATCCCGCAGTACAGTGCCATTGGCTCCTCCTTCTCCCGCTGCTATCCACAGCAGGATTTTGTTTTCCCAACGACGAGCGTAACCGCTCGTCGAAGGGGGAGCCTTCTAGAGGATTCTCACCCTTCGCATTGTTTGATTCCCCATTGTTCCGGTCGGTCGGGATTGCTTCGGGCAAACAATGCCAAGGGTGGCTCCTCGCGGGAAGCGCGCTCAAACCTTAAAACCCGCCCCCGGGCGGTCTCTCGCCCTGTGGTCTCTCGCCGGGGCGCCGTTGCTGCCGCATCTGCTGCATGCGACGTTTCAGCTCCTGGAGCTTCTGCCACTGCTCAGTGGTCAGCACCTGCCGCACATCGAGCAACATTTCGAAGCGCTCGTTCTCCAGTTTCTTTCGGGCGCTCTGAAATGCGGCATAGCTGTCCCTCACCGCCTTCGGATCGAAGTCGCTGCTGTTGACCACTTCGGCGAGGTCGAGACCGGCGAGATCGACGGCTGCCTTGAGATCGATCATCCGGCGGGCGCCCTCGTAGACGAGGTCGCGGATCTGTTGCTGCTGTTCGGCGCTGAGCCCGACCCGATCGGCAAGACGCTGGTCTTCCCACCACTTGCCCGGCGGAAGCTCGAACTCTTGCGCCGCCAGCGGCAGGACTGCAGCCAGTAATGCACAGGTGATCAGCCACTTCTTCATGATCATCTCCAGTTCCGCCCGTTCATGATGTACCGTTTTCGAAAATGCTCGCAGGGTCGTCGACTCCGGGGTCGATGGACTCGAAGCCCGGCAGCGAGTCGTCGGCCAGCACCGCGTCCACCTCGGCCAGGATCTGCTCGATCGCCAGGTCGTCTGTTGGCGGCGGAGTCGCCGCCCCGGGCGGCATCAACAACCCAACCCCACCGCCACCACCAACACGGCGGCCGCAGCCAGGAGCGGACGGAACCACCGTCGCGTGGGGGCGAGGCGGGACGACGGCCGATCCACCAGACGCGCCATGACCTCGTGCCTCTGCCGCTGCCAGTCCGGGGACTCCGCCTCCATGTCCTGGCGGCGTTCGGCGATCGACCGCCGCAGCTCGGCCACCTCCTGGCGGCAACTCACGCAGGACGACAGGTGCTCCGCCGCCTGTGAATCGACATCGAGACCTGCGACGGCAGCCGCAAAATCATCATCCGTCAAATGCGTGTTCATCTGATAGGCTCCCAACTCCTCGCGCAGTCGGTGCACCGCCCGGTGCAGCTGCGTCTTGACCGTACCCACGTGGACGCCGAGGGCATCGGCGATCTCCTCGAGCTCCATCTCCGCATAAAAGCGCAGGCGAAAGATCTCCCGCTGCCGCGGCGGCAGGTCTCGTTCCCGGGCGTCGAGCGATGCCATCGCCTGTTTCTGCATGCTGCGATCCTCCGGCCCCGCCCGGTCGTCGGCCACCTGGACGACGAGCCCACTCTTCTCTTCGTCGTCGGCCGGCTCCTCGACCACGCCCTCACGACGACGGCGGCGGAGCTGATCGAGACAGCTGTTGATCGCGATTCGGGTCAACCAGGTGGAGAAGGCCGCCCGGCCGTCGAATTTTCGAATCCCTGAAAACGCCTTGAGGAGGCTGTCCTGAGCCACAGCATCGGCCTCGTCGACACCAACGTACTGGCGGCACACCATCCACACCCGCCGTTGGTGGCGCGTGACAAGCTCGCCGAAGGCCTCGTGGTCGCCGTTGCGCGCCCGCATGACGAGCCCGTCGTCTTCGACGGAAAGATCGATTCGAGAGGGATCCATAGCTCCAGCTCGCAACATGGTAGTACGACGACGCGCGGCGCGGCCGTGGTTGACAGTCTGCAGTAGACCGCGTTTCTCTGCTTGCATCCTCGAGAGGAGCCACCTTCAACATTGTTTGCCCGCGCCAGCTTACCGGCGTGGATATTCGAGTATCCAACAATGTTGAAAATGGCACCTCCGCCGCACGCTGACTGTCCGCATCTTCCCAGAGGACCAGCACGCCACATGATGTGACACTCTGTGGCCAGGCCTGCACGCGCCTCGTTTCCGCAGGTTCGATCCAACCCAAGGCCTGTCCGGCGGTAGGGTGGGCCTCGGCCCACCTTCAGGATCGCATCGGGTCTCCTGGGTTCGTCCCACACGTGAACGACTCTGATGGTGGGCTGAAGCCCACCCTACGAAGCCAACTCGGCGAGGCGGAACCGGCGCGCCGCAGGCGCGGCGCGCGGTTCCGCCGTCACTTCCGGGCCGTGGCCTCTGCTGACCCCGACTTTGTGCCTTGGTGTCTTCGTGGTTGCGACGGTGCAATGGATCTGCGTCAATCCGCGTCATCTGCGGTTTCTCCTGGATCACTCCGCCGGGACGACGACTTTCAGCGCGCCGGGCAAGACCTCGAAACGCACCATCGGCGGCTCCAGCGTCACCGAATTGCCATCGAGGTGGGCCGGCAACTGCCGGTCGAAATACAGCTCGAGCCACGGCGCCTGCAGCTCGAGGGTGCCGGTCTTGTGTCCGAGCGTGCCTTTCATGGCTGAAACGAGGCGTATGAGCCGTCCCGCGACACCGACATCGGGCACCAGACAGGCATCGAGCAGGCCGTCGTCCGGTCACCGCCGCCGGCGTCAGCGCGAAATCCACCGCCGGTGGTCGGCCCGCCGTGGACCGCGAGGATCAGCATCGTTCCCTCGTAGTTCTGGTGCATCGGTCACGACCCGCACCCTCTGCATGCGGTAACGAAGAAGGGACGACAGCAGCGGCCAGGAGGTAGACGGCGATCCCGCGCATCCACTTGATATCGGCGGCGCGGTCATTGATGTCGCCGGTCAGCCCAACACCGATGGCGTTGAATACCACCCGGTCGCCGACCCGGATCAGATCGACGGAGCGCGTATGGCCGTTCAGGGCCGCCCGTGCGGCGTCCTCGAGGCCGAGCGGCACACCAAGGGTTCGGGCACCGTCGTTACCAGTGCCCAGCGGCAGTATCGGCCAGCTCTCCCCGCCCGGCGCGGTGCAGCCCCTCCACCGCCTCGCACACCGTGCCGTCGCCGCCCGCGACCACGAGCCGCTCCACTCCGTCGCTCGCGGCCGACAACGCCAGTTCGGTCGCGTGTCCGGGGGCCTCGGTGTGGACCGTCTCCGCGCCCAGCCCCCAGCCGGCCAGTCTTTTCTCAATTTCTGGCCACTCACGACCCAGACGGCCGCCCGCCGCCGCCGGATTGACGATGATCCTCACCGTGAGAGCCTAGCAAATAACGCGATCCGGCGAAATATTTGGTGTCGAACGCCGCGGGGCGACAGGTCTGACCCGAACCTTGTAGAATCGCGGCGTTGGGCTCCGACAAACTGGGGTCGCGCCACTCTATAGATCGAGGTGACCATGTTCGAGTTCGCAATCGTCGTCCTGTTTGCCCTCGCCATCTCCGATCTCGTCGTCGGCGTCAGCAATGACGCGGTCAACTTCCTCAACTCGTCGATCGGTTCGAAAGTGGCCCCGCGTCAGGTCATCATGATCATCGCCAGCCTCGGCATGCTGGCCGGCGTCACCTTTTCGAGCGGCATGATGGAGGTGGCGCGCAAGGGCATCTTCAACCCCCAGTTCTTCACCATGCCCGAGTTGATGACGATTTTTCTCGCCGTCATGCTCACCGACATCATTCTTCTGGATCTCTACAACACCTTCGGGCTGCCGACCTCGACCACGGTGTCGATCGTTTTCGAACTGCTCGGCGCAGCGGTCGCCGTCTCTCTCCTCAAGATCGCCCAGGCCGGGGCTAGCATTGCCGACGTAGTCACCTACATCAACACCAGCAAGGCGCTGGCCATCATTTCCGGGATTCTGTTGTCGATCGTGATCGCGTTCGTGGTCGGCGCCATCGTCCAGATCGCCACCCGCCTACTGTTCACCTTCGATTTCGAAAAGCGGCTCAAGAGGTACGGCGCTTTGTGGGGCGGCGCGGCGCTGGCGGCCATCACCTACTTCATCCTCATCAAGGGCGCCAAGGGCGCCTCCTTCATCACCCCGGAGACCCTGGGGTGGATCAAGACCCATACCGCGACCATCCTGATCGGCTCGTTCGTGGTGTCCGCCATCCTCCTCCAGTTCCTGGCAATGGTGGCGCGTGTCAACGCCCTCAAGGTCGTAGTGCTGGTCGGCACCTTTGCTCTCGCCATGGCCTTCGCCGCCAACGACCTCGTCAACTTCATCGGGGTTCCCCTCGCCGGTCTCAGCGCCTACATCGTGGCCAACGCCACCGCCAACCCGCTGACGGCGACCATGGAGGCGCTGACCAAACCGGTTCACTCCAATACCCTCTTTCTCCTGATGGCCGGTGTCATCATGGTCGTCACCCTGTGGGTCTCCCGCAAGGCGCGCACCGTGACCCGCACCGAGGTCCGGCTCGGCCGCCAGGAGGAGGGCTACGAGCGGTTCGAATCCACGGCGCTGTCCCGCGCGATCGTGCGGCTGGTGTCCTCGATCTTCGAGATCGCCTCGCGCGTCGCCCCGCGTCCGATCCGCAAGTGGGCGAACCACCGTCTCGACCGGTCGCAGTATCGACCCGCGCCGGCAGCCGACGGCACCGTGCCCTCGTTCGACATGGTGCGCGCCGCGGTCAACCTGATGGTCGCGAGTGCCCTGATCTCGCTGGCAACGTCCCTGAAACTGCCCTTGTCGACAACCTACGTGACCTTCATGGTGGCCATGGGCACCTCGTTTTCGGACCAGGCGTGGGGCCGCGAGAGCGCCGTTTATCGGGTCAGCGGGGTGCTGGCGGTGATCGGCGGCTGGTTCTTCACCGCCATGATGGCCTTTACGGTGGCGGCGGTCTTCGCGGTCGCCATCCACTTCGGCGGCGTCCTGGCGGTGATTGCCATCGGGATCCTCGCTGTCGCCCTGCTGATGGGCACCCACCGCCTCCACAAGGTTCGCGAGAAGGAGGAGAAGGCCCTCGACGTCTTCAACCTGCGCAAGATCACCGACGCCCAGGCGGCGGCCCGCACCACCTTCGAACACGCCTCGATCTTCCTGCACGAGGTCCGCGGAATTCTGGACACCGCGTTCAGGGGCCTCTTCACCCTCGACCGTCCGACCATCAAGGCCGCCCGCGAGCGGCAGCGCGAGCTCCAGCGGTGGTCCAACATCATCGCCGCCAACATCTTCAAGGTCCTCCGTCTGCTCAGCCGCCAGAACACGACCGCCGAGACCGCGAGGTTCGCAAAGACCATCAGTTCGCTCCAGGAGATGAGCGAGAGCGTCCGCGACGTCGTCATGCGGGCCTACGTTCACGTCGTCAACCAGCACTCGGGTCTGCTGCCGAGCCAGATCGAGGAACTCGACCGCATGGCGCACATCGTCTTCGAGATCCTCGATCGGACATCGGAGGCGATGTCCCACAAGGCCAAACCGAATGTTGAATCGATTTCCGACCTCACCGCGGAGCTCCGCCGGCTGGTCGAGGAGTTCGATCACAATCAAATCCGTCGCATCCAGGACAACTCGTCGAAGACCCGATTGAGCATCCTGTCCTACTCGCTGGCGTGGGACTGTCTCAAGATCGCCGAACAGACGCAGAGTCTGCTGTCGGTCTTTGACGACCCGTTCAGACCAGGCCAGGAGAACGGGGAAGGCCGCACCGCCGATTCCAGCCTCTCTGCCTGAAGGGCTCGCCCGCCAAGGAAAATGGCTGCTACCATGCGGTGGCCACAACAGGTCGTCGATGACCGGTGGTTTGGAGATTCTTCGGGCGATGACGCCAACCGAATCCATGCGGGGCTCCGACGGAAACAACGATCACAAGGTGGGGTGACCTTGCCCCCCGGCTCATCACCCTCCTTCTCCTCCTGTACGGTTTTCTCGTCAGCATCGGGATGCTCGGCAAGGCGTTCAAGATGTTTTCGGGGGGCATTGTCGGCAACCTCATCGAGAGCGCGTCCGATCCCTTGCTGGGTCTCTTCGTCGGCATCCTGGCAACCACCCTCGTCCAATCGTCGTCGACGACCACCTCGTTGGTCGTGGCCATGGTCGGCGGCGGCAGCATGCCCATCGAGACCGCCATCCCGATCGTCATGGGCGCCAACATCGGCACCTCCGTCACCAACACCCTCGTCAGCCTCGGTCACATCGGCCCGGGACGCGAGTTCGAGCGGGCCTTCGCCGCCTCGACCATCCACGACTTCTTCAACATCTTCGCGGTCGTCATGCTCTTTCCGCTGCAGGTGACGACGAATTTTCTGGGGGTCTTGTCGTCACGTCTGGCCGAACTCTTCGCCGAAGTCGGCGGTCTGACCTTCGCAAGCCCCCTGAAAATGCTCACCGGTCCGGCCGTGAAGGCCGCAGCCAACGCCCTCGAGGGCCACCCCTGGCTGATGTTGATCTTCGCCCTCGTCATCATGTTCTCCTCGCTTCGCTACCTGGTGGTTTTGCTCAAGGCCCTGGTGATCGGGCGCGTCGAGTCGTTCTTCGACAGCACGTTGTTCGCCAACGCCGGCCGCGCCATGATCTTCGGACTGCTGATCACCGTTCTCGTGCAGTCCTCGAGCATCACGACCTCGCTCGCCGTTCCGCTCGCCGGCGCCGGGATCCTCAGCCTGATTCAGATCTTCCCCTATACCCTGGGCGCCAACATCGGCACCACCATCACGGCCATACTCGCGGCGCTCGCCGTCGGCGAGGTCAGCGCGGTCACGGTTGCCTTCGCCCACCTGCTCTTCAATATCTGCGGGATCGCGTTGATCTGGCCGATTCCGGCGATTCGGCGGATTCCCCTGAATCTCGCACGGCGTTTCGCGGTCGTCGCGGCCTCCCACCGGTGGTTGGCCATCGCCTATATCCTGGTGTGCTTCTACGCTCTGCCCCTGAGCGCGATCCTGATCCTGAGGTGAATGATGTTCAAGCAATTTTTCGAATTGTTCCGCAAGGAAAACATGCTCCAGCAGGCCTACGACCGGTCGCTCGAGATGCTGCGTGAGGACCGCGAGATGTTCCTCGCGGCTTCGAGCTCGCTGCGCGAGCACGACGACGCGCGGATCGAGCTCGACATCTACGCCAAGGACCAGATGATCAACGCCTACGAGCGCGAGGTCCGGCGCAAGGTCCTGACCCACCTGGCTTTGTCCTCGAGCAAGAGCATCGCCGCCGGGCTCGCCCTGGTCAGCATCGTCATCGACATCGAACGCATCGGCGATCTGACCAAGAACATCGTCGATCTCGCCCTGCGCCACCCCGGCAAGCTCGACTGCGGCAGCCTCGAGCCCGATGTCCGCAAGATCGAGACCACGGTCAAGACGATGTTCTCCCTGCTCATCGAGGCGCTGCCGAAGGGCGACGAGGCCAAGGCCAAGGAGGTCATGTCGGAGCACTGGTGGATCGCCCGCCGCGCCGACGCCATCCTCAACGCCCTCATCGTGCGCGCCAACCCCGACCTGGTGTGCAGCGAGGCGGTGAGCACGGCCCTCTACGTCAGGTTCTTGAAGCGGATCTCGGCCCACCTCATGAACATCGCCTCGAGCGTCGTCAACCCCTTCGACCGCATCGGATTCCGTGAGGACGACCTGGGAAACCTGACCGACGACGAGTGATCACGGGCCTTCGCCTAGTGGCGGCGGCAGGAACCGCACGGTCACCGTGGTGCCGACGCCCTCCCGCGAATCGAGATCGAGGCTGCCGCCGAGGGCCTGCACCATGTGCTTGACGATGGCCAGACCGAGACCGAGACCACCGTCGCCCGGCGTCCGTGCACGATCGACGCGGTAGAAGCGCTGCAACACGGCCTTGAGCTCGGCCGCCGGGATGCCCTCGCCGTTGTCCTCGACCTCGAACACGGGAACACCCTCATCGCCATAGGCCCTGATCTCGACCCACCCGCCGCGGTGGTTGTACTTGACGGCGTTGTCGACCAGGTTGCGCAGGATCCGGTAGAGCCCGCGCCGGTCGCACCAACACCTGAGGTCGTCGTCGGCGTCGACTCGGACGTTCACCCCCGCCCGCTCGGCCTCCGGCCGCAGGTCCCTCACCACCTCCTCCACCGTGCTCGCGACCGGCAGGTTCTCGAGCTGCAGCTCCATCTGGCCGGCCTCGATGGTTGCGAGGTCATACAGCTCCACGGTGAGACGGTCGAGACGTTCCACCTGGTGGACGAGCATCGCGGCGAGGCGCGGATCGAGTTCGTCCTCGAGCGCCTCCACCGTCGTCCGCAGCACGGTCAGCGGCGAGCGCAGCTCGTGTGAGAGGTCCTGGACGAAGCGCTGGCGCAGTTCGGCGGCGCGGCGGACCAGCCCCACGTCGGTGAGCAGCACGACCGCCCCGCCGCCGCGAACCGGAAAGGCGTGGACCTCCCACAGACCGCGGCGGTTTTCGATGATCACCGCGTCAGTGGCCTCGCCCGCAACCGCACTCTCCACCGCCCGGACCGCGCCCGGGTTGCGGAGGATCTCCAACAGGTGGGTTCCGAGCGCGACCGTTTCGACGCCGCAGAAGCGCCGCGCCACCCGGTTGATCAAACGGATTTCGAGCCCCGATGAAACCACCAACAGGCCATCGCCGAGGCTCGATGTGAGGTCCTCGAGCAGCGACTTCGTCTCCGCTCGCTCGGATTCGCAGCTGGCGGCGCCGGACCGCAGACTCTGCAGCGCCCCGTGAGCCTCGTGCGCGGTGTCGACGCCGAGGTCGCGCATGATCTCGCGCACCGGCGCCGCCAGCATCCGCCAGGTCACGGTCTCGAGGATCAGCACCGCACCCGCCCACAGCACCACCACCATCGTGGATGAAAAGAGGCTCCGGTTCCCCGGCCTGCACCAGCACGACCACCAACAGCGGCAGCCCCGCGAGAAATGCGGTCAGGAGGTGGCGGCGGCGTCTCATGGGTAGCCGCGAAATCGATAACCCGCACCGATGACGGTCTCGACGACCTCGGACCCGAGCTTTTTGCGCAGGGCCCGCACGTGGACGTCCACCGTTCGCGTCTCGACGTCGCTCGACAGCCCCCACACCCGCTCGAGAATGCTCTCGCGCGAGGCGACGCGCGGGCGGGTCATGACCAGGTACCACAAGAGCTCGAACTCGCGCATGGTGAGGCGGACGGGCCGGCCGTCGAGCAGGACCTCCATCGCCCCGCGGGAGATGTTGAGCCGCGTGTCCCCGTACTCGTCCTCGGGCACCCCGCCGTCGAGACTCCGCCGCCGCAGCAGGGCCCGGATGCGGCTCTTGAGCTCGCGCAGCGAGAACGGCTTGGTGATGTAGTCGTCGGCCCCGAGATCGAGCCCGAGGACGCGATCGCTCTCCGTCACCCGCGCGGTCAGAATGATGATCGGCAGATCGGACACCGCCGTGGTGCCCCGGATCTCCCGGCACACACCGAGCCCGTCGAGGTCGGGGAGGTTGAGGTCGAGCAACACCAGATCGGGCGGGCTTTCGAGAATGCCCTCGAGGCCTTCGCGGCCGGTGGCGAAGCGCGAGACCTCGAAGCCGTCGCGTTCGAGCGCCAGGGTCAAAGACGCCGCGAGATCCGGATCGTCTTCGACGAGGGTGAGGCGTTCGCGAACCATCTCACACGCTCTCGGGCACGGGGTAGACGTGGCGGATGGGTTTCGCCTCGACCAGGTAGACCACTTCCTCGGCGATGTTGGTGGCCTGGTCGGCGACCCGTTCCACATAGCGCGCGATGAAAATGAGGTCGATCGCCCGTGAGATCGTCTTGGGGTCCTCGATCATGTAACTCAGGAGCTCGCGGAAGATCTGCAGATACAGGGCGTCCACCTCGTCGTCGCGGCGGATGACGTCGCGCGCCGCCCTGCCGTCGCGCGCCACGTAGGCTGCGATGGCGTCGGAGACCATGGCGTGCGCGAGACCGAGCATCCGCGGCAGGTCGATCAGGGGTTTGACCAGAGGGTACTTGGAGAGGTGGAGGATCCGCTCCGCCATGTTGACCGCATTGTCGGCGATGCGTTCGAGTTCAGGGCCGAGCTTGATGGCGACGATGACGAAACGGAGGTCGGTGGCGGTGGGCTGGTGGCGGGCGATGAACTCGGTCGCCAGACGGTCGATCTCGACCTCGCAGCTGGTCGATCTCCTCGTCCATGGCGATGACCTGCTCAGCGAGTTCGATGTCCTGGTCGGTGAGCGCCGCGGCGACGTCGTCGAGACATTTTTCGACCAATCCCGCCATCAACAGGATGGTGCGTTTGATTTCGTCGAGCTCTATTTCGAATTGCCGGTGCATCTGTGGTCTCCTAGGAGCTTAGCTCAAAGTACATCTTCATCAACCGAATCGTCCGGTGATGTACTCCTCGGTGATTCTCTGCTTCGGGTTGGTGAACATGGTGGTGGTGTCGTCGACCTCGACCAGTTCGCCGAGCATGAAGAAGGCCGTGAGGTCGGCGATCCGCGCCGCCTGCTGCAGATTGTGGGTGACGATGACAATCGTGTAGTTCTGTTTGAGCTGGAGCAGGGTCTCCTCGATTTTGGCGGTGGAGATCGGGTCGAGGGCCGACGCCGGTTCGTCGAGGAGCAGGATATCCGGCTCGTTGGCGAGGGCGCGGGCGATGCACAGCCGCTGCTGCTGGCCGCCGGAGAGATCGAGAGCGGAGTTGTCGAGCCGGTCCCGGACCTCCTCCCAGAGGTCGGCCTGGCGGAGAGATTTTTCCACCAGGTCGTCGAGACGACCGCGGCCGCGCACGCCGGTCATGCGGGGGCCGTAGCTGATGTTCTCGCGGATCGACATCGGAAAGGGGTTGGACTTCTGGAAGACCATCCCCACGCGCTTTCGGAGGCTCTCGAGGTCGATGTCCGGGCTGAAGATGTCGACCCCCTCCACCCTGACCCGGCCCTCGACCCGGACGCCCTCGATCATGTCGTTCATCCGGTTGAAGCAGCGGAGGTAGGTCGATTTGCCGCACCCCGAGGGACCGATCAGGGCGGTGATCCGGCGCGCCGGCATGCCGAGGTCGATGCCCTTGAGGGCGTGCGTCTCGCCGTACCAGAGGTGGAGGCCCCGGGTCTCGAGAGCGTTGTCCGAGGTCGAATACTCCTCCGCCCGCGAGTTGGATGGCACGACCGAGACGGTCGTCCCCGGGCCCGACCTGTTGCCGTTGCTTTCGATCGAATGCTGTGGAGTTTCCATTACACAACCTGTCCTCTGTACGCTCGCCGCAGGCGACGACGCACGATAATTGCCGTCAGGTTCAAGAGCACCACCAGGGCGAGCAACACCAGGGTGGTCGCGAAGGCCATGGGTTTGGCAGCCTCGACGTTGGGCGACTGCATGGACACATCGTAGATGTGAAAGCCGAGGTGCATGAATTTCCGCTGCAGGTGCAAGAAGGGCGGCACGCCGTCCACCGGCAGGCTCGGCGCCAGCTTGACCGCGCCGGTGAGCATCAGCGGCGCCACCTCGCCGGCGGCCCGGCTGACCGCCAGAATCAGACCGGTGAGGATGCCCGGCATGGCCGCCGGCAGGATGATCTTCTTGAGGGTCTGCCAGCGGGTGGCGCCGAGGGCCAGCGAGCCGTCGCGCCAGCTCTGGGGCACCGCCATCAAGCCCTTCGCGGGTGGCCACCACCACCACCGGGACCGTCATGATGGCGAGAGTCAGCGACGCCCACAACAAGCCCCCCGTACCGAAGGTCGGTGTCGGCAACCGGTCGGCGAAGAACGCGGTGTCGACGGCGCCGCCCACCTCGTAGACGAAGAACGCGAGGCCGAACATCCCGAAAACGATGGAGGGCACCCCAGCGAGATTGTTGACGGCCTGGTTGGCCAGACGCAGGAGGATCCCCGGGCGCGCGTACTCGGTCATGTAGACCGCCGTCACCACCCCCAGAGGCACCACCGCCACGCTCATCAGGAGGACCAACAGCACTGTTCCGAAGAGGGCGGGAAAAACGCCGCCCTCGGTGTTGGCCTCTCGCGGTTCAGTGAAAAGGAAGAGTACGCCTTCACGTACCGCCTGGGCAGCGCGACGCGTGAACCCCGGTCGATTGGGCCACCGGACCTCGAGAACGTTGCCCAGTGGCACCTCGATGGTCTCCGCCCCCGAACCCAGCACCAACCGGGCTTCGCGCATCAGCCGACCGAGGTCGTCGATCTCGAGCTGGAGCGCATCGAGCTGTTGGGAGAGCTGGTTCGCCGTCCGCTCCACGGCCGGCCTCGAGTTCGGCCGATCGGCGATGCCCTCCGGAGTCGCGGCCCGCGCCGAACGTTCCGCCATATCGAGCCGCTCCTCGAGTTCGGAAAGGGGTCTCCGGAGGTGCTCGCGCTCCTTTTCCAGCCGCTTCCGCTCGCGCCGCCACGCATCTCCCTGCTCCAGAAACTCGCCGATCTCGGCCTCGGAGGTCGCATCCAGTGAGTGTCCGTCGGCCGCCACGGCCGCGGTGATGCGCCCGAAGGCATCGCCGTACTCCGTGCGCACCACCCGCACCAGATCGCCGGGGTTGGAGCGGCCGACGATCTCGCTCTCGTCGACCCATGAGAAATCCGCCCCGGTGAGCTCGCGGTTGCCGGTCTTGAGCTGAATGCGGTGTTTCACCGCACGCTCCTCACCGGTCTCGACCGGGCGCTCCTCCCGAGCGACGACGATGCCGATCCGCGTCGAACCGTCGGCCAGATCGAGCTCGGTGACCCGGGCCGGCCAGAACCAGCCGAACGCGTTGACCGCCACGATCCACAGGAGGGCCGCCAACATCGCGAGCACGGCGAGGGTTGCCAACGCCGTCGTCCACACACCGGCGATCCCGGACGGGAGAACGCGTCGGGTGCCGTTCATGGCGGGTGTGGCGGCGTCAGAACCGCGCATAGCGCTTTCTCAAGTAACTGCCGATCAGATCGGCGGCGGTCGTGAGGACCATGGTGAAGGCGAAGAGCAGGATGCCGGTGAGAAAGAGCACGCGGAACAGGGTGCCTCCGACGGGCGCCTCGGGGATCTCGACCGCGATCGCCGCGGACATCGTCCGCATGCCGTTAAAGAGCGACAGATCGAGCACCGGGGTGTTTCCGGCAGCCATGAGGACGATCATGGTCTCGCCGACGGCCCGGCCGAGACCCAACATCACCGCCGCGAACAGACCGGGGCTGGCGGCCGGCACCACCAGCTTCAAGGCCGTCTGCCAGCGGGTGGCGCCGAGGGCCCGGCTGGCGTTGACCAGGGCCCGCGGCACCGCCGAGCAGGCGTCCTCGGCGATGGTGAAGATCACCGGGATGACCGCAAACCCCAGACCGAGACCGACCACGATGGCGTTTCTCTGGTCGTAGCGCAGCCCCCATTCGGTGAAGAGCCAGCGTTGGAAGTCGCCGCCGAAGAGGCGGACCTCGATCGGTCCGGCCAGCGCGGCGGCCACGGCCATGACCGCAGCGCCGGCACCCAGCAGCACCACCAACTCGACGCCGTCGGGAAGCCGCCGCCGCAGCGGCGAGGGGACCAGCCGCCAGGCGGCGAGTGAGAGAATCACCACCAACGGAAGACCGATCGCAGCCAACATGACCGCCAGCAGCGCGGCCTCCAGACGGGGCGCCAGCCACAGCGCTGCCAGAAAACCGACGACCACCGACGGCACCGCGGCCATCAGCTCGATGGTCGGTTTGACCACGGTCTGCAGCCAGGTCGGCGCAAGTTGAGAAACGTAGATCGCGGCCATCAGGGCCAACGGCACCGAAAACAGCATCGCATACAGGGTCGCCTTGAGAGTCCCGAAAATCAGCGGCCACAGGCTGAGCTTGGGCTCGAAGGCGTCGGAGCCCCCGGTGGACTGCCACACGAACCGCGGCGCCGCGTAGCCTTCGTACCACACCGGCAGAAAGAGGGTGCGCAGGCTGATCTCGGGGTGTGGATTGTCGATCGACCGGCGCAGGACCTCGCCGCTCGCCACCACCACGGCCCCATCGCCCTTGGGATCGACCGTGAGGGCGGTGACCGCGTCGGTCGTCCAGCGATCTTCGAGCAGTCGCCGCGCGGAGGTCGAGTAGTAAAGCGCCACCCATCCGTCGCTGGTCCCGACGGCGAAACCGCGGCGCCGGTCCTCCGGCGCGATCACGGTCGGGACCCCGGTGACGCCGTCCAGGTCCCGAACCCGCCGCCACCGCGACGGCGCCGACTCCAGGACGACATCGCTGCGCGACGCCAACTTCGATCCCACCTCGTTGTCGGCGACCAGGGCCGCCTCATCGGGGCCGATCGAGAGGCCTCCGACGTTCAACGCACGCCGTCCGTTGTTCACGACCTTGACTCGCGGAATCTCGAGCAGCACGCCGACCGACCCGTCGCGGCCGGCCACGGCCAACGATCCCCCGCCGATGAGGAAGCGGGCGGCCGCCACCGGCCCCTCGACCCCGATCACCTCGACCGTCTCCAGACCCGGCAGGCGGTAGAGGTGGAGCGCCCCGGCGGTATCGACCACCGCCAGTGCCTGGAGGCCCTCCGCCACCGCGACCGCGGCTGCCTCGACCATTCGATCCGGAGTCGGCAAGGGCTCCCACGCCTCGTCGTCGCCGTCCCACGACCACACGCCCAAACGGCCGTTCTTCTCCCAGGCAGCGAGCACGACGTTGCCGTCTTCGTCGCCGTTGGCTGTCAGGCCGGACCCAGTCGCCCGCGGTCAGGACCAGTTCGTCGGTGGAGGCTCGCCACCTTGCGGAGGTGGTGCGCCGGTCGCCGACCCAGCTGTCGGTGAACCGCAGCCGGCCGACCCTCGCCGTGCCGTCCACGCCGAGGACCGAGATCAGGCCGTGGATCTCCTGGTCCGCCGTCACCAGCACGCCGTCGGAGATGACGAGTTCCGCGGTGTCCGGGTCGTCGAAGACGACCCGGCCGTCGGCGCCGAGCGTCCACACCAGCTCGCGCCGCGCATCGCTGCCCGCGAGCAGTGCGACCGGCGCCCCGACCAGGCGTTCCACCGGGCCCGCGGTCGCCCGGGCAAACAGCGGCAAGGCCTCGGAGCCGATGTTGACCACGATGGCGACGACCACGAGGATCACGAGCAGGCCACCGGTCCTGATCAGGACGGTGGCCACCCGGTCCTTGGAGCGTTCGCTGAGGAAAGACCGCAAGGTCAGTTCCCGAGCTTGGCCAGTTGTTCAGCCGCGGTCTGCGCATCGAGGGGGTCGAAGCCGGCCTTGATGATGACCCGCTGGCCGTCGGACGAGAGGATGAACCGCAGGTACTCGGACGTGAGTTTGTCGAGTTCCTTGTTCGGCGCCTTGTTGACGTAGATGTGGAGGAAACGCGCCAGCGGGTAGCTGCCGTTGGCCGCGTTCTCGGACGAGGCCGTCACCGCCGGTTGGCCCTCGGCAGGGGACAACGGAACGGCGCGCACACCCGATGTGGCGTAGCCGATGCCCGAGTAGCCGATGCCGTAGCGGTCCTTCTCGATGCCCTGGACGACCGACGCCGATCCGGGCTGCTCCTTGACAGTGTCCTTGTAGTCGCCCTTGCACATGGCGTGGTCCTTGAAGTAGCCGTAGGTGCCCGAGGCGGCGTTACGGCCGTACAGCGAGATCGGCGCAGTGGCCCAGTTGCCGGTCGCACCGAGCTGTCCCCAGGTGCTGATGTCGGCCGCCGCCCCGCACTTGCGGGTCTTGGAAAAGACCGCATCCACCTGCTCGATGGTCAGCGACTGGATGGGGTTGTCCTTGTTGACGAAGACGGCCAGGGTGTCGAGCGCGACGTCGAACCGGGTCGGATCGTAGCCGAAGGCCTCCTCGAAGGCGTCGATCTCCTTGTTCTTCATCGTGCGCGACATATTGCCGAGCTGGACGGTGCCCTCGATCAGCGCCGGCGGTGCGGTCGACGAGCCCTTGCCCTCGACCTGCACCTTGACCTGCGGGTAGAGCTTGCGGAACTCTTCAGCCATCAGGGTCTGCAGCTCGAGCATGGTGTCCGAGCCCGCGGCGCTGAGGGTGCCGCGAACGCCGTCGACCTTGGTGTACTTGGGGAGACCCGGGTCGAGGGTGGGGCCGGAGGCGAAAGCGAGAGGAGCGGCGATCAGGGCGAAGGCCGATCCGATAAAGATCTTCGAGAGTTTCATGTCTTCCTCCTGTTGGTTCCTGGTGTGCGGTATGGTTCCCGAGCGGTCGAAGATAGGCACCGTGTATGAAGGTCTCGTGAAGCCCACGCGGTCCTAAAACGCGATGATGTAGTCCACCTGCAACCGGTCCATGGTCGGAAACAGCGCGTACACCGGTTTGGTGTGGTACCAGGTGAGGTTGAAATAGGACTTCTTGACGAAGCCGAGGCGAAAGTCGAAACGGTAGCCGTCGACGTCCGATGCATAGATCGTGTCGGATTGGGTGAAGACGTAGAAGAGCGCATCGGGCTCCGAGTAGTAACGGGTGGCGCGGAACATCATCTGATACTTCTTCTTGTAGTCGCCGACCTGGAGGCGCAGGAAGTACCCGGTGTCGTACTCCTTACCGAGGCCCTGGGCCCCGGTGTTGAGGTAGCCGAAGGCCGAGGCCTTCACGGGCCAGCGCTCGTTCTTCGCCCAGGTCCAGGTGGCGAACAGGTTGGCGATTTCGAAATCGCTGATCAACTGGAGGTCATCGTCGAGCAGGTTGGTCACCGGGTTGCCCTGGAGCTTGTCCCCGAGTGTGAGATCGGCCACCATCTGCGGCCGGACCCAGTCGTCGAACCCGGCGCCGACCTTGAAGGTGCCGATCGATTCGTTCCCGAACTCGCCGTAGAGCTGGGCGCCGAACAGGTAGGCGTCGCTGGTCGCCTTGTCCTCCTCCAGCAGGTACTGGTAGAGGTCGAACTTGAGCGGCCCGATGCTGAACTCCTCCATCGCGCCGGCGACCGTCACGTCGTCGTCCCACTGCATGTCGCTGACGACCCACTTCTTCTGGGCATCGAACTTGCCGAAGGTCAGGTCGAGCCAGCCGGTTGGGTGAAACCCGGCATACGCCTCGGAGATCGAAATCGGGATCAGGGCAAAGCCGCCGTCAAAGGTGCTGTTGTCCGACACCGGGTCGTCCGGGTCGCCGCTGCGCACCTGGAACCCGACATCCATCCAGTCGGTGATCTCGGTGTACATCCCGGCCCGGAAGCGGGCACGGAAGCGCTCCCGGTAGTTGTCCGTCGAAATGCCTTCGATCTTGAAGAACTCGGCGCGCAACCGCAGGTCGCCCTTGAAATCGAAGCGGTCGTACCACTTCTCCTTTTCGGCTGTCGTGGCCGTCTCGGGCGCAGCTATCGGTTGCGGTCGCCTCCGCCACCTGATCCGGCAGCGCCGGCGCGGCGGGCGGTGGAACAACCGTGGCCGGTTGCGGCGTCGCCGCCGCCGGCGCCTGTTCGGCCACACGCCTCCGGTCGTACTCGGCCTGCACCGCCAGCGCCTGTTCCATGGTGATCACGCCCTGCTCGACGAGGAGTGCGAGCAGGGGATCCAGTCCACTCTCCTGGGCTCCCAGCCCCGCCCCACCAATCACGAGAATCGCGCAGACCGCAACCCAGACCTTCCATCTCTTCATGACACCGTCCTTTTCAGCTGGATTCACTCATGTCGGCGCAAACCCCGTGCGCCGCCCGCATCATGTGAAGGCGAGGTAATCGGCGTATGAGGGCAATGTGAAGCTGAGGTTAAGATTTACTTCTGTGAAGCCGGCATGAAGTCGAGGTCTCACCCGCCCGGAGACCACAACGGCACGTAACCGACCTCCGCAACCACCCGCTGGCCCTCCTCCCCGAGACACCAGTTGATGAAGTCCCGGGCGGGCCCGGTGGGTGGGCCGGTGGTGTAGAAGACCAGGTATCGGGTCAGGGGGTAGCGGTCGCGGCCGACGTTTTCTGGGGTCGGCCCGACACCGTCCACCGCACACTGGACGACCCCATCGAGGCGATAGGCCTGACCGCCGTAGCCGATGGCCCCGGGTTCAGCGGCGACCACCGCCAGGACGCCTCGGGTGGTCGGCGCCGCGGTCGCGGTCGTCGCATAGGGCACGCCGGCCAGCACGTGATCTCGGAAAAACCGGTGGGTCCCCGAGCTCGGCGGCCTGACGACCACCCGCACCGGGCCGGGGCTGCCGCCAACCTCGCCCCAATCCGTGATGGTCCCCTCGAACAGACCGCGCAGCTGTTCCCGACTGAGATCGCGGACGGGATTGGCGGCGTTGACGAAGATGCTCAATGCATCCTGTGCGACCAGGTGGCGGACTCCCAGGGTCTGGTGCACCTCATAAAGCCGGGCCACCTCCGCCGAGGACATGGGGCGCGACGCCGCGGCGATGGAGGCGGTGCCGCCGATCATTGCCTCAATGCCGACGCCGCTGCCGCCTCCCTCGGCGAAAACCCGGGCTCCCGGGTGGCTCCGCATGTAGCCCTTCAGCAAAACGCCGATCGAGCTCGAGCATGGTGTCCGAGCCGACGACTCGTACCGCATCGACCGCATTCTCCGGCACGGACACACAACCCCACGCCAGAAGTCCACACAAGGCCGCGGGCACCACGGCACGGATATTCACGGCCGGCGGCCCTCTTCCGCCAGGGTGAGCAGCCGCGGTAGGCGTATGGGGCGCCCGGTCGCCACTCGGGGGCGAGCGACGCGTCTGCGACCATCCCGACCAACGTCACGATCATCGCGAGATGTTCCCGGGCGGCGTCGAAGTCGAGCGGCTGTGAGAGATCGTCGAACGGCGAATGGTAGCGGGTGGCGAACCACTGCAGGGTCTGCGCAACTGCCGTGTCGCGGGGGGTGGAGACGCCACTCGAGACCTTCATTGACCAGAATCGCCGGGATCCCCGCCTCCGCAAACACCGCCTGCTCGGAGCGCTCGAACGCCGCCCGCCCAAGGGCCAGCTCCTCTGGTTCCCCGACCGTGAGTCCGCGGGCCGCGGCCGCGCGCCCGAGCGTTCTGCCGAGGTCGGAGAGCTCGGCACCGACACCGACGACATCTGCAAAGGTCTCGGTGAATGCCAGCCCGTCGATGTTGATGTCGGCGATCATCAACGAAAGCCGGACCGGCGGATGGTCGAGAAAATAACGGGCACCGAGGTTTCCCTCCTCTTCCGCGGTCGTGAAGAGGAGGATGATCGAGCGTCGGGGCACCTCGGGCGCCGAAGTCACGACGCGTGCGAGCTCGAGGAGTCCCGCACACCCGATGGCGTTGTCGACGACGCCGTTGTAGATCGAGTCTCCGGAAACCGCCGGGCCGAGCCCCAGGTGGTCGTAATGGGCGGACACCACCACGGACTCGCGCGCCAGCTTCGTGCCCGATCCCGGAATACGCCCGACCACGTTGGCGGCGACAAAGGAGCGGACGTGGAACTCGCCCTCGAACATCAGATTCACCGGCAGATGGAACGAGCGCAGGACCTGGCGTTGTTCCATCGACCGGACCTGGTCAAAATCGAACAAGGCCTCGTCGAACAGGGTTGCGGCGACCCCCGGCCGCAGCAGAATCGCGAGGTGGCTCGGCACTGACGAGGCGAGACCGAGGTGTTCGAAGGCGTACTCGCGTTGCAGGCGGGGCCACTCCACGCCGCCGCCCGGCACCAGCACGCTGGCGACCGCACCGCGCGAGAGGGCTATCCGCACCTTGCTCTCGACCGCCGAGTAGGCGGTCGGATCGCCCCCCGCGAAGTAGTCCGGGTCGTTTGAAGCCGGTTCTCCGGCGAGGAAGACCACCACCTTGCCGCGCACATCGACGTCGGCATAGTCGTTGTAGTCGAACTCCGGGGCCACGATGCCGTAGCCGACGAAGACCAGAGGAGTCGGTCGCGGCAACCACGTCTGTGCTCCGGTGGTGTGAAGGAGATAGTCCTCACCGAGAGTCAGGATCTCTCCGCTCGCCCAAACCCGAGATCGTGAGACGGCTTTCGGGCAGCGGAGTGCTGCCCACCAGCGGCACCTGCTGGAAGAACGAACCGTCGTCGCCCAGCGGCTCGACCCCGAGCTTCTCGAGCTCGCCCGCGATGTAGGCCGCCGCCATTCGCCCGCCGCGGCTGCCGGGCGCCCTGCCCTCCAGCGCGTCGCCACCCAGCACCACCGTGTGGCGGCGGATGGCCTCAGCCGACACCTCGTCCGCGACGGCGCTCCACCTCTCGGGGGAGCCCGCGAACGCAGCCCATCCAGAAGCTCCGAGAATGAGCAGCCAGAGCAGTGCAGCGCGATCACGAAGGCGGGTGATCATGTCCCACATGGTAGAACACCGCCGGTGGGCAAAAAATGGCCCCGGCGGGGACCGGGGCGAAAGTAAGAGTATGGACGGAAGAGGATTGGAGATAAGAACCTAGTTGCCCGGTGCGGCGGGGATGTAGGTGCCGTCGCCGGAGACGTTGTCGGTGATCGTGCCGTAGACGAAGATGTCGCCGTCGGCCGCATAGGTCACGTACATGTTGCCGTAGTCCGAAAGAGCCGGCCAGATCGCGTTGACGAACTGCTGCTTCTGCTCGAGCCCGCTGACGGTCACGGTCTCCGAGCCGAGCAGCGTGCCGTCGGTCGCCCAGCCGTAGAGGGTGATCTCGACGTCGGCGTCGTTCGGGTTGAACCAGCCGAGCGCGCCGCGGAAGCCCTCGCCGGAGTTCCGGTTGCGGTTCTGGAGGAAGGAGATCACACCCGCCGGGTAGGCCTGATCCATGACCACCGCGTCCACGAACAGACCGAGGGTCCCGCCGTCGACCGAGGTCTGGTCGTTGTAGACCCGCGAGGCCACCGTCAGACTGCTGTCCGAGGAGATCTTGACCGCGCCCTGGGCGGTCGAGAAGCCGAAGAGCGTGACGAGGAAATCGTTGAGCACGAGCTGCTCGTTGACATCCACGGTCACCGTCTCGCTGGCGTCGGGAGCGCTGTTGCCGCCGTCGTCGTTGGCGTAGAAATCGAGGGTGACGGAGGCCGACTCACCGCTGCGGTTGATGATGCGGGCGTCGGTGCGGAAAAAGGTCTGGTTGGCGCCGGGGTTGGATGCCGAGACCGGGAAATAGACCTCGGTCGTGCCGCTCGCGCCGCCCGCGAGGGTGCCGCTCAGGGTGTCGCTGCCGTTTGCAACCTCGAGGCTCCAGGCCGACGGGTTGGAGCTGATGGCCGAGGCCATCGCGGAGTTCGTCGAGCCGGTCGCGCTGCCGGTGCCGCCGAAGGAGGCGCCCGAGGTCGACCGAGTCGCTGCCGTCGGTCAGGGTCGCCGTGGTCGGCGCCGGATCGAGACCGCTGGTGACGATGGCGTAGTCGATGGCGTCACCGGTGATCGTGATGCTGGCGAAACCGGTCCCGGCCGCGCCGCTGAGGTTGACGTTGTAGGTCTGCGCTCCCACCACCATGGGCAGGAGAAGCAGGGCTGTGAGTGCGAAAACTCGCTTCATGGAGAACTCCTTAATCGTTGATGAAGCTGTAGATCTTGTAGCGGCCGTCGGCGGTCTCGAGGAGGCTCCCGAAGAGAGCCACCTCATCCCTCGTGCCGTCGGCGCGCCGAACCTCCACCCGGCTGTCGCGGTGGATCTTGAACGAACCGTGGTCCGTGGTGCGGCCCTCGAACGTGATGTCGACGATGTCGATCGTCGGTTCCGGCAAGATCGTGACTGGTCCGCATCAGGCACTTCTCGTGCTGCAGCTGGTGCTGCGACCACACGAACTCCCAGGTGAAGCCGCTGTTCGGGAGTCTGGCGATGTCGAGGGTCGGCCACACGAGATCGCGAAACTCCTCCTCGGTCACAGCCATCTGCCGCATGAGATCGGCGTCACCCGAGACCACCGCCTCTTCGAGGGCTCGAAAGAGCTCGTCGAGTTCGGCGAAGGTGTTGGTGAATGTTGCCGTACGTTCGACGACCGCCGCTTTTTCGATCGTCGCCGATGACTCGGGAGCGGTCGACGGCGTGCCTGCGGCGAGCATTCCCGCCGCCGACAGCCAGCGCGCACACGATGTGGATCGCGGTTCGCATCGGAAGCCCCTAGTTCTTCGACCAGATGGTCCAGCCGTTCTGGGTCCAGTTGTCGCCCGGGGCGACGCCGCCGAGGAAGTCCACCGGCTCGAAGAAGCCGTCGTCCGGCGGCGATTTGACGTAGTCGGTCAGCAGCGCCGCAGAACCATCCAGCGGGGAGACGTCCGGCACCAGGTAGTAGGCGGGGCTGGCCAGTCCGGGATCCACGTTGCGGTTCATCACCATGTCGTCGTAGAACCAGACATCGGTGCCCTGCCAGTCGGTGCCGTCTGCGCCGGCGTCCTCGGCGACGTTGGGGAAACAGGTGGCCGGGTCAGCCGCGTTGCAGTCCTCGGTGTACCAGGAGTCGGTGCCGTTGGAGTTGACGATGGAGTTGGCCAGGGTGAGGTTGGGCGAGGTGCCGTTGGCCTGGTCGAAGGTCGCTTCGTGGTCGACGTTGAGGCCCCACTCGTGGAAACCCCAGACGATGAAGTTGTGGAGCTTGCCGCCGGTGCCTTCGCGGAGCAACATGCCCTGGTCGCTCTTGGGGCCGGTGTCGGCCGAGCCGATCAGGGTGACGTTGTAGATCATCGGGTTGGCGATCGGCGTGGCCAGGTTGTCCGATCCGAGGTTGTCGCACTCGAAGCCCTGGTCGGCGCGCACCTGCCCCTCCTGGACCGCGACCACGAACTGCGCCTTGCCGCGCCAGCCCATGGTCCAATCCATCGAGTCGTCACCGATACCGGTGAGCAGCAGGTACTTGACGGCCGAGGTGCCGCCGAAGAACTCGACGCCGTCGTCCTGGTTGTAGTGGACCTGGATGTGGTCGAACTCGCCGCCGCTTCCGGTGCCCTGGAAGGCGATGCCGTTGAGCTCGTTGTCGGGGCTGAACTCGATGCCGGCAAACTCGACCCGGACGTACTTCAGGTTGCCGGAGTCGTCGCCGTCATCGGGGTTGGCGCCGCCGCCGAACTCACCGGTGTCGCCCTCGCCCTCGGAGACGCCGCC
This sequence comes from Candidatus Sulfomarinibacteraceae bacterium, assembly GCA_963714885.1. Lineage (GTDB taxonomy): Bacteria > Acidobacteriota > Thermoanaerobaculia > Thermoanaerobaculales > Sulfomarinibacteraceae > Sulfomarinibacter. Next base: position 11,387 of record CAVQQV010000061.1, on the reverse strand, counting down.
GGGGACGTTGATGGTGGCGCGGCCGTTGAGGATCAGACCACCCCAGTCCTGCGGGCCGCGCGAGCCGAGCTCTTGCGGCGAGGTCATGATGATCGGCTGCATCGCCGTGCCCTCGGCCATGATCTTGCCGCCCTGGGCGACGACCAGCGTGCCCTTGCCCTCGGTGTCGCCCATGATCGTGGTCCCGGGCTCGACGGTCAGAGTGGCGCCGGACTCGACGAAGATGGCGGTCTGCAGGTAGTAGAGGATGTCGGCGTTCCAGGTCGTGTCCGAGCTGATGTTGCCGGCGACGAACTCGGTGTCTTCAACGACGCTGTACATGGCGTTGCCGCGCGAAACCGGTTGGCCGGTCTGGGAGTCGCGGAGCTCGCACACGAACTGGTAGCGACCGACGCTGGAGGTGGCGGCCGACGGCGCTTCACCAAAGGCGCCGCCCGCGGGTGCGAAGAGGACCAGCCGGTCGAGGGTGGGCGTCCACACCGCGATCCCGCTGTCGGAGCCGAAGAGGTCGGTCACTCCGCCTCGGCGACGAGACCGCCGGTGTTGATGTAGACCTTGTCACCGGTCACCCGGTCCTGCCAGTAGAGATACATGGTCACCGGCATCGCGTAGCCGTTGGGGTCGATGCTGAGGTAGACCGACGGTCCGTCGCCGAGGTTGAAGGCCGGATCGTAGGCCGGGTAGTTGGTCTCGACCAACACCGCCGGGCGGACGCCCGGAGAGGCGGGGTTGACCGCGGTTTTCTGGGCAGTCGCCGTCAGATCGGCCGCGCGCACCCACGGCGCTACGGCCAGCGGGGCCCCGGGTTGGTTGCCGGGAACCACGAGATCGGCGCCATGGCGCACACCCGGCTGGGCAGCATCGGCGTCTGGGCCCGCCACGAGGACGAACGCAGTCAAGAGGATCAGGAACACTCGCATTTTCATAAACTCTCCCCCTTTTCTTTCCAGTGATGGTGGGACCTGGCTTGCAGGTCGATCGATCGTCACCGAGCTATCCCACCGTGGCGCGGTGGAGGACGTGTGAAGGACGTGTTAGAAGGCTGTGTAGCTGACGCCGAGACCGAAGGTGCGACCGCGGTAGTAGCGCTGCTCATACCCGCCGGTGAGCTCGTACTCCTGGTTGGTCAGGTTGGATCCGGTGATGGTCAGGGCGAGACCCTCAGCGACAAACTCGAGCTGTTGCTTCAACACCACGTCAACTGTACCGATGGGGCTCTGGTAGACGTCGGGGATGCCAAGGCCACCGGCCTCGCGCAGGGTCTCCCCGGTGTAGTTGTAGAGCACGCGCAGGTTGGTCCCCAAACGGACGGGCGCCCACTCGAGCACCACGTTGGCGACGTTGTCCGGCTGGCCCACCAGCGGCCGCGAGGTGCTGGTCAGGATCGGATCGTCACCGACGTTGATCTCGGAGTCGACGTAGGTGTAGTTGATCTGGAGAGAAAACGGCGACAGGGCGTCGGCGATGAAACCGAGACCGCGCCGGAACTCGAGTTCGGCGCCGAGGTTGGTCGCGCCCGGGGTGTTGATCCAGGTCGACTGCAGCTCGACCGCGAACAACAAGGTGCGCTCGATGGGGTTGGTGAAGTCCTTGTAGAAGACGCTGGCAGCCACCACACCGAACTGGTCGGGAAACCACTCCCAGCGCAGGTCGTAGCTGGTGATTCCGGCGGTCACGAGGTCCGGATTGCCGCGGGCCGACCGACCGCCGACCACGTCGGTCCACTCGAACGGCGCGAGCTCGCGGAACTCGGGGCGGTTGACGGTCTGGCTGCATGCCGCCCGCAGGTTGGTGCTGGAGTTGAGACGGTAGGTTGCCGCAATAGCGGGCATGAACTCGCGGTCGACGACCTGGCTTTCAAACGGCACCGCGTCCACGTTGAAGGGCTCGAGGGTGGTCACCGTGATGTCGGAGTCCTCGTAACGGAGACCACCGTGCAGCCGCCACTTGCCGATCGTGGCATCGGCGAGAACGTACGCCGCACCAAGGTCGTGGTTGGCGGTATAGAAGTCGGTCGAACGCGTTTCTTCCTTGATCTCGAGGCCGTTGGGGTTGATGTTCTCCTCGACGAAGATCTCATCGGGAAGGAGGGCGAGGTCGATGCCTGAAATCCGGCGGAAGTTGAAGCGAAAACGTCGCGAGCCGAAATCGCGCGCTCGACTGTAGTAGGCGAAGCCTCCCTTGATGCTGCCGAAGACATCGCCGCTCTGGAAAAACTGCGTCCAGTCCACGCCGCCGTCGATGATGTCGTCGGCGAGGTCGTTGTAGAGCAGGAGGCCGCTCTGGCTCTCGTCGGTCAGAACCTGGACGCCGCCCTGGTCCTGGTACAGGGTCTCGCGGAGGTTACTGGTATTGGTCGCGTTGCCGTAGCTGGCCCGCCACTCGAGGAGGGCGCCCGAAGCCCCGACGTTGCCGAGAAAGTGCTCGCCGCCGAGCTGGTAGGAAGCGATCTCTTCCTGACCGTAGCGCACCCGGTAGTTGGTGACCAGCGCCGCGATGTCGTTGTCGTACCCGCCGAAAAACCGGTTCTGCGAGGTCGAATCACGGCTGAAGATGGTGCGCAACTCGAGCTTGTGATTCTGGCCGAGGCGGTAGTTGAAGTTGCCGACCAGACCGAGGCGTGTGCCCTCGTTGTCGGTCGACATGTCGTAATCGGTGGTGAGCTGGAGTTCATCGCCGCCGCCGATCACGTAGTACTGCTGCTCCTCGTCCTGGCGGTAGAAAGTGTGGGCCTGGGTGGCCGAGACCACGACCCCGAGGTTGCCGAAGGTGTCGCCGTAGGTGAGGGCAAAACCGAGGTTGGGATCGGCCTGCGGGTAGGGGCTGCCGATGAAGTTCTTGGCCGTGTCGTCGGCTGTCCAGGCGCCGATGAGATCCCACCCGAACTGCTGCAGCTCATCAGGGGTGAACCCCGGCTTGAACGGGTTGCCGCGGGCGAGATACTGGTCCGGAATGCTGGAGGGCAGGGGCTGTCCGCCCTTGCCGTCGAAGCTCAGACCGCCCATGTAGCGGCCGAACGATTCACCGGTCGTGTTGGAGTTGCTGAGGCCACCGACGCTCACCTCGAAGATCCTCTGGGTGGGAAAATCGAGGGTCTCGATCTCCACCAACCCGGCGGCGAAATCGCCCGACATGTCCGGCGAATAGGTCTTGGAGACCCGCACGTTGTCGAGCAGCTTGGTGGGGAAGAGATCGAGCGGCACCACCTTCTTGTCGAACTCGGTGGTCGGCAGCTTGGAACCGTTGAGGGTGGTGTTGGAGTAGCGCTCGCCGAGACCGCGCACGTAGACGTACTTGTCGTCCTGCACTGAAATGCCGGTCACCCGCTCCAACGCGCCCGCCGCATCGCCGCCGGCGTTCTTCTCCATCTCGACCTTGGAGATCGAGTCGGAGATCTCGGCCGCCTGTTTGCGCTGGATCAACATGGCCTGCTCGGTCGACTCATCGGCGGCGGCCGCCTCGACCGTGATCTCGCCGACGAAGACCCCGCTGTCCGCCGTGGCGTTCTGCGGTTGTCCGTCGCCGTCCAACGCCGCAGCCTGGGCCGCGACCACCTCAGCGCCCACGGCGTCCCCTGCAGCGCCGGGCGCGGGCGTCGCGCTTTCGCCGCCTGCCGCCTCCGTGCCCGCGGTGTCGAGCACTTCGGCGATGTCCTCGGCCGCGGAGGAGTCCATCCCCGTCTGCGGCAGCAGCACGACCGCGAAGTCGGCGTTGCCGCCGTCGGTGACCGCCACGCCGGTGATCTTCTGGCTCTCGAACCCGTCCTTGCTCACCGTGATGGTGTAGGTGCCGGCGGGCGCCTCGCCGCGGAAGTCGCCGCCAACACCGGTGGCAAAGGAAATGTCGGTGTCGTCGATCGAAAGCGTCGCATTGCGCACCGGCTGGCCGGTGAAACCGTCGATGACCACGCCGGTGATGGTGCCGCCCGCAGAGGCGGTCATCGGTATCGAGAGAATGCTCAAACAGAGCAGGGCCACAGGCCCGAGGGTTCTGATCTTCATGATTGTGTGTCCTCCGTCATTCCGTCCGTGAATACGAGGTGGGCGGATCCGGTCCCATCCCGGTGCCCGGACACAGTTCAACCCGGGGGTGTGAAGGAGGGCGAAGGCGGAGGTAAAAAGGGTGTGAAGAGTCGGCGGCCGAATTGGCCCTGGATCACGGCGCAGGGAGCTCGAACCCGAGCCAGCGCGCCACCATTGGCGCAACGGTGGTGGCCTTGACCTCGCCGAGACGAGTGCGCTTGATGCCGACGCCGCGGGCAAAGAGCATGCCGCACATCTCGTCGTGGGAGGCGAGAAATCCATGTTGGCCGTAGTACCGGCTCGCCTCCAGGGCCGGGCCATCGAGCCCGCCCGCGGCGGCGAAGCCGGGGGCGAGGAAGACCACGAGGTCGCCCGTGTTGGGGCTCTCAAGACCGATCGCGGCCGCCTCGTCGCGGGTGAAGATCTTCTCCACCGCAGGGCGGCCCTCGACCTCGAGATCCGCGAGAACGCGCGCCGCGCGGCGCAGGTACTCGGCGGCCTCGGCCGGGGGCACGACCCCTCCCGGCTCCCGCCCCTCGAGGTTGAGGTAAAGGTGGATCGCGGCGCCGCCTGAATAGGCAATCATCGGCGTGTCGGCGGCGATTCTCGGGTGGCCGCCGGCGTCGTCGATCGTGACGAGCCCGGCGTCGGCCAAGGCCCGGTTGGGGCGCACGACCTCGAAGATCGGCAACTGGCCGTGGTCGGAGACCACCACCAGCGCGTCGCGGCCGGGATCGAGGGCGCGCCACATCGACGCCACCGAGAGGTCCACTGACCGTCCCATCCTCTTGAGTCCCTCGGCGCCAGCCAGCGCACGTCCCGGGCTGTAGGCCCACTGCAGGGGGTCGGTGATCAGAGCTGCGTGCTGATACACATCCACTGAGGAGTGGTAGGCCAGCACCATGTCCGCGTCTTCCTCGGCCAGGACCCATTCGGCCATGCGGTCGAGATAGCGGTCGAGCCGTTCTCCCTGCTCGATGAAGGTGTCGAGGTCGATGCCCCGGTCGAGATCGAGCCACCAGTCGGCGACCCTCATGTCGGCCTCTCCGGGCCACGGGCCAATGGCCTCGGTCAGGCGGTCCTCGAACGCTTCAGGGTAGGCGGTGAGCCGGTTGGCGCCACCGCGGTAGAACCGGAGGCCGCCCGTCATGCGATCGATGTGAAGGATTTTGCACCAGGCACCGTAGCGACGCGGCCGCGGGTCATCCGGCCCATGGGCGTCGAAAGTCAGCTCCACCCACTCCATCTCGCCTACATAGCTCCACTCGACCGCGTCGACGAGCCTCACGGCCACCGCGTCGTAGCGCGGCACGCCATCGGGATCGGCATCCACCAGCGCCACCAGGGCCCCGACCCCCCCGGCGATGACGCCCCGAGGTCGATCGTCAACCTCCACATCAGCGGCGGCAGCCCGTCGCTGGACGGCACCTCGCCGGTGGTCTCCGCCGTCTCCGTCCCAAAGTCGAGGACCTCGGATGGCGACAGCGGCGGCCCCGGCCACACCGTCCCGAATTCGCCCATCCGTTCGGGCGACGCCCCATCGGCCCCGGGCCACATCAGGGTCGCCACCCGGAGGCCGTTCCTGCGCGCGGCCACCCATAGGGGTTCGGCAGCGCTCGAGGTGGTGAAGCCCGAGACGGACTCCGTGATTGGTGTTCCTTGAGTGTGGAAGGTGTTGCTCACGATGCCGGTCGCAGCCGCATCGCCGCCCGTGGCGAGGGTAACGTGGTTGACCGCGGTCAGGGTCGGGTCGATCATCCGCATCCGTTCTGCCGAGAGCCCATAGTCCGCCATCCCGGCAAGACCGTCCGGCGACGCCGCGACTCCGTCCGCAATCCACCGCCGGGCGAGATCGGCGCCGACGCTGTCGTAGGAGATCATGAGCACGCGTTCGGCGCGGATGTCGGGTGGTTGGTCGCCCTGGCAGGCAAAGGCGAGGGAGAGGACGACGGTCGCACCGAGGGCCGTAAAGCGGAGGAGGTGTGTCTTCAGCATCCCGGGGATGGTAACGCGGTCGGGAGAGTTTTGAGTTCTTAGTTTTGAGTTTTGAGTTATCCGGCCCTCTGCGGTGCCGGGATGCAGGCACTTCCGTGGCAACTCGACTTTCCCGGCTCGCTTCCCGAGAGGAGCCACCCGTCACATTGTCTGACCGAAGGTTCTCAGCTGGCCGCAAGACCCGACCTCAGACAATGTGACGAATGGCACCTCCGCCGCACCGACTTTCTTAAGGATGCCGGGCACCTCCGCCGCACGCGGTGTCAGCCGCAGGGCATCGCGTGCCCGGGCCAGGCATCGGTGACCCGGTTGCGGGTTCGTTCGGCCTCCGGTTTTTCGTCGAACGGTCCGAGACGGACTCGCCACAGCTCATCGAGGCCCTCGAGGATCACCGCCACCTCGCCACTCGTCTCCAGCTCTGCTTCCACCCGAAGGGCGCGATCGCGTTCGGAGAAGGCCGCCGATCTGGACCCAGAAACAGCTCGGTCGGTCTCTGCCGCCGGGGCGGGCTGCGCATCGTGCGGAGGAGCGTCCTCGCGACCCACCACCTTGATCTTCACCGGCGCCACGCCGTCGATGTCGAGACCGATGACCTTGGCCGCGGCGTACGAGAGATCGATGATCCGGCCCTCGATAAAGGGCCCGCGGTCGTTGATGCGGACCTTGACGTCAGCGCCCGTGTCGCGGCGGTCGACCTTGACCACCGTGCCGAAGGGCAGGGTCTTGTGAGCCGCCGTCATGGCGTGCATGTCGTAGACCTCGCCCGAAGCCGTACGTCGGCCGTGGTAGGGCTCGCCGTACCACGACGCAATGCCCTTCTCGGTCCAGCCCTCCTCCACCGGCGCCGACGGCGGCGCGGACGGTCGACTGACCGGCGCAGTTCCTCGGTGTGCACAGGCCGCGGTCAGAAGCATCGAGACCAGATACCGCCGCCATCGCCGCAATTTTGAATTTTGAATTTTGAATTCTGAATTCCCGGCAACCCTTCCCTGGATCACGCGGGCTGGGTGCGAATAATTCAAAATTCATAATTAAAAATTCATAATTCAAACGTCGAGGTCTCTCGCCTCTGGAAGCTCGCCCGGCGGCGTCGAGGATCGGTTTGACGTGCTCGTCGAGAAACTCCCGCACCTGTTCGGGGGCGCGGCCCACGAAGCGCTGCGGGTCGAGTAAGGCCTCGAGCTCCGGCGCGGTCGAGCGGCACGTCCGGGTCCTCGGCCACGAGATCGAGGAACGGGTTGGCGCCGCCCTCTTCCAGGACGATCTTCGCCGATGCGAGTGAGTGGAGGCGCAAGCGTTCGTGGAGCGCCTGGCGGTCGCCGCCCCGGCGCACGCCCTCCATCAGGATCGCCTCCGAGGCCATCAAGGGCAGCTCCTCGGCGAGGTTCTTCCGCACCATCGCGGGAAAGACCTGCAGCCCGTCGACCACGTTGTGGACCACCCGCAGGATGGCGTCGGCGCAGAGGAAGGCCTCGGGCAAAGCCATGCGGCGGTTGGCGGAGTCGTCGAGGGTGCGCTCGAGCCACTGCGAGGCCGCCGTCTGCGCCGGGTTGGCGGCCAGGTTGATGAGCCAGCGGGCCAGCGCGGTCACCCGCTCCGACCGCATCGGGTTGGCCTTGTAGGGCATGGCCGACGACCCCACCTGGCCTTCGGCCAGCGGTTCGCGGACCTCCTTGAGCCGCGCCAGCAGCCGGATGTCGGTCGCGAGCTTGGCGGAGGACTGACCGACCCCCGACAGGGCGTCGAGCACGAAGGCGTCGACCTTGCGCGGGTAGGTCTGGCCAGTGACCGCGTAGGTGTAGTCGAACGCCATCTTCTCCGCCACCAGACGGTCGAGTTCGCGCACCTTTGCGTGGTCGCCGTCGAAGAGCTCGAGAAAGGTGGCCTGGGTCCCAGTGGTGCCCTTGGCGCCGCGCAGCTTGAGCCGTCCGCGTTCGAAGCGCAGCCTTTCGAGGTCGAGGAGAAAGTCCTGCAGCCACAGGGTGGCTCGCTTGCCCACCGTGGTCGGCTGGGCCGGTTGGAAGTGGGTCATCCCCAGCGTCGGTTCGTCGGCCCACTTCTCGGCGAATATCGCCAGCGCGTCGATCACCGCCAACACCCGCGTAATCACGAGATCCAGTGCGTCGCGAGTGATCACCAGCTCCGCATTGTCTCCGACGAAGGCCGATGTCGCCCCCAGGTGGAGGATCGGCCGCGCCGCCGGCGCGCGGTCGGCAAAGGCCTCGAGGTGGGCCATCACGTCGTGCCGGGTGCGTTTTTCGTACTCGGCCACCCGGACCAGATCGTCCTCGGTCAGTTCCAGGTTGGCGCGCATCTGCTCGATGGCCTCGGCCGGGATGTCGAGCCCGAGCTCGCACTCCGCCTCGGCCAACGCCAGCCACATCCGCCGCCAGGTCATATAACGGTGGCCGGTGGAAAACAGTCGCTGCATCTCCGGCGACGCATACCGCCCGGTCAAGGGATGGTCAAAGGTGTCGAGTGGGGACATGGGGCCTCCTGGGGAAGTATAGCGGGAGGAAACCATTGGGAATGTGCGCTGGTCAATTTTCAGGGATCAAGGCGTGGATTCCGCAAGAAACACCTGCTGTTCAGACCACCCTTCCCCGGTCGAATACCTTGGCCGGAGGAGGGCCTGCATCTCTGGGGCGGCGGGGTTGATGCCGAGAATGTTGATGATCATGGGTTCCCACTGGGTTTGCCCGATCCTGAGTTCGGGGTCGATCACGGCGTAGCGAATGGCGAGCCTCTTACGCACCTCGAGACCGAGATTTGTCGGATTGGCGTCGCTGACGATGACCGAAAGGAACGTCTCCGGATCGTTGGTCGGTCCGAGAGTCACCAGGGCGGACTGCCAGGAATCGAGATACCGGAGCGTCACGACCCTTTCCCACGCCATGTACATGAGCCGCGAACCGGCCGGCACGGTCGATGGGAGCCGTCGCTGCGGACCGAAGAGGTCCACTTCGTCGCCGCGGTGCCGCCAGTCCCGCTCGAGGGCTATCACGACCGGCTTCGAGGTGTCGCTCTCCGGCGGAGTCAAGAAGTTGCAGGTGCCGCCGATGTAGAGCTCGGGGCTGCCGTCGCCATCCCGGTCGGCGGTCTGCGCGCTCGTCAGCACCCCGGGGTGCCAGAGAGTAAAGAGAGTCTCGCCCTCCCAGTTCAATACGCGAACCGCAGCGGGGTAGAACCCGGTGCTGTTTTCCACGAGCACGATCTCGGCCCTCCCATCGCCATCGAGATCGGTGGTGTGGACGTCGGCAGGTTGGAATGCGTCGAAGTTCTCACCCTCATACTCGAACCCGCTCGTTGCCGGGTAGCTCAACACATCTGCGAACGAGCCATCGGGACGCCGAAGATAGATTTCAACGGGGTCGGTCGGCGGCCGATCGCTGCGAGCCACCACCGCGTCCTCGAAACCGTCGCCGTCGAGATCGCCAAAGGCCACGACACGCTCGACATGCCGGCCGACAATCACGGGGTCCCAGAACCCGTTGAGGACGAATCGATGGAGGCTGTTGCCACGGTCATCAAGAATCTCGATGGCCGAGGCGTTTTGAAATGGCTCGACCCGCAACACGAGACCGGCCGATGGATCAAGGGCGGGTGTTGCCAGACGATCCCTGAGGACCAGACCCGCGACGACCGCCGCTACGATCACCAGCACCGCCGCTCCGGCCAGGGCCGCTGTGCGCCTACTAAAACGGCGAGCGACGCGACCGCTCGACAACGCTTCCATGACTTGATCCGCGGTTGGACGATCCCCGGGAGGGATTCGAGCATCCAACGGAGAAGCCGGTCGAGCGATTTCGGGCATTCGGCGATTTCGTCTGCGAGGCGCGGTGGTCGCGCTTTCTGCCGCAGCATCAGGGTCTCGACCGCCGTCTCACCCTCGAGCGGGACCCGGCCTGTGAGGCAGCGGTAGAGAGTCAGACCGAGAGCGTAGATATCGGAAGCCCCAGTGAGCTCCGCAGCCATCGCCTGTTCGGGCGCCATATAGGCCGGGGTGCCTACTACCATCGCAGTATCGGTAACGGTGGTGCCCCTGGCCAGCGGTCGTGCGAGACCCATGTCACAGACTTTGGTCGTGCCGTCGCCGGCAATCAGGAGATCGCCCGGTTTGATGTCACGATGGACGAGTCCGTTGCCGTGGAGGTGGACCAGCGCCGCCGCAGCCTGCGAGCCGATCGACACCACCTCATCAACCGCCAGAGTGCCCTTGCGAACCAGAGTCTACGGAGATGCTGAACCGTTCGCACCAGCTCCATGCTGAGAAAGAAATATCCGTTGTGGGCATGGAGATCGAAGATGTTGACCACGTTGGGGTGTCCCGGTCGCGCCGCGCGCACCTCGCGCCGCAGCCGTTCGTGGTTGAGATCGCCAGCAAGCTCCGGACGCAGAACCTTGACGGCGACCCGCTGCCCGACCCGGGTGTCGAGGGCGGAGAAAACGGCGCCGGAGCCGCCGAGAGCCGAGGTATTCCTTGATCAGAAGCGACCGCCGAGAGTGTCCCCGGCCGGAGATTCTGCACCGTGGGCGGCGCGTCACCGTTGTGTCCACGTGCCGGGTTCATCGTCCTGGTGTCCTTATCAAAGCCTGACACGCGTTCAGAGTAGCCAACGGCGAGCTGACCCACAACTTATTTCGTGCTCGCAAGATGACGACGTTCACCGCTATGATGTCGTGCGGCTGGAGGTTGCGATGGTCCACGTGACATCGGAGATCGGGCGGCTGCGGAGGGTGCTGGTGCACGAACCGGGGCCGGAGGTGGACCGCATGGTGCCGCCGATGATGGAGGAGTTGTTGTTCGACGACATCCTCTTCGGCGACCGGGCGCGCGACGAGCACCGTCGTTTCCGGCGTCTCCTGCAGCTCCTCGGGATCGAAGCGGTGGAGGCGAACGACATCCTGGTCGAGGCCCTGGCCGGCGACGAGGCGCGGGCGTGGTTGTGGTCGATGCTCCGCCCCGAGATGCCGTACGAGCTGCGAGCGGCCGGTCCGCCGGTGTCAGCCGAGGAGTTGGTGGAGGCGGCCATCTGCGGGGTGCTCGCACCCGAGGCGCCACAGGGCATCGAGGTGGATGATCTCTTCCGGTTGGCGCCGCTGCCCAACTGGTGCTTCCAGCGCGACCCCCAGGTCGTTCTCGGTGACGGCGTGGTCTTCAGCGCCATGGCCACCGCCGCGCGCTGGCGCGAGGGCGTGCTGACGCGGTGTGCCTTCCGTTTTCACCCCGACCTGACCGACACACCGGTGATTCTCGACCCTTTGCGCGAGGCCGGTTCGAGCGACAACCTGCTCGGACCCCATCGTCCACGTCTGGAGGGGGGCGACGTGCTGGTGCTCTCCCCCGATATTGTGGCCGTCGGCATCTCG
>CAVQQV010000060.1:0-50068 GCA_963714885.1 Candidatus Sulfomarinibacteraceae bacterium | reverse complement strand
ACAACGGGAATCCTCCTCGGCTAGCCTGCGTTGGTGCTTTGCATGAGCGCTTGTCGCCACCATCATCACGTTCACATCCCCGTTGGGGCCAGGTGATGGTGTAGACCGAACAGAGATCGACACCACAACGCCGGCCCCGCCGGCGTTTTTCTTTTCGAAAACGTCGGCGTGGTCGGCACGGAGGACAGATGACCCGAACAGCCGACGAACCAACCCTGCGACTGGCCATCCCCAAGGGCCGCATGTATGACGGTGTGACCCGACTGCTGGGAGACGCCGGTATCAACCTCACCCAGACTGTGCGCAGCTACCGGCCCCACATCAGCCTCGCCGGCTGCGAGGTCAAGGTCCTCAAACCGCAGACGATCGTCGAGATGCTGCACGCCGGTTCGCGGGACCTCGGATTTGCCGGCGCCGACTGGGTGGCCGAGCTCGACGGCTCATTAGTCGAGCTGGCGGACACCGGTCTCGACCCGGTGCGGGTGGTGGCTGCGGCGCCGGTCGATCTGGTGCCGGAGGGGCAGCTGCCATCAGGCCCGCTGGTGGTCGCTTCGGAGTACGAAAACCTCACCCGCCGCTGGATCGCCGACCGCTGCCCCGGGGCCACGTTCGTGCGCTCCTACGGCGCCACTGAGGTCTTTCCACCCGAGGACGCCGATCTCATCGTCGACAACACCGCCACCGGCTCCACCCTCGAGGCCAACAACCTGCGCATCATCGACCAGCTCATGACCTCGTCGACCCGGCTCTACGCCAACCCACGGGCCCTCGAGCAACCCGACCGGCGCGCCATCATCGACGACATCGTCCTGCTGGTGCGGTCGGTGCTCGAAGCACGGCTGCGGGTGATGGTCGAGGTCAATGTCGCTCCCGACCGCCTCGAGGCCCTGCTCGCGGTTTTGCCGTGCATGCGCCAACCCACGGTCTCGCAGCTCGCGGGCGGCGACGGCTTTGCGGTCAAGGCGGCGGTGCCGCGCAAGGACGTGCCGGCGGTGATCCCGCGGCTCAAGGCGGCGGGGGGCGAGGACATCGTGGTGACCCGAATCGCGCAGATCATCCCCTGAATGATGGAGGCATGATGACCGACCGACCTCTCCTCGTCGAACCGGCAGCCGTCCTGACAGAGCTCACGACCTACACCACCGGACGCCCCGGCGACGGCATCGACCTGGTGCTCGATTTCAACGAACGTCTGGCGCCACCTGACGCCCTCGCTGACGCGGCGGGTTTCGACGCGTGGCACATCAACCGCTACCCCGAACTGGGCGCGCTCGAGCCCCTCATCGCCGAGCGTCTCGGCGTGCCGGAAGCATCGGTCCTGGTTACCGGCGGCGCCGACGACGCCCTCGAACGCACCGTACGCTCGGTCTGCGTCCCTGGCCGCAACGCGATCATGACCACCCCCAGCTACGGCATGATTCGCCGCTTCATCCGGATCGCCGGCGCCGAGTTGGTGGAAATCCCCTGGTGGCGCGACGATTTTCCCATCGAGGCCGTCCTCGAGCGGGCGGACGACACCACCGCGTTGGTCTGTGTCGTCAGCCCCAACAACCCCACCGGTTCGGTCGCCTCGAGCGATGCCTTCCGCCGTCTGCTCGAGGCCCTGCCCCGCACCCTCATCCTCCTCGACCAAGCCTATGTGGACTTCACCGACCCCGAGTACGATCTGTCATCGCTGGCCCTCGAGTTCCCCAACGCCGTCATCGTCCGCACCCTCTCCAAGGCGTGGGGCGCCGCCGGTCTGCGCGTCGGCTACGCCCTCGGCGATCCACGGGTGGTGGACTGGCTGCGCCGGATCGGTCTACCGTTTCCGGTGTCGGCGCCATCGCTGGCCCTGGCGGCCACCATGCTCGCCGATGGCGACGGTCCCGGGTCGCGCCGCATCAAAGCCATTCGTCAGCAACGGGACGAGCTCTCCGGCGTGCTGGTAGGACTGGGTGCCGAGGTGCTGCCGTCGCAGGGCAGTTTCGTCTTCGCGCGTTTTGCCGACGCGGGACGGGTCTGGTCGTCGCTCCACGCCCTCGGCATCGCCATCCGCGCCTTCCACGGCCGGCCCGACGTCGAGGGCTGGCTGCGGATCACTCTGCCGGGGGACGAGGTCAACTTCTCCCGCCTCACCCACGCGTTGCGCACAGTGCTCGCTCCGGAGGCGTTGATCTTCGACATGGACGGCGTCCTGGCCGACGTCTCGGGCTCCTACCGCGAGGCCACCCTGCAAACCGCCGCCGCCTTCGGCGTCGAGATCACGATCCAGGACATCGAGGCGGCGACCGCCGAGGGCAACGCCAACGACTGTTGGGTGCTCACCCGCCGTCTGATGGCCGCACGCGGCGTGGATCGTCCACTTGCCGAGGTGAAGACGCGGTTCGAGGAGATCTACCAGGGCAGCGAGGCCGAACCCGGTCTTCGCCGTACCGAACGCCTGCTCCTGGAGCGCGCCGAGCTGCTCGCCCTCGGCGAGCGCTTCCCGCTGGCGGTGGTGACCGGCCGGCCGCGCGCCGACGCCGATCGTTTTCTCACGGAGCGCGGCATCGCCGGCTGTTTCCAGACCGTGGTCACCATGGAGGACGCGCCGATCAAGCCGAATCCGGCGCCGGTGCGCCTCGCCCTCGAACGTCTCGGGGTCGCCACCGCGTGGATGGTGGGCGACACCCCCGACGACTTGCGTGCCGCACGGGGAGCCAACGTGCTACCGATCGGGGTTGTCGCACCCGGTGATGACCCCGAGCCGACCACCGTTTCACTCCAACGGGCCGGTGCCGCCACCGTGCTCGAAGAGACCCGAAAAATCCTGGAGGTCCTGCCGTGACCACGACACCCCGCACCGCCACCGTCGAACGCACCACCCGCGAAACCCGCATCTCCTGCCGCCTGAACCTGGATGGCACCGGCGAGGTAACGATCGCCACCGGCATCGGCTTCCTCGACCACATGCTGACCGCCCTCGCTTTCCACGCCGGTTGGGATCTCGATCTGCAGTGCTCCGGCGATCTCGAGGTCGACGACCACCACACCGCCGAGGACTGCGCCCTGGCGCTCGGCGAGGCCCTCGACACGGCCCTCGGCGACCGCGCGGGCATCGTCCGTTTCGGCAGCGCCTACGCCCCTCTGGACGAGGCCCTGGCGCGGACCGTGGTCGATCTCTCGGGCCGCCCCTGGCCGCAGGTGGACCTCGGTCTGAAGCGCGAGATGCTGGGTGGCCTTTCGACCGAAAACGTGGGCCACGTCCTGCGGTCTTTTGCGATGGCGGCGCGCTGCGCCCTCCACGTCGACGTCCTGCGCGGTGACAACGACCACCATCGCGCGGAGGCGGCCTTCAAGGCGACCGCCCTCGCCCTGCGGCAGGCTACGGCGCCGGCCACGGGCGGCATCCGCAGCACCAAGGGCACGCTGGGTGGTGAATCGTGACCGAAGTGGTGGTGATCCGCACCGGCACCGCCAACCTGGCATCGGTGGCCGCCGCTCTTCGAACGCGCCGGCCGTACGGTGAGATTCTCCGAGGACTCCGCCGACGCCGAGCGCGCGGAGCTCGTGGTGCTGCCGGGAGTCGGGGCCTTCGGCCCGGTCGTCGCGCGTCTCGATGAGTTGCGGCTGCGCGATCCTCTGACCCGACGGATCGCGGCCGGCCGGCCGACTCTCGCAATCTGTCTCGGAATGCAGCTGCTGGCCGCTTCGAGCGCCGAAAATCCCGATGCCCGGGGCTTCGCCGTGGTGCCCACTACGGCCACCGCCTTCCGCGACGGGCTGCGGGTCCCCCACCTCGGGTGGAACCGCGTGATCGCCGGCAACGGCTGTTCCCTGCTCGTAGACGGCGACGCCTATTTCGCCAACTCCTACAAACTCGACGAGGTGCCGGACGGGTGGGCCGGGGCGACCACCGATCACGGTGGAACTTTCGTCGCCGCCCTCGAGCGCGGACCGGTTCTGGCATGCCAGTTCCACCCCGAGCTCTCCGGCGCCTGGGGCCAGGCTCTGATCGAGCGCTGGCTCGACACCGCGGCGGGGGTGGTGTGATGCTGCTGCCGCGCGTGATCCCGTGTCTCGACGTCGCTGGCGGCAGAGTTGTCAAAGGTGTTCGTTTTCAAGGACTTCGCGACGCCGGAGACCCCGTGGAACGGGCCGAGGCCTACGCCCGCCAGGGCGCCGATGAGCTGGTTCTGCTCGATGTCTCCGCAACCCCGGAGGACCGCGGCAACGCCCTCGAGGTGGTGCGGGCGGTGCGCCGGGTGCTGCCGTTGCCGTTGACCGTCGGCGGCGGTGTGCGAGAAGCCCGCGATGCCGAGATCCTGCTCGAGGCCGGCGCCGACAAGGTGGCGGTCAACACCGCCGCCGTGACCCGCCCCGAACTGCTCGACGACATGGCACGGATCTTCGGCTGCCAGTGCACCATCCTCGCCCTCGACGCGGCCCGGGTCGCGGATGGTTGGGAGACCGTCATCCTCTCGGGCCGCGAACGCACCGGGCTCGACGCCGCGGCGTGGGCCCGGGAGGCCGTCGATCGAGGCGCCGGTGAGATCCTGCTCACCTCGTGGGACCGCGACGGTACCGGCGATGGTTACGACCTCGAACTGATCGCAGCCGTTCGTGCGGTGGTCAGGGTCCCGATCATCGCATCGGGCGGCGCCGCCGGCCCCGCCCACATGGCCGAGGCGCTGGCAGCGGGTGCGGACGCGGTGCTCGCCGCGTCGATCCTGCACGATGGCCACACCACCGTCGGCGATCTCAAAGACGAACTCACAGCTCGTGGAGTGGAGGTGCGGCGATGATCGTTCCATCGATCGATCTCATGGACGGCCACGCGGTGCAGCTGGTCGGCGGGCGCGAGAAGGTGCTCGACGCCGGCGACCCCCTGGCGGTCGCCGAGCGTTTTGCCGTGGTCGGAGAGCTCGCCGTGATCGACCTCGATGCGGCCCTCGGCAGGGGCTCCAACCGAGAGGTCATGCTCGAGCTGGTTCGGCGCTACCCGTGCCGGGTGGGCGGCGGCATCCGCACCGTGGAACAGGCTCTGGAGTGGCTCGATGCCGGCGCGCAGAAGGTCATTCTCGGAACCGCCGCGACGCGAGACGTGCTCTCCGAACTGCCGCGAGACCGGGTGATCGCTGCCCTCGACGGGGTCGACGGCGAGGTGGTGGTGCGCGGCTGGACCGAACGCACCGGCGCCTCGGTGCTCGACCGGTTGGCCGAGCTGCACGAGCTCGTTGGCGGGTTTTTGGTCACCTTTGTTGAGCGCGAGGGCCGCCTCGGCGGCATCGATCTTGACGCCGCCAAACGCGTCGTGGAGGCCGCTGCGGGCACCCGGGTCACCATCGCAGGCGGCGTTACAACCCCCGCCGAGGTGGCCGCCCTCGATCGCCTGGGCGCGGATGCCCAGGTCGGGATGGCCATCTACACCGGCCGGCTCGATCTCGCTGATGCTTTCGCCGCACCCCTGATCTCCGACCGCCCCGACGGTCTGTGGCCGACCGTGGTGTGCGACGAGCACGGGACGGCCCTCGGGCTGGTCTACTCGTCAGCCGACAGCTTGCGCACGGCAGTCAGCGAGCGGCGCGGCGTCTATTGGTCTCGCTCGCGCTCGGAGCTGTGGCGCAAGGGCGAGACCTCCGGCGCGGTCCAGGAGTTGGTGCGGGTTGAGGCCGACTGCGACCGCGACGCCCTGCGTTTCACCGTCCGTCAGGCCGGCGGCTTCTGCCACCTCGACACCCGCACCTGCTGGGGAGCGGACCGGGGCCTCGCGGAGCTCGAAAGGAGGTTGATCGACCTCGTGGCTCACGCCGAACCCGGATCCTACACCTCCCGTCTCGCGGGCGACCCCGGGCTTCTCGCGGCCAAATTGGTCGAGGAGGCCCACGAGCTGGCCGAGGCCGTCGGCGACGACGAGGTGGTGTGGGAGGCGGCGGACGTCATGTACTTCACCCTGGTCAAACTGGCGGCCAACGGCTCGCGGCTCGAGCAGGTGGCGCGGGAGCTCGACCGCCGCGCCCTCTCTGTGCGGCGGCGCGACGGTTCACGGACCTTCGCGACCGGGGAGACCGGGACATGATGTTGCGCAGGCTCAAACCCCATCAGGTCCAGGAACTCCGGCGCGAGGCGGTCGACGAACCCACCCTCCGCGACGCCGCGGTGATCGTCCACGAGGTGCGCCATGGCGGCGAGGCGGCGCTGCGGCGGTATGCCGGGTTGTTCGGCGAGCGAGCCTCCGACCAGCCCCTGGCGGTCGATCAGGACCGGCTCCACAACGCCTTGAGGACCCTGCCAGGTGACCAGCGGGCTCTGCTCGAACGGACCGCCGCCCGCATCGAGGACTTCGCCCTCGCACAGAGGGCCGCGTTGAGCGACCTGACCTTCCCGGTGCCGGGCGGCGAGGCTGGGCATTCCATCGCCCCGGTCGACAGGGCCGGCTGCTACGCTCCTGGCGGACGCTATCCGCTGCCGTCATCGGTGCTGATGACCGCCGTCACAGCGCGGGCTGCGGGGGTGAGCGAGGTCTGGGTGGCGTCACCACGGCCCACTCACATCACCCTCGCCGCCGCCGCGGTGGCCGGGGCCGACGGGCTGTTGGCGGTCGGCGGCGCCCACGCCATCGCCGCCCTGGCCTACGGCGTCGGCGGTCCGCCGCCGTGCGACGTGGTGGTGGGTCCCGGCAACCGCTGGGTCACTGCAGCTAAAAAACTGGTGGCGGGCGAGGTCGGGATCGACATGCTGGCGGGTCCATCCGAACTCGTGGTCCTCGCCGACGCGAGCGCCGACCCGGGGGTGGTGGCGGCGGACATTCTGGCCCAGGCCGAACACGACCCCGAGGCCCTGCCGGTGCTGGTGACCACGGATCCCGCTCTGGCCGATGCCGTCGACACCGAGCTCGAGAACCAACTCGCGGAACTGCCGACCCGCGACATCGCCGGCGCCGCCCTGGCGAACGGGTTCGCCGTCATTGCCGACACCCTCGACGAGGCCCTGGCCGTCTGCGACCGCCTTGCTCCCGAGCATCTCCAGATCCTCACGAGAGACGCTGAAGAGGTGGCCCGACGCGCCAACCACTACGGAGGGCTCTTCGTCGGCGGCGCCAGCGCCGAGGTCTTCGGCGACTACGGCATCGGTCCCAACCACACCCTCCCAACCGGCGGCGTCGCCCGCTTCAAGGGGGGGCTCAGCGTTTTCGACTTCCTCCGAATTCGCACGTGGCTGCGGATGAGCGACGGCCCCGACGCCGCAGCGGCCGCCCGCGATGCCGCCGCGCTGGCCCGTCTCGAAGGCCTCGAGGGCCACGCCCGCGCGGCCGAGCGGCGCCTCACGGTGCTACCCTCCGATCGATGAACCTCTCTCCGTCCTGGCGGCTGATCGTCGACGGCGACCTGCCCGGTGCGCACAACATGGCGCGCGACGTGGCCGTCCTCGAAGCCGTGTCCGACGCACAGGTTCCGCCGACCCTGCGTCTGTATGGATGGAGTCCTCCCTGTCTCACCCTCGGCCGCCACCAGGGGGTCGACGCAGCAGACCTCGAGTTCTGCCGGCGGGAGGGCATCGACGTTGTGCGCCGCCCTACCGGCGGCCGGGCGCTTCTTCACCACCTCGAACTCACCTACGCCGTGGTGGCGCCCCTCGGCTCCGGGCCGTTGCCGCGCGCCCTCCAGGACGCCTACCGGACGATCTGCGGCGCGCTCGTGCAGGCGATGCGGTCACTCGGCGTCGATGCCGAACTCACCGGCGGCGAAGTCAACCTCGAGTTGCCCGGTCCGCGAACCACCATCCCCTGTTTCGAGGCGCCCGCCGGCGGCGAGGTGGTGGTCCGGGGCCACAAGCTCGTGGGCTCCGCCATGCGCGCCCACGCCGGCACCATCCTCCAGCACGGCGCCATCGTCCTCGATTGGGACGGCCGTCTGCAGGCTGGGTCGATGGGGCTCGCCGACGACCGCGGTCTGCGGCCCCACATCACGACTCTTCGCCACGAGCTCGACCGTTTGCCCGGTCGATCCCAGGTGCACGAAGCTGTTGTCGCCGCCTTCTCCGATGTGCTCGGGGTTGCCTTCGAACCCGGCGCTCTTACGGCCGACGAAGAGGCCCGGGCACAGGTCCTGATTCCGTCATTCCTCGTCAGCAGCTGAGGCGCCGGCGTTCTCCCGGATCCGCGGTTTGATCAACGGCAAGCAGTGCGAGGGCCGGCAGGGCCAGCGCCGTCGTGATGGCGAAGAAGATGGCGTAACCGAGTTGCTCGACCCCGATTCCCGGTGAACGCGCCCGCGACATCGCGGGTGAGAGCGAACATCGCCGACAGGATGGCGTACTGGGTTGCGGCGTGCTCCTTGTCGCACAGGTTCATCAGAAAAGACAGAAAGGCCGCGGTCCCGAGCCCCTGGGTGAAGCTCTCGATCATCGAGGCGGCGTAGATGCTCTCGCGCGGCAGCGCGACGGCCGCCACCACCACGTAGCCGATATTCGAGACCAGTTGCGCGAGACCGAGCCACAGCAGCGAACGGAAGATCCCAATGCGGTCGACGATCCAGCCCCCGGCCAACGCCCCGAGGATTGTCAGGACCGTGCCGAGGGTCACCGAGATGGCGCCGATCTCGGTCAGTGAGTAGCCGCGGTCCACCCAGAAGGGCTTGACCATCCGGCCGAGGGTCGAGTCGCCGACCTTGAAGAGCAGAACGAAGAGCAGAACCGGCACCATCTGCCAGCGGAAGACCCAGCGCAGGACCGGTCGGATGGCGTGGCGCCTGGCCGAGCTGTCGAGCGGTACGCGCGGGCTCATCCAGGCGACTGCCGCCAGCCCAAAGAGGATCACCGCCAGGGCGACCCACAGCGTTTTCCACCCGGTGAAATCGGCCAGGATGAGGAAGCCGCCGCCGCCCGCCAACATGGCGACCCGCGCGGCGGAAACCCGGGCCCCGTTGATGCTGCCCGTCGTCGCCGGCGTCGCCACGTCCACGGCGTAGGCATCGATGGCGATGTCCTGGGTGGCCGAGGCGGTGGTAAAGAGCAGCAACAGCCCCCACATCAGGAACGAAGGATTGGACGCATCCTGGGGCACGACGGCCAGGGTGGTGGCGCCGAGCACGAAGAGACTGGCGGTGATCCAGTGCTGCCGGCAGCCCCAGCGGTCCACCAGAGGCGCCCACAGGAGCTTCCAGGTCCACGGCAGGGAGAGCAGGCTCATGAGCCCGATCTCCCTCAGCGACACACCGTGGACGCGGAAAAACACCGGCCACACGTCGTAAGCGATGCCGAAGGGCAATCCCTCTGCGAAGTAGAGGACGGCGATCCAGAACAGCACCTTGCGTTTCGTCACCGCGTCATCTTACAGATGCCACGACGACGCAACAGAGTTCTCAATTTTAATTATTAATTTTGAATGTCTTGCCAGCCCTGCCCATGAGAAAGGACGGGCTGCGGATCCTCAAAACTCGAAACTGCAATCCTCAGAACTCATCCCTGTCGAGGGCCTAGCCCTCGACAGGGATGGTGGCGATATCGTTGCGGCGCAGGAAGATGGCCATGAAGATACCGATCACGATCAGGATCGTCCCGATCCACACCAGCGAAATCAGGGGCTTGGTCGAGACATCCAGCACCAGACTGGCCGAAGTCGGTGCTTCCGGCGCCAACAGCGGATCGTAGACCTGCAGCTGCACCGTGCCGCCCTCGGCGTCGATGCGGCCTGGGGTCAGGGCGACGCCGCCGGTGCCCGGGACCGTAGCCGAGGTCACCTGCGGCTCGCCACCCATACCGCCGCGGAAGGTCGGGACCACTTCGTAGCTCTGGCCGCCGTGCTCGACCGAGAACACGACACCGAAGTTGATCTTGCCCGCTTCGGGGTCGAAGTCCGACAGGTCGAACTCGTCAAACGTGATCGTGAGCTCTTTGTAGACCATGGTCTCGCCCTTGGCGAGCACCGAGGTGCGGCCGATCCCGCCGCCGAGACCGAGCAGTTCGACGCGCACCACACCCTGATCGACGCTCATACCGGTGGCGCGGATCTTGGCGCCGCCGACACCGGGAATCTCCACGGCCACCGGCTGCACGCCTTCGTCGGTGGACACCATCGAGGGCTCGAGCGAACACGGGTTCTTCGCCCGGTCGTTGGATCTCGATCACCACGCCGACGGTGAGAGCGCCCGGAACCGCGTTTTGTTTGGTCAGGTCAAAGCCCTTGAATGTCAGAGTCCAGTCGCGGAAGGAGGCGGGCTGATCCTTGGTCAACATCATGCGGCTCGAAACCGGCGCATCCTTGCCAGGCGCGAACTCGACCGGGGCGAGATAGAGGTCCTTGGTAAGGAAGGACTTGATGTCGGGATTGGCGATCATCTGGTTGGTCTTTTGATTGACCCACATCTTCGGTTTGAGCACAAAGTTCTGACCACGCGGCGAGGTCACTTCCACCACCATGGCGTCGCGCGCCTGGGGTGTCGGTTTCTCGACGCCGCGGAAGGTCAGGGTGTAACCTAGAACCTCTTTGGGTTCGCCCTCCGGGAGTCGCACCTTCTGGTCGAGGCCCAGCCACCCGGTGGTGAGAAAAGCCATCATCATGAGACCGATGCCGATATGTGCGACGGGTCCGCCAGCCAACCGCCAACGACCGGTCCTGCCGAAGTCGATCGTCGCCCAGAGATTGGTGACCACGCAGAAGACCGCGGCCGCCACATAGATGATCGACGGCACACCCCGCAGACCGGCGGCCACAGCACCAACCATCACGACGGCGGTGAGTGCCGAAGTCAGACCCAGAATCCGGGCCCAACCCTCGCGGGCGCGGCTCCAGCCGAGAAAAGGCGTGCCCGCAAGAAACAAGGTGAACACCACCGCGAGCCAGAAACCCATGCGGTTGTAAAAATCAGGCCCCACCTGCGCCGGCGCTCCCCACAACCGCGAAATCAACGGTGCCGAAGTGCCGAAAAGCACCACCGTTCCGAGCAGAATGGTGAGCAGAATCCCGACCACGAAAAAGATGGTGCGCGACATGAACGGCTCGTCGCCGACCTCGGCCGGAATCTCGTTCCAGCGGAGGACCAGCAATCCCACTGCCAGCACCAGGAAGAAGCCCATGTTGAAGACCAACAGCCCGGTGATGCCGAGATCGACGAAGGAGTGGACCGAGAAATCGGCCAGGACGCCGGATCGGGTGAGGAAGGTGGCGTAGACCACCAGCAGGTAAGCCGACACCGCGAGCACCAGGTTGAGTCGCCGGAACCGTCCGCGGCTGCGTTGCAGCAGCATGCCGTGAGTCAGAGCCAGGGTCGCCAACCACGGCACGAGTGAGGCGTTCTCCACCGGGTCCCAGCCCCAATAGCCGCCCCAACCGAGGGTCTCGTAGGCCCAGTAGCCGCCGAGCATGATGGCGGTGCCCAACGAGGCCAGGGACAGAAGCACCCACGGCATGGAAACCTTGGTCCACTCGTCGTACTTCTTCATCCACAACGCCGCGATCGCGAATGCGAACGGGATCCCCAGCGACGCGTAGCCGATGAACATGATCGGCGGGTGGATGACCATCCAGTAGTTCTGCAGCAGCGGATTCAGCCCTGACCGTCCATCGGTATCAAAGCCGCGGTCAGTCCCTCGTGGAACCGGAAGGGGTCCTGCTTGACCAGAAGGAGAATCAGGGACAGCAGGGTGAGGTTGTAAATCACCATCACCCGCGACTCGTACGAGCGGGCAAACCGCATCAACGGCAGACCCAACAACACACCCCAGAAGATCCACAACATGAAGCTGCCCTCCTGACCGCCCCAGAAGGTGGAGATCAGGTAATGCAGCGGCAACACATTGTCGGAATAGGCCCACACATAGTGCAGACGGTAATCATGGGTGACCAGCAGGTACATCAACAGCGCGGAGCCGGCGACAATCGCCGCCGCCATCAGCACATAGCTCTGCCGGGCCGCGGAGCGCCACCGCTCGGGGTCCTTGATCGACAACCAGTAGGTGATGGTTGATGCAATACCGGCGAGAAACGCCAACCACATCAGGATGGTTCCTGGAATGTACATGGACTCTCCTATTCGATTGCGAGAGAGAAAAGACAGGGACCCACGAAAGGCCCCGGATCAGGTCTCGGAACTATAGCTCTTGACGTCGTCCTCGATGCCCTGGTACTTCGACGGGCATTTCACCAGCAGTTGCTCGGCCTCGAAGACGCCGCTTTCATAGCTGCCGATGGCGACGATCTGGATCGCCTCCTCGAAGTTGCCAGGTTTGACGCCTTTGTAGTGCACTTGCATGGTGTTGCCGTCGTCGTCCACCAGGGCGAACTGAAGCTCACTGTCCACATCGACGTAACTGGTGGAATTTTCCACCAACCCACCGGCCACCTGCACCTTGCGGGAGGTCGCCGTCGCCTCATCGAAACGAAACGTAGGGCGTCAGGTTCGACTTGAACGAGGTTGTTCCATAGGCCAGAAAGGCCACTACCAACACTCCGCCTACCGCATACCAAATCCGTCGCTGGCGTCGTGAATCAGTCATCTAGTCCTCCAGACGGCTCACTTTCCGATCGAGCCGGTATACATATCCAAAAAGTCCCACCCAGATCATCAGGGTGACAACTGCGATGCCCATCAGATCAGACATCAAGCACCTCCTGACGGCGCCGTTGCCGGATTGTCTCGATCCGGCAGCCGATAGTATATAACCATACGTACAATCCCGTAAATCCGAATACAGAAGCCAGGAGCACCTGTGTGTAGCGGGAGTCGAACTCGTTGGCTCCACGGGTATTTATGATGGTGTCGGGGTGGAGCGACCAGTAGATCCTGGGCACCACGAAGACCAGAAAAGGCACCGTCACAAAGGCGAGAATGGCGTAAACCGCCGACAGACTTGCCCGCCGCTCGGGGTCGTCAACGGCGCCGCGCAGCGCCAGATAGGCGGCGTAGATCAACAGCAGGATGGTGATCGAGGTCTGGCGGGGGTCCCAATTCCAGTAGGCGCCCCACATGATTTTGGCGAAAACCGCGCCGGTGGTGGTGGCCAGTACCGCAAACAGGAGCCCGAGCCCTGCGCTGACCGACGCCCGGATGTCGTCTTTCGGGTCCCGGCGCCGGAGGTACATCACCGACGCGATGCACGACACCAGAAACGCGAGTACCGCGATCCACGCCATCGGCACGTGAAAGAACACGATTCTCGACGACTCACCGATAAAGCCCTCGGCGGCGTGCACGTAGAAAAATGCCGCCACGATCACTGCGGCAAGCCACACCAGCAACAATACTTTCAGTAGTTTTGACACCCTCATCCCTCGGCCGACTCCACTTCGATCTTCAGCTGTAACCGGCGCACAGCATACCTTATTGCATCATCCGTGAAACAAGTGACGCTAGTCACTCCACACCACCGGAAACAACGCCCCGGACACAATCGTCATGATGCCGCCCATGGAGAGCACAGCGCGGATGGTGTTGGTCACCGTCTCCGGCGTTCCCTCGGCGGCGCCGGTCGTTCCCTGGATCAAAAAAATCATCAGGGGCAGCAGCAGAGGCAACGAAAGCACCGAAAAGAGGGCGCCGCGGGTCATTGCGCGAGCGATGATCGCCGCGATGATGGTCGTCACCACCGCCAGGGTGTAGCCCCCGAGCACCAGGGTGATCACAAATGACTGCAGCAGAACGATCTTGTAGCCCATCAAGATGCAATACAACGGCACCAGCATCGCCATCAGCGCGTAGATCAGACAGAGGTTGTAGATCAACTTGCCGAACCACACTGCGTGCGGCGATGCCGCCAGACGCAGGAGCGGTGCGGTGTGGCTTTCCTCTTCTTTGACGAAAGAACGGTCAAGCCCGGCGAGAGCCGCGAAGAAGACGATGATCCACAACAGCACCGCCAACAGAAAGGGCCGGTCTTCGGCGGTGATCCGGTACGGTCCCACCGTATAAGAAACGGCCGCCAGAACGGTCAGGGCAAAGAGCCCTAGCGAATTCAACGCAACCCGAGTGCGAAACTCGGTCCGGAGATCTTTGGCGGCCACCGCCAGCGCTTCAGACAGCCAGCGCCACATGAAGGCTCCCCCAGTCCATCTCGCGCGGATCGTTGGTGGCCAGCAGCACCGTCTTGCCGGCGGCGGCGAGGCCGCGCACGTGCTCCTCGAGCCAGTCTTTACCCGCCGGGTCGAGGTTCGACCCCGGTTCGTCGAGCACCAGCACCGCCGGGTCGTGGAGCAGGGCCTGTGCGATTTTGAGCCGCTGCGCCATCCCGGTGGAATAGCCCCGCACCAGGGTTCGGCGGTCCGGGTCGAGGCCGACTGCCAGCAGACCCTCGCGACACCGTCCCTCGCATGGCCCCAGTCCGCGAACCCGGGCAAAAAAGCCGAGGTTCTCCATCGCGTCGAGCTCCTCGTAGACCGCCATGGAAGGCGCCACCACGCCGAGGTGCAACCGCCACGCTTCACGCGCGACTTCGGCGTCACCGTGCAGGTGGCGGACCTCGCCGCGGGTCGGCCGCAATAAACCGCAGAGGATCGAAAGCAGCGTCGACTTGCCCGAGCCGTTGGGTCCGGTGATGACCAGCACCTCGCCCGGGACGGCTTCGCCCGAAACCGCCTTGAAAATAACGCGCAGGTCGTAGCGCTTGGCCACGTCGGAGAATGAGATTCGGATGCCGTCCGCCATCGCACGGAACGATAGCACGCCGGGCCGCCGGCCCGGCGGATACAGGTCACAGGGTGCAGGATGCACAGAAAAACACGCGTTCACCGGACGTGCCGTCTCTGACAATGTTGGGAGCTCGAAGTTCGGTCGCGAGTTGGTCTGCTCGGGCCCAATCATTGTCAGAGGGGGCACTCTCGGGCAACACCGCTGTCAGCATCGGGATGATCTTGTTGGGATGCCGCCTCCCGGAGCCAAGCACTCGTTGGGTGGGTTTATAATCTCCGCCGTTGCAGGACCACGAAGCATGTGGAGGCACGAATGAATTTTTCAAATCCCTATTTTGGTTGCACCATCGCCCTCCTCACCGGTTTTCTCTTCGGCTCCTTTGTCGAATACGCGGTCCACCGCTTCATGCACATGGGCAAGTTCATGCGCAAACGCCACGCCCTCCACCATAGGAATTTCTCGGCCCAGGGGTGGTGGGGCGAGTTCACCGACTACTCCCTGCCGGGGCTTCTCGTCGCGTGGGCCGGCTTTCTGGTGTCGGTGCCGGCGGGACTCGGTTTCGCTGCCGGAATTCTCGGATACGCGGCCTTTGCGGCGTACGCCCACCAGATCCAACACCAGAAGCCCGACCTCGCCTTCTGGCTCGGCGCTCCCATCCACTACATCCACCACCGGGACAACATGTGGCACCACAACTTCGGAATCGGCGTCAGCTTCTGGGACCGCCTTCTCGGCACCTACAAAAAGGCCGACTGGCAGCCTGAGAGACCACTGCGGCAGTACCCCATCCGCGAGTTCGTCACCATCCGCTGGCGCTGAGCCGCCGGCTTGCGACAGGCACTACTGATGTCCTGCCGCTTCAGCTATAGTTGCGACCTCAGGAGGTGTCGATGCGAGCCGTGATCACCGGAACCGGTATGTACATCCCCGACGCCACGGTCGACAACCACGCCTTGGCCAAAGTCATGGACACCTCGGACGAGTGGATCCAGGTGCGTACCGGGATTGCCAAACGGCAATACGCTGCGCCCGACCAGGCGACCTCCGATCTGGCGGTGCCCGCAGCACGCCAGGCGATCGAGAACGCCGGGCTCCAGCCATCCGACATCGACTACCTGGTGGTCGCCACGATGACCCCGGACTATTTCTTTCCCGGGTCGGCGCCTTTTCTGCAGCGCAAGCTGGGTCTCGAGCACGTGCCGTGCCTCGACATCCGCCAACAGTGCGCCGGTTTTGTTTACGCACTGCAACTCGCCGACGCGCTGATCCGCTCCGGGCAGCACAAGCGGGTCCTCGTCGTCGGCGCCGAAGCCCATGCATCACTGATCCCGTGGAGTGATCACACGTGGAGCGTGGCTCTGGGGCAGGACGACGGCCCGGTATCGAAAGAAGACCACGAGAAGAACACGGTGACACGGGATCGCGTCGTCCTCTTCGGCGACGGCGCAGGAGCCGTCGTTGTGGAAGCGATGGAGGATACGGACCGCGGGGTCATCGACTGCCTGCTCCACACCAACGGCGACGAAGCCGAACGACTGTGGACGAAGGCGTGCGGCAGCGCTTTTCGGCCCTATATCCGGCATGACATGATCGACTCCGGCGACGTCGTGCCCATCGTCGAGGGGCGCAAGGTCTACGCCCTCGCCGTGACCTTCATGCCGCAGGTGACGTTGGAGATACTCGAACGCAACGGTCTGACCCTCGCCGATCTTGACCTCGTGATCATGCACCAGGCCAACCTGCGGATCAACGAGGGGGTCCAGAAACGCCTCGGTCTCCCCGACGACAAGGTTTTCAACAACATCAAAAATTACGGCAACACCACCGCCGGCACCATCCCGATCGCCTTCCACGAGGCCCTCGAACAGGGCCGCGCCAAACCCGGCGATCTGGTGTGCTTCGTGGGTCTCGGCAGCGGCCTCAACTGGGGAGCGATTCTGTATCGCTGCTGAGCGGACAGGCAGTGGGGCAGTGAGACAGTGAGGCAATGAGGCAGTGAGGCAGTGAGGCAGTGAGCTGCAATGAGGCAGTGAGGGCAGTGGGGCAGTGGGGCGGTGAGGCAGTGAGGCGGCCATCCGTTGCCCCATCGCCGGGCCGCGAAGCGGCCGTCCACTTCCCCAGGGTCTCAGGGCCCCATTGCCAGGCCGCGAAGCGGCCGCCCACTGCCCCAGGGCCTCATTGCCACGCCGCGAAACCCATCAATAATCGCAACTTATGTTAACCTGAGCCGGCGAGCGGGAAGATCGCCCTTTCATCGTGTGCCCCGCAGATTCCTCGCTACGAACTGGAGACGTCGTGACACGACGCATGCTCATCAACGCCCAGCGCCCCGAAGAGGTGCGCATCGCAATCATCACCGACGGCATCCTCGACCAATTCGAGGTGGCCGCCACCGAATCAGGTCTTCTTCGCGGCAACATCTACCGCGGTACCGTGGCCAACGTGCAACCGTCGCTCGACGCGGCCTTCGTCAACTTCGGAGCCGACAAGGATGGGCTCCTCCGTGCCGACGATGTGGTCCCGCAGGCCTACGGCAAAAAGGCAGATGGCGCCGGCAAACACCCCCGCGTCGATCGCATCCTGGAGCGGGGCCAACCCGTGCTGGTCCAGGTCGTTCGTGACGGCGTCGGCCACAAGGGCGCCCTGGTGACTACCAACGTCAGCATCGCCGGGCGGTATCTGGTGCTGATGCCGTACGACGACGTCCGCGGCGTCTCACGCAAGGCCGAGGACGAGGATCGGCAGGCGGTCAAGGACCGGGTCGCCAAACTCGAATTGCCGGAAGGTTTCGGCGTCATCCTGCGCACCAATGCCCTCGACCAGCCGCAGAAGACCCTCAACCGCGACCTCGGCGCGCTGCTGCGGCTATGGAAAAAGATCCGGGCCGAGGCGAACGCGGGCAAGGGGCCACGCCTCCTCTACAGCGACCAGGACCTCATCGTCCAGGCGCTGCGCGACTCTGTCGACAACACGATCACCGAGGTCCTGGTGGACGACGACAGCGCCTTTGAAAAGGCGCAGAACTATATGCGGACCTTCATGCCGCGCTCGGGCAGCCGCCTCATCCACTACTCGGAGAGAATGCCGCTGTTCAGCAAATACGACCTCGAGGAACAGATCGACCGCATCTACCAGCGCAAGATCGGGCTTCCCTCGGGCGGCTCCATCGTCATCGACGGCACCGAGGCCCTGACCGCCATCGACGTCAACTCGGGTCGCGCCACTCGCGGCGGCAGCCAGGAAGAGACCGCCTACAAGACCAACCTCGAAGCGGCCGTCGAGGTGGCCCGCCAACTGAGGCTGCGGGACATCGGCGGTCTGGTGGTCGTCGACTTCATCGACATGCGCCTCGCCAAGCACCGCAGCGCGGTCGAGAAGACCATGCGCGACGCGATGAAGGACGACAAGGCGCGCTCGTCGGCCTCACGGCTTTCGGAAAACGGGCTGCTCGAGATCAACCGCCAGCGACTCAAAAAAGCGCTCCAGCTGCGCACCTACCGCCCGTGCCCGACCTGCACCGGCACCGGCAGCATCGCCAGCCCCGAGCTGGTAAGCCTGAACATCCTTCGCCGCATCGAAACCCGAGCCGTGACCGGCCAGCTCGGCGGGGTTCAGGTGGAGCTCCACCCCGAGCTCGCCGACGCGTTGCAGAACGATTGCCGGCAGGAGCTCGCAGCCCTCGAACGGGAGTTCGACATCGAGATCAAGATCGTCGCTGCCGCAGGTCTGCACCGCGCCGAGGAAAGGATCGAGTGGCGGCAACGCGTCAAACAGGAAGAAAAGGTGAGCACCGCCGCGGTCAGCGCTGCGGACCTCGCCGATGGAGTCGGCGACCAGCCCAAACGCAAGGCAGACCTCGAGGCGATCGAAGACGGCGCGACGGAGGAGAGAGAGGGCCCGCTGAAGACCGCGCAGAGCGACAAGCCCAAGCCCCGCCGCCGCCGCCGCGGCGGCAGGCGCCGCAAAAAGGCCGCCACGTCCGGAAACGGGGCGGATACTACCGCCACCGATCCGGAAAACGACGTCGAGTATCCGGACGAACCCGAGGCCGCTCCGCCCGCCGAGGGAGACGAAAGCGAGGCCCCCGCGAAGAAGAGCCGCCGCCGCCGCCCCCGGCGGTCCCGCAAGAAGGCGGCGAAGGAACCACAGTCAGAGGATGCCGCCCTCGCAGAATCTCCCACCGTGGAGCCCGCACCCTTCGATCCTGATTCGTCAGAACCGGACCCGTTCGCCTACTGACGCAATAAAATTTTGAATTCTCAATTTTGAATTTCATCCAGCCCCGGGGCTCCGGAACGGCCGTCAGAAATTCAAAATTCAAAATTTAAAACTAAAAATTGATGGTCCTATTTCTGGTCGACGTGAGGGAAGACCTTGGCTTCGACGCCGAGCTCGTCGGCGATAAAGGCGAGGGCCTCCCGAAGGTCGGCGACCTCGAGCTGAGGGGGGACCCGCACCACCGACGACATGGTGAACAGGGGGGTCCCGCTCATCGGCGCCGCCACCACCTCGGTGGTCATGGTCTCCATGTTGATGCCCTGCTCGGCGAGGTAGCGTGCGACCTGGTGGATGATCCCCATGTGGTCGGCCCCGAGAACCGTGATGGCGCAGGGAATCGCCGCCGACTCTTCGACCGCCTCGACTTCGCTCAAACGGGTGTGGACGTCGTACTTGGCGTAGTGGACCTCGGCGAGCGCCGCCCGCAGACCCTCGATCTTGTCCTCGGGTGCGGTCACGAACATGAGCATGGCGAAATCGCCGCCGAGCCTGACCATGCGGCTCGATTCCACGTTGCCCTCCCACTGCAGGAGGAGTTCTGTCATCTCGTCCACGACGCCGACCCGGTCGTGGCCCGAGGCAGTCAATACCAGTTGTTTCCGGATCACAAAGCCCCTCCCCTCAGTCGCTGAGGGCACCCTTCCATGGTAACCCACGGACCGCTGGGGGTCGAAAAGGGGGGTGAGAATTCGGATTTCGGAATTCGGATTTCGGAATTTTCCAGCCCGACGCCCCACCGACGAGAAATGTGCCAGCGTTCAGGGCGGTAGGGCCACGTGCGGCGGAGGTGCCTGGCTCCCGGCCCGTCCGACGGGCCGGCGTGCATCCTCTCGGGGATCATGTTCGGAAACGAGCCGCGTGCGGCGGAGGTGCCATCTATCGCATTGTTTGGGTTCGCCTCTTCAATCAGCCCACACCGCTCAGGCAAACAATGCGATGGGTGGCTCCTCGCGGGAAGCGCGTGCTGAAAGCCGGGTTCACTCGAACGCTCGAAAACGGCCCACGTAAAGGTGCACCTTTAAGGGAAGCTCAGGGCGGGATCAAGGTTCCAAACACCACTTTGCAAACTCAGACAAGTTCTTGAAGACCACGTTCAGCAGGCGATGCCTGGCACGGTTTCCGCAAGCGGAAAGGTTTATCTCTTCTCACGAGACGGCGACTGGATTCGGGCCATCGACTATTCGGCGACAATTACCCGCCCGGTTACTGCTCTGACTGAGTCAGCGTCGGAGAACGAGCTCCTCATTACGGACTCATATTCACTTTTTGTCGCCGACCTCGACGGCAACGTGACACAGCAGTTTTCCGTTGCTGATATCCAGGGATTTGAAAGTCGTGTGCAGGATCTGGCAACGGTGACAACCGGCGAGTACGAGGGCGCATTCGTCGCGATTACCTATGGGCCCCCTGCGAAGTTGACCATTTTTAAGATTCGAGGCAAAGGTAATTAATAGATTTTCCATTGTGCTGTGAGTAACCGATCCCCCGACAATGGCCGGGGGATTTCAATTTGTGAGCCGCCCGAGGTGGCGGTAAATAAAGGTGTCAGAAAAGAAATAAAGGTGCCAGATGGGATGAGTAGGCCGGTCTCCTGAAACGGCGTAGCACAATGCTCGCCAAATCAATTGCGGGCTCGAGGCCCAAGATAAAGGAGACCGGCCTACTCATCCCATCTGGCACCTTTACCTTTACCAACCTCCACTCATGAGGCATATCTCGGAATCTCTTGATCCTGGAACCCAGTACCGATTCGCGGAGGTGCCGGGGAACTCATCGAGAAGCGGCCGTTAGGAGGGATCGCCGATCAGGATAAAAGGCGCCCAAATCGCGGGCGAAGGAAACGTCTGCCGAAGCTTGATCTGCGCGTGCCGGAGAGCTTCCGCCTTCGTCTCCCCAGAAAGCCAGAGCGAGTAGAAATCCTCCATGAACTCCGCCGTGGGTTCGTCGGCCACGGACCACAATGTCACCACGACACTCCTCGATCCGGCCGCGAGAAATGCCCGGCCCACACCAAACACGCCCTCCCCCTGCTCGATCTCACCGATACCGCTCTCGCAGGCCGACACGACAACCATTTCTGTATCTGCAAGGGGCATCGCCATGACCTCGTCGAGGGTCAGGAGGCCTCTCTCATCTCCGTCACGCAGGGCGACGTTGGCCCCCGCCAGCGCCAAACCGGCACGGGAGAGAGGATTGTCTGCCGGGTCCGCCTGAAGCCCCCCAGGCCGAGGAAGATCATCGACGCGGGCAGATTCCCCGGAGGAACCAGGTGATCGGGCGGGAGGAAGAAGCCGTGAGTCGCCAGATGCATCAACCACGGAGACTCGACAAATGCCATCGCCTGTTCATTGGCATTCAGATCCGTAAACAGCAGCACGTCAAGCGACGTCTTCGATTCGAGGAGGGTGGCGATCCCATCTGCCTCGGCAAGGGTCCCCGGCAATCTTGGAAAATAGACATTCCGCAGCGGGGGTAATCGCCACGGA
Organism: Candidatus Sulfomarinibacteraceae bacterium; assembly: GCA_963714885.1. Lineage (GTDB taxonomy): Bacteria > Acidobacteriota > Thermoanaerobaculia > Thermoanaerobaculales > Sulfomarinibacteraceae > Sulfomarinibacter. The sequence continues at coordinate 28,719 of CAVQQV010000060.1, read as the reverse complement.
ACTCGACGGGCGCGGCGGGACCTTCCAGCATCGTCACCGACAGGCTCAATCACCGCAGGGACCGAATCGAAATTCGGGTCTGCAAAAATGATCGCACTTCGTTTTCTCTGGAACGGCTTTCCCCAGAGAGTGATATCGCGGCCGCTCGATAGATAGCTGATTTGAAATCGGCTGTCGAGGAACTCGCCCGAAGGCTCGAGCAAGGCCGCGAACGGCAGGCGACCGAGCACGCCGTCCGGGCTGATGAGTAGGGTCTGGCTTTGGTCGAGATGCGGCAGCAAGGGACGCACGATCAAATCGAACAGCCGGCGTCGAACGGTCGCCCAACCCGAGCTCGTCATCTCGTCGGCGGCGAGATGCTCCAGATACTCGGAAACGGCCCGAATGATCGGTTCTGCTGGACCGAGATCGACGAGAAACGGCCCCGGATGACCCACAGCAGGCAGAACGAAGGCCAGAAATCGATCCGGATTGACTCCACTTCGCGCCCAACAGTAATCGACGTACGAGGACCCTGCCGGGAGGAGACCCTCCAGAACACCACTCGTAACAACCCTATCTGAAACCCAGAACCCCGATTCGGCCAGAAGTGAGTTCAGCCTCTTTTCGAGCTTCCGCTTTTCCTTTTTCAGGCTGGCGACGTCGTCGCCACCCTCTTCCTCAATTCTCCCCTCGAGCCACAACGATGCGAGTCGGCTCTCGACGCCACGAAGCCGGTCCCCGATTTCCACCGCCTCGGCGGAGCCCGACCTTGTCGACAATTCTCCGCGTGCTCGCTCCACGTCAAGAAGAACGCCCTTGATCCGCAACCACCCGTCGAAGCACCGCCCAACCAACTCGGGATCGTTTGGGAGATGGTCCACCGCATGGATCATGAACTCTGAGTACCTCTGCTCGAGGCGGCGAAGTGCCGCCAGCTGTTGCTGGTCAGACAACGTTGAGAGCGAATTCTGGAAATGATCCAGAGCAGACTCGAGGGACATGCCAAGAAGATCTGATGCCGCGCGGTGGTCCCCCGTCTCGACGAGAGCCCGTGCGAGAAGGTGTCGCGCCTCGGCGAGCAGAACGAAGTCATCGCCGAAGATCTTCTGCCAGCGTTCAATGCAATTCTGCAGCAGAGCTGCGGCTTCCCGGGGCTTCTGCGCAGCCTGATAGACGCACGCCAACACGTAGTCAGCCTTGACGACCTCCGGACTGTCCGGCCCGAGGCTTTCTACAAGGATCTCGCGTGCGCTCTTGCAAGCTGCAAGGGCCCCGTTCAAGTCCCGTTTGCCGATGAGGTACATGCACAGGTCGCGAAGGGCGATTGCTGTGTCCGGGTGGTCCCTGCCATGCTGTTTGACCAGAAGCTGAAGGGCCTGCTTCTGCAAACTCGCCGCCGACGAAAAACGCTCGAGCATGGCATCAATCTCCGCCTCCAGCCGATATAGCTCCGACGTGTACAGCGGCCGATATTTATGCGACATCAGGAGCCTGAGCTCATCAATAAGAGTTCTCGCGTCCTCATACCTTCCAGTCGCCATCAATACTCTGGCGAGACCGCTTTTCGCCTCGAAGATCGCGACGTAGTCTCGCATCTCAGCGGTCTCGATGGTTTGGAGCGAACGTCGATACATCTGCTCCGCGTCGTCGAATCGACCGGTTTTCCGGTAACCGTCTGCGACGCTTGACAACATCGCGCCCGTATCGAAATCGCTTTTGGGCAATTCGAGCAAGTCGGTCACATCAATTGTCGACAGCATCGAGTTCGCTTCCCCGACTCTCCCGAGGCGCAGCAGTCAGAGAGCGATCTTCGCCCGGAGATGCGTTGCTTCGACACGCGAGCTCGACCCCGAGGACTCCACAATTTCCAGGGCATTTGACAGTGGTGCGATCGCCTCGTCGGGCCGACCGAGTGCAAACAGGGCGTTGCCGACCCCGCCGAGGGCCTCCCCAACCAATACGTGGGACCTGGGCAGGGTACGCTCCCGCGCGTCCAATACCTCCTGCCAGCGCCGCAAAGCATCTTCGTAATCCTGCGACCGGAAGGAGAACGAAGCCTTCCGAGCCAGCTCCGACGCTCTCTCGAGGTCGTTGCGATCGGTGCGGGTCTCAGCCGCCAGGTAGATGGAGGCGAAAACCGACACCGCCAAACACCCCCACGACACGACGACTCGACGCCGGCCGAACACGACGATCCACACCACCATGAAGATCGTGAAAAGCGCTAACTCGTTGTTGACCGAAAGCACGATTCGCTCGTCGACAGGCAACGTTCGGAGTTGGACTCCAAAGAGAAGGTGCAGAGCAACTGAAACTGCAAAAATCGACCCCGCGATGGCCGGAAGCCAGACGGCCCCGAATTGCAGGGTGCGGCGGGTCTGGTCGACAAAAAAACCTCTCGAAGTGAGGAAATACGTGACTCCAGTGCCGATCACGAAGCAGAGGAAACGGAAGGGGCCCGCCGGTAGAAGCAACACCAGTTTCAGAAGATTGAGTCCGATCCCGATCAACCCGTTGGTCGTCGCACCAAATGTGAAAACGGCGAGTTCCAATGACACCAGCGACGGCAGTGAATCGGGCAGACGTCGAGCCACGGCCAGGAAACCGCAGACGACCGCAACAAGCAGGCACACCAGCCCGGAAAAACGAAATGCAGCCGTCAACTCCAGCCCGAACCCGACACCCATCTCGGCAAATACGAGCCAGAGAACGGCTACGGCCGCAACTCCCACGATCACAGCTGTCAGCGCCTTCAACAGCAATTCGAGCAACGACTCGCCGAGAACGCCGGTTGCCGCCCACCCAAGCAGCATCGCCGCCATCAACACAACAGCCGAGAACGCAAGCCATCCCGGCCACAAATTGGCCTTTATCAACACCCCGCAGAACAGGACGGAACAACTTCCCCACACAATAAGGGCCGACGCAATTGTCGTCGCGAGCCGAAGTTGTTCAGCTGATGGTGGAGGGGGCTGTCTTCTCGCGGCGGTGGTTTGGTGTCTATCCAAGGCGTACCTTAGAATCCTGTTCGATTGAGCACCAGATCCCAAGATCCGAAGATCCTTCGATTCCCAATTTTATCTCCCTGCCGCTCTCTCCGTTCGGTTCTCATCGTATTCACAAACATTCTGTCGAACTCATGGTAGCCGTTTACAGAGGGCGCGTCGTCTCATCGTCGTCTCCTGCCACCGGCCGTCCGAGCTTCCACCAAGGCAACCTTCCGGACCCCTCCCCAGCCCACGGTTCGCTCACCGTTCCCCTGACCGCCCGCACTAGGGTGAACGGACAACTCCTAGCACCTATCTGAGAATGCCCTCGCTGATCACGAAATGTACGGATCTGCCCATTCGACGCGCCTACGGCTGGAGGGGTGGTTCAACTGTCGACCAATCGTCCAGCTGCCCCGACTCGAAATCGCTTTCAAACACCAACTCGGGGCGAGGGATGCTACACATCCACCTTCCAATTGCGCTGGACGGGACACCTCCCGCCATCTTGAAACCACCCCCGATGAAGAGCGCTTTGCCATCACCGTCGTCGAAAGACGTCGCAGCAACCGGTCTGTAATTTACGCCCTCGCCGTGCGGACCATCGAGGGTTGACCAGGAAGTGCCATCCCACGAGCCCAGGTTGCTCGCGGGAACGCTGCCAATCGTCGTTGTCGATGCTCCGACGATCAAAATCGAACTCCCGTTGTTGTCATAGGGGGCTAGGGTGTACACCGCTCCAGGTGTGCCGATCGCCACTCCGTCGTCAAGCGCGGTCCACAGCCCACCATCCCAGCGGGCGATATGATTCAACGCGTCGGATTGCGCCGGGTCCTTTCCCGCCCACGCAAATTGGCCACCCGCATACAGCGCAGCGCCCGAACCGTCGTCAAAGACTGCGAGAATTTCCACTGTATAGCTGAACCCGGGATCGGCGGGATCGCCCACGGGGTGCCAGTCTTCACCATCCCACCGGGCGACGTGGTTGACCTCGATTCCTCCTGCCGTCGCAAACTGACCCCCGGCAAAAAGCGACGGCCCGTCACCATCATCGAAGACCACCAATGATTCGATGACACCGTCCACCCCCCGACCGAACGGGCCAAAGAGGCTGCTCCAGGCCTCACCATCCCAACGCGCGATATTGTTGACTGTCTGCCCTCCCGCGGTCGAGAAATATCCGCCCGCGTAGAGCGCAGGCCCGAGTCCATCGTCGAATACGGCGAGAGCCCGCACCGAATTGCCACCATCAACCCCGGTACCACCGGGCCCGATGAGTGCGGACCACTCGGAGCCGTCCCATTTCGCGATGCCGTTGACCTCGATGCCGCCCGCATGATCAAACCAACCACCGGCGTAGAGGGCAGGCCCCGAACCATCATCGTAGACGGCGAGAGCGTCGATCGTCCCGTCCGTGCCTTCTCCGGCGGTTCCCGAAAAGGAGGACCACTGGCTTCCGTTCCACGCGGCGATATTCTTGGCCGTGATGTCTCCTGCACCGCCGAAATGACCACCAGCCACAAGGACCTCACCGCCGCCGTCGTTCCAGGTCACGAGGGCGCCAACACCAAGGTTAATACCGTCACCAACGGGGGCCCCAAGGGAAGACCAGTCCGCTCCGTCCCACCGTGCGATGTTGTTGGCATACTCCCCGCCTGCGAGCCCCAAGCTCCCGCTTACGTAAAGGTCGTCGCCCGTGCCATCGTCAAAGACCACCAAGGCGTAAACCGTGCCGTCGATTCCGACCCCGGATGGACCGCTCGCTCCAGCCCACGAATTGCCGTCCCAGCTCGCGACGCCGTTCACCGTCACGCCCCCGGCGGTGACAAATCTGCCCCCCGCAATCAACCGGTGATCGAAGACTCCAAGGGCCCAGACAATCTGATCCGCACCGTTCCCACCTTCCCCGACGAGGGCCGACCACTCGGCTCCATCCCACTTGGCTACCCGGTTTGCAGCCAATCCTCCGGCAGTCGTGAATTGACCCCCGGCGAAGAGCGCGGGACCTGTGCCGTCGTCATAGACAGCGAGGTCCTCCACCCAACTGCCGGTGCCGGTGCCAGACGACCCCACCAAAGCGATCCAATTGGTGCCGTCCCACTCGGCGATTTTCGACACGATGATGCCCCCGGCATACCCGAATCGACCGCCCAGATAGAGCAACGCGCCCGAACCGTCGTCCCAGGTGATCATCTTGTCAACCACGTCGTTCGTGCCCGTGCCGGTGGGTCCGACCAGGGCCGACCAATCGGTTCCATCCCAACGCCCGATGTGCTTGACCTCGATCCCACCGGCATCATCAAAATCTCCACCGACGTACAATCCGTTGCCGGTACCATCGTCAAAGGTTGCCAAGGACCATACAGGTCCCGTTGTCCCCGATCCCGATGGCCCTGTGAGTGTCGCCAGGAAGAACCGTCCCATTTCGTGATGTATGCAGCGCCTGCCCCACCGGCTTCAGTAAAATCCCCACCAACGAACAGTGCCGGCCCCGACCCGTCGTCGAAGACCGCCAGAGCCCGCACCTGTTCGTTCACTCCGATGCCGGTCGTTCCAGACAGGGCCGACCAGAATTCCCCATCCCATCGGGCAACGTGATTCACCTCGAGGCCTGCAGCGTGCAGGAAGGTCCCACCAACATAGAGGGCCGGTCCAGTGCCGTCGTCGAACACAACCGAGTCCCACACAACGCCATCGAGATCGCCCACCGTGAAATTGGTGGACCAAACACAGCTCGGGTCCTCGGTCGCAACATTGAGGTCTCCGGCGAGTAGTTCGAGTGTCGAACCAACCGCTAGAAGCAAGAGGGACGACGCTACCAAGAGGGAGCGTTTTCGTTTTCTGTAAAAGGAACTCACAACGCCTCCCATGTGGTCGTGTAATCGGAAAAGGGTTTCACAACACTCACTCAGCGCCGACACCCTCGTTACACTGGAAGGGCCAGAGCTGAAGCCATCCAAGACGCCCCACTCATTTCACGGAATCTCCCTCATTCACCACAATATGGCCTGCCGCTACGTCTTGCAATCCTACAAAGGAGTGGTTTTTCTCATCAAAGTTGATGATTTTGCTCGTGGATGGGTGCCACGAGCCTGTCCCGTTGCTTGACCTCACGCATCAATTCGACGAAGCGTTGCGCCTCACCGTCCTTCGCAAACACCCTCTCGCCACGGGTGACCCGATTTTAGACGTGGCAGATCCCGCCCTCGACGGGTAAACGAAAGGTGCCGAACAAAAGGTCAAGGTGCCATAAAGGTCAAGGTGCCAGATGGGGTGTGCCGACGAGGCGGCCATCGACGAGGGCCGCCGGCGGCTGGGCGCCGTTCTCGCAGGCTGAGTCAGGGAACCTCCAGCGACCACTCCGTGCAGTCGCCCGACTCGAAACCGTCGGTGAAGACCTCGCACGGGGCGACCGCGTTGACCACGTTGCCGGCCACGAAGTAGATATGGAAGTCCTCGAGATAACCCGTCAGCGTGTCGGCGTAGACGATGTCGAGCTCACCGCCGGGGCCGACGGCGAAGTGGCGGGTGGCGTAGCCGCTATAGTCAAAGACGTTGGCGAACTGGGTCCCGCCCCAGCCACCGCCGATGTTGTTGGCGTAGGCCTGGTAAAACGGCGAACCCGTCTTGTAGGCGAGGTGGAGATTGCCTTGGCGGTCGATCTCGAGCCAGGGGACGAAACCGAAACTCGGGCTGCCGTCGATTTCCAAACCCTCCGGCGTCGTGAAGGTGCCGCCTGTGTTGTTCGTCCAATACAGGCTCGGATTGCCGACACCCGGGAATGGCTGCCTGAAAACGATGTGTGCGTCTCCGACATTATCGATCGCCAACGCGGGGCCGAGCACATCCAGCAGGTAATCCGCCGTGAACGCCCCCTCCGGGGTTGAAAAGGCAGGTGACGGGACCGGAGCGGCCACCGCCTTCACATAAAACACACCATTGCCAACGTTTTCCCAGTCGGGCGTGCCGTAGAAGGCGAAGTGCGGCCAGCTCTGCGCGTCGAGGACCATGGTGAAGTTGCTGACAATCTGGTTGTCGGTCTGCGGGTTGGCCATCCCGGCCGAGACGATGACCGGTTCGGCAAAGACGCCACTACCGCCATCGTTGCTGTAAAAGACGTTGGCTCCATAAAGGACGTTCGATTCCGCGAGGAAGGCGAGGTGGACGACGCCGTCCGGCCCGACCGCGAGCATCGGCCGGTCGGGCGTCGAAAGGTAGGGATCGATGCCCGAGTGGTAGCCGTCAACGACCATGAGGGGCGAGTCGAATGACCCGCTGGCGTTGTTGACGTAGTAGAGGTCGTCGTCGCTGGTGACGAAGATCTGGTCGTCGGCCCGCCGAAAGGCGATGTGCGCGACTCCTTCCGGGTCCACGGCCAGCGTCGCGCCGTGCGAGTACCATCCTGTGGGCACCTCCACCTTGACCGGCGCCGAAAAGACCCCCCCGAGGTTGTTGGTGTAGAAAACGTCGCGGGCGACGCCGTCGGGCGCCCCCTCCTTGACGTATGAGCCGAGATAGGCGATGTGGACGTTGCCGCAGCGGTCCACCGCCAGCGTCGGCAATGTGTCGATGAAATCGGGCGAGGCGGTCACCGCCACCGGCGCCTCGAAGACCGGATCGGCTGGCATCGCCGGAGGGTCCGGCCACCCTGCCTCGACGAATCGGGGCCCGTTCGATGCCAGTACCGCCACCCAAACAACCGCACACGAGCAAGCAGCCACGTTCCTCAAGAAACGACCCATCGGACGCCTCCATCGACAATATGCTGCCAGGCTCACACCGCCATCATTTGAAAGGAGACAAGGTAAAATCGTAGACCTCGCCCCGCGTCGTGTCAACTGAAAATAGGTGCCAGGTCAGCCGGTTCGGACGATCTTTCGTTCATCCCTGTAGTGCACGGAAAGGGCGGCATCAAGCTGATCCATAAAGGTGACCGGCTCCGAAGTGCCGAACTGTCTGTTTCATGGCTCCTCTCGGGGAGAGCCCACACATACGGACCACGCTCCGCGCAGGCACCCCACAAAAAAAGGCGCGGCAGGGCCGCGCCTTGAAAAAACCGAGATCTGGGAGTCAGCGGCTCTGGAGCTTGATCGTCCCGCTGAAGCTGTTCAGGGAGATGCTCGGGCCTCCGCTGCCGGTGTTGAAGCGGAGCTCCTTTTCCGGGGTGTATTTGCTGAGCTTTTTCGGTTCCGGACCGAAATCGTTGGAAATAGTTCCGGAGAACGTCTCGAGGTCGTAGGACGCCACGGCACCGTCATCGACGACCAGGGTGATCGACCCGCTCATGGTCTCCATATCGATGTCGCCCTGGGGCCCGGGTATTGCCCTGCAAGTGATGTTCCCGGACACCGTCTCGATGTCCGCCCCGGCGAGGGTCCCGCCCTCGATGACGATCGAACCGCTCACATTTTCAGCATCCAGCGAGCCCATCGCCGCGCCGACGGTGATCGATCCGCTGACCGAGGCGAGATCGCTCTTGTCGGGCGCGCTTTCGACCGAGATGGCGCCACTGACATTTTCGATATCGAGGCCTTCCGGCATGCCCTTGACGCTGATCCTGCCGCTCACCGATTCCAGATCGAGGGCGCCGCGGACGCCGCTGACGTCGATCGAGGAACTGATGGTCTCGACGCTGACCGCCGAGGACGAGGGCACGCGAATGATGAGGTCGGTCTGCGAGGCCTGCTTGCCGTGATAGTCCTCGTCGTATTCGACCTTGATGTTGACACCGTTGTCGTCAACCCTGACGTCGAGCCCTTCGACACCATCGCCGAGAGTTCCTTCGATCTGGACCTCGGCGGCGTCCCAGCCGACGATGGTCAGGCTGCCGGCGATGTTCTCGATATCGATCTCGGCCCCTCGGGCCACCGGGTGGCGCTCGTTGACCGTCTGCGCGCTCCACGCAAGACCGGTTGCCAGGACCAGCAATGCCAGGGCGATGGTCGTCTTGTTCGTTTTCATGATTCCTCCATCAATTTTTCTAAATTTCACGCGGCAGGACCGCCGCCCGTTCCAGGAGATTGACCTGTTGACGATAGGTCGCCACCAATCGCCGCATCAGAAGCTCGTTCCCGGGGTCTTTGCCGAGGGCGTCGGCAATCTCGCTCATCGCCTCGTCGATCAGACGAAGGTTGGCGGAAACGACCTCCATGGTGGCCGGCGACAACTCGTTGCGACGCCCGTCCAGAACATCCAGCAGCTGGTTCCGGGTCGCCTCGTAGTCATGCACCCCGATTTCGGCGAAGGAGGCCGCAAGGACCTCGGATGTGGCCTCTCGCTGAACCGGCGCCACAACGACGGTCGAGGTCGCTTGCTGGCGCCCTACGAAATAGGCCGTGACCACGGAGGAGACGAGCACCAGCGCCGCAGCAGCAGCCATCAGCGCGCGTCGGCCGAATGCGCCCTTGGCCACCTTCTTGGCGGCGATCCGGGCCTCGATCTCGGGCCACAGGTCACGGGGAGGCGCGATCGACCGGGGCAGATCCGCCACCCAGTCCCGCAGTTCGACCAGCGACCCGTGCGCCTCGGCGCAGGCGGCGCACTCCTCGAGGTGAGCCCTCACTTCCGCCTGGTCGGCTTCATCGAGACTGCGATCCAGGAGATCATCGAGCACCAACATCACGTCGTCGCACTTCATGGCTTCAATGCCTTTCGCAGGAGTTTTCGCGCGCGGTGGAGTTGGGCTTTCGACGTCCCGACGGCGATGCCCGTGAGACCCGAGATCTCGTGGTGGCGGAAACCCTCCACGTCGTGCAGGATGAAAACCGTCCTTGCGCCCTCCGGGAGACCGCCGATCGCCCGTTCGAGGTCGATCGTCTCGCCGGGATGAGCCGTGGGAACCGTCCGCTCGGGGGCAGCGTCATCGAGAGGGGCAGAGAACCTGGCCTCGCGCCGGTCGGTCGTGCGCAGATGCCCGAGGACCACGTTGACCGCCACCCGGTGAAGCCAGGTCGAAAAAGCACTGGCGCCGCGAAACGAACCCACGTTCTGCCACGCGCGTACGAAGGTCTCCTGAACCAGCTCTTCCGCGAGACTGGGGTTTCCCGTCATCCGCAGACACAAGGCATAGATCCTGCCGGCGTTGAGCCGGTAGAGTTCCTCGAACGCCCCGACCTCGCCGCGAGCTGCCCGCGCCGCCAGCCGCCCCTGATCGGGCTGTGGTTGGCTGCTGACGACCCTCAACATCGGGGGCCCTGCAGATACTGCGGATGCGGTCGCCATTGTTTCCACATCCTATGAGATACCCATTTCCGGCAAATGGTTGCATCCGGTCTGCAGATTCGCCACCGGCGGCGGGAATCTCTCCTCCCAGAAAGCGGTTTGCGGCAGAGGGGAGAGTTTGCATGTACGACTCTGAGGCGACGACCAGGGGCATCAAGGTCGCAGTGAAGGCCAGCTTCGTGGCAGAGCGGTCCCAGCCCCTCGAAGGCAGGTGGTTCTTCGCATACCGGATCCGCATTCACAACCGTGGCGAGGTGCCGGTCCAGCTCATCAACCGTCATTGGGTCATCACCGACGCCCATGGTAACGTCGAAGAGGTCCGAGGGCCCGGTGTGGTCGGGGAACAACCGCTGCTGGCACCTGGAGAGTCCTTCGAATACACCTCATTCTGCCCCCTGGAGACGCCGTTCGGGACCATGGAGGGCAGTTACGAGATGGTCACCGAGGACGGCGAGCACTTTTGGGCCAAGATCGGTCAATTCACCCTCAGCGAGCCTCTGGCCGTGAACTGAGAACAGCGGCGACGACCGCATCGACATCACCGGCCGCGATCCACCGGATAGGCACCCCGCGCCGCTCCATGCCACGAAACCAGGTCTGTTGCCGCTTGGCAAAGTGAACGATGGCCGACTCGAGATCGGAGACCATCCGCTCCAGGTCCTTTTCTCCCTCGAGAAAGGCCGCCACCTCACGGTACTCGAGCCCAAGCTCCGTCAGCCGCTGCCGGGCAATGCCGCGTTCGAGGAGCCCGCGCACCTCGTCGATCATGCCTTCTTCGATGCGTCGGCGAAGCCGTCGACCGATCCGCGTCCGCAACACATCGCGCTCGGCGTCCACTCCGACGACGGTGAATTCCACCGGCACAGAAGGGGGGGCGCTGTACAGCACCGGCGATCCTTTCGAAAACTCCACGATCTCGAGACCCCTGATCACGCGGCGGGCGTTCGACAGGTCTGTGTCGTCGGCCGCCCCCGGCGCCTCGCTCCGAAGCCGTTCGGCGAGCACCGCGAGCGGGAGCCGTTCCAGTTCGAGCCGCAGATCACGATTCACGGGTACGTCGGCCAGACGGTAGTCGCGAACCACCGCTTCGACGTACAACCCGCTGCCGCCAACCATGAACACCGGCGCCCCCTGGTCGGCAAACCGCGGTCTGGCCGCGAGGTCGTCGAGGACCCGATAACAATCCCGTTGGAAACGAAAGAGGGTGTAGACCTCTTCCGGGTCCACCACGTCGATCAGGTGGTATGGCACCTTGGGTTCGACCCGGGTGTACTCCCCGAGGTCCTTGCCAGTGCCGATATCAAGACCCCGGTAGACCTGCCGCGAATCAGCCGAGATGATCTCCGATCCGAACCGGTGGGCCGCCTCGACCCCGAGGCGGGTCTTGCCGCATGCCGTCGGCCCCACGATGACGACAACCTGGAGTGTCATTTCTCAAAATACTCCCGAAACCGGCGATCGAGAATATCGACCGCGCCCCGGTCGTCACCGGCCAGCAGCACGCCCAGCCTTCGCGGGAGGCGGCCTTCCACCTCCATCGGCGACGTGATGAGAACCCCACACCGCGTTTTCGGGTTGAACGCGTCAGCCCCGAGAGCCTTCTCGAGTTCGGTGAACGACCTCGGCAATCGCAACTTGCGGGTCGAGAACAGCCGCCAATAGACGACGCGTTCTCGACCCCACAACCGCCACAACCGTTCCGCCGCCGCGGCCACGAACAGTCGGGCGTTGATGTCCACCACCGGTCGCAGGCGCTCGACGCCGTCATCTTTCCAGACAAAGGAATCGACGCACACGGGACCGAAGTACCCCGCACCGGCGAGCTCTGCCGCCACGACCGCCACCATCGACCGGATATCGTTCACCCACCGCCCGAGCGCCGGCGGATCGCGGTCGAAGATGTCGCCGATGAATGCACCATCCGCCGTGTTGACGACCTCGTAGGAATGGAGGCCATCCACCACACCTCTGTCGTCCACGTAAAAAACGGACGCGAGGTCGAGAGTTCTCTCTCGCCAGGGTTCTACGACCCCGCACTCATCCTCGGTCAACAGGCGCGCCAGTGCTTCGCCATCCGCGGCGCCGAGGGCGCGCGATCGCAATCGCCGGTTGCCGAAAGCTCCGTTGCCATGCTCGGACTTCACCACCCACCCGTTTTCGTCCGATGGTCGGCCGGAGATGGCCTCTGCGAGATCGCGGGCGGAGCGCACGACACCGACGACATGTTCGCCGCCCCAGTGCCTCCGCTCGACATCGGCTGAAAACAGACGGCCGTTGACCCGGCGCACGACCTCGAGTGGCGGGTACGGCGACGGTTCGTCATAGAACCGGTTGCGGTTCGCCGCGTCCTCGTTCCATCCGAAGGGCGTGAACCGCGCGCCTCTCGTCAAAGAGGGCCCCACGCACACCCGCGGCACAGGGGTTCCCAGACGATCGAGGTAGTCGAGAAATGCCCCCTGCGGCTCGGCGGGCGCCAGAATCGAGTCGCCCTCCACCCCAAGGAGCAGCATGTGCATCGCCAACTCGCGGGCCTGTCGGGCACGCGCATCGTTGATCCCGGCTGTTCGACCGCTCCGCAGACCGAGGTCGAAATCGGCGTTGATGAAGTGCTCGCGCATCGAAGACAGGTTACACGGCACCGGGTGAAGTCTATCGCTTGAACCGTGGGTTGTGTACAATCACGGCAGCGCATCCCGGAAAACTGGAAACGCGTGGGTCGCTGATGCGATCGGGCGTGGAGTCGCTCCCGCCCGCGCAATTCGGCGCCTCGGACGGTTTCCCGCCCGGCCCAGGGCGGCTGGCGAACGGAGCAACATGATCGGTCGCACGGTTTCCCACTACCAGATCGTCGAACGGCTCGGCGGCGGCGGTATGGGTCTCGTCTACAAGGCCCGCGACACCCGACTCGACCGCGATGTGGCACTCAAGTTCCTGCCCAAGGAGTGGAGCCACGAACCTCTCCTGCGTGAAAGATTTTCACGCGAGGCCCGCGCCGCCTCCGCCCTCGATCACCCGAACATCTGTACCGTGTTCGATATCGGCGAGACCGATGACGGGCAGCTCTTCATCGCCATGGCCTACTGCACCGGTCCCACCCTCAAGAATCGCATCCACGAGGGGCCCTTGCCAGTGGAACAGGCGGTGGATCTGGCGATTCAGATCGGCTCCGCCCTCGAGAGAGCGCACGAAGCGGGGATCGTCCACCGCGATATCAAACCGGCCAACATCCTCCTCACCGACCGCGACCAGGTCAAGATCGTGGACTTCGGTCTCGCCAAGCTGGCCGGTGAGGCGGCCGTCACCCGCGAGGGCTCGGTCATCGGCACTCCGGCTTACATGTCTCCCGAACAGGCAAGCGGCGAAGAGGTCGACGGCCGCAGCGATCTGTGGGCCCTCGGCGCGGTCCTCTACGAGATGCTGACCGGCCGGCGCGCCTTCGCCGCGGACCACGAGCGGGCCATCCTCCACGCGATCCTTTCCAGCGATCCCACGCCCATCGCCACCATGCGACCGGATGTGCCGGCCGAAATCCTGCGCATCGTTCGCCGCCTCCTCAAACGCGACCCGGCGAAGAGGTACCAAAACGCCGGCGAACTCCTCGGAGACCTCCGCCGTTTCAGCGGTGACCCGACGCCGGCCGAGATCGTCACCCAGAGCATGCCTTCGATGCCCCGGTTCCGCCCACGGCAGTTTGTGCGCCACCGGCTCCTGCCGGCGGCTGCGGCCATCGTCGCGGTGGTGGCGGCGGCCGTGCTGTGGCCGACCCTCACCCGTCCGACGACCCGACACGTGCTGGTCCTACCCTTCGCCTGTCACGCCGAAAACGAGCAGGAGGAGCTGCTCTGCGAGGGGCTCCTCGAGACCGTCACCGCCCGGTTGTCCGGATTGCGCCAATTCAGCGCCTCCCTGTCAGTCGTGCCGACCTCGGAAGTCCGGGGACAACACATCGCGACCGCTGGCGAGGCGCGCCGGGTGTTCGGGGTCGATCTCGTGATCGATGGCGGCGTGCAGTGGGACGGCAAGAACCTGCGAATCCCGCTGCAACTGGTCGACGCGGAGCGGCTGCGGCAGATTCGCTCGCGGCTGCTGACGGTCGAACCATCCTCGAACTTTGTGCTCCAGGACCAGGTGGTAGCGGCAGTTCTCGAAATGCTCGAGCTCGAGCTCGACTCCACGGCAGAACGCAGCCTGATCGCCGGTGGGACCGCCAATGTCGAGGCCGCCCAACTCTTCCTCGAGGCCCGCGGCACCGTCAGCAACACCGCCACCCAGGTTGAACTCACCCACGCGATGGATCTCTACCGCAAGGCCGTCGATCTCGACCCGACCTACGCCGATGCCTTGGTCCAACTGGCCGACGCCTGCCACCGACAGTACGAGCTCGCCGTCGACCCCATCTGGCTGGACCACGGCCTCTCCTACGCTCAACGTGCGGTCGATCTCGGCCCCGACTTGCCCGGCGCCCACCTCGCGGCCGGTCGGTGCGAGCTCGCCCTCCACGCCTACCCCGAGGCCATCGATCGCCTGCGGCGGACCATCGAGCTCGACCCCCTCAACCTCAAGGCCTACACCTCCCTCGCGGTCGCCTATGAGGAGCTGGGCAAGGCGGAACAGGCGCAGGAGATCATCGACCGCGCCGTTCGCACGCGGCCGGACGATTGGGTGACCCACTACGATATCGGCCGGTTCTTCTACTACGAACGCCACGACCCCGAACGCGCCATCCCCTACTTCCGCCGGGTGGTCGAACTGTTGCCGGACTCGAGCATCGGCTACAGCGCCCTCGGCGGGTGCCTTTTCTACACGGGTGAAACGGCCGAGGCCCGTACCAACCTCGAACGCGCTGTGGCCATAGGGTCGCGGTATGACGCCTTCGCCAACCTCGCGACTCTCGAGTTTTACGAGGGCCGGTTTGCCGAGGCCGCCGCGCTCTACGAGCAGGCCCTGGCGATGGACGACAGCGATTACCAGACCTGGAACTCCATGGGTGAGGCCCTGCGATTCTCCGGCGCCGCACCCGAGCGGACGCGGGCCGCCTACACGGAAGCGGCTAAGAGGGTCCAGCCCCTGCTCGACGCCAACCCCGATGACCAGGCTCTGCTGATCGAAATGGCCTCCTACCGTGCCCTCCTCGACGACCCGGCCGGGGCGCGGACCTTGATAGCTCGCGCGTCGAGCAAAGAGGTCGACGATCCCAACCTGATGTTCTCACTGGCAGCCGTTTACGAAGAACTGGGCGATCGAGATGAGGCTCTGCGGTGGATCGAAGATTGCCTCGATGCAGAATTCCCGCCCCAGATCATCACGACTTACCCAGGCTTCACCAGATTGATCGCGGACCCACGATTCCAATCTCTGGGCACCGGGTCCAAAGATGCCAAGCCGACGGAGCATCAACCAACTGAAATCGAAGGGAGCACACTATGACAATCCGCCGTCACATCGCCCCGGATCTTCAAGATCCCCACCCAAGGAAACCAGGAAGAGGCCGGCACCAGGCAACCTGGTTTGTCGTTCTCGCCGTGGCTCTGTCGGTCGGGCTGCTGGGAACCACGCTCGCATGTCGAGCTGACGATCCGGCGCCAAGCGAGCCTGCAAACGCAACAGAAAAGGACCCGCTGCCGGACGTACAACTCGATCTCGACGGCCCCGAGGATGGCCCACCACCGGTGGTCGCACCCATCACGATCCGCCGCGGCCAGGTTGTCCAGATCAACAGCCGCTCCAACACCGTGTGGATCGTGATTCCCAGCCACTACTTTGCCGAGGCCGGCGGCGGCAGCGACTGGGCCATCGGCGAGGAAATGATCGCATTCAAGATCGACCGGGGATTCGCCAGGGTGAAGCTGTCGGAAGACTTCCCCGCCTCGAACGAGGAACAGTCGGTCTTTTTCTCGATCCTCTACTTCAACGGCCAGACCTATTTCTACCAGCAGGGCGAGAGCCCACCGCGGATGATCATTCCTCCGAGCCCTCTGCAGTAGGAACCGGCCTCACGGCAGTTTGAGCGCCCGCTCCACCGCCGGGCGGGCTCCGACGATATCGAGCCACCGCGCCACGTTGGGGGACCCTCCAATCTCGAGGCCGTACCGCCCGTAGTTGCGCAGCCACGGGAACGCTGCGATGTCGGCGATGGAGTCATCGCCACCGAGGAAAGGGCTCTCGGCAAGGCGGTCCTTGACCACCCGGTAGAGCTGTTCGGCCCCGAGAGTGAATCGCTCCGCGGCGGCCGACACGGGTTCGGGGGCGCGGTGGATGAAGTAGCCCGCCTGGCCGCAGTCGTTGCCGCTGCAGACTGAATTCCCCACGACCTTGGGCCGCCAGACCCATGAAATGCTGTGGTAGCTTTGCACCGGGTAGAAATCCGTGAAACTCATCATCCAGATCCCGGCGTGGAACGAGGAGGAACACCTCGCCGACGCCATCGCCGCCCTGCCGCGACAGGTGGAGGGATTCGACGACGTCGAGGTGCTGGTTGTCGACGACGGTTCATCGGACCGCACCGCTGAGGTGGCCGAATCTTCCGGCGCCACCGTCATCAGCCTCCCGGTCCACCGCGGTCTGGCCGTGACCTTCAGCACCGCGATCCGCAGCTGTCTCGAACGCGGCGCCGACGTCATCGTCAACACCGACGCCGATAACCAGTACGACGCCGGCGACATCCCCGCCCTGGTGCGGCCGATCCTCGACGGCACGGCGCAAATGGTCATCGGCGACCGGCAGGTGGCGACGCTGCGGCACTTCTCGGCCGCAAAACGGTTTCTGCAGAAACTCGGTTCGTGGGTTGTCCGCCGTCTCTCGGGGACCGAGGTGCGCGACGCGACCTCGGGCTTTCGCGCCATCTCGCGGGCCGCGGCCCTGCAGCTGCACGTCTTTACACGTTTCACCTACACCCTCGAGACCCTCCTGCAGGCCGGTGAAGCCGGTTTCAAAGTCGCCTCGGTGCCGATCCGCGTCAACCCCGGCGCCACCCGGCCGTCACGGCTCTTCAACACCAATCTCCAATACGTCGTGCGCTCGTTGGCGAGCATGGCGCGGATCGTGGTCCTCTACAACCCGCTCCGCATCTTTCTCACCCTCGGTTTCATCCCGATTGGTCTCGGCAGCACCCTCCTGATTCGATTCCTGTGGTTCTACACCACCGGAAACTCCCCGGCCGGCCACATCCAGTCGCTGATTCTCGCGGTCATTCTCGTCGTCATCGGCGCCCTGATATGGCTTGCGGGCATCATCGCCGATCTCACCGCGGTCAACCGGCGCCTCCTCGAGGAAGTTGTCGAGCGGCAGCGGACCGATGGCCTCGGGCGCCGTCGCTGACCCCGTGACGAAAGGGTCCTCGGGCCGCTTCGCCTGGAGAGTCGCGGGCGCCGCGGTCGCGGTCCTCCTGTTGGCAACCGTCTTGAAGGTCGCCGGTCCATCCGTCGTGTGGCGACTGCTGCGATCCACCGACGGACCGCTGCTGGCGGCCGCGGTGGCGGCGTCGGCAGCATTTCTGACGTTGCGGGGTCTGCGGCTGCGGCTTCTGCTCGAAGGCGGCAGCCTCGGGTGGTTGACCGCGATTGAAGTGGCGGCCGCTGCCCAGGCCGCCGCCCTCTTCGCGCCGGCGCGAACCGGAGAGCTGGCCCTGCCGTGGCTCCTGACCCGCGCCACCGGCCGCACCTTTTCGTCGAACGTCGGCACCCTGCTGGCGGCCCGGGTCCTCGACCTCGCGACCCTCGGTCTCTGGTGCGGAGCAGCGATCCTCGCCATCCGGGGTTTTGGAGAACCGGCGATTCTGGTCCTGGCGCTGCTCCTGGTTGCACCGACCCTCCTCCTCCCGACGGCGATGCGCACAGCCGACCGGCTGGCCGTCCGGTGGGTAGCCCCACGCGGTATGGTCGGCCGCCGCTGGGCGCGCCGGCTGCGGCGGGTGCGCCGAGAGATCGACACCCTGCGCTCCCGTCCGGCCCGGTTGTGGGGCGCGATTGTCACATCGTTCCTGATGTGGGGTCTGCAGTGGAGCGTGGCGTGGATCCTTCTGGTGGCCATGGGTTATCGCTGGTCCTTCATCACGGTCACGGCAGGCGCATCGGCCGCAGCGGTCGCCAATCTGCTGCCGTTCAACCTGGTCGGCAACCTGGGCACCCTCGAGGCCGGCTGGACCGCCGCCTTTGCCGCCCTCGGCGTTCCCGTTCAGGTGGCCGCCGCCTCGGGTCTGGCGGCCCACCTCTGGGGACTGATCTTTGCGGCGTTCTTCGGCATCGTCGGGTGGGCGGCCCTGTCCGTCAAGGGCGGGCGGTAGCGCCGCCCCGAGAGCGTCACTCGGTGTCGATCACCTGTCGTTCGTCGGCCTTGACCTCGTCCCACAGGGCGTCCTGCTCGGCGAGATCCATCTGCCGGAAATCGCGCCCGGTCCGGCGCGCACGTTCTTCCATCGCCTGGAACCGCCGGCTGAAGGTCGCGTTGGTCCCCTGCAGGGCGGTTTCGGGCTCGACCCCGAGGTGACGCGCGAGGTTGGCCATGACAAAGAGGACGTCGCCCAGCTCGGCCCGCACCCGGGCGTCGACGACCTCGTCACCCGCGGCGAGCTCCGCCTCGAGCTCCGCCATCTCTTCACGCATCTTGTCCATGACGTCGATCGGTTTGCGCCAGTCGAAACCGACCGCCGCCGCCTTTTCGGTCATCCGATAGGCCTTGAGCAGCGCGGGCAACGATTTCGGCACGCCATCGAGCACCGAGGCTTCCGGTTCGCTGGATCGTTCCTCCCGCTTGATGTCCTCCCAGTTGCGCATGACCTCTTTCGAACCCTCGACCTGGCGATCACCGAAGACGTGGGGGTGCCGGCGGATCATCTTTTCGGAGATTCCGTCGCTCACGGCATCGAGGTCAAATGACCCGTTCTCTCTGGCGATCCGCGACACGAAGACGATCTGCAGCAGGAGGTCGCCCAGCTCCTCGCAGAGCTTGTCGGGATCTCCGGAGGCGATGGCATCGACGACCTCGTAGGCCTCTTCGAGAAAGTAGGGCGCCAGGGTGTGAACACTCTGTTCGCGGTCCCAGGGGCAGCCACCCGGGTCCCGCAGTCGGTCCATGATGGCAACGAGGCGATCGAAGCTTGAAGACATGGTCAGAGATTCTACATGGGCGGAAGGGAAAGGGAGCCATCGCAAATTTCGGATTTCGGATTTCGGATTTCGAATTTGGATCCCCGTTTCGTGATACGGAGCGTGGTGGAAACGGGGACGGAATTGACGGGGGACGTCCGGGCCGGGTACGGTCTCGGTTCATGAATGCGATTGAGGACATCACCGTCGTGGCGGCGGTCGTCCGCGATGCAGCCGGCAAGGTCCTGTTGGCTCGGCGGCCCGGTCACAAGCACATGGGGGGGCTGTGGGAGTTTCCCGGCGGCAAGGTCCGCGCAGGCGAAAACCCTCGAGCGGCCCTGGTTCGAGAGCTCCACGAGGAGCTCGGGGTCGAGGCTTCGGTTGACGCACCCCTCACCTTTGCCATCCACGAAGAACCCGGTTTGAGGATTCTGCTCCTTTTCTTCGCCGCCCGCGTGCTCGCCGGTGAGCCGGTCGGGCGGGAGGCTCAGGAGGTGCGATGGGTCCAGCCATCCGAGCTGTCGAACTACCCGACTCCACCCGCAGACGCCGAGCTGGTCGCCCGTCTGGTCGCCGGTTCCCGCACTTGACCGCGGGGGCTTCCTCAACCTAACTTCATTGGAGGAGATCCGGGAAAGGAGGGTGCGATGGAGATCGATCTTCGGGAGCCGGTCGTCGCAGGCACCTTCTATCCCCGCGGCGCCGCCGCGCTGGAAGAGGATCTCCGGCGTCTGATCGATCTCCAACCGGTGCGTCACCGGTTGCTCGCCTGTATCTCGCCGCACGCCGGCTATGTCTACTCGGGAGGCGTCGCCGGCAAGCTCTACGGTCACCTCGACGTCCCGCGAATCGTGATCGTCCTCGGCCCCAACCACACCGGTGCCGGCGCCGCGGTCGCGGTCGCACCGCACGAGCGATGGCGCACACCGCTCGGCGATCTGCCGATCGCCACCGGTCTCGGCCGCCGACTGGTCGACCGCGCGCCACTGGCGACCTTCGATCCCAAGGCCCACTGGCGGGAGCACTCACTCGAGGTCCAGCTGCCGTTTCTGCTCGCCCGCCGTCCCGACCTCGAGATGCTCCCTATCTGTCTGGGCCACCTCCGCCTCGACGACTGTCTCGACCTGGGACGCATCCTGGCGAGGATCGTGAGCGATTCTGCCGAGCCAGTCGGGATCGTCGCCTCGTCCGACATGAGTCACTACCTCCCCGAAGAGGAGGCCAACCGGCTCGACCACCTGGCCATCGACGCGGCGCTCACGCGCGATCCGGCAAAGTTGTACGAGACGGTTCACCGCCACGGCATCACCATGTGCGGGGTGGTCCCGGCCACCGTCGCCCTGGCCGCCGCCAACGAGCTCGGGGCGGTCGGCGGCCACCTGGTGGCCTACACCACCTCGGGTGCGGTCAGCGGCGACCACAGCGCGGTCGTCGGCTACGCGGGGATCTGTTTTCACAGGTAGCTCGCTTGATCACACCTGTTCGGTGTGAAGTTTTCAGTTCTCAGTTTTGAGTTTTGAGTTCCCTGCAGGGAGCGCCACTTCGTGAGAAACGGCTCTCCAAGAAGGCGGCTCAGTAGATGTGGAATTGATCCCGTCCCCGAAATGAAGGGCTCGGTGAACCCGGGAAAAACTGCAAAACTAAAAACTCAAAACTGAGAAATTTTCATGGGCCACAGTTTTCCTCATTGGCGCCTCGTTTGAGATCACATGCGTCTATAATCCGCAGCGATGAAGAACGATCTCCGCGTCTACAACCGCATCTCCGAGGCCGTCGGCTGGACGCCGCTGGTGAGGTTGGGGTCGACCGTCGACGATCTCGACTGCGAGGTCTACGCCAAGATCGAGTTTCTCAACCCCATGGGCAGCGTCAAGGACCGCATCTCCCGCTACATCGTCGAGAAGGCGATTGCCGAAGATCGGCTCCACCCCGGTGACCTGGTGGTGGAGAACTCCTCGGGAAACACCGCCATGGGTCTGGCCATGATGTCGGTTCTCGAAGACCTCCGGTGCACCATGGTGGTCCGAAAACAGACCTCGAAAGAGAAACTCGACTGTCTGCGGGCGATGGGCGTCGACCTCGTCCTGGTGGACGGCGAACTGCCGCCGGACGACCCTGAGAGCTACAACCGCAAGGCACGGGAGATCGCGGCCCGCGAACCGGGCGCCTTCTTTCCGGACCAGCACAACAACCGCGAGAACTCCGACGCGCATTACGCCACGACCGGTCCCGAGATCTGGCAGCAGATGGAGGGCCGCATCGACTACCTGGTGGCCGGCATGGGGACCGGGGGCACCATCTGCGGCGTCGCACGCTACCTCAAGCAGCAGGACCCTTCGATCCGGGTGATCGCCGTCGACCCCGAGGGCTCGGTCTTTCACGACTGGTTTCACCACCGGCGGCTCGAATGCCCGGCGCCCTATCTGGTCGAGGGCCTCGGCGACGAGGAGATCATCGGCTGCCCCGACTTCTCGCTCCTCGACGACGTGTACCGGGTCAGCGACCGCGAGGCCTTTCGGGCGACCAGGGCGCTCGCCAGACGCGAGGCCATCCTCGGTGGTGGGTCATCGGGCGCAGCCCTGTGGGCGGTGCGCAAGCTCGGCCGCACGCTCGACCATTCAGCCCGCATCGTCACCATCTTTCCCGACTCAGGCACCCGCTACATGAGCACCATCTTCAACGATGAGTGGATGAAACAGCGCGGGTTTCTCTGACAGGTCGCCGACCATCATCTGCAGGCACTTCTGAGCTCAGCTATTAGCCTTTAGTTTTGAGTGTCAGTCCCACTCGACAGCAGCTTCCGCGCGCCGAGGGATCCGTCGCTGACAACTCAATAGCTAAAAACTCAGAACTCAAACGCCTACGGGATCGACGACTGCTGAGTGATCGCGGCCCGGTAGACCGAATCGCCGGTGACGTTGTCGATTACCGTGGCATAGGCGTACCAGATCGCCGTGGGGTCCGAGCAGCGGATCTCGACCCACCCGTCGAGCAGCGCGTCGTCGACGCCGAAGAAATCCAGGTTCTTCTGTTTGAGGCCGGCTTCCTCGAAAGCCATCGACCCCGAGCCGACCTCCACCCCGTCAGCGTCGAACACGGCCACGTTGAAAATCAGCGACTGGCCCTGCGCCGGATTGATGGGCGAAAACACCCCCACATTGGTTCGGAAGAAACCGTCATGCTCCACGTTGGCGATCCACGCCGTATCGGCGACCAGGACACCGTAGACGTTGAGACCAAAGCTGCCCCCTGAAGGCCCCGGCGTGTATGTCCGCGAGGCCACAACCACGGGAGCACCGGTGGTGGAAAAGACGGACAACGCGCCGTTCTTCCCACGCTCATCGAATAGGCTGGTAACCACGTTGGCGATCGTGAGTTGGCTGTTGCCTTCGACCACTATCGGTTCGGACTGCTGGATTTCAAAGACGGGGCCGTTGTTCCTGATCTCTGGAAACAGGACAAAGACGACCGACGTCGCTGACGAACTCACGTTGAGCACGCTGACATTCGATCGCCACACCGTCCCGTTTTCGCCGTTGACGGTGCCCGAGACCGCCGGGACCGTACCTCCGGGAGCCACAAACTGCGCTGCCGCTGGTGATGCCGCGAGGATCACCGACAGCGCCAGAAAAAGCATTTTCCGCATCAATACCTCCGTGCTTCAGTTTACCTGAAAGGGTGAAAAGGCCAGATGTCAGCCTCTCGCGGGCGGGCCGTAAACGACCCGCCTACGCCTTTGAGTTGCCCCCGACGTACGATGACTTTCAGCACGTCCTTCCCGTGAGGAGCCACCTTTAGCATTGTTCGCCCAAGAGAATCCCCCTGCGTGAGGAATGGTGGGTCGAACAATGCAAAAGATGGCACCTCCGCCGCACGCGGTTTCACCCACCTGAGCACTTGGACGTTTCTGGTCGGTGGGGGCGTGGGTGGAAAATCCGAAATTCCGAAATCCGAAATTCTGCAAAGTGCCGCTGTATTAAAATGAACGAACCATGTCTCGACCGAATCCCGATCCGGAGCTGCTGCGGGGAGGCCTGTTCCCCCCACTGCTCGAGGCGGCCGTCCGGCTTGCCGCCCGCGGCCACCACAACCAGTTCCGCAAGAACGTCGAAGACCCGGAGGGCGACAGTCCCAGCGGCGCCTTTCTACTCGATCGGGTCCCTTACGTCACCCATCTGATGGCCACCATGTGCATCCTCGCGCGCCTCGGGGCTCGCGACGAGGTTCTGGCGGCCGCCGTGTTACACGACTACCTCGAGGACGTCCCCGATCCCGACGGCCGCAACAACATCCGGCAGGTCCTGGGTGACGAGGTCCTTTCGCTGGTTCTCGAGGTCACGGAAGACAAACGACGCGGACTCAAACAGGCGGACACCTGGGAGATCCGCAAACAGGAGCAGATCGACCACCTGGCCCGCATGACTGAGGAGGCCATCCTCATCAAGGCCGCGGATGTCCTCCACAACGTGCAGTCGCTGACGCTCGACCTCGATGCGGCCGGCGATGTGGACACTGTGTGGCGACACTTCAACGCCGGCCCCGAGCGGCAGCTGTGGTATTTCGCGAGCGTCACCGAAGCCGTCGAAAATCGCCTCGGAGAACACCCCCTGGCGACCGATCTCCGCGTCGCCGTTGAGAAACTCCGCGTCGCCCTCATTGCGTAATTCCGACGCCACGGGTGTCGAAATTACATGCGATCGAGGCCGAGGTTCCTGAGACCGGAATCCTCGAATTCCGCCACCAGCACGGGATTGACCGATCGAACATTTGAAAGAAGTCCGTGGGCTTCGGCGTCCTGGCGGTCCGCGAGCAGGACTTCGGCCAGGATCATGCGGTTGAAGAGCTTGTACATCCCGACCCCCGCCTCGACGTAGGTCAGACCCTCGTCGGCGGCGCGCAATTTCTCTTCGGCGCCGGCGTAGTCACCCTGGAGCGCCAACCGCACCCCCTGCATGTGGAGAAAGGCGCCGCGCAGGGTCATGAGATCTTTCTCGTTGCCGTGCTCCCCCACCTTTTCGATCAGGTTGGCGGTTTCGACCTCCATCTCCATCGCACGTTCGAAGTCACCGAGCTTGCAGGCGGCGAAGTGGGTGGTGACGGTCGAATAGCCCTCTTTGAACCCTGAAACGCACGAGGAGTCGCCCTCGTCGACGATCTCCTGCCAAGCCTCCTGGTTGCGCAGCATCGTATACCGGTCGAGGCACTCCATCGAGGTCAACACCGATTCGGGGACGCCGGCGCCTCTGGCCAGTTCGATAGTCTCGTGGGAGCCGTCGATGTCGCCGCTGAACGCCTGCATGAGGACGAGGTGCTGGTAGGCGGCCCAGAAGTCCGGTTTGATCTCGATGGCCTTCTCGAGGCTTTCCTTCGCCTCGTCGTAGCGACCCTGCGTGATGAAGAGCTCGCCCAACGAGTCGTGGGGATTGGCCTGGTCGGGGGCGATGAAACGATAGCTCTTGAAGTACTCCTCGGCCTCGGCGAAACGGCCCTTCATCATGTTGATGTAACCGAGTTGGTTGTAGGCAATGACCCAGTTCGGAGCGATGTCCACCAGACGCTGGTACAGCCGTTCCGCGTCCTCGAGGTCACCGCGGCTCCAGGTTTCCTGGGCCTTCTGGTTGAGGATGTAGGGATCGTTGGGGTACTTCGCGAGGTAGTCATCGAGGAGCCGCTGCGCCTCTTCAGGTTGCTTCTCGTGGTGGGCCTTTGCACGCTCGACATAAAACCGCTCGCGCGGTGTCAACAGCGTCACATCGGCGCTCTCGACCTTCGACCACAGGGCATCGCGTTTCCCCTCGTCATCACGGTAGGTTTTGATGGCGATGAGATTGGCCACCACGAAGTCCGGATCCAGTTCGACTGCGCGCTGGAAGTTGCGCCAGGCGTCCTCGTAGTAGACCTTCATCTCGGCTTCCATCCCTGCCTGGAATGCGGCCACGGCTTCGGGAGAGTCCGACGTCCAGTCCGGTTGCTTGGGCAGCGCAACCAGGGTCACAGCGGCAGCAACCACCACCACCGCTGCCAGGGTCAACCACATCCAACGCTTCATGTCGCCTCCATCCCGTTCGGAGCCCGGTTCCCGCACCGCGTGCAGAAACACGCTCTTGGTCTCATTGTACGCACAATTTGCGAATTGGTTTCAACCGTAACAACACAATCTCTACAGCGAATCATGGTCGTCGCCGCGGAGGGCGCGAACGCGACCCAGAAGCAACTGGGTCTTGCGTGCAGTGGGCCAGGTGAGCGCGATCATGAGCCCCCCCAGCAGGACCAACCATACCCCGACTGCCGGGCCCTTGCCCCACACGGCCACCACCACTCCGCCCACCACCAGCACCTCCAACCGCAGCAGGACCACGATAAAGACAAGCCAGTGGTCACGGAGCAGGCGCGCTTCGTCACCGTGCACGGCGGCGGCACGTCGGATCTGCTCGAGCCGTTTCTGTGCGTCCCGGTTGGCAGAAAATCCGATCCAGAGGCTGACAGCCACCGCCACGACCGTCACGGTTGCCGGAGACAGGGTCGCCGACGCCCGGTGCGGGATGATCCACGCCACAAGCACCGCCAAAGGAACCGTCGCAAGGAACCCCACGGCGGTGACCCGCATCCGCAGCAGATGCTTGCCCAGGTCCAACGGAGGCGGGGTCTCACGTGTCATACGCGTCCACCATCAGATCCGCGCCGTCGTCCAGTTGCTCAACTGGCGATGAACCCCCACCGTGATGCTCCCCTTCCGCGATCACCGTCGCACGTGCTCGCCCCTCTTCAACCCGATTCCAGACACCCCAGACCAGACCCACCCAGACCGCGACGAGGTAGCGGTTGAGCGGAGTCTGCACACCAAATCCGACGATCTCGTGCAAGGAGGTGGCCACCAGCGCCGCCGCTGCGCCGGCCAGGGGGTAGCGCAACTCGAACCTGAGGTGGCGCACGCGGCGGGGCCGGAGCCTGGCCAATAATGAAAACAGAAACAGGGTCATGACGGCGGCCCCGGCCACACCCGTGGTGGACAGCCACTCCAACCAGTCGTTGTGGGCCTGTTCGAGCACCGCGATACCGGTCGCCGGTTTATCGAGGCCGATGACGTAGCGGTAGCTGCCGAGCCCGGAACCCACGATGGGCGACCGGGCAAAGGAGCGGACGGTCCCGGCCCACAGGTCCCACCGCGAGTTGCCCTCGACACCCTCGACCACGAACAGCTGGGCAAAGCCGTCCCTGAGCTCCGGCATCCGGGTCCAAGCGAGGGCTACGGCCACCGCCAGGAGCCCCGCAAGCGCGGCGATCCACGGCCACCTCCTTGCACGCCACGGCCGCATCCAGAAGGGCAGCGTCACAACCACGCCGGTGGCGAGAAACAACACACCACCGCGGGAACCGCACCGCATCACCGCGCCAACAGCCACCACCACCGCAACCGCCGACGCCAGAGTCACCACCGCCGCGCGTTGGCGGGCAGCGCCGGATCGCGCGAGGTTTCGTACGGCGACCATGAATAGAACCAGGGCCGCCGGTACAGTGAGTTCGACGGCCGTTGCGTAGTGGTTCGAGTTGACGAAGGGCCCGTAGGTACCGCCGCCTCCGGTGTTGGCCCGCAGCAACATTACCTTTTCGGGCGCTCCGCTCTCACTCCCGAGACCGAGCACCCCGATCAGACCGCAGGTCACCGCCAACAGGGCCAGCAATACGGGCAGCCCGCTGCGGGTGCCCGCCATCCGGGCGGCAACCAGCGCGACGGCGAACGCAACAAAGATGGACGAAGCGGTCATCACCGTCGCCCACGGCGCCAGGGAGAGCGGTGCCCAACCCGATCTCATGACCTCTGAATACCCGGGTTCCACGAGCCTCCGCACGATTTCCGGCAGCGGCACCAGCTGGGCCACCACCAGGGCCGCAAGACCAGCCGCCGCCCACAACGCCGGTTCGGGCAGCGTAGGAAGGCGCCGAAGATCGACCATCAGCACCACCACGATGACCGCTGTCGCGAACCGCGTCCACGGATCCACCCCGGCAAAAACCAGGGTGTTGCCCACCAGCAGCGTGGCGAGCAGGACGCGGTGAAGGGCGGGCATGGGTCCTTGTCAGTCCGGGACCGTAAATCGGTACCCGACCCCACGCACCGAGTGAATGAACTGCGGGTTCTTGGGGTCGGATTCGAAGTACCGCCGGAGACGGACGATGAAGTTGTCGATGGTGCGGGATGAGGTGGAGAATCGGTAGCCCCACACTCTCTCGAGGATCTCCTCGCGCGACACCACCTGGTTGCGCCTCTCGACCAGCAGCTTCATCAGCATGCACTCTTTTTCTGTCAGGCGGACCGTCCGTCCGTCATTGGCCGCCTCGTAGGTCTGGAAATTCACCTCATTGCCGCCGAACCGAAACACTTCCTGTTCGTCGGGCGCGGCGCTGTACCACTCCTGGCGGCGAAAAATACCGTGAATCCGCAGAATGAGTTCTTCGAGGAGAAAGGGCTTGGCGACGTAGTCGTCGGCGCCGACCTTGAGCCCGAGCAGGCGGTCCGCGTCGGCCGACTTGGCGGTGAGAAAGAGGATCGGCACCTTGCTGCCCGTGGAACGCAGACGCTTACACACCTCGAGACCGTCGAGCTTAGGCATCATGATGTCGAGGATCACGAGGTCGAACTGGATGGTGCGCGCGAGCTGCAAACCCTCCTCACCGTCATAGGCGATGGTGGTGGAGAAGCCCTCAAACTGCAGATTGTGGGCCAGTGCGTCGGCGAGGTGTTCCTCGTCGTCGACAATGAGGATGTGTTTCTTCATCTCACCTCCCCCGTCATTTCTCATACCCCGGAATCGTCACCCGAAACACCGTGCCATCCTCGCCGGTGGACGCGATCTTGACCGAACCCCGGTGTGCATCGACGATCTGTTGCACCAGATACAGACCGAGCCCGGTTCCGCGGGTGTTGCGGGTCATCTCGTCTCCGCTCCGGAAGAAACGATCAAAAACCAGATCGACATCCTCCTCCGGAATGCCGTTCCCATTGTCACCTATCTCGAGGAGAGCGTGATGCCCTTTCAACCACAGCCTGACTTGAATCTGCGCCGGTTTGCCGCCGTACTTGACGGCGTTCTCCAGGAGATTCGAAATCGCGATTGACATCGCCTCCTCGTCGACCTCACCGTAAATATCCGGTTCGATGGCCAGGTCCAGATTGGCTCCGCGGCCGCCGCCCTGCGCTGAAAGGCCTCGGTCACCTCTTTGACCACCCGGCTCATGTGGACATCTTTCTCACGATCACCGACCGGCCCTCGCTGAACCGCGTGGCTTCCAGCACCTTCTGGACAAGATCCTCGAGCCGCCCAGCGTCTTCGAGGGCGTTGCCCAGAAACCGTTCGGCGGCATCGCCGGTGGCGCGGCCGGCGGTCACCGTCTCGAGCGCGAGGCGCATCGCGGCGAGCGGCGATTTGAGTTCGTGGGACACGGCG
>CAVQQV010000059.1:0-72241 GCA_963714885.1 Candidatus Sulfomarinibacteraceae bacterium | reverse complement strand
GCGGCGAGAGCGAGGGCGAGCTGGGCGTTGGACGCCTGGTGTCGGCCCGGTAACGGCAACCTGACCTTTGCGCCGCCGTCCGCCCAATCGAAGCGGATGCTTTCGTCCTCGGTCGCCGTGGTTGCGACCAGCGCCGCAGCCGCCAGCGCGCCGGGCGCCTCGAGATCGGCCACGAGAGCCGGATCCACGTCGTCGCCGATCACACCGAACCTGGCGGCAGCGAGTGCGCGGCCCTTGTCGCGGGCGATCTCGGAGCGCTCACGACCGAGCCACCGGCGGTGGTCGGTTCCGACGTTCGTGAGACCCGCGATCTCGCTCCCGGCCAACCTGGTGGCGTCCCACGATCCGCCCATCCCCGCTTCCAGCACCGCCACCCCGACTCCGCTTTCAGCGAAGATCGAGAACGCGGCCGCGGTGATGGTTTCGAAGTACGTGAGGTCCGGATATCGCTCCAGCCGGTCGAGTTGGTGCGCGAGGAGGGCGGCATCCACCGGCACTCCATCGAGCCGCACACGCTCCTCGACCCGCACCAGGTGAGGCGAGGTGAAAAGACCCGTGGTCAGACCGTGCTCGCGAAGAACAGCCTCCAGCAGGACCGCAGTCGATCCCTTGCCGTTGGTGCCCACGACGAGCACCGAGTGAAAGGCCAGGTGCGGGCTGCCAAGCTCCTCGAGGACCGCGCGGAGGATGCCGAGGTCCGGCCGAATCCGGCCGGGCCGCCGCTCGTCGAGACTCAGCGCAGGAGCGACAGACATGTGGCGAGGGTGGTCTTGAGCTCGGTCCGGGGGACCACCAGATCGAGCATGCCGTGTTCGAGAAGGAACTCGGATCGCTGGAAACCCTCAGGCAGCGTCTGGCGGATTGTCTGTTCGATGACCCGCGGTCCGGCAAAACCGATCAGGGCGCCCGGTTCCGCGATGTTGAGGTCGCCCAGCATGGCGTAACTCGCCGTCACCCCCCCCGTTGTCGGGTCGGTGAGAACCGAGATGAAGGGCAAAGATCTGGAACGCATGCGCGCGAGACCCGCGGAGACCTTGCCGAGTTGCATCAGCGACAGGATGCCCTCCTGCATGCGCGCACCGCCCGAGCACGAGACGATGACCAACGGCAGCTTGCGGTCGACGCAGCGCATGATGGCGCGTGAGAGCTTTTCGCCAACCGCCGAGCCCATGGAACCGCCCATGAAACCGTACTCCATGGCTGCCACCACGGTCGGTATCTTGGAAATTTCACCCTGGGCGACCACCACCGCGTCCGAACCGCCGAACTTCTTGTTGTAGACCTTGAGGCGATCGGCGTAGGGCTTGGAGTCGACAAAATCGAGCGGATCTGCGGAGCGGATCCTGCCGAAGAACTTCTTGTACCGCCCATTGTCGAACAGCATCTGCAGACGGAGTTCCGCCGATATCCGGAAGTGATAACCGCACCGCGGGCACACGTGACAGTTGTCCGAAACCTCACGGTGATAGAGGATCTCTCCACACCCCTGACACTTGATCCACAGGCCCTTCGAATCGCGCTTTTCAGTGGCCATTGATTGCTCCGTCTCTTCTCCGGCTGATGGCGAAGTCCCGCTGAACCCGATCGCGGGGGTCTTCCCGGTCTTCACCAGATGCCATCAACCCCGGGCATGCGGTAGGGGAGCCGCCGCCGCGGGTCCCCCCGTTCTCACCGGCCTCAATCCTCACCCTCGAGATCGTTGGGAATGCCCAGACGCTGACAGGCGGCATCGTACATCTGCCGGGCTGCCTTTTGCGCCACCTGAAGATTGGCGATTTTCTCCTTGACCCGACCCAGTTCTTCCTGAATCTGACCCTCGAGCTCCTGGATCTCCTGCTTGGTCTGCTGGAGAGCCTCTTCGTAGAATTTCCTTTGTGAATCCGTAAGCTCTGGCATCATCCCCTCCATACACCTGACTATTGCCGTTTGATCGTGAACGGCACCCGAATCGTGACCCACATCCGCACCTTGACACCGCGCTTGGTGGCGGGTCTGTAGCGCCATTTCCTGAGTGCCGCCTCGGTGGCCTCTTCGAATCCCATGCCTCGGGGATCTACGCTGATGATTCGAACATCCTCGACGCAGCCATCGACTCCCACCAGCGCCTCCGCCTCAACCACGCCTGGCTGCCTCATCCTCGTGCGCTGTCCGCGGGTATTCCGGCTGATCCTGGTGAATCGCCTCCGGCGGAATCACACCTGGACCTGGCGACACGATATCACCCTCGCGCACGGCGGGGGTGGGCGAGGGCGGGATCGGGGTCGAAGACGGAACCTGAGTAGCCGTCGGCGGCACCCGAGTCGCGGTGGCGGTCACGGTCGGTGTCGCGGTCTCGGTCGGGGTCGGGGTCGGCGGAATCGGCGTCGGCGTCGGGAACTCTTCCTCGAGCCGCTTCCGCAGAGCCTCCTCCTGTTTGACGATCTCGGCCGCAGCCACCGAGCGCGCCTGCTCGATGAGCTCCTCTTCGGACATCAATGTGGTTTCTGGTCCGGGGGTCGGAGTTTCGGTGATCACGGCCCGGAACGGGTTGCGCGGGCAGGAAGGCTGTCGTGTCACTCCCTCCGCGACCGAAGAACCACCACCACGAGGCCGCACCCAGGACCACCACCACGAGGCCGAGCAGGTACCAGATTCGACGACCCTGTGGCCCGCGTTTTCTGGTGAACGAACCCGTGCTCTCCCGAAACTCGTCGAGGAGCGGCGTCGGCAAGGGTTTGCTGTCGGCGCTCAAAATGCGCTCGAGCTCCACGTCGTGGTCGGGCAGGATGACCGGCTCGGCACCGCGGGCCGGCGGCGGCGTCTTCGCGAAGGCCGTGTCGCGGCCCTTGTGCGGCGGCTTTGCCGGAGGTTGGGCGCCGGTCGGCTCGGCAGCGATCTTGGGCGTGGGCGGCCCACCCGTGAGCTCGGTGAGAAAGACCGCGATGGCAGTTCGGTCGGGGACCGATCCCTGGGCACGCAGCACGCGCTCGAGATCGAGGTGCAGCTCATGGGCCGACTGGTACCTCTCCTCACGATCGGCGTGAAGACTTTTGAACACGATGCGGTCGATCTCCGGGTCGATCTCGGGGTTCTGCGACGACGGCGCGGCAATGATCGGATCGCGCACCTGTTCGAGAACCGAGAGCTCCGAATCCCCAGCAAAGACCTTTTGCGATGTCAGCATCTCGTAGAGAACCAGACCGAGTGAAAAGATGTCGGAACGATGATCGATGTTCTTGCCCCACGCCTGTTCGGGGGACATGTACTGCAGCTTGCCCTTGAGAGCGCCGGCGCGGGTCTGGGTGGCCTTGGAGGCGGCCTTGGCGATGCCGAAGTCGCACAGCTTGACGTCACCGTCGTGGGAGATCAAAACGTTCTGCGGCGACACGTCCCGGTGCACAAGCCCGAGGTCGCGGTTTTCGAAATCTCTCTTCTTGTGGGCGTAATCAAGCGCCGATGCCAGCAACACCGTGATGTAGAGAGCCAGCGGGATCGGCATGCGCCGACCGGTGTCGCGACAATCGCCGAGAATCGAGCGCAGGTCCCGACCCTCGATAAACTCCATGGCGATGTAGTGCGAACGATCGACCTTGCCGAGGTCGTAGATGTGGATGATGTTGTTGTGATTCAGCTGGGCCGCCAGCTTTGCCTCGTCAATGAACATCCGCACGAACTCTTCGCTGTCGGTGAGATTGGACAGGATGCGCTTGATCGCGACGGTCTTCTGGAATCCCTCCATACCGACCATCCGCGCCTTGTAGACCTCGGCCATCCCGCCCGTGGCGATGTGCGCTTCGATGACGTACTGGCCGAACTGGGTGCCCTTGACCGCCCTGGTCTGCGGTTTCGGCGCCGCGGTGGTGACCGCCGGTCGTTCGGGTTTCGACTCCGGCGCTTTCGCTGCCGGGGGCTTCGCCAGCGGCGGCTTCGGCCCCGCGGCGGCGGGAGGCGGCGCTTCCGGAGCAGCGGGTTTGACCCGCGCCGGAGGGGGAGTCGGCGCTGCCGGGGTCGGTTTTGCAGCCTCGGTTCGCGGCGGCGGCTCTTGCGCCTGCGCCGTCTTGGGCGGCTTCTCCGGCGGTGCGGGGCTCACGGGCGGTTGCGATGGCCGGCCGGCGATTCGCCCGCAGGGGGTCGCGGAGATCGAGACGCCAGGGTCCCGATCTCGAGACCCGCGAGGGTCTCCGACAGCATCTTCTCAGCCGCCTCCTCGGCCTCCCGCTTGACCTCTGCCGAGGAGTGCCGCTTGGGGCTTTCCAATATCTGCGAAAAAGCATCATCGACGGTTGTCGAGTGAGACGCCGCCTCTTGCTGGAGGGGGCACCGGCGTAGGCTTCGCGACCTCGGGAGCCGCAACCGGTTGCCGTTCGCCGCCCTCGACGTCCGACAGGATCTCGCCGAAAAGATCGTCGGAGGTCACCGGGCGCCCGTCTCCGTCGAGACCGGCGCTGCGGCGCAACGCCTCCAGCATCTCTTGCGGTATCGCCTGGGTGGCGGCCGGGTTCGGGGCGGTAGCTACGAGTTCATCGACCCGCGCGCGGAGGTCGTCGCGGCCGAAGGGACGTTGCAGGAGGTCCTGGGCGCCGTATCGGAGCGCGTCTTTTTTGGGATCGTTGCCCTGATATCCGGACATCAGAATCAAAAACGGGGTGATGCGCAGCCCTGCCCGGGCGCGAAGCTGGGTGATGGCATCCTCGACCCTGAGGTTGGGGAGGACCGAGGTAATGATCACGATGGTCGGTTCGAAATGCGCGCAGCGGTTGACCGCGTCGTCCATGTTGCCTGCAATTTCGAGCCGGAAGTCCCCATCCAAGAGCGCCGCCCGCACGTGCTCCAGATATCGCGGCTCGTATTCGATCACAAGGATGTTCGCGCTCATGAAACCGCCCTCGCAAGCTCATTGAGGCTCTAAGAGTCCAAACCTCATTATCTGTGACGGGATTGCAAAGTCAACCAAACCCGGCGCTGCAGGCCGCCATCGTCATGAAACCCGACAGATATTCGGGCCAGTTCATGGTCGATCAGTTTTCAGGCGCTATAATGCCAGCGCCTTCTCCCGAGACGGTTGGAGAAGGCTCGAGCTTTGAGGAGGCGCCATGTCCGGCCACAGCAAGTGGAGCACCATCAAACACAAGAAGGGCAGAGCTGACGCCAAGCGGGGCAAGATCTTCACGAAGATCATCCGCGAGATCACGGTGTCGGCCCGGGCGGGAGGCGGCGACCCCGACGCAAACCCGCGTCTGCGCGCCGCCATCGCGGATGCCAAAGCAGCGAACATGCCGGCCGACAACATCAAACGCGCCATCGACCGCGGCACCGGCGACCTCGACGGAATCCAGTACGAGGAGATGAGCTTCGAAGGCTACGGGCCGGGCGGCGTCGCCGTGATGCTCGAACTCCTTACGGACAACCGCAACCGGACCACGCCCGAGATCCGTCACCTGTTTTCGAGGTTTGGTGGGAACCTCGGCGAAAACGGTTGCGTCGCCTGGTTGTTTACCCGCACCGGGCTGATCCTGGCGCCGCGGTTGCCCGAAATGGACGAGGACACCGTGATGGAACTCGCGCTGGAAGCCGGCGCGCAGGACCTGGAGACCGACGACGCCGATTATTTTCGCATCTACACCAGCCCCGAGGAGCTGCACCAGGTCAAGGACCGCCTCGAGGGCGGTGGGCTGGTGGTCGAGACCGCACAGTTTGAAATGGAACCTTCATCGACCACCCGCCTCGAGGGCAAACAGGCAGACCAGATGATCCGGCTCATGGAGGCGTTCGAGGATCACGATGATGTCCAGCACGTGTGGGCGAACTTCGATATCGACGACGATCTGCTGAACGCCGAGTGAGGTGAGTGGAGCGCCAAGTTCATGGGCGTCCGCGTGCTGGGAATCGATCCAGGCTCCCGCGCGACCGGGTGGGCCCTGGTGGTCGCCGACGGCAATCGCTATCGGCTCGAGGCCTCGGGGGTGGTCAGGCCGCGCGGCGGCGACCGCGAGCATCGTCTGGCCGACCTCTATCGAGCGATGACGGACGTGGTCGCCACCTGCGCGCCGGATTGCGCGGCCGTCGAATCGTCTTTTTCGGGCCGCAACCCGAAGTCGGGGCTCGCCCTTGCCGAGTGTCGCGGCGTCATCCTCGCGGTTCTCGGCTGCAACGATTTCGCCATTTCCTCGTACAGTCCGGCAGAAATCAAATCTGCCATCGTCGGGAACGGCAGGGCTGAAAAACAACAGGTTGTCTACATGGTCGAAAGGCTCTTGAAACTGGTCGGTTCACCCCCCACGGATGCGGCGGACGCGATGGCAGCGGCCCTTACGCACATCCACATCGGAGGCTGGAGAACATCCCGTTGACGACCCCAGGACCCCATGCTACGATGCCCTGCCTTCGTTCTCCGATGAGGCATCAACGAGGTATCGTTCTCACGATTTCAGAACAGGACTCGCGAGACGACGGAATGCGACGCAGGAAAACCTGGATGAGGCTGGAACTCATCCCCGCACGTGGACTCTAACCAGGAGGAGGCTAAGCCGTGACTGGACAAGTAGCAGATTATTTTCGCCAAGGTGGGATCTTCATGTACCCGCTGCTCTTTTTCTCGGTGCTTGCCGCCACCGTTAGCAATCGAGCGTTTTATCGTCTTTTCCAAAGCCAAGATCAACGTCAATGAGTTCCTGACCAAGATCCGTAAGGCGCTTCTGGTCAACCGGAACGTCAAAGAGGCGATCAAGGTCTGCGAGCAGAACAAGAGCCCAGTGGCTTCGGTCATGAAGGCCGGGCTGCTCCGCTATGGTCACGCCCGCGAGGACATCGAAAAGACCATCGAGAACGCCGCCCTTTACGAACTCGACCGTCTCGAGAAGCGCCTGGGCGTGCTCGCCACCACCGCCAACGTGGCCCCCATGCTCGGCTTCCTCGGTACCGTGGCAGGCATGATCAAGTCCTTTGCGACGCTCGCTGAGCAGGGTCTCACCAACCCCGCAGCGGTTGCAGTCGGCATCTCCGAGGCCCTGATCACGACCGCCGCCGGTCTCATCATCGCGATCCCCGCGCAGCTGGTCTACAACTGGTACACCACCAAGATCACCCGCTTCGTGCGCGACATCGAGACCGCTTCCAACATGCTCGTCGAGACCTTCACCGAGATGGACAGCCAGCGCTACGCCCAGGGGGGCGAGGGTCAGGCCTAGAAGGGAGTCCGCAGATGGCACTCATCCGCGGTAGGGACAAGGGAACCGGAGCACAGATCTTCACGGCGTCGATGGCGGACATCGTGTTTCTGCTCATCGTCTTTTTCGTGCTCACCTACAAGGTCGAGGTCGATCGCACGCAAATGGATCTACCGGAAACCTGGATTCGGATCAAAGTCCCGGAAAAGGCGGCCGTGATTTCTATCTCGCCGCCCGACGCCAACCCACCGTTGACCATTCGAGTTTCCACCGGTGAGGAAATGTCGTTGCCGGTCAGCACCGACGAGGAGATCGTCACCTTCGCTTCGACCGAAGTGGCTCAGAACCCCAACAAGGAGTTCATCGTCAAGGCCGACGAGAGCGTGCCCTATGAGCGTGTTGATGCCGTCCTCGACGCGCTCAAGCAGTCCAAGGTGAAATACATCTTCCTCCTCTCTGAACAGAAGACCGTGAAGTAGCACCCGGGGGAGAACATGAGGATCAAAAAGAAAGATATCCAGTCCGAGATCTTCACCGGGTCGATGGCCGACATCTCGTTCCTGCTGATCATCTATTTCATGATCACCTCGGCGTTTTCGACCGACCGGGGTCTCGACTTCGCCCTGCCTGAGGACACCCAGACTCCGGAGATCAAGCAGGAGGACTCCATCGACGTTCACGTTCTGCGTGGCGGCGCCATCGAGGTTGACGGTACCGGTCTGTCGCTCGAGGGACTCCTGCCCTACGTGGCGGACAAGCTCAAACAGAACCCGGACAAACCCGTCATCCTGCGCACCGATCCCGACGCCACCTATGGCGACATGATCAGGGTCTTTGACGAATTGCGACAGGCCTCCGACAAGATTGACCTGGAAATCAAGACGATTTCGATCCCGACCCGCCGTGAGATCGAGAATCTCTGGTCGATGCTCGGGATCCAGTGAAGGGGGAGGCGATGAGCGATTCACCAAAACCCAAAAAGAAACAGGATGCGGCTGCGGACGATCAGCTGCCGATGACCACCGCCGAGATGCTGGTCGCAGAAGAGGGCCAGGACCGCAAGGTCACCAGATGGGCAATCGGTATTGCTGTCATCTTCCACATCGTGATCTTCGCCATGCACTGGCCCACCTTCGCCGGTGGTCTTTCGGACGCGAAGGAAAAGAAGAGCAAGATCTACGTCGTCAAACAGGTGAAGTTCAAACAGCCTCCGCGGAAAGAGATGCAGCAGATTCCCAAACCGAAGACCCAGAAGGTGCCGATTCCGGATCCGACCCCGGACGAACCAGAGCCGATCAGAGACCAACAACCGGACGAGGACATCGATTTCGTGCCGGATGACAACCTGGTCCTTGGTGTCCCCGATGCACCTCCTCCGCCGGAGCCCGAAGGTCCGGTGCGGTTCGTCGTCGGTGGCAACATCACCGAGCCGAAGAAGATCAGCGGACCAACACCGATCTACCCCGAAGCGGCGCGGCGAGCGCGCATCCAAGGCGTGGTCGTGCTCGAATGCACGATCGGCAAAGACGGCCGCGTTCAAAACGTGAAAGTCCTGCGCGGACTGCCCCTCGGTCTCACTGAAACCGCCGTGGATGCGGTCAATAAGTGGAAATTCGAGGCGTCGACCCTGAACGGAAAACCGGTGGAGGTTCTCTACATCCTTACGGTTCGTTTCAATCTGCAGTAGACTCTCCACTATGTCGCTGCAAGGGTCTTTGAGCGAACTGCCTCTGCCGGACGTGATCCAACTGGTCAGTGTTTCTGGCAAGACGGGTGCGTTCGAGATCCGCGGGGAGCAGGCGTCCGGCCGAATCTACCTCCGCGACGGTCAGATCGTCGATGCCATGGTCGGCAACCTGCGCGGCGACAGCGCGGTCTACGAAATGGCGATCTGGTCCGAGGGCACCTTCTCATTCGACCCCGGCAAGGAAAGCGG
The DNA here is from genome assembly GCA_963714885.1 of Candidatus Sulfomarinibacteraceae bacterium. Lineage (GTDB taxonomy): Bacteria > Acidobacteriota > Thermoanaerobaculia > Thermoanaerobaculales > Sulfomarinibacteraceae > Sulfomarinibacter. Next base: position 63,160 of record CAVQQV010000059.1, on the reverse strand, counting down.
ACTGGTCACCATTCACATGTCGAACGCGTCGCTGATGATGGAAGCGGCGCGTCGGCTCGACGAGTGGCGGGTGCTCTCGCGCAAGATCCCGTCTTTGGATCTGGTCCCATACTTCACCTCACGCGAGCAGGGCGCCGACCAGGTGACGCTCAGCCCGCAGGAGTGGATCCTGGTCACCCGCATCGACGGCGAACGCTCCATCGAGGGCATCGCGGCGGAGCTCAAATGGGCACCGTTCGACGTTTCAAAACTGCTTTTCGGGATGATCACCACCGGTCTCGTCGCTCTTGGCACTCCAGGCGAGTCGGGTCCACAGGGCCGGCGCTGGCAATCCGGTCCGAGCCCGGTGACCCTCCTTGGATTGGCGGAAAAGATTCGCGCCGTGGCCCTCGATGTTGTCGGGTCCGGGGGTGAGCGAACCATCGAGAAGCAGTACACTACCGCGCGAACCCTCATCGAACGCGGCGAGGGATTCAACGCTCTGCGGGAAATGGTCGAACAGAACACCAAGGCCATCTCCCTGCTGAAGGGGGCCGACACGGCAGCGATGTTTGATGAGCAGGTCCGCCCGCTGCTCGGCGAACTGCAACAATCTTGAGGAAAAACGCGTTACATAATTGGAGGCAGTGATCATGAAATTGAGGGTCAGCCGAGCAATCGTCGCAGGTGCAGCGTCGTTGGTGCTGCTCGTGGCGGTCATACCGGCACACGCGGAGTGGAACAAGGGCCTCGAGGCCTACAAGAAAAAGGACTGGGCAACCGCGGTCAAGGAGTTCGAGGAGGTCACCAAGACCAACCCGGACTATGCCGGGGCCTACTACATGCTCGGGGTTTCGCAGCGGGCCCTCGGACAGCTCAGCCCGGCCATCGCCAGCCTTCGCAAGGCGGTCGAACTCGACGGCGCCCAGTCGTCCTACAAGATCGCTCTCGGCCAGGCCCTGCTGCAGGCCGACCAGTTCCAGAAAGCCTACGAGCTGCTCAAGCCGCTCTCCATCAGCTCGGTGGACGCGGCCAATCGAACGAACTACGCCTTGCTCTTCGCCCAGGCCGCGACCAAGACCAACCGCCCGACCGAGGCCATCAGCGTCCTCAATGCCCAGGCCAAGGCGGACCCAAAGAACGCGGGTCTGCAGCAGGCGCTGGGAGCGGCCTATAACGCCAACGGCGACGATGCCCAGGCATTCGCCGCGTTCTCGAAGGCCTTCGAGCTCAATTCCAAGGACCAATCCAGCGGCCGCAACGCGGTCCGCGCCGGTATCGGGGCCGCGCGACGAGCAAATTCGGACTCGCAAAAGTCGCAACTCTACACTTCGACCGCCCAGGTTGCGGACCGTCTTGCAAACGGCTTCCCGACCTTTGACCATCAACTCCTCGCCGGAGAAGCCTGGCTCGGAGCCAAGGATTACGCCAAGGCGCAGAGCTGGTTCGACAAGGCCAAGGCCCAGCAGCCGAACAACGCCCTCGTGTACTTCTATCTGGCGCAGTGCAAGACCTCGACCGGCCAGCTCAACGCGGCCGTCTCCGACCTCCAGCAGGCGATCAAACTCAAACCCTCGGACAAGGTCCGCACCCAGATCTACAACCAGGGCGGCTACGTCTACGACAAGATGAAGAACTACGACCAGGCCATCCAGTGGTATCAAAATGCGGGCAATACCAGCATGGTCGCCCAGATGAAAACGAAGCAGGACAGCGCGTCGCAGAACGCTACAGCCGACAAGGAGTGTGCGGAGTTCAAACGCAAGATCGATGCGCTGAGAATGCAAGTCACGGAACTCGAAAAACTCGGCGACATCGAAAATGCCAAGCTGCTGCAGGAACAGCTGCCGACCCTCGAAAAGGACTACGCCGACCGCTGTCGTTGATACGATTTCAGCATCGTGTTCGCGAGCGGCCCTGCGGGGCCGCTTTTTTCGCCTGGTGAGAAGTGCAGGTTAGCTGTCGAACTCTTCGGCTGCGTGACGGGAGAGCGTGAAGGCGGCCGCCGCCACCGGCAGCATGATGGCCGCGATCAGCTGCATTGCCATCATCCCCCGCGTGACCACGACTTCCGGAAGCCCCAGCACCGTGACCATGCGCGTCAGTCCGTCCGCCGCCGCCAGCGAACCGAAGACCGCAACCACCCCCGCAACCAACCCGCTGACGCCGACCGCGACCACGAATGGCCCGCGAATGGTCCCCTCCGTGGCGCCTACGAGCCGCATGATCGTGAGTTCGTCGGAGTGTCGATAGAGCTCGAGGTGGACCCACACCACGGCCAGCAGGACCGCGGCGGCGAGCAGGACCGCGCTGAGAATCGCGACCGCCAACGACAACCGACGCGCCACCTGGCCGAGCAGCTGTTGGATGGAGGACTGGGGGCCGACCGCCAATACCTCGGGTTGGCCCTCCAACACCCTCAATGACTCGAGGTCGGCTGTCGCGACCTCGATCAGGGGCGGCATCGACGCGTCGCCCGTGCCGACCAGGTCCTCGAGGTAGGGAAACCACCTTCGCAACCGGCGAACCAACTCCTCGGGGGAGACCTCGGAGATGGTCCAATCGGGGTGGGCCGTCGACTGAGCCGTCACCCACCGTTGCCGCGCGGCGGCGTCGAGTTGGGGATGCAGCAGCACCGCTACCGAGCTCTCCGTCCCCGAAAGCTCGGCCACCGGGCCGAGCCAGCGGTTGACGGCCATCCCCACGCCCGCGAGCGCGATCGGCACCGCCAGGGCGAGCGCCAGCACCGCGCTGACTCCCGCCCGTTGGCGGACGCAGGAGCAGCCCCTCGTTGAGGGCGTGCTGCATCATGGCGGCCACATCCCGTCGTAGTGGATTCTCCCCTGGTGCAGCACCAGCGCGCGGGCCGGGATCGATTCGAGAATCGCGTGATCGTGAGTCGCCACCAGGACTGTCGCCCCCTGGTAGTTGATGTCACACAACAGACTCAGCAACTCGGAGGCGAGATCGGCGTCGAGATTGCCGGTGGGCTCGTCGGCGAGAATCAGCCGCGGTTGATAGGCCAGGGCGCGGGCGATGGCCACCCGTTGTTGTTCACCGCCCGAGAGTGCGTCCGGGAGAGCGCCCTGCCGGTGTTGTAAACCCAAACGCTTGAGGACCTGCTGTGCCCGGCGATTGGACTCCCGCGGCGGCACCCCGTGGATCCGCAGCACAAAGGTGATGTTTTCGAGGACGGTCTTTCTCCGCAACAGCTTGAAGTCCTGAAAGATCACCCCGACCTTGCGGCGCAACAGGGGCAGGCGGCTTCGTTGGAGTTGGTCCACCCGCCGCCCTGCGACCCAGACCTCACCCTCCGACGGGCGCTCGGCAGCGTAGAGCAGCCGCAGCAACGTGGTCTTTCCGGCGCCGGACGGCCCGGTGAGAAAAATGAACTCGCCCGCCTCGACCTGAAGATCGAGCGAACGGAGAATGAACCGTCCCTCGTATTCCTTGGAAACATTGCGCAGGCGAATCACGAATCGCTTCGCGTGCCGTGTGATATCGCGTAGCTTCTCAATGCCCCCCCGGAGCCACGAATTGTATCATTGGGACTGGATCCGGGAGGTCAACATCGAAACCACCATTTCGGAATCGGAGATCGCGGGAGAACGAGCCCTCGAGGGCTCGTTCGGAGGCGCTCGCATGCTCTTCGGGCTCGGTCCGCCCCTCGCCGCCGACCCGCCCGAGATTCGCAGCCTCCGGCTCCTCAACGCCCTCGCGCCGGCGATCCACGGTTTGCGTTGGGGCCGACAGGTTCATGGTCGCGAGATAGCGTCGATCACCTGCGACCCAGACCGCGGTTTCGGTGGGGCGGCCTGCGTCGGAGAATGCGACGCGCTCGTCACCACCGAACCGGGGGTCGGTCTGATGGTGTGGACCGCGGACTGCGTTCCGATCCTGCTCGAGGGCCCCGGTGTGGTGGCCGCCATCCACTCCGGATGGCGGGGAACGGCCGCCGATATCGTCGGCGCTGTCGTCCACACATTCGCGGTTGATTACGGCGTTGCTGCCGACCAGATTCATGCGGTCTTGGGACCAGCCATCTCCGGGCCGCTGTACGAGGTCGGACCCGACGTCATCAACGCCCTCGAGGCGGTTGGACCCGACGACGATGCCTGGCGCCGGGACAACCGGGTCGATCTGCGGCTGTTCCTCGCCGGCAGGCTCCGGCGGTTGGGCGTGGAGCCCGGGTCGATCGGTGTGATCGGTCCCTGTACCGCCTCGACCGCCCACCTCGCCTCGTACCGCCGGGACGGCGTCGACGCCGGCCGCCAGTGGTCGTTGGTTTACCGGGGTTGCAGCGGCGACTAACCTGCATATCTCACCAGATTTCGCCACGAGGGCGACGAGGCGCCGTGGCCAGGTGGGTTTTCTCGCCTCGGGGCGCGCGGCGTACTTTTGCAGTACGTTGAGCACCCCGAGGTGAGAAAACACGGCTGGGTAGGATGCATCGTCGGCCACAGTCGATAGCTGGTGAGATATGCAGGTTAAGGGGCGGGGGAGGACGACCTGCGTCCTCGCAGCTGACCGCAGGCGGCGGCCACGTCCGCTCCTCGCGACCAACGGACGGTCACCGTCTGGCCCGAATCCCGGAGCCGCACGGCAAACCGGTTGATCGTGTCGACCTCCGGTCGCCTCAGATCGGGGAAGTGCTGGGGATCTTCGTTGAGTGGAATCACGTTGACCTTCGAGGGAATGCCGTGGATCAGACCGGCGACCGCTGCAGCGTCGGCCTCGGTGTCGTTGAAACCCCGAATCAGCACGTACTCGAAGGTGATGCGCCGGCCGCGCTCGAGGGGAAAGGCCCGCAACGTCGAGAACAACTCTTCGAGGGGGTAGCGCCGGGCGATCGGCATCACTTCCTCGCGGCGCACCTGATCCGGTGCATTGAGGGACACGGCGAGCTTGGGGCGTTTCGGGAGGCTCGCAAGCCACCGGATACCGGGCAGGATGCCGGCGGTGGAGACCGTGATCCGCTTCGGACTCACGCTTTCGTACAGGACCTCGAGGGCGCGGCCGAGGTTTTCCGTGTTGAGGAGCGGTTCACCCATGCCCATGAACACGAGATTGACCCGCTCCACCGAAGCGTCGAGCTCGCGCACCATCAGGCGGTACTGACCGACGATCTCGTGGGGTTTGAGGTTTCTGCCCGTCCCGATAGCCCCGGTGACACAGAAGGTACACCCAACCGCACAACCCGCCTGGGTTGAAAGACAAAAGGTCGCCTTGGCGCCCTCCCGCATCGAGACACACTCCACCTCGACCCCGTCCGCAAACCGCACGAGGTATTTCGACGACCCGTCGGCGCTTTGAATCACATCGACCGGCACCGGTTCTTCGATGGTGAAGAGCCGCCCGAGGTCGGCGCGGAGCTGTTTGGAAAGATCGGTCATCTCGAGCAAGGACGAGGCGTTGCGCTCGATGACCCAGCGGGCGACCTGCCGACTGCGAAAGGGGCGATCGACGTGGGGCGCCACAAGGTCTGCGATCTCGACCGACGTCCGGCCCACGAGGTTGGTCCTTGGGTTCATCGTGAGATCCGGGACGAGCTACGACTCGCTGTCGAGGTCCTGCTCGACGCGGGCTCGGGGCGTGGTGGCGCCGTTTGAACGGTGGCGACCCGGAGCGATCCCGAGCGACGACAACAGAGATGCATCAACCACACCGATTCGGTAATCCGGGCTCTCGCGTTCGGTGTCGACGTGCAATCGCATGGTCCCGGCCTTCGCTTCCACCGTGCCGTTTTCGTCTACAGGCGAGCGAGGTTTCCACCAGCATGACCGACCGCCAACCGTCGTCGTGGAGCTCCGACAGACACGCGCGCACCTCGTCGGAACGCACCACCGAGCCGTGCACGGCTTTGCCGAGCCGCCGCAACAGCTCGTGAAGTCTCTGTGTCCTCGACCCGTCCATCCATCCTCCACTCTCAGTTAACCATCGCCACTCGTCAGGCCTTCCCATCCTACCTCATTGCGGGGGATCGACGCTCTTGCTAGCGTAGGGGCCTGATGGACGGCCACCAACTCCCGGCGCCCTGGGTTCGCCAGCAACCGCTGGTCGGAGATGCATCCACCCGGAGCTATTCCAGGGTGTGGGACTCGCACGGAGCCTCGGCGATCCTGGTGTGCTACCCGGAGGACAACCGCTGGCAGATCGAACGCGATCTCGAGGTCCGGGCGTGGTGCGAGTTGCACGGCGTGCGGGTGCCGGCTCTGCTCGAACATCCGCCAGGCTCCGGTTTGGCTGTGATTGAAGACCTGGGTCAGGCGGATGCGGAGCAGGCGCTCAGAAAGGCTCCTCCCAGCGAGCGGGCGACAATGACGGCGCGGCTTGTTGAGCCCCTCGTGGTGCTCGCGGACATCGCAACATCGGAACTGCCGCCGTGGAACCGCCCTCTCGACGCCGCCCGCCTGAGGTGGGAGCTCGCCGGTTTCGAGCTCTGGTTCCTGCGCCACCGAAAAGACTCGCGGCCGACTGCTGCTGTGAGCGCCTGGTTGGATGATCTGGCGGTCGAGATCGACCGCCACCCGAAACGGGTCTGCCACCGCGACTATCACCTCAACAACCTGTTCTTTCTGACGAGCGGGGAGGCGGCCGTCATCGACTTTCAGGACATGCTCGTCGGTCCCGACACCTACGACATCGTCTCCCTGCTCAACGAACGGGCGATGCCCGACCTTCTGAGATCTGGGCAGCGGCGTGAGGTCATGAGCCTTTGGGCGCGAAAGACCCTGGCGGAGGACGGGTGGGATGCATCGAGCGGAACAGGTTCGGCTGCAGAGGGCGCTCAAGGTCCTCGGGTCCTTCGCCCGGTTTGAAGCGGTGGGTTGGAGCGCCTACGTGCCGTGGATGCTCGCCCTCGCTCGCGAGGTGCTGCCCGGTCTCGAAGCGGCGGGCGCGCCTCCCGACCTGACCGGCCTTCTGCTAGACTGATGATCGCGCGGTGTCTCGCGGGACCTCTGCCCCAGTGCCGCGCGAGTCAGGGAGGTGCGCATGTTCGGAAGTCTCGGTCTTCCAGAGCTGCTGATTCTGCTCGCGATCGTCATTTTGATTTTTGGCGTCAACAAACTGCCCCGACTCGGTAAGGGACTCGGCGAGGGCATCCGCAACTTCAAGGATTCGGTGCGCAGCGAGAAATCCGATCCTGAAAAGGACGACCACCCGAAGACCGAGAACGGCGGCGCCTGACACCGGCGAACGACCCGCCTCGGGGCCGTTTCCCCGGCTTGGAACATCTGCGGCCCCTTGACGGTTTGTCTCACAGAAGAGATGAACCGAAGGGACCGCCGTGAGCTCCACCACGAGAGTTGCCAGAATCCATGATGCGATCGAGCACGGGCTCGACGCCACTCATGTCCAGGTGATCGACCACAGCGCCGCCCATGCCGGCCACGCCGGTGCCGAAGCCGGCGGCGGACACTTTGAGGTCATCGTCGTCTCCGGAAAATTCGCGGGAATCTCGAGGTTGGCCGCGCAAAGGCTCGTCTACTCCGCCCTCGGCGATCTGATGGTTACCGAGATTCACGCGTTGACCATGCACACGTTGACGCCGGACAAGTGGCGTGAGCGCGCCGACGCCGGATCCCGATAACACCAATCAGATCGATACGGTTGCTGCTTTCGTGGCCATTCGCTCGCGGCCATACGCAGCGATGTCTGCCACCGCCTCGATGGCGCGTTCGATCTCTTCGTCGGTGGTGAAGATCCCGGGCGAGAATCTGACGGTGCCGTCGGCGTCAAAGGTCCCGATACCCTCGTGAACCTGCGGCGCGCAGTGCAGCCCGGTGCGGGTGATGACATTGTGCTCGACATCGAGGAATGTCCCGGCTTGATCCGCCGGCAGACCGTCGATGTTGAAGACGAAGACCGGCAGGTGATCGCGGTCGAGGTCGGCACAGTAGAGGGTGACGCCCTCGATTTCAGCGAGGCCGTCGCGAAGCCGACGTGCGTGGCGCATCTCGTGCTCGAAGATCTTTTCGACCCCACCGCGGGCGGCAATCCACTGCTGAGCGGCCAGCAACCCGGCCACCCCCATGAGGTTTACTGTCCCGAATTCCATCCGCCATGGGTAGGCCTCGGGTTGGCTCTTGAGCGCGCTCATCACGCCCGTTCCTCCCGCCCGACAGGGGTTGATTTCGACGTGTTCCGCGATGTACATGCCGCCGGTCCCGGAGGGGCCGAAGAGCGACTTGTGTCCGGTGAAGCACACCACGTCGATGTTCATCTGAGGCGACGTCGATCGGCACCAGACCCGAGGTCTGGGCGGCGTCGATCGCGAACAGAACCCCGCGCTCTCGACAGATACGACCGATCTCGGTCACCGGCTGGATGGTGCCGATGACGTTGGAGCCGTGGTTGACCACCACCAATTTGGTGTTGGAGCGGATGCGGCGCGCGATGTCGTCCGGGATCGACATAACCGGCGGCTGTCGAAGGGCACGAAGTCGACGTCCACCCCGTGCTCGGCGTGCCGGTACATGGGACGCAGGACCGAGTTGTGCTCGAGACAGGTGGTGACGGCGTGATCCCCCGGCTGAAGCACGCTCGAGATCAAGAGATTGAGGGCGTCCGTCACGTTGTAGGAAAAGACCAGACGGTTGCGGTCGGTTCCGCCGAAGAAATCCGTCAGCGCCTGACGGGCGCCGGTCAGCGTTTCTTCCGCCTCGAGGGCGAGGTCGAACCCGGTTCGACCGGGGTTGACCCCGCGGGTCGAGTAGAAGTCGCAGGCGGCCTGGATCACTTCCGGCGGTTTCGGAAAGGTGGTGGCGGCGTTGTCGAGATAGACGAAGTCGGACATGTCTCACCTCACTTGAGTGGTAGATCGATGCGGTCGTCGATCAGCGCCCGCAGGATGCGGTCGCGGGAGGCTCGGATCTGCCGGCGAAGACAGTTGGCGGCCTCCCCAGCATTGCCCAGTTGCAGGAGACGCACGAGCTCTTCGTGTTCGGTGCGCATCTCGCTCGCAAAGTCGCCGAGATCGAGACCGAGAAAGAAGAACCGCTGCATGGAGCTCAGGAGGTCCCGCAACATCACGACCAGTCGGTCGTTGCGGGCGAGAGCTGCGAGTTGCACGTGAAAATCGAAGTTGCGATCGAGGAAGTCCGCATAGGACGTCCAGTCGTGATACGTGTATTCGGTCGCGGCCAGCGGTTTCGAAACGGTCGAGCTCCACGGTCGTCGCGCGGCGGGCGGCAAGGGCAATGGCGTGGGTCTCGAGGACCTCCCGGAGGTCGAAACTGTCGCCAATCTCCTTGAGCGAGATCTGGGTGACAAAGTACCCCTTGTAGGGAAGAGAGGTCAGGAGCCCCTCCTGCTGCAACCGCCGGCACGACTCCCGGACCGGAACCCGGCTGGAACCGTAGAGGGCGGCGAGATCGCTCTCGGTGAGGGACGCTCCGGGGCGGTGCCGGAGCATGATGATGTCGCGTTTGAGAGCCCGATAGACGTGCTCTGCGACCGTTCGTCGTTCCACACCGGAAATTTCTTCACCGCCCTGCATCACGAACAACTAGTATACAGATTGTATACAATCGTCAAGAGACACTCAGACACCCCGGTCGGGAGGCCGTCGCGGACCTCCGGTTCATGCAGCGTCGGCGCCGGAGGCGGGCGAGGTCAGAACCCGGCGGACCATCCAAGCCACCGTTGCCAGACCGGCCACCAACAACACCACAAACAACAGGAAGTTGCCCCACTGTGGAACCACCAGAAACTCGGAACCGGCCGTAAAGGGATCCAGATACAGGGCCCGCACCTGGTGACGGGTGATGCTCATGACGGCGATGGTCAAGGTCATGGCGGCGAGGGTGCCGGTGACCAGACCGGGTTTGTCGACGGGGTTGGTGGCTCTCGAGAGCATCATCAAGAGCCCGATACCGACGAGAATCGCCGCGGTCAGGGGACCAAGGGTCGCCAACCCACCACTCATGATGCCGCGCAGAACCGGCTGTGGCAGAACCATCAGGAGGATGAAACCGTCGACGACCTGGAGCACGGTGGTCCACAACGCCCACCGCCATGCCCACGTCGCGATGTCGGTGTTGACGGAGACCTCAACGCCTTCGCGCGCACGGCGCACCGCCCACCACGCCGTCACCAGCGCGGAAAACCCGATGCCGGCGAACACGAAGTGGAGAAGCCGCGGCCAATAGGTGGGGTCGCCGAGCACGCACCAGGCCCCGTCCTGAGAGCGCGGCCCATTTCCCCGGTTGCGCATGGACGAGGTGGACTGCCACGTGGATCATTGCGATCGCGAAAAACATCAGCGCGGAAAGAGCCAACCACACGCCGCCGCCCTGTCCGCGCGCCGGCGCGCCGCGGAACTTATAAAGGTAGGCCGCGTAGTATCCGACCGTCAGCAACAGCAACATGGCCAGCCACAGGGGCGCGAGCAGAATCGTGGCCGAGTAGAAAAACGGCTGGTACATCAACTGGATGAACAGCAGAGGATGCGATTCCGGTTGTGATGGTGAGCGAGATCCCGTAGTTGTTGATGGCCATCAGACGACCCGACAGCACGCCCCGGAAGTCGTCTCTGCGACCACCGCTTCTGAAATGGGCGATCGCCGCAAGCAGGGTCCCGCCGAGGGTCAGGTTCATGAACACCAGATGGAGAAAAAAGGTGAAGACCAAGAGCACGTGAAACAACCACGGAGGCCCCGGCAAACCGGCGGCATCGAGCGCGGGAATCAGGTTCGGGTTCATTCGACACCTCCAGATCGGGCGAGCCGCGGCGGCGAAGGCTCTGCTTGCGAAAGAGCGGAGAGATAGACCGCCAGCGCTTCGAGTTCCGCATCGGTGCCGACAAACGGCGGCATGTAGGGTGCGTAGAAGGCGGCGGTGTCGATCATGACGCCCTCGGGAGCGTTGACGTAGTCCATCCCCATCTCCTGCAGATACACGAGCGAGCCGGCAGATCATCCCGGCCACGAGGTCGTGGATCATCTCCGGGTCCGTCGGTCATCTCAGACGCCGACGGCATCATCTCCAGCATGTCGGCGCTCGCTGAGATCGGAGTGACAGGCGGCGCACTCCGCCGCAAACACCTGCTCTGCAGATCCCGGTGGGTCATCCGCTGCGAGTTGATACATATCGTCGTAGGAGGGCAGCAACCCGCGAATGCCCTGGTAGCCGTCGAGGGTGTGGCAGCTCGAACACTGGGTGCGAAAGACCCTTTGCCCAACCGCCACCTCGTCCTCTGGACCTCGAGCCGCCCAACCCGAGCGATCGAGAACACCCTCGGAGTTGACCGCCGCGATGTCGCTCACCAGCAGCCCGTTCGAAAACATATGGCTGTGGATGAGAAACGGCTTGCGGGTGCCTTCCCTGAGCCGCTCGTAACCGCCGAAGAAGGCAAAAGCCAACGCCGCCAACACCACCGCGGTCGCTCCCCGGGCCAGTTTCGGCGCCACGATCAGGATGATGACACCGACTGCCAGCGCCCCGGTGAGCGACCACAGGGCGAATGCTGCGGGTGGCGGCGAGGGTCGCGAGCGCCGGCGACTCGCCGGCGAAGAGGTTGAGCACGGTCTCGGGCAACGCGGATTCCCACCACCTGAAGCCTGCGTAGCTGACCAGGGCCCCGGCGGCGAACCACCAGCCGAGATAGCGCAGGACCCCGGCGCGGCGCGGCTCACTCGACCTGAGCGCCGGGAAAGACCATGAACGCGGTGGCCATCAGGATCACGATGCCGGTGCGCAGGACCAGCGACGGCCAGTAGGTGGGGTTGAAGAAGCCGTCCCAGAAGGCGTTGGTTTCGAGCCACCGTCCCGGCGTCAACATGAAGGTGATGATGCCGTTGATGATCACCAGGGACATGTAGGCCGCCACGAAATAGACCCAACCGACCATCATGTGCGCGCTCTTGGAGATCTTGTCCCATGTCGTGTAGTAGACAAGGGCGGCCACGATCTCGACGATGAAGAACACCCACTCCATCGCCCAGCCCCACACGTAGGTGTGGATCAGGGCCGAAATTGCCGCCGGAGAAATCAGCCCGGCCACCACCCAGATGCCGACCCCGGAGATGGCGCCGAAGACCGTCGACACCAGGACCAGCATCAGCGACGATCGCCGCGCCAGCTCCCGCAGTTCCGGGTCATTTCGTTTGACCGCAAGCGTCTCGGTGACGGCGATCAGCAGGCCGCCACCGACTGCGAAATGAGAGACGATCACATGCGGAATCGCCACCAACGCCATGAGGAGACCGCCGCCCATCGCGAGGTCCCAAACCGGATAATCCATGGGCTTCCTCCCAGCCGGCCGTCCAACCGGCACCGCTTCCCGATCCTCGTGTCAATGTCCCCCCGGCGGCGGATCGACCTTCCTGGGGTTTGTGCGCGACAAGGTATCATCCTTAAAAATGTCGCGCAAATGGCTGATCCTAAAGGATGTATGTTTGAGCAACTGAAGCAGCACGAAGCCCGCCGAGGCCCGGGCGCCAACTCGTGACAACCTTTTTGACAACTGGTTTGCGGGGTGAGAAACATCCGTAAACGCTCTTGACACGACGTCGCGAGAAGGCTACCTTAGGTTTGAGACAATGATAATGAGACTGGATTAAAGGTATGAGTAGTAAATTGGCACAACGGTCCCAGAAATTGTTTATCCAATACCTTCGGGAAAACAACCTCAAGGTGACTCAGGAACGGCTGGCGCTGCTCGATGAGATCTTTGCCACCGACGAGCACCTCGATGCCGACGATTTGCTCGCGCGAATGAAGGTCAAGCAGCGTAAGGTTTCCCGCGCGACCGTCTATCGGACTCTCGATCTCCTGGTTCAGTGTGGGTTGGTCCGCAAGAGCCGGCTCGGCCGCGAGCACTATTTCTACGAGAAGATGGAACCCGGCGGCGGCCACCACCACATGGTGTGCACCGCCACCGGCAAGATCATCGAGTTCTGGGATGCCGACCTCGACGAGCGGTTGCGTCGCTTGTGCCAGGAACACAAGTTCCGGCCCACCTTTATTTCGATCCAGATCCAGGGCCTCAGCGAAGAAGGACAAAAGGTCGAGCAGGACACCACGTTTTTCTGATCCCGAACACACTCGACCACCCGGAAACCCGCTCAGCAGAGCGGGTTTTTTCACCGGTCGGTAGACTCGCGCTGGAAGCTCACCCTGGCGAACCGACGTTTGCCCACCTGCAACAGAAGGGGCTGCGGGCCCGCCGTGCTCACCAGGGCCTTGGTGTCGTTCGCAGCTTCTCCGTCCACCCTGACACCGCCCTGCTGGATGAGGCGCCGTGCTTCCGAGTTCGACGAAGCGAGACCGCCATCCACCAGGAGCCTCGCTAACAGGATCGTGTCATCGGCCGCCGCGAGGCTGAGCTCGGGGATGTCCTGCGGCAGTTTTCCCTTGGAGAAAACCCGTTCGAACTCCGCCCTGGCAGCCGTCGCCTCTGCATCGGAGTGAAACTCCGCCACCATCGTCGCGGCGAGGTCCTTCTTGACCGCCATCGGATGCAGGGTGCCGTCATTGACCCGAAGCCGGTCGGCCTCGATCTCGCTTTCGGTGCGATCCGTCAGCAAGAGCCAGTACTTCCACATCAATTCATCAGACACCGACATCAGCTTTCCGAACATGTCCGTCGGGGTGTCCTCGACCGCCACATAGTTGCCGAGAGACTTCGACATCTTTTCGACGCCGTCGAGCCCCTCGAGAAGCGGCAACGTCATCACCACCTGCGGTTCCTGCCCGTGCTCGCGCATCAGGTGCCGGCCCACCAGCAGGTTGAAGAGCTGGTCGGTGCCGCCGAGTTCGACGTCGGCCTCGAGCGCCACCGAGTCATAGCCCTGAGCCAGGGGATACATGAACTCGTGCAGCGCGATCGGCTGCTGGGCCTCGTACCGGGTACGGAAATCGTCCCGCTCCAGCATCTGGGCGACGGTCACCTTGGCGGCGAGGCGGATCCAGTCCGCCGAGCTCAACTGGCCCAGCCAGCGTGAGTTGAAATCGATGACGGTGGCCTCCGGGTCGAGCAGCCGGTAGATCTGCCTCTTGTAGGTGGCCGCGTTGGCCTCGATCTGGGCCGGTGTCAGCTGCGGTCGCGTGCTCTTCTTGCCGGTGGGATCGCCGATCAGACCCGTAAAATCACCGATCAGGAACACCACGGTGTGGCCCAGTTGCTGAAAGTGGCGCATCTTGCGAATGACCACTGTGTGGCCGAGGTGGAGGTCCGGAGCGGAGGGGTCAAACCCCACCTTGACCACCAGCTTCTTGCCGTCAGTCTGCGCACGTCTGAGCTTGACCGCGAGTTGGTCCTCCGGGACGACATCGACGCACCCCTTGGTCAAATAACTCAGCTGCTCGTCAACATCGAGCTCCTTCACGCTCTCCTCCGCATCAACGATCGCTGTCATCGTATTTCGAGCTCGCCGATCGGCAGGACCCCGGCCGCCGTGATCTGCAGCGTCTCCCGCTGGACACCGCTCAACACCAGGTTCACGGCTTCCTCGGACACCGACAAGATGTTCATCTCCAGCTCGGACGCCGGCTGCCACCGTGCCGCGCCGACCGCCACGGCCGCGCACCGACGCGCCTGGCCCGTCGCACCGCTCCAGCGCGCGGCGGCTGGCCGCGGCCACGCGGCGACGTGCTCGCGCAAGTTCCTTCTTCGGTCACGGGAGCAGTCACCGCCTTCCAGCCCTTCTCGATCGCCGCTTCCAGGTCCTCGAGCGGCGACACCGCCGTCACCACCAGCAACAACACGGAGCGGCCGGGCACAAAGGGCGCGAGCACCTCCACGGTGGCCTCGGGAAACAGCAACGATCCGCGCCCGAGGAGAATATCCGCGAGCACCAAAGGCTGCGCCACTCCCAGCGCGAGGGGAAGCTCGAGGGTCACGACGACCGAAGATTGGGTCCCGGCGACCGCCTCTCGAGTTTTCGGCACCGGCGGCATCGGACGGACGGAAGTCCCACGGTCCGGTCCGCCGCCCCTCGCCCAGAATTTATTGACCGCCTCCGCGGCTGCTTCTCCGTCCTCAGCGACGACGCCGAGGGCGAGGTTGTCCTGACGCAGGAGGGTGATCGGCGCCAACTCGGACCCCTCGGCGACCCCGAGGACACCGGCCGTCATGCGGAGCGCCCGGCGGCGAGCATCACCGGGTTCGAATGGGATCGATCGTTGATCGCCAGCGACCTTGTCCGCTAGCAGCCCGGAGGGCCTCGGCAAGTTCCGCAAATCTGTCCGCCGAGGCGGCCATTTCGAGACGAGGCGGCGTCGAAGTGACCTCGATCCAGCCGGGGCGTTCGGCGCCCGCGCGCAGTTCGCGGGCGATTCTGGTGAGAATCGTGGCCGCCATCTCGTCGTCGAGATCGGGAACGACCACCGGCCGCAGACAGACCACCGACAGCGGCGCGCCCGGCCGTTCGAGAATCGCGGCCGTGAGACCGCTTTCGAGTTGCAGGACCTGCGGCGGCGACGCAAACCTCGGATTGAGCGCCTGCGGCGGCAGCACCACCACCACGCTGCCCGGGTGCTGCGGAAGCCAGCCTCGGGCGGCCTCACGAACCCCAGCGAGGGTGACGCCCTCGGCGGCGAACAGGTACTCGCGCACCGCGCCGATCCCACCTTCGCTCCACAAGACGAGGAGGTGGAGGGCCGCCTCTGGGTGTTTTTCCAAAAAGGCGCGCCGTTGCACCGTGAGCCGGCGGGCCGCCGCCTCCACCTGGTCGTCGCGCAAACGCGGATCCTCCGAGATCCGGGCCAAACCGAGACGCAACTGGCGCAGCGCCACATCCACCCGGTCGGCATCGACCCGTGCCTCGAGGACACCCACGTGGCCGTCAACCCGGCTGCGCAATCCCCCGAGATCTCCGGCCAGGATCTCGGGGAGTGATGATCCCAGAGAACCTCCGCCGATGTCCGGGTGGGATCGGCGGGAGGCGGCAGGTTGACGCGAAGCCGGATTTCGGCCTCCGACCCCGGAGCACCAAGACGGCGTTCCATCCGGGCCTCGTCGACGAGGTCGCTGACGGGCGGCGCCAGCAGCGCCGGGGGCCGTCCCGCCAGGGTTCTTTCAAGCACTCCGCGAAGCTCGGCGAGCGGGGCCCCCCCGGCAGCAATCACCACCGGCGGCGCCGGATCGTCCGCAAGCAGGGTGAGCGCCGTCTCGAGATCGCTGATCAGAGTCATATCGCCGCTGGTCACAACCCAAGGCACCTCGCCGCCCGCCGCCGGCCACACCACGGTAGTCGCGTCGGACAGAGGTTCCGCGACCACGACGAGGATCGTGCCGTTGGCAAGTCGCTCGGTGTGCAGGGCCTGAGCCGACACCGGCGCGACGCCGCCGATTGCGGCCGCCACCAGCAAAAGAAAGCACTGGAGACAGGAGTGTTGCACCTTCATGGCGGCCGTCATGGTAGCATGCCGGCCGATGAGCACCGAAACCCACGCGACAGCATTGTCGGCCGTCGCCGTCTCGTGGCTGGCCGCGATCGCGGCGCAGGGATCGGCGCTCATTGTTGTCCGCAACCGGCCAGGGGATCGGCGCACTGGCCGGTGGCTGCGGATGGATCGGCGTCACCACCCCGCTGCACCGCCCGGTGTGGGCGCTTGTCAATCAACCCGTCCTCAACTTCTCGTCACTTCCCGGCGCCGGTGGATATTGGCTCGGCTCGTTCGTGCTGCCGATGGTCGTGGCCCTCTTTCTGCTGACGCTGCGGCCGAAAAAACCGACCCGGTCGGACAGTTGGCGCTGCTCCAGACGGTCTGGTGGGCGATCCTGGTGGCGGGGGTCTGGCTGCCGCTGCTCGACCCCATCGACGGCCACCTCGCGCGGTGGCTGCTGTTGCACGACCTCACGCCGAACCTGGTCTGGTTCGCGCCTGCGACGGCGGCGGTGATGGCCACATTCGTCTCATTTCGAGTTCTGGAATTGGCCCGCCGCTCTCGATCCGACCTCGGCCGCGCCGCCCGTGTCACGACCGTTGTCGTCCACCTCGTCCTGCCGGTGTTGGGTTGGCTGGGAGTGGTCAGGATCGTGGGCGGAGCCCTGCCGTGGCGGTCGGTTCTCGGCCTCGCTGCCCCGGTGGCAGCGGTGGTGGTTTTTGCCTGGCTTCGCTATCCCTCTCCATACCCGCGGCCTTTGCAGGGGCCCTCTTCACGCGCCGTAGCGGCACTTGTCACCGCGGTTGCGCTGGCGGCGTGCATGATCTGGTTGGCGGGCCGCCCGCTAGCGGACGGTCAGGTGTCGGGCGTGTTGTGGGGAGAGGCAGGGAGCTTCAACAACATCCGCGCCTGGATCGAGCCGTGGTCGCCCACGGACCTCGGACACGAGGACGACTGAGCCCGGGTGACCTCCCTGGTCACCGGCATGAATGGTGCTTCAGGCGGGTTATACTGTGCAGCAACACGCCGCCAACCGGGAAGGCCGGGGTGCGGCAACATCACAAGGGAGTTGACGCCATGAATTCCAAGGTCGAACACGGACTCAACGAGCAGATTCACGCCGAGTTCTTTTCTTTTTATCTCTACCTTTCGGTCGCTTCGTACTTCACCAAGATCCACCTCGACGGCTTTTCCCACTGGATGCGGATCCAGGCGCAGGAGGAGTTCGGGCACGCCATGAAGCTCTTCAACTACGTCAACGAACGGGGCGGCACGGTCGAGTTGATGGCCCTCGACGCTCCCCAGAGCGAGTGGTCATCGCCGGCGGCGGCGGTCGAGGCTGTGCTCAAGCACGAGCAGTACATCAGCCGGCGCATCAACGAACTCGTGGACCTCGCCAACAATGAAAACGACCACGCGACAACCGTGGTTCTGCACTGGTACGTCAACGAACAAGTCGAAGAGGAGGCCACCGCCGACACCCTCTTCCACCAGGTGCAGATGGTGGAGGCGAGCCCGCACGGCCTGCTCATGATCGACCGCGAGTTGGCCGGGCGACCCGCAGCAACCCCGATCGGCACCACCACAGCCTGACGCGCCCTCTCTGAGAGGCGTCTTGAGCAGAGTCAGCCGACCGCGCCGCGCACGATTTCGCGCGCGACGTCGATTTCCGTTGCCTGTTCGAGACGGAGAAAGCCGGGGGTCGGGTTGACCTCGAGCACTACCGGACCACCACCTCCGACGACGAGATCGACACCGCAGTGGCCGAGACCGAGAGCTTCGGCTGCCGACACTGCCAGACGTGACTCTTCAGCCGACGGTCGGTAGGCTTCCGCAGTGCCGCTGCGGGCCGCGTTGGAGCGCCAATCACCCGCCGCCGCACGAAACCTCGCCGCCGCGACGAGAGCACCTCGGACCACCAGGACCCGGATCGTCGTCACGCCTTCCGGAATCCACCGCTGGACGATCACTTCGTCGCCCAGCCGCCACAGGCTGTCGAGGACGGCGTCCAGGTGATCGCGGGTAGCGCAGCGAATGACCCCCACACCCATCCGCGACCGTCGTTGTTTGACCACCACAGGCAACCCGAGGCGATCAATCGCGGCTTCGGCGAGGGCCTCGGGGTCCGCCCCGGCCACGGTTTCCGGCACCGGCAGCCCGCGGGATGCCAGCACTCCGATCGTCGACCAGTGATCGCGGCCCACGCGAATGGCTGACGGTGGGTTGGGCGTTGCAGCGCCGTCCGCGACCAACGCCTCGAGCACCGCCAGGGCGCTGTCGGGGCGCCAGTTCCCGATCCGGGCGATCACCACCGCGGGGCGGGAATCGAGAGCGGCATCGCCGATCGCGCACAACCCCGCAGCCGACGCGATCGCCGATAGAGAGTTGGTGTCCACCACCGTGAGCGCAAAACCGAGGTCGCCAGCCGCTTCGACGAGACGATGGTTGGTCTTCAGTTCGGGGCGGGCGGTGAGAAGCAGGAGATTCACGGCGCCATGGTACTCCAGAGGGTAACAACCCGCACATCTCACCAGCTTTCGACTGCGGCCGACGATGCATCCTACCCAGCCGTGTTTTCTCATCTTGGGGTGCTCAACGTACTGCAGAAGAGCACGCCTGCGCGCCCCAAGATGAGAAAGCCCGCCTGGCCACGGCGCCTCGTCGCCCTCGTGACGAAACCTGGTGAGATGTGCGGGTTGGGATCAGAACGTGGTTATACTTGGCGCATGATCAAAGGCTGTCTGGACCGGCTCCATTTCGGAGACCTTCTGCAGTGGTTCCACATGGGCAACGTCAGCGGCCGCCTCACCCTGAAGGGCGGCCGGGGTGAGCGCCGCCTGGATTTCAGCCGCGGCAAGGTGTGCTTCGTTTCGTCCACCGTACCGGAAGAACGTATTGCGTCCTGGATTGCCGCCCGCAGCCTCCTCAACCCGACCGACATCCGTCGCATCCTGGCCCTCTCGATGCTTCGGCGCGAGCTCTTCACCGATCTCCTGCTCGCCCAAGGCGGTGTGGACGCGGCACAGCTGAGACGGGGTCTGACCGACCTCGCCGAGGCTGTGACCAGCCGGGTGCTGACCTCGCCTCAGGTCGACTTCGCCTTCGATCCCGACTATCCGGTTCTTGACGTTCTCGGTCTGAGGCTCGATGTTGCGCCCAGCCAGCTGCTGCTGGAAGCCGCCCGCCGCTCCGATGAAGGGGACCCTCGAGCTCACGACGTGGGCCATCAAGAGCTGCCCCTCGGCGGCGAGGCCTTCGAGAGCTTGTTCTGGGATCTGGTTCGAGACGGTATTTCGGCTGATGACCCGGTGGACGGCACCCGGTTGACGGAGTTTCACGACCTCGTCCAGAAGATCGTCAACACGCTCGCCCACTGGATGGCATCCAGCCCGGGGTTGGTGCCCTTGCCGGTGAGTCAGATCGATGCGATCGCGGGACGGGTCATCGGCCGCGACCCCGAGGAGCTCTTCGGTCTGCCCCACGTCACCTGGGATCAGATGGTGTTGGCGCGCGCCCTCCACATCTCCGGACACGAGGGCCCTCTTACCATGACGGAGATCGAATCCGCGACGGCCGAGATTGGTGTCGCGTCCGACCTGGCGGGAGCCGAGTTTCTGAAGCGGCCCGACGCCGGCCGGCTCGACCGGCTGGTCCGGCGGCTGGTCAGCGTGTGGTCGAGGACCGCCGCGGCGGCGGCGCCCCATCTCGGAGTCGATCGCCGCACCGCGTCGCTGGCGGTCCACTTGGTGTCCGTTCCCACCGACCTCGTCTTGTGGGTGCTGACGACGCTGCCGGTGCCCCATCGCCAGCTCCGCAAGGCCCTCCTCGATCACCTTTCGCGGCGGGTGGGTTCCCGTCTGGCGAGAATGGCGGATTTTCCGGCCCCGTTCAGGGACATCATCAGCCCCCTCACGGCGACCCCGCTCGGAGTCTGCCTCAACATCGGACGACGGGTTCTGCCCACTATCTCCGGGTGGCCCGCCACCGTGCCGGTCGACGATGGGGACGAACTGGACTTCGCCTCTACGACCGCACTGGCGATGGCGGCGGACGCCGCCCGCCAGACCGCGGAGGAGACCGACGCCGACGTTCTCGCCATCGGGTAGCCCGCACTTCTCACCAGGTTTCGTCACGAGGGCGACGAGGCGCCGTGGCCAGGCGGGTTTTCTCACCAGGGGGCGCGGAGGCTTTACTCTGCAGTACGTTGAGCACCCCAAGGTGAGAAAACACCTCTGGGTAGGATGCATCGTCGGCCGCAGTCGAAAGTTGGTGAGAAGTGCGGGTTAGGGCCTACTGCGGCAGGGCGATCAAGACCTCGGTGCCCTCGCCGAGGGTGCTGGAAATGCTGAACTTCCCACCGTGGTTCTTTGCCACCCTGTCTGCGATGGCGAGACCGAGACCAACGCCGTGCCGTTTGCCGGCTCGCGAATCGTCTCCCTGCCAGAAGGCCTCACGAACCCTTTCGAGGTCGGCCTCCGGAATGCCGGCGCCGGAATCGGTGACCCGCAGCTGCAGCCACCTTTCATCCCCACGCGTTACCCGCCGGACCTCGAGCTTGACCTCGCCTCCGTCAGGGCTGAACTCAACCGCGTTGCGAACCACCGCCCGCAAGGCGGCCTCGATGCTTTCACGGTCACACGAGATCGTTTCGAGCCCACTCGGGATCAGCATGACGATATTGACACCGCGGTCCTTGGCGAGGTCCCGCAACGGCGCGATCGATTGCCGAAAGAGATCCTGGGCGGGCACCGGTCCGGTTTCAAGATCGCGATCGGCTGCACCGAGCACCGAGACTTGAAAGATGCTCTGGATCATATCCAGAAGCTTCTCCCCCTCGTCGTGAATGATGGCCACGAGCCGCCGGGTCTTCTCGGGCTGAATGTCCTTTTCGCGTTCGAGGACTCTGGCTGCGGTGAACAGAGATGTGATGGGAGTCCTGAACTCGAGCGACAGCCGGTTGATGAGTTCGTTCTTGACTCCGTCGAGTGCGGTGAGATCCCGATACGCTTCTTCGAGAAGAGCCTTTTTTTCCGCCAGGTCGTCGGCCAATCGCCGCGACTGGGCGAGTGATGTGCGCAGCTCGGCGGTTCGCTCGGCGACCTGTTCCTCGAGGCCCTGGCTGAGCTCTTCCATCTGCTTCCAGGCGATAGCATTGGCGTAACCCATGGCAGCGGTGGAGGCGAGAACGGTCGCTAGTTGCAGATCATCCTCGTCGAGATCGCTGCGCTCAGAGTCGCCGAACACCGTGAGAAGACCGACCACCTTGTCCTGGGTTTGCAGCGGTACTGAGATCGCCGATGCAAATCCGGCCTTCTCCACCACTGCCATCGCTTCCGCGCCAACGTCGTCGCCTGGGGCCATGGTTACCAGTTGCGGTGCTCGGCGATCGAGGAGGGTCGCCGCGATCGAGCGGCCGTCGCCGTCAACCTCGCGGTTGAAGGGGTCTTCGGTAAAACCGTGAACCACTGCCTCGCGGAGGCGACCCGAGGTCGGCACGATCAGCACTGAGGCTCCCTGGACCTGAAGCAGCTTGACAGCGGTTGAAATCAGGAGGCGCAGCGCCGCTGCCGGATCGCGTTGGTTGCTGACCGCCCGGCCGTAGTCGGAAATCCCGGCCATCACGTGCACCTTGCGCTCGAGGAGGCGGCTCAGACTGTCCAGCCGGGCATTGAGATCGCCCATCGCCAGATTGGCGCGAACGGCCTCCGTGACGAGGTCGTCGTCGGTCAGCGCTCCGAGGGCCTCGCCACCACGCTCGGCGACGGTGATCTCGATGTCTTCGGCCGCCTGAGGGGCTCCGTCTTGTGTGAGAAACGGCGCCATCGCCTTGTTCATCTGCTGGCGGAGGCGATCCAACGCCTGCGGGTTGCCGCCGACCCCGAGCTTGTCGGCGACCGTGACCAGAGTCAGTTCGCCGATGGCGGCGAAGGCCTCGATGACGCCTTCGCCTGTGATGGCCACCGTGGGAAAGGACGGGAGCCCCTGCAGGTTGAGACCGGACTCCATCTCGTCGAGACTCATGATCGGACTCAGATCGCGCTTGTTGTACTGGAAAACGACGGGGATCGTCTGCACATCGAGACTGTTGGCGATGAGGTTCAGCCTCAGGTTGCTCAGAGATTCGAGGTTGGCCTCGCGCTGCTCGATCTTCGAGTCCGCCACGAACACCACCCCGTCGGCGCCGGCGAGAACCGTGCGCCGGGTGGTGTCATACTGCACCTGCCCGGGCACCGTATAGAGTTGCAGGGACAGGCGGAAGTCGCGGATCCGGCCCAGATTGAGGGACAGGAGATCAAAAAACAGGGTCCGGTCTTCGGCCGTGTTGAGAGAATAGAGACGGGTGCGTCGTTCGGGATCAAGGACCCGGTGGATCTGCTGGAGCGATGTCGTCTTGCCGCCGATGGCCGGTCCGTAGTAGACGATCTTGATCTTGACCTGGCGGTTTTGATTGTCGAACTGAACCATGACCCTCCCGCCCCTGCTCTTCCATTATGACCCCCATCGGTCCGCCGCGCTACCGGCCGCTCGACGGCCGTTCGGGGCGTGCCTTTCCCCAGGGCAACCCCTTCGCAACCCCATCGCCGACCTCGGACGCCTCGGCAGAGAGGTAGCTGGGGTCACCGGTCTGCTGATTGATGACAGTCGCGTACGGAAAGACGAGGGCATTGTCGGGTCCGGACTGGAGATAAAAGACCAGGCTTCCACCTTCCACGGATTCAACGAGCCGCCTCTGGACGTGGCCGAACGGCGGGACATCGAAGAAGTCGGATGAAAGAATAGTGCCGGCGGCATCCTGGATGTCGAGACGAACGGTGGTCCACTGGGCCGTCCACGAGGCAACCCCAACGTTGCACCGGAAATACCTGCCGTCGTTGAGGATCCCCGCGGCGTAGGCGAGCGACCCCCAGCCAGTTCCCCGTTCCGCCCCCACCCCGGGAACCGTCAACCCGAACTCGCCATCACCACCGGCGTCCGGCGTGAAGGTCCTCGAAGTGACCAGGAAGTGACAGGTCTCGATGGGATCGCAGGCCAGCGCCGGATCGGCGTAGGCAAGGATCGCCGCGGTACCTTCGAGATCGAACACGTCGGGGCCGAGAACATCCCACAGGTTCATGGTCTGCCACGGCGCAAGGGTGAGGTTCAGGGTCGGCACCACCTCGTTGACGGTCTCGCTCGGCAACGCCTGGACGACCACCGGAAGGTCATACTCATGGGGGTTGTGGAGCGACAGATCCGTCCTCCAGAACGTCCCCCTGGCGCCGGGGCTGGAGGCCGCGGCCGTGATCATCCAGTCGGCAGAGAGTTGCGCCGCCACCGGCAGGGCCCACCCCGCGATCACGATCCATCCGCAAACGACGACACGACGCACGACGATCGAAGCCAACATGGCAACCTCCGACCACCAGACGTGGCAAGGATCGTGCCATCTCCGAAGTCGCAGCGTCGAACCCCCTCCGCGGTGTCGTGTCCTCCGGAGAGGACAAGGTCTCCTTGCCAAAGGCCTATACTTGGGGAGGAGGATCGTTGATGCGAATTTCGGGGGGCTTCATGGTCACGGCGCTGTTGGCAGCCGGATTCACCCTTTATCTGACCGGCCGTGACACGTCTTCGACTTTCGACGCCGTAGCGACGGTGGCCGACGAGTTGCGCGAACAGGGTGTTACGGGCCAGTCGCTCGACCGCGAGACCGCAAACCGGATGGCAACTGTCATGGACGGTTTTCTCGATTTTCCCGACACCATCGGTGACCATGTCGACGACCTGCGCATGATGGCCGAGACCGCGGCGTCGTGGGCCGCGGCGGCGGACTCCGCCAGCCGCGACCTCCACATTGCGGTGAGCCTGCGCAGCGCAGCCGGGGACTTGCGGGCCTACGCGTTGGGCCCGTCCCAGATCAACCTCGCGCGGGCCCGCCGCCACCTCGATCAGGCGCTCAGTTCCCTCGAGGGGGGCGCAACCGAAGACGGGGCGCATCCACCTTCCATGGCGACCGATGCGCTCAGAGACCAGCTCCACAACCTGGAGCAGGCGCAGCGCGAACAACGGCAACAGGTCGACGAAGCCCTCAAACGCTGACCTTTTCTTTTCACTTGGTTTCTTTGCCTGGTGGGCGAAGCGACAGGCCCGCCAGGATCTCCTCCCCCACGTTGGTGGTCTTCAGCGGGCCGCCGCCCAACCGGCTGAGGTCTGCTGCGATGACCGCGAGCCACCGCTGAACGGCGGGGGTACGTTCCACCTCAACCTGACGCCAGAGGCGAACGCCGGTCGTGCCATGGGCGGTCGCGACCATCGCCACCGGGTGCACCGCTCTCGAGTGTTCGACGACGACGCCCTCCACCAAAAGGGCCCGTCCGTCCGAACGGCACCAGACGTTCTCGGTCTTGAGCACCGCCGTGCCCCACCGGTGGACCGCGCACTGGATTTCGCCGGCAATCCTTTCGAGATCCATTTCGCCTTCAAACACGAGATGGGGCATCAGCCCTCCTCTGTCATTGCTGCACGACCGGGCGCCAGGCGCGGGGTTGCGGCTTAAAAACCTGGGACCCGACCGCGACTTCCGCTTCGGCAATCCGGGCACCGGTACCGGACCGTCAAGAGGCGAGTATATGGCCTCTGCCGGGTTGCGACATCCTCTGCTACCATACCGGCCGTGCACATGGGGGGCGTGTTGGCCGCCGCCACCGAGGCGATGCTTCCCGGCTTGTGTCCACACTGCGATCAACCACTTGCTGGCTACGATCGGGGATTGTGCGGCACCTGCTGGGCGATGGTGCTGCCACGCGCCGGCGCCTCGTGCCCCGCGTGCGGCGCGCCCGTGGATGAAGAGAACGAACCGTGTCTCGGCTGCGCCCGATCCTCTCCTCCGCAACTGGGGACGGTTGTTTGGGGCGAGCACGACGGTGTCCTGAGGAGCGCCATTCTGTCGCTCAAACACGGCGGTCGAGACGACCTCGCCAATCCGTTGGCCTTGCGGCTGGCCGCAGCGGTGGCGGCAACTCCCTGGGCCGCATCCATCGACCTGGTTTCGTGGGTGCCGTCCCACGTCCTGCGCCGGTTTCGCCGGCCGTACGCTGCGGCGCAGATGCTGGCGATCGAGGTTGCCGGCCGTCTGGACCGACCCCACGGGAAGCTGCTGGTGAGACACGGTCTGGGGCGCCAGGCGGCGCGAACCCGCGCCCGCCGCCTCCGACTTGGGAGGCGGGCCTTCACCGGCAGCCGGTCCGCCCGCAACCGAACGGTGCTTCTGATCGATGACGTGATCACCACCGGCTCCGACCATCCGCCGCGCGGCCGCCGCCGTGCTGGCGGCCGGGGCGTCGTCGGTCTTCTGTGCGGCCCTGGCTGCAACACCCAGTCCGAGGAGATTCATATGAGCCTGTTCGACTCTCTCGTCAAACACGGGATGCCCCTGGTTCCACGACCCATCGTCGGTCGCGTCGCGCAACGCTACGTGGCCGGCGAGACCATCGACGACGCCGTCGAGACGCTGCGCGCCATGAACGACGAAGGTGCCATGGGGACCGTCGACGTGCTCGGCGAGGAGGTTCGCGACAGAGCCAAGGCCGAGAGCGCGGTTGCCCAATACCTGGCGCTGCTCGATCGGATCGAGAGCGAAGGGCTGGATGCCAACGTCTCGATCAAACCGACCATGCTCGGGCTCAAGATCGACGAAGAGCTGTGCACGTCGCACATCCGCACGATCGTCGACCACGCTGCCGAACTCGGCAATTTCGTGCGGATCGACATGGAAGATCACACCTGCACCGACGCGACGCTGCGGATGTACCGGCGGGTCCACGAGGCCCACCCGAAAGCGGTCGGCGTCGTCCTGCAGGCCTACATGCATCGAACGACGGCGGACATCAACGACCTCAGTCCGCTGCGCCCGAACATCAGGATCTGCAAGGGAATCTACCGGGAACCACGGGCCATCGCCTGGCACGATTTCTCGACCGTCCGCGCGAACTTCATCTACAACATGGAAAAGCTCCTCGCAGAGGGGGCCTATGTCGGTATCGCGACCCACGACAGCCACCTGGTGTGGGCGGGGATGAGCGCGGTTGACCGACTCGGCCTCGACCGCGACCGGTACGAATTTCAAATGCTCCTTGGCGTCGACCCCGATCTCCGCAAGATCATCCTCGCCGAGGGACACCGGTTGCGGGTCTATGTGCCGTTCGGCCGCGACTGGTACCCCTATTCGATGCGCAGACTGCGGGAGAACCCGTCGGTGGCCCGTCACGTGATGCGGGCCATGCTCCCCTTTTCACACCCGGCTTGACCACCCGCATTCACGCCATCGGTGCGGGTCGGAGGACAGAGTCGCGTTGAGACGAAGGCGGAAAACGAGTATGCTGCACCTGCGCGCTACCGCGCGCCGGAGGGGTGCTATGCGTTTGCGCAGAGTCGTGGTGTTGATGGCCGTTCTATTCCAGGTGACCGGTGCGGCCGTGGTTTTTGCCGGAGCGCAGGCCCGGGTCGAGGGCAATGTCACCGACAGCAAGGGAAACCCGATACCGGACGTCAAGGTCACCATCACCTCACCGCAGGTCTCGACCTTCAAGATGGTGGTCGACGGGGACAAGAAGGGCGTGTTCAAGTTCCTTCTTCTCGACGCCACCCGGAACTACCTCTTTCACGTGGAGGCCGTGGGCTATCAACCCCAGGAACGTCCGTTCAAGGTCGCTGCCGGCAGCACGGACACGGTCTTCGAGTTCACCCTGAACACGGTCCAGGAGGCAGCCGCCTCGGGGACCGTCAGTCTCCTCGAACAGCCCGGGTTCAAAGAGATGGCCGAGGGCAGGAAGCTCTATGAGGCGGGTGACAAGACGGCTGCTCTCGCCAAGTTCAAGGAGGCCGTCGCCGCGAAACCGGACCTGATCCAGGCCCTCGCCGCGGTCGCCGAACTCAGCTTCGGGGCGGGCGATTATCAGGGCGCGCTCGATGCCGCCGAGAGTTGTCTCGAGCAGGACGACGAATCCATCGACTGCCTCGCGATTGCGGCCAACGCCGCCCAGACCATCGGCGACGACGCGGCGCTACGCCGGCTACATGGCCCGCTATGAGGAGGCCAATCCCGAGGACCCGACCATCCTCTACAACGCCGCCGCAGGCTTTCTCAACAAGCTCGACGACGACGGAGCCAGACCGCTGCTCGAACGATGCCTCGAGGCCGACCCTGATTTTCCACAGTGCAACTTCGAGTACGGCATGCTGCTTCTGCGGACCGGTGACATGGAGGGCGCCAAGACCTATCTCGAGAAGTACCTCGAGGTCGCACCGGACGGGCCCGATGCCGCCACCGCCGTGGAGACCATCAAGTACCTTTGATGCCGATGGGTGACGACAACCGACGAGAGGCGGACCAACGACCGGCGGCCACGCTGTGCATCGGCGTCGCCGGTGGCACGGGCTCCGGGCAAGACCACCGTCGCCAACGAGATTGTCCGCCGGGTGGGTCGCAGCCGGATCGTCACCGTCAACCAGGACCGTTACTACCACGACCTGGCCCCGCTCGACGAGCACCAGAGGATCCACCACAACTTCGATCATCCGTCGGCGATCGAGGAAGACCTGTTGGTCGAACACGTACGCCTGCTCAAGGCCGGGCGGCCGGCGGCGCTTCCAGTCTACGATTTCACCCGCCACGTGCGAACCGCGGCCACCGAGGTCGTCCATCCGCAACCGGTGATCCTCATCGAGGGCATTCTGATCCTCGCGATCCCGGGGCTCCGGGAGCTTCTCGACGTCAAGATCTTCGTCGACACGGATGCGGATCTGCGGTTTATAAGGCGGCTCCGGCGGGACATGGAAGAACGCGGCCGCTCCCTGGAATCGGTGGTCGAACAGTACCTGGCCACGGTCCGACCGATGCACCTCGAATTTGTGGAGAGCTCGAAACGCTGGGCTGACGTCATCATCCCCGAAGGGGGTTACAACACCGTCGCCCTCGATCTCGTCATCAGCCGGATCGTGCAAATGCTGCAGACCACAGATTCCTGAGGGATGTGGGCCGGGCGGGCGGGTGCCGCGGGCGCGGTGTGAGCCTGTCCGAATGTGTCGTCAGCAGACGCGGTTCAGCGGGAATCGGCTGCGGGTCGACGGCGACGGCGGGTGCGGAGCTCTTCTTCCTTGAACATGAATTTGATCGACTGTTTGAAGAGCAGCAGGTTGGGCGCATCCACCCGATTGAGCTTGATGCAGGTCTTGTCGTACCACTCGATCCAGCCCTTGAGTTCGGTGCCGTCGGTGAGAACCACGACCATCGCAGTCCGGTTCTGCATCTGTTTGAGGTAGTAAAAGCTCTCGGCATTGGTCTGCTCTGCCGGCGCCTGCTTGCGCCGGGTGGTGGATCTTGCTGGGTGTTTTTCCATCATCTCATTCATCGACGGACGAATCAGCTTGCGGTCGGACATGAAGCTCTCCTCACGCCCCATGCTGTGCGGCGACTTTTCCGGAAGCATGAAGTCTTCGGGTTCTGGTAAGCAGGGTATCAGACTCGCCGACCGGTGTCTCCCCGGCCGGTGATCCTCACGATGGGCTCGGCGTAGGCTGTCAGCGCCGGTTCTGTGAATCGTGCGGGTACTGCTCCACCTCGTGCGCGAGACAACACATCAAGCGCCCACACAGGCCCGAAATCTTACTCGGGTTCAACGAGAGGTTCTGGCGTTTGGCCATCCTCACCGTGACCGAGTGAAAGCGGTCCATGAATGTGGTGCAGCACAGACAACGGCCGCACGGGCCCAAACCGCCGCACATCCTCGCGCCGTCCCTGACTCCGAGCGACCGCATTTCGACGCGGCGCCGAAAACGGCGCCCGAGGTCCCTCTGCAGGGGCCGGTAATCGACCCGTTTTTCGGCCGAAAAGTAGATCACCGCTTTCCTTCCGGAGAGCGGCAGGGAGACCTTGACGGGATGGAGGTCGAGCTCGAGCTCCCGGGTGCGGCGCCTCAGAAAAACTTCGATCTCGCGCTCGAGGTGGCCGGAGTCTTCGTGGCGCTTCTGATCCTCGGTGGTGGCGCGCCGCACCACCCTCGCCGTCTTGCGGCGTGGGAGCTTGTATGACGGCGGCGAATAGGCCGTCACCTTGCCCAGGAACTTGCCATCCGGCGTCTCGACGACGATGCTTTCGCCGTGGTGGAGGTCGAAGCTGTTCGAACGACAGGCGAACGGGGGCAGGTCCGGGTCCACCAGAACGGGCACCCAGTCCTCGGTCACCGGCACGACGGACACGGGGACGAGCTCGGACATCACGCGCCCACCCCCTTGCTCACCGCTTCAGAGATTTCGCCGTCCGCCTCGAGGACCGCCGCGGCTCCCTCGCGACGTGCGGCTTCGAGCGCCAGCCGCACGTCTGGGCGCCCGGAGGCGACGATCTGTGCGGCAAAAAAGGCCGCGTTCTTGGCTCCGGCAGGACCGACGGCAAAGGTCGCCACCGGTATGCCCGACGGCATCTGGACCGTCGACAACAGGGCATCGACGCCGTCGAGCACCCCGCCCGGCAGAGGCACGCCAAGCACGGGTCGCACGGTGTGGGCGGCGACCACCCCGGCGAGGTGGGCGGCCATGCCGGCCGCACAGATGAACGCCTGGCAGCCCCTGGTCTCGGCCCCCCGCACCAGCTCCAGAGTTCGCTCCGGTGTCCGGTGGGCCGACGACACCCGCACCTCCGAGGAAAGACCCATCCGGCGAAGCACGCCGACGGCTCCTTGGAGGTGTTTCCAGTCGCTGGCGGACCCCATCAGGATCAACACATCGAGATCAGCCACTTTCGGCCCCGAGCTTGGTCAGGGTGTCGCGGCCGATATCGGACCGATACCACATGCCGTCAAAGTGGATCTTGGCCACCCCGGAGTAGGCCGCGTCCAGTGCTTCGGTCAAGGTCGCACCGCGCCCACACACCGACAAGACCCTGCCGCCGGAGGTAACGAGACGTCCATCGTCGTCGCGCCTGGTGCCGGCGTGGTAGACCGTGACGCCCGACAGAGCGAGCGCGTCGTCGACACCCGTGATCTCGTCGCCCTTGCGGGGGTTGCCGGGATAACCTGCGGCCGCCAACACCACGCAGGCCACCGCCTCCCTGCGCCACTGCAAGCTCGCAGTGTGCATGGCACCGTCGGCGGCCTCGCAGGCAACCTTCGCGAAGTTGTCATCGAGACGAAGAAAGATCGCCTGGGTCTCGGGGTCTCCGAGGCGGCAGTTGAACTCGAGCACCTTGGGGCCGTCAGCGGTCATCATCAGACCGACATACAGCACGCCGCGGTAGTCCCGACCCTCGGCCTCCATTCCGGAGATGGTCGGGCGGACCACGGTGTCGAGGATCAAGCGGCTGGTGCCCGGCGGAATCACCAGCGCCGGGGAGTGGGCTCCCATGCCACCGGTGTTCGGGCCTTCTCCGCCGTCTTGGGCGCGCTTGTAATCGTGCGAGGTCGCGATCGGCACCACCCGGGTGCCATCGGTGATCACCATATAGGAGACTTCGTCACCCTCGAGGCACTCCTCTACCAGCACCCGGTCCGCGGCGTCCCCGAACCGTCGTTGGACAAAGAACACGTCGAGGGCGTTTTTGAGATCCTTTTTGTCGCGAACCATCACAACGCCCTTGCCCGCAGCCAGACCGTCGGCCTTGAACACGACGGGCATGCCGAGCTCTCGAGCGGCCGCCCGCGCCTCGTCCTGGGTGCGGACGCAGCGTGACTGTGCAGTCGGTATTCCGTGGCGCTGGCAGAACTCCTTGGCAAAGACCTTGCTCGACTCGAGCACCGCAGCATCGCGGCGCGGGCCGAAAAGCCGCAGACCACGACGCGCAAACTCATCGCCGATACCGAGGGCCAACGGCAGCTCGGGACCGACGATCGTGACGTCGACCTTGAGGTCTGCTGCCGCCTCCGCAACCCCCGGCAGGTCGTCTGCCGACACCGGCAGGCAATCAGCGGCCTGGGCAATACCCGGGTTCCCGGGGGCCGCAAACAAAGCGGTCACCCCCGACGATCGCCGCAACGCATGGACGATCGCGTGTTCGCGCGCTCCGGAACCGATGACCAACACTCGCATTGCAGTCAACCCCTGGCCTGCAACAGGCTCAACATGCTCGTCTGGACGATGTCGGCGGCCGAGCAACCCCGGCTGAGATCGTTGGCGGGCATCGCGAGCCCCTGCATGAGTGGTCCGAGGGCACGGGCGCCGCCCATGCGTTCCACGGCCTTGTAGGTGATGTTGCCGGCGTTGAGGTCCGGAAAAACGAGCACATTGGCCCGTCCGGCGACGGCCGAGCCCGGGGCCTTTTTCTCGCCGATTCCAGGCAGGAGCGCGGCGTCGAACTGAAGCTCGCCGTCAAAACTGAAACCGACCTGCCGCCGCTCGAGTTCGGCGACCGCGGCGGTCACCTTGTCGACGAGGGGGCTTGCGGCGGAGCCCTTGGTGGAAAAAGACAGCATGGCGACTCGGGGTTCGCCGCCGACGATCGAAGAAAAGGTGGCGGCAGCCGAGATCGCGATCTCGGCCAGTTGCTCGGCACTCGGGTCCGGCATGACCGCGCAGTCCGAAAACACCATCACCCCGTCATCGCCCCACTGCGGGTCCGGGTGGACCATGATGAAGGCTGACGAAACCGTCTTCAAGCCGGGGGCGGGACCGATACAGTGAAGCGCCGCGCGAACGGTATCGGCCGTGGTGCGAACCGCACCCCCGACCGACGCGTCGGCGGCCCCGGTGGCGACCATCAGCGACGAGAAATACAAGGGGTCGGCCACCGCATCCAGCGCCTGGTCAAGGGTCAGACCCTTGGCCTCGCGCCTCGCGTGGAGGTGGCGGGCAAGTTCCTCGCGTCGCGGATCGGTGATGGGGTCTGTGACCTCCACACCTGCGGCCGCGAGGTCGGCGTGCTGATCCCGCCGTTCACCCTCGGGACACAGAATGGTGACGCCAAAGGGCCCTGAAGAAACCAGCTGCCGGGCGGCCTCGATGATCCGAGGATCATGGCCTTCGGCAAGCACCACACGACCACCGGCGCTAGCCGCTCGTGCGCCGAGTTTTTCGAGAAAATCCACAGCTCCCCCCAGCAGTAATTGTAACCCAGCGACCGCTCTGGCCCGCAGATCTCACCGGGTTTCGTCGCGAGGACAGCGAGGTGCCGCGCCCCGCGGGGTTTGCGATCCGAGGGGCGCGGACGGGTATGACAGTACGTGGAACACCCCGAAGCGAGAAAACACCGCCGGGTGCGGTGCATCGCCGCCAGCAACAGGAAGCTGGTGAGAAATGCAGGCGAGGCCCCTGGAAGAAGCACGCCTCCCGGCGGGTTGTGACGTAGGAAGCTGAAAGGTGGCCCACCATGCGCATCGCGCCCGACATCACGCGCCTGATCGGAAACACGCCCCTGGTGCGACTCAATCGGCTGACGGCCGGGCTGTCGGCGACGGTGGCCGCGAAGCTCGAGTTCTTCAACCCGGCGCATTCGGTGAAGGACCGCATCGGCGTCGCCATGGTCGATGCTCTCGAGCGTGACGGCGCGCTCGTTCCCGGAGTTTCGACCATCGTCGAGGCGACCTCCGGCAACACCGGCATCGCGCTGGCGATGGTCGCCGCGGCGCGCGGTTACCGCTGCGTCCTCTCCATGCCGGAGTCGATGTCGGCCGAACGGCGCAAGGTCCTCGCCCTCCTCGGCGCTGAGCTCCACCCCACACCGGCGGCCGACGGCATGAAGGGCGCCACCGCGCGGGCCCACGAGCTGCTCGATGAGATCCCGAACTCGGTCATGGCCCTGCAGTTCTCCAACCCCGCCAACCCCGATATCCACGCCGAGACCACCGCCCTCGAGCTGTGGCGCGACACCGACGGTACGATGGATGTCTTTGTGGCCGGGGTCGGCACGGGCGGAACCCTGACCGGGGTCGGTCGGGTGTGGCGCGAACGCCGGCCGGACATCCGGATCGTCGCCGTCGAGCCGTCGGACTCGCCGATCCTCAGCGGCGGTGAGCCCGGTTCCCACAAGATCCAAGGCATCGGCGCCGGCTTCATCCCCGACAACCTCGACGTCTCGCTCGTCGACGAGACCATCACTGTCAGCAACGACGAAGCGTTTTCAATGGCTCGCCGCCTGGCTCGCGAAGAGGGCATCCTGGCGGGCATCTCCTCGGGCGCCGCGTGCGCGGCTTCCCTCGAGATCGCCGCCCGTGAGGACATGGTCGGCAAGCTCATCGTCTTTGTCGTTCCCTCGACCGCCGAGCGCTATATCTCCACCGATCTGTTTGCCGGGCTCGGATGAGCGGAGAATCAACCCTCAGCTATCGTGGACCTTCTGGGCACGCCGGCAGCCTGACCCACAGCGGTCGAGGATCGATCGTGACCTCCACCGGCAAGGTGCCGACGAC
Organism: Candidatus Sulfomarinibacteraceae bacterium; assembly: GCA_963714885.1. Taxonomy (GTDB): domain Bacteria; phylum Acidobacteriota; class Thermoanaerobaculia; order Thermoanaerobaculales; family Sulfomarinibacteraceae; genus Sulfomarinibacter. Next base: position 29,480 of record CAVQQV010000059.1, on the reverse strand, counting down.
GTCGCCGTCGATCTGGTAGGGCACGTTCATGTCGGGCACCGCGGATTCGATCCGGACCCGGCCGGTGATCTGGCGGACGACGTCGTCGCGGCGCACATGGCCGCCGCTCGGAATCGAAAGAAGAAAGGCGGCCGCCGCCCGCCGTCCGCCCGTTTTCTGGACAACGACCTCGAGATCATCCCTGAAGGGGTCGGCGCCGGGCGTCGCGTAAAGTTTTCCGGCATAACACCGCGAGGTGCCGACGATGACCCACCCCGCCTCTTCCGCAAGACCGTCGCCGGCCACTCGCATTCGCGGCAAGGGGGTGCCGCTGGCCACCTCCATCACCGCCTGCAGCGCGACACCGATCCGCCCCCCGAGGCGCTTGAACCCGGGCCGCAGCCTCTCGAGAACGTGGGAATCCGGCCCCGCCGACAACATCAGGAGCACGATGTCGTCGTGATCGGTTCGCCCCACCCGCATGGCGCGGTCCCCGCCCGCCAGCAGCGCCGTGATCGAACGCTCGACCGGGCGTGGAATGTCGAACTCGTAGGCCAGCACCGAGGTGGTGCCTCCGGGGAGGGCGCCGAGAGCGGTCGTACTGCCGAGCAGACCCCTGGCCACCTCGTTGTATGTCCCGTCGCCGCCATAGGCGAAGACCAGGGGGCGTTCCTCGGCGGCTGCCCGCGCGGCGAGTTCGGTCGCATGGCCGGGGCCCCGAGTCATCCAGAACTCGATCTCCTCCCCGGCGGAGCGGGCAGCCGACGCCAGCTCGTTCTGTCGACGCAGCAGACGCCCACCCCCCGCTGTCGGGTTCAGGATCACCGGCACCGGGGTCACTCCGACTCCCGTTCCTCGAACAGGCGGCCCTCGCTGTCGCGTGGTTCGAGACCGAGGTGGCGGTAGGCGCGCGCGGTGACTGTCCGCCCCCGCGGGGTCCGCTGCAGCAGCCCGATCTGCAGGAGATACGGTTCGTGGATGTCCTCGAGCGTGCCGCGGTCCTCACCGATCGAGGCCGCCAGCGCCCTCAGACCCACCGGACCACCGTCATAAATATCGATGATCGTCGTCAACAACTGCCGGTCGAGTTGTTCAAGACCGAAGGCATCCACCTCCATCTGTTCCAGCCCCCACTGCGTCGCCTCGAGGGTCACTGTCTCCGATCCCAGGTGGTGGGCAAAGTCCCGAACCCTCCGCAACAACCGGTTGGCGATGCGCGGAGTGCCGCGCGCGCGGCGCGCGATCTCGGCCGCGGCATCATCGGAGACCTTGATCCCTAAAATCCCGGCGGAACGCGTGACGATCACGGCGAGATCGTCGGCGGGGTAGAACTCGAGGCGGTGGACGATCCCGAAGCGGTCGCGCAAAGGGGCGGTCAGGAGTCCCGTGCGGGTGGTTGCCCCGACCAGGGTGAATCGGGGCAGGCTCAACCGCACGCTGCGCGCCGCGGGCCCCTGGCCGATCACCAGGTCGAGCTCGAAGTCCTCCATGGCGGGATAGAGGATCTCCTCGACCGCCGCCGGTAGTCGGTGGATCTCGTCGATAAACAGCACATCTCCGGGCTGGAGGTTGGTCAGCATCGCCGCAAGATCGCCGGCCCGTTCGAGAACCGGGCCGGAGGAGATGTGCAGCTCGGCCCCCATCTCGTGGGCGATGATGTAGGCAAGCGTTGTCTTCCCAAGACCGGGGGGACCAAAGAAGAGAGCGTGGTCGAGAGCCTCGCCTCGGTCACGGGCAGCCTTGACGAACACCCCGAGATTCGTGGTCAGCCGCTCCTGGCCCACGAATTCCTCGAGACGCCGCGGTCGCAGGGTCTCCTCAAGGGGCAGCTCTTCGGGTCGGACGTCGCCGGTCAGTACTTCGTCAGTCACCATGTGACTCTATCCTATCGCTGACAGGGCGAGTATGTCGCAGGGATCAGGATGCTGGTTGCAGGGCGCGTTCACCGGACGTGCCGTCTCTGACAATGTTGGGTGCTCGAAGGTCGGTCGAGCGCTACGCCCGCCGGGCCCAATCATTGTCGAGGGGGCGCTCGCGGGCAAGAGCGCGGTGAGCATCGGGATCATCACGTCGAGAAAGCGCTACCCGGAGCTCAACCCGCGATCGGTATTGCGGTCGCCCTCAGCGCGTCAGCTTCTGCAACGCCAGGCGGAGGAGCTCGCCGAGGTCCTCACCCCCACCGTCGGCCGACACCGCATCCACCGCCCGCGCTGCATCCCGCTGTGAATAGCCGAGATTGACGAGCGCGGAAACCGCATCTCCGCGGGTGGTGTCCGGCGACGATGCGGCCGGCCCCAGGCGGTCCTTGAGTTCGAGGAGGATCCTCTCCGCGGTCTTCTTCCCGACGCCCGGGCTGCGCTGCAAGAGCGCCAGATCCCCCGATTCGATGGCGGTCGCGAGTTCAGTCGCAGTCAAGGCCGAGAGGACGCCCAGGGCGGTTCTCGGGCCCACCCCCGCCACCGCGATCAGCTTCTCGAAGGCGTCGAGGTCCCGGCGGTCCGGAAAGCCGAAAAGCACGATGGCATCATCCCGCACCTGGGTGTGGATCCAGAACACCGCACTGTCGCCGTCACTCAAACGGTCGAACACGCGCAGCGTGGTCGCCACCTGATAACCGACACCGCCCACGTCCACGAGCACCGTCCCGGGTTCAACCCGGTGAAGACGGCCCTCGAGCCGACCGATCATGAGTTGGTGGGTGCGAAGCGCTGCAGCAGCTCGTTGTCGACCGTCACCACGGTGTCGCGCCGGCGTTCGTTGAGGATCGACTGCATCAGTTGACCGGCCCGGTCGGCCATCAATCGAGCACGCAGGTTTTCCATCTCGGCCGCGAGTTCGGACTCGTCGGCGCGCACCATATTGGTCACCCGAACGACCATGACGCCATTGTATCCGGCGTCCACCGGCTCGAGCACCTCTCCGACCGCAGCGGCAAACACCACGCCGTCGATGGCCGGCAGGATCCCGAGGTCGCCGACCTGCGTGCCGCGGCGGTGGCCGTTGGCCTCGGTCACGGACGATCCGATCTCCTCGGCCAGAACGGCGGCGTCCTCGCCCGCACGCCAGCGCTCCGCAACCGCGGATGCCTGTTCCCCGGCGAGCGCCACGGCCTTGTCGCGGCGCAGTTCCTGTTCGACCGCGACCCGGACATCCTCAAAGGGCTGGATGCCCTCCGGGCGGATCTCGGCCAACTGCCACAGCATCCAACCGCGCGGCACGGCCACGGGACCCGCAACATGGCCGACCTCGACGGCAAACGCCTCGTCGGCGAGCGCGCTTCCCTGGATCGTGCCGGGAATGGTCTCACCGGCCGAGAACGAGGGGCTCTGATTGAGCACCACCGACTCGTCCTCGTCGGCGATCAACTGCCATGCTTCTTCTGTTGTGGGTTGCTCGGACTTCAGCCGCCGCGCAAGGGCTTCCGCCCTCGAAGCTGCCTCGGCCGCCGCGCGCCCCTCTAGAACTGCGAATCGAACCTGCTCTTCCATTTCCTCGAATGGGCGCTGGTGCTCCGGCCGGAACGCATCGACCCGGATGACGTGGTAACCGAACTGGCTCTTGATGGGACCGACGATCTCGCCCGGTTTGGCCGAGAACACGGCATCTTCGAACTCCTTGACCATGCGACCGCGACCGAACCACCCGAGATCGCCCCCTTCGGCCGCCGATCCGGTGTCGTCGGAGTGTTTGGCTGCGAGCTCGCCAAAGTCGGCGCCGGTGCGTGCGATCTGGGCGACGCCGTTGGCGTGGAGCTCGGCGTCGGTCCGCTCCGCCTCGGAGGCGTTGGGAGAGACCTGGATCAGAATGTGGCGCGCGTTGGCCTGTTCACCTTCGAGGAACTCGTCCTTGTGGGCGTCGTAGTAGGCCCGAAGCTCGCTTTCTTCGACCGGCAGGGTCCGCCGCAGCTTGGCGGTCTCGACGACCAGATAGCGCAGGATGCGCTGTTCGTCGCGATGGTAGTCCGCCGATGTCTGTTCGTATGCGGCGCGGGCTTCGTCCTCGGAGATCACGACCTCCGCAAGAAAGGGCTCGTAGCGAACCCGGACAACCTCGAGATCGACCTGCTCCCGCTGACGGCGGAACTCCCGTTCGACCTCGGCGTCGTCGACCCACGCGCTGCGTTCTGCCAACCCGTTGAGTTTGCCGATCGTCAGGTCCTCGGTGAGCCGAGTTTCGAACTCCTGCGGCGACATGCGGAAATAGCCGCGAACGATTCGCTCGTAGGTCTCGGCCCCTACGAACTCGCCGTCCTCGCGTTGAAACGACGGGTTTTCGAGGATCGCCTGGCGGAGCTCTTCGGCAGTCACGGTGACGCCGATTCGCGCGGCCTCGGTGAGTTGAAGCTCGCGGTTGATGAAATAGTTGGCCGTCTGGCCGGCGAGATCCACCTGACCGCGGAGCTCGTTCCAGCGCTCACCGTAAATCTGTGAAAACCGTTGGTCGAGACGCCGCATTTCGTCGAGAAACTCCTGTTCGGAGACCGCTCGTTTACCGACCCGAACCGCGGGCAGGCCGCCGCCTCCTCCTCCCGCACGCCCCGCACCCCAGTCAACGAATACCAAGAGCACGAATACGAGCACCACGCCCCATAGAATGAATTTGAGATGACGCAGGTTGTCGCGCAACCACTTGAGAGCCATGCAGTCCTCCACCCGACCGACGCGTCGGGACAGCGCAGTGTAGCGGAGCCGACCTGGTGGTGCAACCTTACCGACGGCCGTCGGAGCCCGGGTTCGGGACTCAATTTGGCCCCGGCGGGGACCGTCCGCGATCGTGCTTGCCGCTTGTAAAGGGCCGTGTTACCGTGTTTTGTGGAGGAACGACGGCCGTGGCGAGAGGCTTGGAGCTCGACTGGATAGTTATCCGTGTGCAGCCGCTGAGAACCATCTTGGCAGTGCTGCTGGTCGGTCTCATCGCGGCGGCACTGGTCTACTTCGCTTATAAGAGCCTCAACCTTCCTCCACAGGCGCGGGCCAGTCGGGCGATCGACCGCGCCGCGGCCGCCCTCGTCGACGCCGAGGGCCAGACCCTGCCCGCGCAGTGGCGCGGCGAGCTCCGCAACGCGTCAGAACAGCTCGACTCCGCACGCGCCGTGTTTATCGAAGGGCGGTGGGAGGAGGCGGAGACGCTTGCCGAGGGCGCGCGGCGACGCTTCGAGGCGCTCGCGGGAGCCGGCGGCGAGCTGGTCGGGGCGGGCAAGTTCTTCAGCCTCGAAGGGCGGGTCGAGATCCAGCGTGCCGGCCAGACCGAGTGGGAGGGCGGCCACGAACAACAGCCCGTCTTCAACGGCGATTTTGTCCGCACCGGACGTGACGGCGAAGCCGAGATCCTCTTTGCCGACGGGAGCCTGTATCGCATCGCACCCAACTCGCTTCTCGAGATTCACAACGAAAGTTCGGCGGAGTCGAGCGGCACGGTCAAAATGGTGGTGGGCCGGATCAACGTGTATACGTCAGGAACCCCCTCGACCGTTACCACCGACACCGCCTCGACCGAAATCGACCGGGACAGTCGGGTCGCCGTCGACGTGGCCGACGACGATCAGGAGACCCGGGTTTCGACGTTCCAGGGCTCGGCCAAGGTTCGCAGCACCCGCGGCGACGAGATCGTCATCCGGGAGCGGGAAGCGGTCGCCACCACTTCAGGTGGTAGGATTTCCGAGAAGCAACAGATCCCGGCCGCCCCCCTGCCGATCTCACCGCAGAACAACGTCGGGTTCGATGTCGGCCAGCAGCAGGTCATCGAGCTCGCGTGGCGGGGCCGGCCCGCCTCGGGGACGGCTCATCTCCAGGTCGGACGCTCCAAGAACTTCGATTCGACCCAGCTCGACGTGGATGCGCCCAACCTTTCCAAGGACGCGGTGCGCATGCGGTTGGTCAACCCCGGGACCTACTTCTGGCGGATCGCCTGCCGCCACGGAGATTCGCCGTCATCGGAGTGGAGCTCGGCGCGACGGTTTCGGGTCTTTTCGTCGGTGAGCAACGAGGCGCTCGAGGACACAACACCACCCGAGTTGGCCATCAACCCGATGCAACAGCTCGGCCGCATGTTCATCATCGAGGGGACGACCGAAGTCGGGGCGACCATCACCATCAACGGAGAGCGGGTCGAACTCGGAGTCGCAGGCAAGTTCCGCAAAACGGTGGAGATGTTCAAGGAGGGATGGAACGACATCCTGATCGTCGCCACCGATCCATCGGGCAATCACAGCGAACATCGAGAGCGCGTGTTCGTGGAGGTTTATTGATGCATTTCTCCAGCCTTCTGGGGCTGTTCTCATCCGATCTCGCCATCGACCTCGGCACGGCCAACACCCTCGTCTACGTACGAGGCCGCGGTATCTGTGTGTGCGAGCCATCCATCGTCGCTGTCAACCGGATCACCAACCGTGTCGAGGCGGTCGGCGCCAAGGCCAAGGAGATGCTGGGCAAGACACCCTAGCAACATCGAGGCCATCCGCCCGATGAAGGACGGCGTGATCGCCGACTTCGAGGTCACCGAAAAGATGCTCGAGCACTTCATCCGCAAGGCGCACGGGCGTTCGTTCCTGGTGAGGCCGCGGATCATCATCTCGGTGCCGTCCGAAATCACCCAGGTCGAAAAACGCGCGGTCAAGGACACCGCGCTCAAGGCCGGCGCTTCGGAGGTGTACCTCATCGAACAGGCGACAGCCGCAGCCATCGGCGCCGGTCTGCCGATCACCGAGCCCTCAGGCAACATGATCGTGGACATCGGCGGCGGCACCTCGGATGTGGCCGTGATTTCACTGGCCGGCGTGGTCTACTCGCGTTCGGTCCGGGTTGCCGGAAATGAGATGGACGAGGCGATCATCCACTACCTCAAAAAGAAGTACAACATTCTGGTCGGCGAGCGCACCGCGGAGCAGATCAAGATCCAGATCGGATCGGCGTACCCCCTCGACGAACCCCTGACCATGGAGGTCAAGGGGCGGGACCTCGTCGAAGGGGTACCCAAGAACCTCACGATCACCGACGAGGAGATCCGAGAGGCCCTCACCGAGATCGTATCAACGATCGTTGACGCCGTCCGCAACGCCCTCGAACAGACCCCCCCGGAGCTTTCGGCTGACATCATCGACAAGGGAATCATCCTCGCGGGGGGCGGCTCGCTGCTCAAAAACCTGGACAAACGCCTGCGTGAGGAAACCGGTTTGCCGGTGGCCCATTGCGAAGAGCCCGGGTCGGCTGTGGTGCGCGGCACGGGCATGATGCTGACCAACATCGACCTCCTGCGCAAGATCGCCATCAGCTGAACTCAAGGAGCATGGAGTGCATAGATTTGGCGGCGCCTTTCGGGTGTCGTTTGGTCCATTTGAGGGCGAGTTCTTGGTCCATACCACCAGTATGAACCTGCGAAATCGCCCCCAAATGGCCTCAAACAAGCTCCGAAACCCATCCACCATCTACGCACTCCACGCTCTTAGCCCGCACTTCTCACCAGCTGTCGACTGCGGCCGACGATGCATCCTACCCAGACGTGCTTTCTCACCTTTGAGTGCTCAACGTACAGCAAAGTACGTCTCCGCGCCCCAAGGTGAGAAAGCACGTCTGGCCACGGCGCCTCGTCGCCCTCGTTACGAAAGCTGGCGAGAAGAGCGGGCTAGCTCCGCGGTATCATGGCGGGGTGTTTGATCTCGGCCCGTGCTTGTGTCGCGTTTTCGGGCTGCACTTGGTAGCTCCATGACTGTTTCACGACCACCCGCTCTCCTCACGGTCCTGTTGTGGATCGTCCTCGAGGCCGTCGCCGCGTGGCAGGTCCGATCTCCAGAGGGCGCCCCCCTGCTGGTGACCTGGATTCGGGCGATCGTCCAGCCAGTGACCTGGTCTGCGCAACAGATCGGCCACCTGACCAACGATATCGGCCTCGGCACCATCGATCTGCAGCGGGTGATCGTCGACAACCGTTCTCTGCGGCTCGAGGTCGAACGCCTTGCGGCACGAAACCTGCTCCTCGAGGAGGATCTGGCGGCGCTCCGCGATGCCACCGGTTTGCTGGACGACAGCGTCGGGTTCTCGAACGGCGCCGTGATCGCTCGCTGCACCTTCCGCGATCTCGCGGCCGGGTTCATGGAAGTCCGGACGGCCTCTGTGGTGTACCTGCCACGCGATACGCCGGCGATCACCGCCGGCGGTCTGGTCGGCCGCGTGGTGCGCAGCGAGGGCAGTCGCCACTGGCTCCAGTTGATCACCCACGGCGCTGCGGCAGCGGCCGTCCAAACCCCTGACAGCCGCGTGCAGGGGCTCGTCGTCGGCACCGGCGACGACACCCTCACCATCGCCTACGTTCCCCGACAGGCGCTGCTCGAAAAGGGCGAGGTCCTTTTCACCAGTGGCGGTGACGGCATCTTTCCACCGGGCATCGCGGCGGCGTCCGTGGTTCGGGTGCGAGAGACCAACGACCCGTTTCTGGAAATCCGAGCGGCGCCGACTGCCGATCTGCGCTCCACCCGAATCATCATGCTCCTCCCGTTGTGGTCGGCGGCCAGTGGCGGTGAGACCGAATGATAACGGCAGGCCGCCACGCCCCAGACCTGGTCGGTGAAGGGCGAGTCCGGCGCCTCTCGCTGCCGGCCCGCAGATCTCACTCCCTCCAAGGTGTGGCGGGGGGTTCCCGACATGCGGCTTAAACTGCTCCTGCCGGTTGTCCTGACCCTCCTGGTCCAACGCATGCTGGGTATGCCCGGGATGCCGCCGTGGACGACGGAGGTCCTGCTGCCCGTGGTGTGGATCGTGGCCGCCGCGCTGCTCCAGAAGGAGCGGGGTTGGCCGTACGAGGCCCTGCTGCTCGGTCTGGCCTGGGACGTGTTGTTCGAACCGGTCATCGGACCTGGGGGGATTGCATGGAGCGCGGCGTGCCTCGCCCTGTACGCTCTCGCCGGCGTGGTTGCCGACCGGTCGCCGAAGGCGTGGGCCGGGTTTGGACTGGTCGGCGCCGCAGCGGTCATCCTGGTGCAAATGGCGGCCACGGTCCCGCTCGGTCTTCCGCTCTCCCTCTCCCTTGGCCATTGGCTGCGTTCGGTCGTTTTCACCGGCCTCTGGTGCGGTCTCGTGGGTGCGGTCCTCGTCCTCGACCTCCCGGGTCAGTGGCGGAGCTACCGGGCTCGTACGCTGCGGTGAGATCATGGAAATCAGAGAAGACATCGGCCCCCTCCGCCGCCGCACCGTGGTGATGTTCGTGCTGGTGTTCGCAGCCCTCGGTCTGATCCACCTCCGCTTGGTCCACCTGCAGTTGGTGCACGGCGCCGAGTGGCGAAACCTCGCCGAGAACAACCGTCTCCGGCGGTTGCCGCTGCCCGGGCCGCGGGGCTGGATCTACGACAGGCGGGGCGAGGTGGTCGCGGAAAACGTCCCCTCGTGGGAGCTCCTGCTGTTTCCAGATGAGGCGTCAAACCTCGACGAGACCGGTCTCTTCCTCGCCCGGGAGGGCATCACCGAGACTCAGACCTTTCGCGAGCTCCTCGCCGAGCGCCGCATCGGCCGCCAGGCTCCGCTCGTGGTGGGGGAGAACCTGACGTGGAACCAGGTCGCGGCCGTACACTCGCACCAGGGCGACCACCCGGAGCTGTCGGTGGTCAGCCGTTTTCGTCGCCACTACCCGTATTCATTCCTCACGGCCCACGCCGTCGGCCACCTGCGCCCCATCTCCAAGACCCAGGTGGAGCAGAACCCGGATCTCGAGCCCGACTCGATGGTCGGAGCCACCGGTATCGAGGCCGACCAGGAGACCTTCCTCGCCGGCACGTCGGGCCACCGGTGGATGATGGTTTCGGCCGTGGGACGCCAGTTGGGGGTCGTGCGCGAGGTGCGACCGACGGCCGGAAACGACCTCGGCTCCGCTCTCGACATCTCGCTGCAACGGGCGGCCGCGGAGGCGATGGGCGATCGGGCCGGCGGTGTCGTCGCCCTCGACCCGCGCAATGGTGCGGTGCGCGTCCTCTACTCCTCACCGAGTTTCGATCCCACCGTTTTCGGCGGCCGGCTGAGCAGAACCGACTGGCAGGCGTTGCAGGAAGACCCCGACCATCCCCTGCAGAATCGCTGCCTGCAGGGAGTCTACCCTCCGGGTTCGACCATCAAGCCCTTTCTCGCTCTCGGCGGTTTGAGCGAAGGCCTGATCGATCCGCAGGCGACGGTCTACTGCAACGGATCGATCGTCTTATACGGCCACCGTTTTCACTGCTGGCGCCGCGGCGGCCACGGGTTTGTCAATCTCAACCAGGCGCTCACCGAATCGTGCGATGTCTATTTCTACCTCCTCGGTCAAAAGCTAGGCATCGAGGGCGTGGACAGGTGGCTGCGCCGATTCGGATTTGGTGAAAAGACCAGGCTCGATCCGCAGTTCGAGTCGGCGGGGTTGATCGGCGGCCCGGAGTGGAGCCTGCGTGTCCGAAAGACGCCGTGGTATCCGGGGGAGGCGGTGTCCATGTCAATCGGCCAGGGCCCGCTGCTGGTGACTGTGGTGCAACTCGCTCGGGCCTACGCCATGCTCGCTAACGGTGGCCGCCTGTTGCAACCAAACCTGGTACCGACGAACACCGAGAGCGCTGGGCCGCTGCAGATCGATCCGCACAACCTGGAGTTGGTCAACGCCGCCCTTGCCAATGTGGTCCACGGGCCCCACGGCACGGCGCGCAGATTGGATGTCCTCCCCATGGCCGGCAAGACCGGGACAGCTCAGGTTGTCCGTCTCCAGGAGGGCGTGGCGAACGAGGAGCTCGAATCTCACCTCCGGCACCACGCGTGGTTTGTGGGCTGGGCGCCGCTCGACGCGCCCGAAATCGTGGTCGCCGTGATCGTCGAGCACGGCGGCGACGGCAGCCGCTCCGCGGCACCCGTGGCGGGGCGCATCGTCGAGGCCTACCTCGGTCTGACGCCCGAGGATCACAACCTACCTGCCGTCGCAGGCCGCCTCGGCCCCCGAGGCCCCTCAAACCGCCGACCGACGGTGGCTGACCGCCGGATACTTGCCCTTCGCCGCCCTCGCGACGATACCCGGTGAGATATGCAGGTTAGAATCGGACCGTGGAACATCGTCTCGACCCATGGTTGATCCTTGCCGTCGTCGGTCTGCTCGGGGCGTCGCTGCCGACGCTGCACAGCGTTTCCCGGGTGGTGGGCACCAACCTGCTGCTCCGCCAACTGATGTGGGGGATCGCGGGTCTGGTGATCCTGTGGTTGATGTCGCGGGTGCGGGTCGATATCTATGAACGTGCGGCCCCTTTTCTTTACGCCATCGGCCTCGTGGCGTTGGTTGCCGTTCTCGTCTTCGGAGTCGCCCGTGGCGGCAACCGCGCCTGGATCGCCCTGGGGCCGATCACCGTGCAACCAAGCGAATTCGCCCGGCTCAGTACCATCCTCCTCACCGCCGCGTGGGTCGCGAGCCGTGGCGCGCGAAACCTCCGCTTCTATCAGGCCGCCGTCACCGCGACGATTGTCGCCGCGCCCGTTTTTCTCATCATCCTCGAACCCGATATGGGCGTCGTCCTGACCTATGTGCCGATCCTGGTGGCTGCCCTGTGGATCGGCGGTCTGCCCCGAGTCGTCTGGGCGCTGCTGATCGTCATCGCGATCATCGGCATCAATGTCACTTGGCACTACGCGCTGAAACCGTATCAGAAGGAGCGGGTGCGCACGGTGATCAACCCCGAACGCGACCCCTTTGGCGCCGGCTACCAGGTTCGGCAGTCGAAGATCGCCGTCGGCTCCGGCGGTGTTTCGGGTCATGGTCTCGGTCAGGGCAGCCAATCACAGCTCCGCTTTCTGCCGGCGCAGCACACGGACTTCGCCTTCGCTGTGTGGGCCGAGGCGACAGGCTTCTTCGGAACCACCCTTCTCCTTCTCGCGTACGCGTTGTTGTTGGGCAGGATCGCCAACGTGGCCCTCACCACCGAAAACAGGTTCGGAGCCGCCCTCGTCGTCCTGGTCGGCGCCTGGTTGACCTTTCAGGTGGTGGTGAACCTTGGCATGGTGCTGGGCTGGCTCCCCACCACCGGTGTCACGCTGCCGTTGTTTTCATATGGAGGCTCGTCGTTGATTTCCACCTGCGCCGCCCTCGGGGTCGTCCAGGCCGTGTGGCGCTACCGTCTGGTGAACCAGTAGTGGGCACGGTTCTTTTTCTGTCGGTCAACCCGTTCGAGACCCGGGTGGCGGTGCTCGAGAACTCCCGCCTCGTGTCGTATCGGGCGGAGCGCCACCGCACGTCGTCGGTGGTCGGCAACCTGTACAAGGGACGCGTCAACCGGGTGCTCCCGGGGATGCAGGCGGCTTTCGTCGACATCGGTCTTCACCGCAACGCCTTTCTCTACGTCCGCGAGGCCGGCGGCATCCTCGACGATTTCACCGATATCTTCCTCGCCGAAGACGGCTCCTCGCTGCAACCGGACCCGTCCAACTCGGATATTTCGGACCTGCTCCGCCAGGGACAGGAGGCGCTCGTCCAGGTCGTGAAAGACCCTCTCGGCACCAAGGGCGCGCGGCTCACCACCCACATCAGCTTGCCGGGACGTTTTCTTGTTTATCTGCCGAACGTCCGCCAGGTCGGGATCTCGCGCCGCATCACGGATCCAGACGAACGGACCCGGCTCAAGGAGATGGTCGAGGCCTTCGGTGATCCCGGCGGGTGGATCGTGCGCACGGCGGGTGAGGACCGGGGACAGCCTGAACTCGAGGCCGACCGCCGGATTCTTCTCCACTTCTGGGAGCGTATTCAGCAGCAGGCCGAGGGCGCCCGCGCTCCCTGCCTCATTCACCGTGAACTGAGTCCTGTCCTGCGTTCGGTCCGCGACATGTTCACCCAGTCGGTTTCAGAAGTGTGGATCGACGACGAGGAGAGCTTCGAGGAGGTCCTGAACTACTTCGAGCAGACCGACCCGCAACTGGTCGATCGGGTCAAGCTCTACCGGCAGGCCACCGATCTCATGAGCACGTTCGGGATCGACCGCGAGCTGGAAAAGGCCCTGCGGCCCAAGGTATGGCTCAAGTCCGGCGGTTATCTGGTCATCAACCAGACCGAAGCCCTGGTGACCATCGACGTCAACACCGGCAAGTTCGTGGGCATGGAGTCGCTCGAGGAGACGGTCTTCACCCTCAACCTCGAAGCCACCTTGGAGATCGTGCGCCAACTCCGTCTGCGCGACCTCGGCGGAATCATCGTCATCGATTTCATCGATATGGAAGAGGCCGAACACCGGGGCATGGTTTATGAAACCCTCGCCGACAGAACTCTCCCGTGACCCCGCCCGCACCCAACTCCTGCCGATGAGCGACATCGGTCTGGTCCAGCTGACCCGCAAGCGAACCCGGCCCAGCCTCGAACGAACCCTCAGTCGCGAGTGCCCCTACTGCCACGGTTCGGGACGCATCAAGGCCTTGACCACGGTGTGTCTGGAGATCCGCAGAGAGCTCCTCGCCGCCGCGGCCGGCGATATCGACCACCAGATCTCACTGACCGTCCACCCGGCGGTCTCACACTATCTCCAGGGATCGTTTCGAGATCTCATGCGTGAGCTCGAGGACATCCATGGGTTGCACATCATCCTGTGCGAAAACCCCCTCTTGCACGAGGAGCAGTTCGAAATCTCTGTGTGATGCTACAACGACTCGTAGAGTGTCCGCCGCTGTCTCGGTGTGTAGCCGGCGCCGCGGATGGTCCGCTCCATGTCGTCCTGGCTCATGCGAAACCTGGCGCCCGCCGCCGCGACAACATTCTCCTCGAGCATGATGGAGCCGAGGTCGTCGGCGCCGAAGAACAGCGACAGTTGGCCGATCTTTGCGCCCTGGGTCACCCATGACCCCTGGACGTGGTCCACGTTGTCGAGCGCGAGGCGGGAAATGGCGAGCGTCCGCAGGTAGTCGAACCCTCCCGAGGTCGTGACCTCGCCCTCGAGATCGGTCGCCTGGTCCTGGAAGGTCCACGGGATGAAGGCGGTAAACCCACCGGTGGCGTCCTGCAGGTCGCGGACACCGAGAAAGTGCTCAACCCGTGCGGTCGTCGGTTCGCCGACCCCGAACATCATGGTGGCGGTGGTTCGCAGACCGAGTTCGTGTGCCGTGCGGTGGACGTCGAGCCACTGCCGGGTGGAGGCCTTGGTCCGCGACCAGATCCGTCGGCGGGTCTCGTCTTCGAGGATCTCGGCCCCGCCCCCTGGAATCGAGTCCAGACCCGAATCCACGAGGCGGCCGATGACGTCTCGAACCGGCATCTTCTCGAGTTTTGCCAGATACCAGATCTCGGGCACCGAAAAGGCGTGGAGGTGGATCTGCGGAAAAGTCCGTTTGAGGTCTGACAGCAGCGTCTCGTAGTAGGTCAGGCGAAGCTCCGGATGGACGCCGCCCTGGAGGAGAATCCCGGTCCCTCCGGCCGCCACGGTCTCCGAGACCTTGGCCGCGATCTCGGCAAACGGCAGCACGTAGGCCTCGCTGTCCTTGGCGGTTCTGTAAAAGGCGCAGAACCGGCACCGATAGATGCAGACGTTGGTGTAGTTGATGTTGCGATCGACGATGAAGGTGGCGTCGTCACCCGGGTTTTTGCGCCTCCGAACCGACGCCGCCGCCTGCCCGAGCTCGAGCAGCCCGCCGTCGTCGAACAACGCCTGGATCTCATCCCTGGAGAGGCGGTCACCCACGATCGCTTTGTCGAGGATTGAATCTACTGAATGGCTCATTTCAATTCCCAACACACCGAATGGCTTGAGCCTTCCGGGTGCCTTCTTCGGTTATGGCAATGGGGCAGTGGTCGGCCGCTCCGCGGCCTGGCAGTGGGGTAGTGGGGCCTTTCAGGTTGGACGGGAGCGGCCGAAGATGTCGATGTCGACCACCGACCCATCACCTCACGGCCTCATTGCCTCACTGCCCCATGGCCTCACCCCTGCGACATTGCCTCGAGAAACTCCTTGTTGTCCGCAGTTTTCGAAAGACGTTCAAGGAGAAGCTCCATCGCCTCCACCGGCGAAAGTGACGACAGCACCTTTCGCAGTACCCAGATCCGGCGCAGCTCCCACTCGTCGATCAAAAGCTCTTCCTTGCGGGTGCCGGACTTGTGGATGTCGATGGATGGGAAGACCCGCCGCTCCACCAGCTTGCGGTCGAGGTGGACCTCCATGTTGCCGGTTCCCTTGAACTCCTCGAAGATCACGTCGTCCATCCGCGAACCGGTGTCGACCAGCGCGGTCCCGACGATGGTCAGACTGCCGCCCTCTTCGATATTGCGCGCGGCGCCGAAGAATCTTTTCGGTTTCTGCAGCGCGTTGGAATCGACACCACCCGACAACACCTTTCCCGACGGCGGCACCACGGTGTTGTAGGCCCGCGCCAGTCGGGTGATCGAATCGAGCAGGATGACCACGTCGCGCTTGTGCTCAACCAGGCGCTTGGCCTTTTCGATGACCATTTCGGCGACCTGGACGTGGCGGGTCGCCGGTTCGTCGAAGGTCGAGGAAATCACCTCACCGGTCACCGACCGCTCCATGTCCGTGACCTCCTCCGGGCGCTCGTCGATGAGCAGGACGATCAGTGCGACATCGGGGTCGTTGGCGGTGATCGAATTGGCGATCGCCTGCAGCATCATCGTCTTACCGGTGCGCGGCGGAGCCACCAGGAGACCGCGCTGCCCCTTGCCCAGAGGCGTCACCAGATCCATCACGCGGGCGGTCATGTTGTCGGGCACCTCGAGCCGGATCCAGTCCTCCGGATAAAGCGGCGTCAGGTTGTCGAAGTGGATCTTATCCATCGAAACCTCGGGCGGCTCGAAGTTGATCGCCTCGACCTTGATCAGCGCGAAGTATCGCTCGCCCTCTTTGGGCGGCCGGATCTGACCCGAGACCGTGTCCCCGGTGTGGAGGTTGAAACGGCGGATCTGCGACGGCGACACATAGATGTCGTCCGGCCCCGGGAGGTAGTTGTACTCGGGCGCCCGCAGGAAGCCGAAGCCCTCCGGCAGGACCTCCAACACGCCCTCTCCGAAGATCAGCCCCTCGGCCTCGGTCTGGTGCTGGAGAATGCTGAAGATGAGGTCCTGGCGGCGCATCCCGGCCGGGTTTTCCACCCCGAGGCCCTTGGCCGCACCGCTGAGCTGGCTGATGCTCATCTCCTTGAGCTGGTTGAGGTCGAGCCGCCCTTCCGGCGCCTCGCCATCCCCACCCACCGGCTCCTCGATTTCGTCATCCTCGAGATCGAGTGAGATCACCACCGCTTCTTCGGTTTCACTTTTTTTCTTCTTGGTTACCATCATTCACTCCGTTGCCGTTCTCTCCACCTCGACACCATGTCGTCGATTCCCGTCAAAACTTCGCGTCGCCCCTCGCCGGTCCGCACGCTCACCGCCATCGGTGGAACGTGCAGGCCGAGTTCACGCTGGACGGCCTGTTGCATCTTCGCGCGTTGCCCGCGGCCCACCTTGTCGGCCTTGGTGAGAACCACTTCGCGATCGCAGCTGGCACCGACCAGCAGGTCCTGGAGGTCGCGATCCCGCACCGTCAGTCCGTGGCGGATGTCCACCAGCGCCACGACGCCGGCCAGCCGCTCCTCGGTGGCGATGTACTGTCCGAGGGCCTTGCCCCACTCCTCGCGAAGCTGCCGCCCGACCTTGGCGTATCCATAGCCGGGAAGATCCACGAGGTAGAAGGAGCGATTGATAAGAAAGAAATTCAGAGTCCGCGTTTTTCCCGGAGCCTTGGCGACTTTCGCCATCGTCCGTTTGAACAGCCAATTGAGAAGACTCGACTTGCCCACATTGGACCGACCCGCCACCGCGACGTGGGGAAACCACTCCCCCGGCCGGTCCTGCGGCCGAAGCGACGAACCGCGAAATTCGACTTCCGTGATTTCCAAGGATCAATGGGCCACCGGGGGCACATCGAGCCGTGCCTCCGAGCCGCCGGCCGGAGCGGCCACGTCGGCGTCCTTTGCGCCCACCAGGGCATGGGACAACACCTCGTCCATGTGCTCGACGAAGTGGAACGTCATGTCTTCGCGGACATCCTCGAGGATGTCCTCGAGGTCTTTTTCGTTTTCCGCCGGCATCACCACCTCACGAATGCCGGCACGATAGGCGGCAAGGATCTTCTCCTTGACCCCGCCCACCGGCAGGACGTGGCCGCGAAGGTTGATCTCGCCGGTCATGGCGAGGTCGACGCGAACCGGCGTGTTGGTGAAGGCCGACACCAGCGAGGTCGCCAGGGTGATCCCCGCCGAGGGGCCGTCCTTGGGTATCGCGCCCTCGGGAACGTGGACGTGCACGTCGGTCTTTTCAAAGGCCTCGATGTCGATGCCGAGAGACTCCGCCCGCGCACGGACAAAGGACAGTGCAGCCCGCGCCGATTCCTGCATGACATCACCGAGTTGGCCGGTCAGGGTGAGCTGACCCTTGCCGCGCATCAGCGTGGCTTCCGTCACCAGCAGCTCACCGCCGACCTGGGTCCAGGCGAGGCCCGACGCGGCGCCGACCTCGGGCTCCTGCTCCCGACGCTGTGTGCGGTAGCGCGGTTTGCCGAGGAGTTCGCCGATGGTGTCCGCGGTCACCTTGATGGTGGCGCCCTTTTTGAGCCGGTCCTTGAGGATCCGTCGCGCCATCTTGCGGCACACCGATGCGATCTCGCGTTCGAGGTTGCGCACTCCCGCCTCGCGGGTGTAGCGCTCGATCAGCAGCATGATGGCCTCGTCCGCGACGGTGGGGTCGTACTTCTTCAGACCGTGCTTCTCGATCTGCCGCGGCAGCAGGAACTGGCGTCCGATCTCCATCTTTTCCTGGGTGGTGTATCCCGACAGCTGGATGACCTCCATACGGTCGAGCAGCGCCGGCGGGATCGAGTGGGTGACGTTTGCGGTGCAGATGAAAAAGACCTTCGACAGGTCGATACTCGACGTCCAGGTAATGGTCGTGGAAGGTGTGGTTCTGCTCGGGGTCGAGGACCTCGAGGAGCGCGCCGGCGGGATCGCCGCGGAAGTCGGCCGCCATCTTGTCGACCTCGTCGAGAAGCAGCACCGGATTGACGGTCGCGGCCTTGCGCATCATCTGGATGATCTGACCGGGAAAGGCGCCGATATAGGTTCGCCGGTGTCCCCGGATCTCTGCTTCGTCGCGCACCCCGCCGAGCGAGAGCCGCACGAAGTTTCGCCCGGTTGCGCGCGCGATCGATCGCGCGAGCGAGGTCTTCCCGGTACCCGGCGGCCCGACAAAGCACAAGATCGTGCCGGTGGTCTTGCGCACCAATTGGCGAACCGCCAGAAATTCGAGGATTCGATTCTTGATCTTTTCGAGACCGTAGTGGTCCTCGTGGAGGACTTTCTCGGCGCGTTCGATGTCACGGATCTCCCGCGACGCCTTCTGCCAAGGCACCGCGAGCAGCCAATCCACGTAGTTCCGCGAGACCCCGGCCTCGGCGGAAACCGGCGGCATGCCCTCGAGACGGCGCAGCTCGATCTCTGCCTTCTCCTTGGCCTCGGTGCTCATACCGGATTCTTCGATCTGCTTTTTGAGCTCCTCGAGCTCTTCCGTATTGTCGTTGCGGCCGAGCTCTTCGTTGATCGCCTTGATCTTCTCCGACAGGTAGTACTCGCGCTGCGCCTTCTCCATCTGTTTCTTGACCCTTGAAGAGATGCGGCGGTCGATGTTGAGTTTTTCGATCTCCATGTCGAGGAGATCGTTGAGCCGCTGCATGCGATCGAGGGGGTTGAGGATCTCGAGAAGTTGCTGTTTTTCAGTCGTCGGCTGCGACATGTGCGCGGCGAGGATGTCGGCGAACTGGTCCGGGTCATCGGTCTGCAGCGAGGCCAGGACTCCCTCTGCCGACAGATGGTGGGACAGCTTGGCGTATTCCTTGAACAGCTCCACCAGCCGCGCCATGTAGTCGGTAACGCCCTCGTCGACCACCGTCTGGACACGGAGCGTTTCGACCTCGGCCATCACGCACTCGTCATCTTCATCGAAAGAGAGGACGCGGGCGCGGCTCAGGCCCTCGACCATCACTTTGATGTTGCCGGAGGCCAGCTGCAGGTGCTGAACCACTCGAGCGACGACGCCGAGGGTGTAGATGTCTGCCGCACCCGGCTCATCGACCTTGGGGTCCTTTTGGGAGGCCAGGAAAATGCGCTTGTCGGTTCGCGCGAGGGCGGTTTCGAGAGCAACCACCGACGGGCGGCGACCGACAACGAACGGCGCCATCATATGGGGATAGACCACCATGTCCCGCAGCGGGACGACCGGTAGGTGCACGGTTGAAGGTTGTGATGTCATGTGTGGGCTCTTTGTCGGATGCGGGTTATTGTCGCGCTGCGGGGCCGGTCCACCCGACCACGCAGGTAATTCTAGCTGACCTTGCGGACGACGGGCAGGGGCGGCACACGGCCTTCCACCGCTTCCCGCGAAATCACCAACTCTTTGAGGTCGGGCAGAGAGGGGATCTGATACATGATATCGAGCATCAGTTCCTCGAGAATGATCCGCAGACCGCGCGCGCCGACCTTGCGGGAAAATGCTTCTTCCGCCACCGCGTCGAGAGCGTCCGGAGTGAACGCGAGATCCACTCCCTCGAAGGAGAGGACAGTCTGGTACTGGCGGACGAGGCAGTTCTTGGGTTCGGTGAGAATTCTCACCAGGGCCCCGTGATCGAGCTCGTGGAGGTTGGCGACCACCGGAATTCGACCGACGAACTCCGGAATCATTCCGTACCTGATCAGATCCTCCGGATGCACCTGACCGAAGAGCGCTGCCGAATGCGCCTCGTTGCCACCGAGATCGACGCCAAAGCCCAGACGTTTCTGGTTGAGCCGCTCCGCGATCACGTCGTCGAGGCCGACAAAGGCACCGCCGCAGATGAAGAGGATGTTGGTGGTGTCGATCTGCAGGAACTCCTGGTGCGGGTGTTTGCGTCCGCCCTGCGGCGGCACGTTGGCCACGGTCCCCTCGAGGATCTTCAAGAGCGCCTGCTGGACACCCTCGCCGGACACATCGCGCGTGATCGATGGGTTCTCCGCCTTTCGCGCGACCTTGTCGATCTCGTCCACATAGACAATTCCGCGCTCGGCCGCCTCACGTTCCCCTCCGGCGGCCTGATAGAGGCGGAGGAGGATGTTCTCAACATCCTCGCCGACATACCCGGCCTCGGTGAGGGTGGTGGCGTCGACGATCGTGAACGGGACCTGAAGCTGCCTGGCCAGAGTCTGGGCGAGCAGAGTCTTGCCGGTTCCGGTCGGGCCGATGAGGAGAATGTTCGACTTCGACAGTTCGACGTCGTTGCGGCCGCGGCCGGATTGGTACTCAATACGACGGTAGTGGTTGTAGACCGCCACCGCGAGCTTCTTTTTTGCCGCCTCTTGTCCGATCACGTACTCGTCGAGATGGCTCTTGATCTCGTGCGGTTTCGGAAGGATCTGGTCGCGGGTTTTCGCCTCGTGAACCCGGTCTTCGGCAATGATGTCAAGGCACACCTCGACGCACTCGTTGCAGATGTAGACCGTCGGGCCGGCGATCAGCTTGCGCACCTCGTGCTGGCTCTTGCCGCAAAAGCTGCACCGCAACATGTCGCCATCGCGCTGGGACATCAGACCCTCCTCGATTTATTGTATAACAATCGCCGTCTCACCGAAACCGTTATCACACGGCTACTCTCTGGAAACAATGATCTTGTCGATCAGACCGTAGGTGAGTGCAGCGTCGGCCTCGAGGATGAAGTCGCGCTCGGTGTCCCCGTTCACCTTGTCGACGGGCTGCCCCGTGTGTTTGGCAAGGATCTCGTTGAGGCGCCCGCGCAACCGCATGATGTCCTTGGCGTGGATGTCGATGTCGGAGGCCTGCCCCTGGAGACCCGACATCAGGGGCTGGTGGAGGAGCACCCGGCTGTGGGGGAGGGCAAAGCGCTTGCCCTCGGCCCCTCCGGCGAGGAGGACGGCCCCCATGGACGCCGCCTGACCGAGGGCGATGGTCGAGACATCGGGTTTGACGTACTGCATGGTGTCGTAGATGGCGAGACCTGCTGTGATCGATCCGCCCGGCGTGTTGACGTAGAGGAAGATGTCCTTCTCCGGCTTTTCGGCCTCGAGAAACAGCATCTGGGCGATGACCAGCGACGCCACCTGGTCGTCGATGGCCGAGCCCAAAAAGATCACATTGTCCTTGAGAAGCCGCGAAAAAATGTCGTACGCGCGTTCGCCACGACTGGTCTGTTCGACAACCATCGGCACTAACATCAGTCAACCTCCCCGCCGGCGCGGCGAATCATCTCGTCGACAGTGGCGGCGATCCGTGCGCCGTGGCGAATCCTCTCCAGCCGGTGATCGGAGGCGAGGGTTGCCTTGTGCTCCCCGGGGGGCACGCCGAGCCGGGCCGCCTCCGCCGCGACATAGGCGTCGACCTCGGCTTCCGGGACCGCAGTGTCCCAGCTCTCGGTCAGCTGCTCGAGGACCAGGGTGTCCAACACCTCCTGGCGGGCCGCCGGTTCAGCCTTTGCCGCGATCTCCTGCCAGTTGATCTTTTCCGGATCGACGTCGACGCCCTGCATGGCCATGGTGTAGGCGTAGCGGTCGAGCTGTTCGCGCAGCGTCGACTGAACCAGCGACGACGGAAGCTCGCCCTGATCGATGCCCCGCTCGAGGTGGTCAAGTATGAAACGGCGCCACGCGGTGCGGCGCGCGGACCGCTTCTGATTCTCGAGAACGCTCGTGATCCGCCCGCGCAGATCGTCGAGGCTGTCGAGGCCGATGGCCACCGCCAGCTCATCATCGATCCCGGGCACCGCCTTTTTCTTCATGCCTTTGACGGTGATCTCGTAGCGTACGGTCTTGCCGGCCTTGGTCTTGTCTTCGAGGTCGTCGGGAAGGATCTTGGAGGCCTGCCTGTGGTCTCCGATCTTTGCGCCCTGGAGGGCCTCGCTGATCTCCTGCGGCACCCTGTTCGATCCGAGAACGAAGCTGGCGTCGGTCTCGGTGTAGGGCTCCGCTTCGCTGTCCTCGATTCGGCCCTCGAGATCGACTTCGATCAACATCCCGTCCGCGGCCTCGGCCTCCTCGGCCGGCTCCCACACCGCCTGCTCGTCGGCAACCTTGACGAGCTCCTCGTCAATCTCGGCATCGCTCACCTCGAGACCGACCGCCGGCAGCTCGAGCGTGGCGATCTCGGCGATCTCGTAGCTTGGGCGCACCTCGAACTCGGCGGTAAAACGGAACCCGTCGTCGTCCGAAAACTCGAGGTTGCTGACCTCAGGGTTTGTGAGAGGGTCGAGCTCGTTTTCACCCTCAAAAATCTCGTGCCACAAGACGCCGGTGAGGTGTTCCTGGAGCTCCTCCTTGATCGCGTCGGCGTAGCGTGCTCGAATCGCCGCCTCCGGGGCCTTGCCTGGTCGGAAGCCCGGCACGCTGGCAGAGCGGCGGATCTTTTTGAGGATGTTCTCGCGTTCGCGCTTGACCGCATCCGATTCCAGGTTCGCGGTGATCGCCACCGTGTGGTTGGCTCCTCGTGTCACTGTATACGGCATGGACTGTCTCCGGCTGAATGATAAAGGTTGGTGCGAAAGGGGGGACTCGAACCCCCACGGGGGGAACCCCACGAGATCCTAAGTCTCGCGCGTCTACCAGTTCCGCCACTTTCGCGGAGGGGAGTTGGTGAGCCGTGGAGGAATCGAACCTCCAACCTAGTGATTAAGAGTCACTTGCTCTGCCAATTGAGCTAACGGCCCACGACCAACGGTCACTATACGAAAAAAGGCCCTGATGAGCAAGTTCTTTTCATGCCGCCGTTCTCGGACGGCGCGCCAGAATCCGTTGAGCGTATCCGTTACCCGCATCGCAAGGAGAAGGCGTGGAGGTGCTTGGCGAATTCCGAATTCCGAACTCCCTACCGGTGCACGATGTACTTCATCTCGGATTGTCCGAGATCCGATTCAGCGGTAATGACAACGGCCGATGTGCCGCCAGCGAACGCGGGCAGAATGAGCTCGGCGGCGAACCTCCCAGCGGCGTCGGTCTGGCCCTCGGCCAATACCAGACGCCGCGGTTCCGCCGTCGATTTGAAGAGCACCGACACGTTGACCCCGGGCACCGCCTTGTGGGCGATCGAGTCTTCCGACGTGACCGTCACCGTCGCCGGGCGGTCATAGTAGAACTGGTGTTCGGCGCCCGCGCGGAGAATCAGGTGCGCTCGCTCGCGCTGCGCCTCGAGGTAATCGAGAATGACCTGATCGAGGGACGACTCATCGATCGCGGCGGCCGGGCGTCTCGCTTCCTTGCTGTTGATCGTGGTGTCGTCTTCTTTTGCAACCGCGATGGTCCCGGTGAGGCGGTCAACCCCGCCGGCCTGCACCGCCTGCACGATCGTCCGGTGCTGGCGTTCCATAAGGGTGGCGAGCGCACCCTTGTCGAGCTCTTCTGCGACGAGGTCGTGGTACGGCGTCCGTCGGGTATAGAGAATCTCACCGGCGGTGTAGACCAGCGACTCCACGAGAGGATTGGCTTGCCCCTTGTCCTCGGTCTGGACATGATAGACAGTGCCGGAGTACTCGATGTCTGTGTTGTAACCAGTGAGAACCACTGCGAACCGCCTACCCCCAGTTGTCAAGGCTATCTCGGAGTCGGCTGTCGGTCAATCGCGCCGGCCCGCACTCACCGAACTTTGACAACTGTACAATCCCGTCGTGGCGCGCCTCCAGCTTCTATTCGTCTGCATCGGCAACTGTTGCCGCTCCCCGATGGCCGAAGCCATGGCCCGGAGTCTCGGTGGCGATCGCGTGGAGGCACTTTCGGCCGGGCTCTCGCCTGCGGGCTTTATCGCCGAAACGACGATCCTCACACTGCGTGCGTCTCGGTTATCCAACCGATGGTCTGTATTCGAAGGGTCTGGACGCCATCGAGACGACCATGGTGGATGTCGTGGTGTCGCTGATCGGCGGTGGGGTCCACTACCCCTTGGGGTGCGGGCCCCACGCCCGGGAGATCCACTGGCCGATATCGGACCCCTTTGGCGAGGACGAGTCGCTGTACCTCCGGGTCGCCCGCGACATCGAGGCTCGGGTGCGCCGTCTCTTGCAAGAGGAACTTGCGGGGGAACTTCTCCCGGACTGACGAGTCACACTGAACTGATGCGATATGGCACACTGTGGCCGTGGACTTCGACGAGGTTTATGAACGGTTTCGCCGGCCCGTGTGGCGGCTTGCGAAGCGGTTCACCGAAAACGAGGAGGAAGCGCTCGACACGACCCAGGAGGTGTTTCTTCGGGTGTGGCGCGGGCTGCCCGGCTTTCGGGGCGAGGCCAAGCTCAGCACATGGGTGTTTCAAATCGCCTGGAACCACCTCAGGGCCTACCGCCGCAAGATGGGCCGGCAACCGCTCACCGTCAGGGAGGGCATGAACGATACCGGGGTCCTCGTGGACGTTGCTCCCGACCCGCAGCCCGACCCCGAGCGCCGGGCCGCCGCTGCCGAGATGCTCGATCTGGTCGAGGCCGCACTGCGAGAGCTTCCCGAGCACTACCAGATCGTGGTGTGGTTGCGTGATGGAGAGGACTTGAGTTACGAAGAGATTGCCCAGGTTTTGGACGTGCCCATCGGCACAGTTCGATCGCGCCTCGCGCGCGCTCGCTCATCGTTGCGCCAGGCTGTGGGGTGGTAGTGGAAGATCCCGGCACCGAACGGCTCAGCCGTCTCATCGACGGCGACCTCGACCCACTGGAGACGGAGGAGTTGGCGGCCACCCTCGAGACCGACCGCGGGGTGCGGCGCGAGCTCGAGGGCCTCAGTCGGGTTCGCTCCTCCCTCCTGTCGCTGGCCGACCGGGAGCGCCCTCCGGAACGGCTCGATGCCCTGGTGGACCCGCTGCTCAGAGGCCAACCGGAGACGGCTTTTGCGCGCCCATGGGTCCGCCGGCTGGCCGCCGCCGCGGTCGTGGTTCTCGGGGTCTCGGTCATCATCGGGGTCCAACGACGGCAACCGGACCCGACGATTCACAACTGGCAGGAGCGCGCCCGCGAGGGCGCTGCAGCCGAGCCGACCGAACGGTTTTCCCTGGCGCCGTTGCCGACCAGCTCGGTGCCGGCCGTGGAGCGGCCGCTGGGCGCCGCCGATCGGCTGTTGGCCGCCCCGGAACCGGAGATCGAGTCGGTGTTGGCCGCGGCGCCGGTTCTCGAGGTGATGGGACCCCTCGACACCGCCACCACCGGCGATGCCACCATCTCAGACCGCAAGGACCGCGACGTCAAGCCGTCGGCCCGGCACAAATCTCTCGCCGACGACGAGGCGCGGAACGGGGGAGAGCGGGCGGCCGAGGCGGACGTGCAGGACGGCCCCGCGGGCGCCGAGCCACCACTCTTGCGGGCCGGCCAATCCGCGGGTCGATCGGCATCGGAAGAATTCGCCGCGCCGCCCGCGGGCGCTCAATTGTTCATCTTCATGAAGGCCGAAACCGCGTGGCGGAGCTTCGATCCGGATGGCCCGTGCGAGGCGGGACGATATGCCCTCCGGATCAGGATCGAAAACGGCGTGGTTCGCGAGGTCTGGCCGGTGGCGAACCCGCCCGCGCCCACGAATCAGGTGCGGGCGAGCCAGCTGGTGCTGGGTCTCGAGATCGAAAACGTCACCGACGGTCAGTACGCTGCGGAGGTCGTCGTCGAGCCGCGGAGGCCACCGGATCGTTAACCTGCAATTCCCGCCACCTCGGACCGAGGTGGTGGGAATTGCGGCTAGAAGCTTCCGAGCGCCTCCCGCTCGTCATCGAAGACATCGAAGACGGTGATCAACTGGGTCACCTGGAGGATGTCGTTGATCTTCGGTGAGAGATGCATGAGCTTGAGGTGGCCGCCTCGCTTGGTGACGGTGGTGTAGCACGCCACCATCTCACCGATCCCCGAGGAATCGATGGCCTTGACGTCGCCGAGGTCGAGGAGAATCTCCTTCTTGCCGTCCTCGAGGGCCTGGTTGACGAGCTCGCGAATCTTCACGTCGCCGGTACCGATCGTGATCTTGCCGCCAAGCTCGATGATGCGGATGTCTCCGAGATCACGGATGTTGCATTTCATGCGCTTCTCCTTTGTTGCGGGGACCGATGGGCGCCTCTCTCGGGAAACCAACGCTCACTGAGGGTCGTCATCGGTGGTATCCAGTTTTCTTTCCATCAGGACGGCGGTTCCGCCGCATGCGGTCGTACTGAACTCGATGCGGCTCATGAACTGCCGCATGTAGAAGATACCGCGGCCGCTCGGCCGCAGCAAATTTTCCGGGTTGGTCGGGTCGGGGACATCGCCGGGATCAAATCCTTCGCCCTCGTCTTCGACGACGATCGTGACGGTCGAGTCGTGAACCGTGTATTCGATGCGAACCAGCTTTTTCGGATCCTGTCGGTTGCCGTGGCGGACCGCGTTGGCCACCGCCTCGCGGAGGGCGGTCACCAGCCAGTAGTCCTCATCGGTCGGCCAGCCCGCCCGGCGACAGAGATCCAGGAGGGCGCGCTCGGCGACCTCGATGTTCTCAAACCGGCTTGCAAGAGCCAGGTTGGCTCTGAGGGGATTGTCCATGGTCATCTGGGCGGTGAGTATAACAATGCCGGCGGGCGGAGGCGCGTTCAATCGTAATCGGGGGCGTCGTCGTCCCCCACGGGTTCACCGGGCGCCACCATGTCGAGGACCCACTGGTGAAAATTGGTCTCTGCAGCGGACACGGGAAGGGCGAGGATTTCCGGCAGTTCGTACGAGTGGAACTCGCGGATGGCTGCAGAAACGGCATCGAAGAGTTTCTCTGGGGTCTTGATCAACAGCAGGTACTCGGTGTCCTCACACACCTTGCCTTTCCAACGATAAATCGATCGCAAGCAGGGCACGATGTTGATGCAGGTCGCGAGGCGCCGGGCAATGAGCTCCTCCGAAATCTCCACCGCCTGCTGTTCTGTGCCCACCGAGGTCATGACGAGGGTGATCTTCTCGAGATCGGTCATGGCCGAAACCTAGCCGAGATCCGCAGGTGAGTCAAGACGCTGATGTCAGTACCGTCGCAGAAGACCGACCACCAGACCCTGGATTTCGACCTCTGCGGCGGGCGCGAGGATCACCGGAACCGCCGGGTTGGACGGTTGCAGCCGGATCGTGGAGTCGTTGTTGCGGTAGATGCGCTTGAGCGTCACCTCTCCGGACAAAAGCGCCACCACCATTTCGCCGTCGGCGGCGGTCTGGGTCCGCTGCACCACCACCAGATCACCGTCGTGAACCCCGTCGTCGATCATCGACTCGCCGCGGACCACCAGCACATAGTGATCGCCCGACCGCAGAAACTCGGCAGGCACCGAAACCCGCTCGTCACCGGGCAGGGACTCTATGGGCGAACCCGCCGCGACCGCGCCGAACAGCGGGAGATCGACCGCCGATGGTCCGCTTTCGGCCGTGGCCAGGACGAGACCGCGCTTCTGGTGTTTGCGGCGCTCGAGAAAGCCCTTCCGTTCGAGGTGCGCAACGTGCTTCTGCGCGCTCGCCGTGCTCCGGAAACCGAAGGCGTCGGATATTTCCTGCAACGTTGGTGCGACACCGTCGTCGGCGATGCGATCCTCGATGAACTGGAGCACGTCCCGCTGGCGCTCGGTGAGATAGGTCATCAGTGCTCTCCCCATCTCCGACCATAGGTGAAAATAAGGTGTAAGTCAACGCCAAGACACCGAAGAGGCGCTGCAGAGCAGCGCCCCTTTGATGAGATTGCAAATGGTCGGGGCGAGTGGACTTGAACCACCGGCCTCACGGTCCCGAACCGTGCGCTCTACCAGACTGAGCTACGCCCCGAGGAAGAGGGAGTCTAACGGATGCGAGGCGCCATGGCAATAACTGTTTGCTCCCCACAAGAAACTTATTGCCGGGCTATCTTCGCACTTGCTGCAGGAGCCCGACGACTGCGTAACATTTGACACCCGAGCCGTCGCCTCGCTAGCCTGCTGATCTCACCACGTTGCCGAGCCAGACCCGAGAGACCCGCGGGTCGGGGTTCACCGCGTGGATCTTTCGGGGGGATTTCATGGCCAAAGAGCGTGCACAGTGGACCGGTCGCCTGGGGTTTATTCTGGCGGCAACCGGAAGCGCCATCGGGCTCGGAAACCTGTGGAAGTTTCCGTATATCACGTACGAAAATAACGGCGGCGCGTTCGTCCTCGTGTATCTCGCCGCGATCGCCATGGTCGGCGTGCCGATCATGTTGGCGGAGATTCTGCTCGGGCGACGGAGCCAAAAGAACCCGGTTGGAGCGTTCCGGGTTCTGGCACACGGCAAGCCGGGAGGGAAATTCCTGCCAGGCGAGATCGAAGAGCAGGGTGTCGTTCGAGAAGCCGGTGTCGGCGGGTCCCGCGAGCTCACCGATCCGAAGCTCTCGAGCATCGGGCATGCGTTCGGCGAGCCACTCGGTGAGCCGAATCCGGGTCTCCTCGAGATCGCGTTCGCTTGGGGTCCGGGCATGGAGTTCCTCTCGTCGTATGGGTGAGCTGCGAGCGCGGTGGCTCACGACTCCGCGGAAGTGTCCGCCCCCTTGCGTCGGTTGACTTCGCACCAGCCTATCAGGGGCTCGCCACCGTCTTCGAGGTGGATCCGCACCAGCGCGCGCCGGTAGAAGGAGCGCTGTGGTGGGACGAAGGTGTGGGTGATGTCGATCTCGGCGGCCGAGACCACCTCGAGGCGCGCGCGAATCCTTTCCCCCTCCTCGTCCTCGAAGTGGAAGCTCCCCGAGATCGGATCGAGCAACGGGGTCTCGTGCAGCACGAAGTCGAACTCGACCTTCGAGATGGAGCGCGTGCCCTGGCCTGCGGGTCCGGCGACGTAGCCGCCCCCGAAGTTCCCCGCCCCCGGGATGCGTGCCTCGGTGCACTGGAAGCGGAAATCCCGGCCGTTCCCAACCACGAAGGTCCAGTCCATGTTCCAGGCTCGCGGACCCCAGGAGTGGTCGCGCTCGCCGCGTCCCGCAAAGGGCACGCTCTCGTCGCCGAAGTGGAGTTTTCCCTCCCAGGCCACCGGTTGCTCGAAGCGGCAGGCGTCGAAGCTCTCGGAGCTGTGGCCCGCGACGGAACTGCGCCCTGTGGTGTGCGCCGCGCCGAGGGCCGTGAAGGTCAGCTCGGCGCCCAGCGGCTGGATCGTGCCGATGCGCGGACCCGACACGACCCGACCAAAGCCCGACACGCGCAGGGTTCCCTGCGCGAGCGGCTCCACCGGGTCGTACGCGAACTCGAGGCCCCAGCCGCGGTATGCGAGGCGCGGCAGCTGCAGCTCGGAGAGCGGCAGGCGCGGCTCCTCCAGGGCGATCCACTTGCGGTCGCGATAGAGGTAGAGCCACAGCCAGGCGCGGCGCTGGCTGGGGTGGAGGCCGATGCGGCAGTGGCCTGCGAGATTGCCGCTCGGGTCGAACCAGTCCCAGAACCACGACTCGTTCCACCACTCGACTTCGGGGTCGTAGGGATGCAGGCCCTCGTCCTTGGACTCGATTCCGTAGCGTGTCAGCTCCTCCAGCGGCGGCGCTTTGCCCATCGTTTCGCTTCTCCTGATG
>CAVQQV010000058.1:0-62809 GCA_963714885.1 Candidatus Sulfomarinibacteraceae bacterium | reverse complement strand
CGACGGTGCTTCAGGCGCTGCTGGACGAGGCCGGGATGGCGCGCACGGTGGCGCGAATGGCGGCCGAGATTCTCGAACGTGACGGCGACGACGTCATGCTGGTGGGCATCCACACCCGCGGCGTACCGCTGGCGGATCGTCTGGCGAAGGCCCTCGAGGAGGCCACCGGCCACAAGGTGGCGGTGGGCCTGCTGGACATCACCCTTTATCGGGATGACGTCGGGCCGTGGCGGGCGGCGCACCAACAGCCAGTACTCAAGAAGACCGTGCTGCCGACAAACATCGATGACCGCATCATCTATCTGGTGGACGACGTGCTCTTTACCGGCCGCACGATTCGGGCGGCGCTCGACACGCTGATCGATTACGGCCGCCCGCTGGCCGTGCGGTTGGCGGTATTGGTGGACCGGGGTCACCGGGAGCTGCCGATCGCCGCCGATGTGGTGGGCAGGTCGTTGGAGACCACTCGTGACGAGGACGTCCAGGTGCGGCTCAAGGAGACCGACGGAGTCGACGGCATCTGGATCGGCCGGGAGGTCAAACATGCCGGTTGAAGCGGCGGCGGGTCTTGCCGGCAAGGACGTGGTCGGGATCAGCCACCTGGTTCCGGGAGAGATCCAACTCATCCTCGACACCGCAGAGGAGCTTCTCGAAGTAGCCAAGAGGCCGATCAAGAAGGTCCCCGCACTGCGCGGCTACACGGTGGTCAACCTCTTCATGGAGGCATCGACCCGGACCAGGTTTTCCTTCGAGGTGGCCGAAAAACGACTGTCGGCCGACACCCTGAACTTCGCGGCGTCGAGTTCCTCGGTGAGCAAGGGTGAGACCCTGTTCGACACCGCCCGCAACCTGATGGCGATGGCGCCCGACTTCATCGTCATCCGCCATCCGCACTCCGGGGCCCCGCACCGGCTGGCAAGGTCGTGCCGGCCTCCATCATCAACGCCGGCGACGGCATCAACGAACACCCGACCCAGGCGCTTCTCGACGCGTTCACCATGCGGCAGCGCTTCGGCAGGCTGGAAGGCCTCAAGGTCGTGATCGCGGGCGACATCCGCCACTCGCGGGTGGCGCGATCGAACGCCTTCCTGCTCGGAAAGATGGGCGCCGAGGTTCGGTTCGTGGCGCCGGCATCGCTCTTGCCGCTGGATGTGGAAGAGCTCGGGGTCATTCCGTACGTCCGGCTCGAGCCCGCCCTCGAGGGCGCCGACGTCGTGATGATGCTTCGCATCCAGCTCGAGCGTCAGAAGAAGGTGAATTTCCCTTCGGTGCGCGAGTATTTTGATTTCTTCGCCCTGACCCCCGAACGGTTGGATCTTGCCGCGGAGCACGCGATCGTGATGCACCCGGGCCCCATGAATCGTGGCGTCGAAATCGATTCCGGAGTGGCGGACGGCCCCCGGTCCGTGATCCTCGATCAGGTGACCAACGGTGTGGCGATCCGGATGGCCATTCTCTACCTACTTGCCGGAGGACGCAGTGAAGCGGCTTCTGATTCGTAACGGCCGGGTCGTTGATCCGAGCCAGGGCCTCGATCAGGGGATGGACGTCCTCATCGAGGATGGTGTGATCGCGTCGGTCAGCGAACGCCTGACGGTGCCGGCCAAGACCAAGGTCTTCGACGCCGCGGGGCTGGTTGTGGCGCCGGGCTTCATCGACCTCCACGCCCACCTGCGGGAACCGGGCGCCGAGCACAAGGAGACCATCGAAAGTGGTTGCCGGGCGGCGGTCGCGGGTGGCTTCACGGCGGTCTGCGCCATGCCGGACACCAACCCGGTCAATGACGACCCGTCGGTGACCGCCTACATCCTCAGACGAGCGGAACAGGCGGCTCTAGCCCGGGTCTACCCGGTGGGTGCGGTGTCAAAGGGCCTTGCCGGCGAGGAGATGGCCGAGATCGGCGAGATGGTCGCGGCCGGCGCCGTGGCCGTTTCGGACAACCACAAACCGGTTCGCAATTCCCAGCTCTTCCGGCGTGCCCTGGAGTACGCCCGCAGCTTCGGCATTCCGGTCGCCGCCCACGAAGAAGATCTCGAGTTGACGGACGGCGGATCGATGCACGAGGGCAGGGTGTCGACGAGGATCGGGCTGCGCGGAATGCCCACCACCGCCGAAGAGGTCATGGTGGCGCGCGATGTCCTGTTGGCGGAGCTCACCGGCGGGCGGCTCCACATTTGCCACCTTTCGACGTCGACGGCCTTCGACCTGGTGCGGGTCGCAAAGAGCCGCGGCCTCGCCGTGAGCTGCGAGGTCGCCGCCCATCAGTTCGTACTGACCGACGAGGACGTGGCCGGGGCGGGGTATGACCCCAACTGGAAGACCAACCCTCCTCTCCGCAGCGCCTCGGATGTCGAGTCGATCCTGCAGGCGGTGTACGACGGGACGGTGGATGCCATCGTTTCCGACCACGAGCCCCACCACGCCGACGAGAAGGAGTTCGACTTCGCGGATGCACCGTTCGGCATCGTCGGTCTCGAGACCGCGGTGCCGCTGGCGCTCAATCGGCTGGTGCACGGCCGGGTGATCGGGCTGATGCAGCTGGTGCGGTTGATGTCGACGCGGCCGGCCGAGATCTTCGGTCTTCCCGGCGGCACCTTGCGCGAGGGCGCACCCGCGGATCTCACGGTGCTCGATCTGCGGGCGCTGAAGATCGTCGACCCGACGGCCTTCAAGTCGAAATCCCGCAACACGCCGTTTGCGGGGATGCGGCTCAAGGGCTGGCCCGCCGCGACCATCGTCGGCGGCGAGATCGTCTGGAAGGCAGGCTAACGCTGACCGTTTCGAATTTTGAATTGTTGAATTTTGAGTTCGCCATTTCCAATCATCCCAGCACTGGCCATTTCGGAACAACTCAAAACTACGAATTCAAAACTAGAATTCATACTGTGCTATTCTCCTGCTCCCGTGCGTGACCGTGCGGTGAAGTTCCGCCTGCGAGGCCTGCCATGACCGAGGAAACCAACAAAAATATGAACCAGATGAACGAGTTCGAGCTCGCGCTTCGCGACAGCCTCGATGCCGAAGAGCACAGACCCGGAGACGTCATCCAGGGAACCATCGTCGCGATCCACGGCGACGTGGCGCTGGTCGATGTTGCCGGCAAATCGGAAGCGGTGTTGGATCGGTCGGAGATCGACGACCTCGGCACGGGTGACCCGGTGGAGGTCGTGGTGGTATCGAGCGGCGAGGAGATCCGGGTTTCCCGGCGTCTCGCCCTCGAGGCCAAACTCAAGGAACGGCTGAACGACGCTGTCGCCTCCGGCGAACCGGTCGAGGGCAAGGTCGTCGGCCGGCGCAAGGGGGGCTTCGACGTTGCGGTCTCCGGCGTCCGTGGCTTCTGTCCGATGTCTCACATCTCCGACCTCCGGGTCGACGATCTCGATGTCCACCTCGGTCAGACCTACACCTTCAAGGTTCTGGAGTATGAACCCGATGGTCAGCAGTTGGTGGTGTCCAGGGCGATCCTCCTGCGCGAGGAAAAGGCGAAGTTGACGGATGCGGCCTGGGCAACGCTCGAGGTCGGCGCCGAGGTCGAAGGCAGGGTTCGTTCGCTGACCGACTTCGGGGCTTTCGTCGACCTCGGTGGGGTCGACGGCCTGGTCCACGTCACCGAGATCGCCCACCAACGGGTCAACCATCCGCGGGATGTGCTGGCGGTGGACCAACAGGTCAGGGTCAAGGTGCTCGAGCTCGATCGCCAGAGGGACCGTATCTCGTTGAGCATGAAGGCGCTGGTCGAAGACCCATGGAGCAAGGTCGCAGAGCGCTGCCCGGTGGGAGGTCCGTTCGAGGGCGCGATCGTGCGCAAGACCGATTTCGGCGCCTTTGTTGAAATCGAACCGGGCATGGACGGCCTCCTCCACGTCAGCCAGCTCAACCCCGGGATGGAATTGGGATCGCTGGAGGTGGGCCAGGTCGTCTCCGGGTGGGTGCGTGAGGTGGATACCGAAAACCGCCGCATCAGCCTCACCATGCGCCAGATCCCGGATCGGGACCCGTGGGAGCGGATCGAGATGCGCTATCGGGAGGGCCAGGTTGTCGAGGGAACGGTCGAGAACGGGGCGGATTTCGGCGTGTTCGTCGAGCTCGAGCCAGGTCTCAGCGGTCTGATCCCGATCTCGGAGCTCGGGATGGAGAGGGACGCAGACCCCAGGACGGCCTTCAGCCCGGGCGAAAAGATCCACCTCAAGCTGATGTCAGTGGATCCCGATCGGCGCAGGATCAGCCTCTCGGTGCGTGCCTACAAGAGCGACCTGGAACGCCAGGAGTACAGCCAACACATGGACGCGGACGGTGGAGTCGGAACCGACGATGACCGGTTTCGGTGCCCAGCTGCAGGCTGCCCTCGGCACCACCAAGAAAAAGAAGGCGACCAAGAAAAAGAAGAAGTGAAATCAGGGCGGGGCTTGACCCCGTCACGATGAGATTTCGAGAACGGGAGGGGCTTGCGCCCTCCCGTTTTTGTATTGGCGAGTATGATGCCCCAGACAGGAGGCGCGGTGTCTACCAACAGAATGGCGGTGTTCCTGGCGATCAGCATGGTGGCGACCGGTTGCGGCGATCAGACCGGCCCCGTCGAGGAAGTTGAAGCGACGGTATCGGTCACGACTGTTGCGGTCCGGCGGCAACCGGTGGAGCGCGCAATCACCGCGGTCGGGACCCTGCAGCCGGTGGCGAGAGTCCTGGTGGCGGCGCAGGAAGAGGGCCTGGTCACCGCGGTGCACGTCCGCGAGGGGGATCGGGTGGCGGCGGGCACGGTCGTTGTCGAGCTCGATGACCGCGAGGTCCTCGCCGAACTCGCCGAGGCCAGGGCCAACCTCGAAGAAGCGGCGGCCGGGTGGCACCGGGTGGAAAGCCTGCACGCCACCGGTCTTGCCTCGGCCCAGGAACTGGACGCCGCGGTGGCCCGCCAGAGGGTCGGCGCGGCTCGGGTGGACGCGCTCGAGACGCGCCTGTCCTTTACCAGGATCACCGCGCCCGTGGCCGGGGTCGTCACGGCCCGCGAGGTCGAGGTCGGCGATCTCGCCTCGCCGCGAGCGCCGCTGCTCGAATTGGCCTCGGGGCGTGGCCTTCTGCTCAGGGTCCCGGTCTCGGAGCTCGAGGTGGTGCGCCTCAAGACCGGGGACGCCGCCGAGGTGAGCGTCGACGCTCTCCCCGATCTGGTGCTCGAAGGCACCATCCAACGCATTTTCCCGGCCGCCGACAGCGTCTCCCGCCAGGTCACGGTGGAACTCGCGGTGGCCGAGACACCGCCGGATGTGCGGTACGGCTTCCTGGCTCGCGCACACCTGGTGCTCGAACGGATTCCCGACGCCGTGCTGGTGCCGGAAACGGCGCTGCAACGCGGCGCCAAGGGTGAGGTCTTCGTGTGGATCGTGGAAGACGACGCGGCCCGCATGCGCGAGGTGGCGGTCGGCCACCGTTTTGAAGGCCAGGCGGTCGTGGCGGCCGGGTTGGCGGAGGGCGAGTTGGTGGTCCTGGAAGGCGTGGCCCGCCTGCGCGACGGCATCGCCGTCACCACCCGACCCGCCTCCCAGGGAGCGGCATCGTGAGCGGTCCTTCGACTGAACGCCGCGGCCTCGTCCACTGGGCGATCCGGCACCCGGTCGGGACCCTGGTGATTTCGATCGCGATCTGCGTGATCGGGTCGGCGATGTTCAGCCGGCTCGCCGTCGACCTGCTGCCGAAGATCATCTACCCGCAGGTCCGCGCCGGCGTCACCAACCCCGAGGTCGATCCCGAGGTCATGGAACAGACCGTGGCCAAGGTGCTCGAGCCGACGGCTCGCCACCACCGAGGACGCAGTGCTGATCACCTCATCCTCGAGCGAGGGACGCACCAGCGTCGAGCTCCACTTCGAGTACGGGACCGACATCGACCTCGCCCTCCGCGACGCCTCCACCAAGCTCGACCAGGCGCGTGGCGCCCTTCCGGAAGAGGCCGACCCGCCGACCATCTTCAAGTTCGACCCATCCCAGATCCCGGTGCTTCAGTTCGCGGTGTCGTCGCCGAGCCGCGACCTGGCGTGGCTGAAGCGGTGGTGCGAGGACGAGCTCGCCAAACAGCTGCTGACGGTCTCGGGGGTGGCGTCGGTCGATGTCGCGGGCGGGCTCGATCGTGAGATCCAGGTGGTGCTCGACCCCGAACGGCTGCGGTCCTACGGACTGACGGTGTCCGAGGTCCTGACCCGCTTGCGGGAGGAAAACCAGGACATCGCCGCCGGCCGCCTGCGGTCGCCGGGTCGCGAGCTGCTGTCGAAGACCAAGGGGAAATTCGCGACCGTGGCCGACATCCGAGCGGTCCGGCTGCCCATGTCCTCCGGCGGAGATATCGCGCTGGAGGACGTGGCCGAGGTTCTGGACACGTACGCGGACGATCGTGTCTACAGCCGGCTCGACGGCGACGCCGCGGTCCAGGTCGCGATCACCAAGCAGCCCGACGCCAACACGGTGCGGGTGGTTGACGGTTGCACCAAGGTCCTCGACCGGCTGCGGCGCGACAACTTCTTTCCACCCGATGTCATGACTCAGGTCATCCAGGACCAGGCCTATTACGTGCGGTCGGCGGTCAGCGGCGTTGCCAGAGCGGCGCTGGTCGGCGGCGGGCTGGCGATGCTGGTGGTCTTTCTCTTTCTGCGGTCGGCCCGGCGCACGCTGGTCATCGGGACCTCGGTGCCGATCGCCCTGCTCGGCTGTATCGCTCTCATGGGTGGCTTCGATCTGACCCTCAACATCATGTCGTTGGGGGGGCTCGCCCTCGGTATCGGCATGCTGGTCGACAACAGCATCGTCATGCTCGAGAACATCGACCGCCATCAACGCGAGGGCGGTGACCCGCAGGAAGCGGCCGACGTCGGCGCCGGCGAGGTGGCGTCCGCGGTGACCGCCTCGACCATGACCAACCTGGCTGCGGTGGCGCCGTTCTTTCTCATGGGCGGACTCACCGCGCTGCTCTTCAACGAGCTGCTCCTGACGATCTCGTTTGCCATCCTGACCTCGCTGGTGGTCGCCCTGACCCTGGTGCCGATGCTGTCGGCCCAGCTCTTCAAGCTGCGCTCGACATCGCGCGCCGAGCGCTCGCGCTGGCTGCGGCTCGTGCCCGCCGGGGTCGCCCTCGTCGAGCGCAGCTACCGGCGCCAGCTGCCGTGGGTGCTGCGCCACCGCTGGCTGGTGATCGGCTGCGCCGTCGCTCTGTTCGGCGGCGCTCTGGTGGCCATGTCGCGGCTCGGCAACGAGTTCCTGCCGCCGGTGGACGACGGGCGGTTGTCGATCTACTTCACGATGCCGCCGGAGACCCCGCTCGAGGTGACCAACCGGGCGAGCCTGGTCGCCGAGGACGCGGTCATGGGTCTGCCCAAGGTGGTCCACATCTTCACCACGGCCGGTGGCTTCATCTGGGGCCGCGGCGCGATGTTCTCGCCGACCCGGATCATGACTGAGCATCGAGCTCGAACCGAGGGAGCGGCGCGGTCTGAGCGCCGCCGAGTGGATCGTCCTCGCGGAGGAGAAGCTGGCCTCGCTGCCCGAGCTCGCCAACGCCCAGATCCGGGTCCGCCCGCCGCGCATCCGCGGGCTGCGGACCTCTTCCGGCACCGAGGACATCGAGCTCAAGGTCTTTGGCGAGGACCTCGATGTCCTGCGCCGGATCGGGCTCGACATCGCGGCGCGGCTCGAGGGCTTCGAGGGTCTGGTTGGCGTCGAAAGTTCGTATGAGACGATCAGCCCCGAGGTGCGGGTGGCGCTCGACCGCCGGCGCGCCGGAGACCTCGGGCTCGACGTCGGCGAGGTCGGGCGCACCGTGCGCACCGCGGTCGGCGGTTCGGTCCCGACCCGCCTCACCCAGGGCGACCGCGAGTTCGACATCCGGGTGCGGTTTGCCCGCGATACCGTTGAGACCGCCGCCGACCTCGCCGCGGTGCCGCTGTTTCCGCGCAGCGGCGTGCCCCTCCGTCTGGGGGATGTGGCGGAGGTCACGGAAGGCCTGGCGCCGCCGTCGATCGAGCGCGAGAACCAGAACCGGCTGGTCAGGATCACCGCGTCGGTGCTGCCGGCGGCGTGGTCGGTGGGGGAGGCGACGGCCGCGGTGAGGGAGAACCTTGCCGCCTACCCGTTGCCCGCAGGTTAT
This sequence comes from Candidatus Sulfomarinibacteraceae bacterium, assembly GCA_963714885.1. Lineage (GTDB taxonomy): Bacteria > Acidobacteriota > Thermoanaerobaculia > Thermoanaerobaculales > Sulfomarinibacteraceae > Sulfomarinibacter. Next base: position 54,685 of record CAVQQV010000058.1, on the reverse strand, counting down.
CGGTCTGCTTTTCGGGGGCCAGGAGGAGGCCATCGAAGCCAACCGCCGGACCCTGCTCACCGCCATTGCGCTGGCGGTCTTCATGGTGTTTTCGGTGATGGCGATCCAGTACGAGTCGTTCGTCAACCCGCTGGTGATCATGATCGCGATCCCGATGGCGCTGGTCGGCGTCGTGGCCTCGCTGTTGATCACGGGTCTGCCGATCTCGGCGCCGGTCATGCTGGGTTTGATCCTGCTCGCCGGGATCGTGGTCAACAACGGCATCCTGCTGGTCGAGTACATCGAGATCCGGCGTCGCGGGGGCGAGGTCGATCGCGTTGAGGCGGTCCTCCAGGGGGCGCCCTTGCGGGTGCGGCCGATCATGATGACGGTGAGCACCACGGCCATCGGCATGCTGCCGTTGGCCCTCAACCCGGCCGAAGGCGCCGAGTTGATGTCGCCGCTGGCGGTGACCGTCATCGGCGGGCTGATCCTGTCCGCGGCGCTGACGCTGTACGTCGTGCCGTGCCTCTATCTCATCCTGACCGGCGCCGTCGACCGGCTGCGCGAGCGGATGGTGGTCGGTACGGAGCCTCCGGTACGAACCGAGGGATGGGTGAGTAGCCCCCCAGCCGATGCAGATTCTGGATGCTGGATTCGGATACTGGATCCTGCCACCCACTCGTGTCCGAGACCGCATCTTGGACGGCTCGAGTTCAGCATCCAGCATCCAGCATTCGAAGCTATCCAGCATCCAGCATCCGGTTGAGGTGGGGGCGAGGTAGAATGCCGATCGATCTCGAAGGACTGGAGCGCACATGAACGACGAGCAGAAGCTGAGCCTGCCGGAGAACGCCTATCGCGAGCTGAAGCCGGGTGAGATCTACACGCCGGTGATCCCGGAGGAACGGGGCGTCCTCGAGGTGACCCTTCGTTCCGCCGCCATCGGTTTCGGGATGGCAGTATTGTTTTCGGCGGCGGCCGCCTATATCGCGCTCAAGCTCGGTCAGGGCATCGAGTCGGCGATCCCGATCTCGATCCTCGCGATCGGCGCGTCGGCGCTGTTGGCCCGCAAGTCGACCCTGCTTGAAAACGTCAACATCCTCACCATCGGCGCCACCTCCGGCATCCTGGTCGGTGGGTCGGTGTTCACGATGCCGGCGATCTACGTGCTCGGTCTCCAGGATCGGTCGTCGTTCCTCCAGATCTTCCTGGTGCCGTTCCTGGGGGCGATTCTCGGCGTCCTGATGTTGATCCCGTTCCGGCGCTATTTTGTGGCCGAGATGCACGGCAAGCTGCCGTTCCCCGAAGGCACCGCCATCACCGAGATCCTGATGACCGGAGAGCGTGGGGGCCAGCAGGCGAAGATGTTGGTGACCTCGATGGGGATCGGCTTTCTGTTCGACAAGCTGGCCCTCAGCTTCGGGGCATGGCGCGATGTCTTCACCACGTCGCTGGTAGGTTCGCTGGACGGCCTCACCCACAAGGTCAAGGCGGTCTTCGCGATCAACACCTCGGCGGCGGTGCTCGGGCTTGGCTACATCATCGGCGTCCGCTACGCCTCGATCATCTGCGCCGGTTCGTTCCTCGGCTACTTCGTCCTGATTCCCCTGGTCGCGTGGTTCGGGACCTATATTCCGGGTCCGCTTGCCGACGGCCTGGCCCCGATCTCCCAGATGAGCGCCGAAGACATCTTCAGCAACTACGTGCGCTTTATCGGCATCGGCGGGATTTTCATGGCGGGCATCATCTCCATCGTCAAGATGTCGCCGGTCATGGTGCAGGCCATGGGCAAGGCCTTTGCCGAGATCCGCAAGCTGGCCTCGGGCGGGCTCCAGAAATCGACCCACCGCACGGACTCCGACATTCCAATGGGGATGGTGGCGATCATGATGGTTGCGGTGGCAATTGCGATCTGGATCTACTTCCGGTTTTCGGTGCTGGCGGGGATCCCGGGCGCCACGAAGCTGGCGACCCTCAGTCTGATCCTGACCCTGGTGATCACCTTCCTCTTCGCCGCGGTCTCGGCGTGGGCGGTGGCGATGATCTCGATCACGCCGATCTCCGGAATGACCTTGACGACCCTGATCGTGGCGGCCGTGGTCCTCGCCAAGCTCGGGCTGTCTGGCCCCGAGGGGATGCTGGCAACTCTGCTCATCGGCGGGGTCGTGTGCACCGCGCTGTCGATGACCGGCTCCCTGGTGACCGAGTTCAAGGTCAGCTACTGGCTCGGGGCGACGCCGCGACGGATCCAGTGGGCGAACATCGTCGGTGCGGCAGTCTCGTCGATCACCGTCACCGCCATGATCCTGCTCTTTGCCAAGGTTTACGGCTACACGGCCTCGGTGCAGCACCCGACGCCGATGCCGGCGCCACAGGCCAACGCCATGGCGGCGGTCATCCAGAGCGTGATGTCCACCGCCGAGGCGCCGTGGCTGCTCTACGGCGTGGGCGCTGCCATCGCCCTGATTGTCGAGATGCTGGGGGTGTCTGCGCTGGCCTTCGCCCTCGGGATGTACCTGCCCATCGAACTCAACACCCCGATCCTCGCCGGCGCACTGGTGGCCGCCTACGTGCGGCGCAAGGCGCCCTCGGATGAGGCCCGCAAGGCGCGCAACAACCGCGGCACTCTGATCGCTTCAGGTCTGATCGCCGGTGGCGCGTTGGCGGGTGTCAGCGACGGTGTATTGCGAATGTTCGCCGACTGGCGGGAATTCGAGGTCTTCAGTTTCGGCATGAGCGGCCCCGCGGGCAACTGGCTCGGCCTCGGGATGTTTGTCGCCCTGGCCGTGTACGTGATCTGGGATGCCTCCCGCGCATCTGAAGAGGAGGGCGTGGGGCCTGAGATCTCGATGTGACGATTTGGGTTGGGGGCTATGGGCTGTGAGCATCGAGCGTCGAGCATCGAGCAATCCGGTGGTTGACACTGGCAGACGAGATTGTTAGATTGTCGCTCCCCACTGGGGACACTGAGCGGGAGTAACTCAGTGGTAGAGTGCAACCTTGCCAAGGTTGACGTCGCGGGTTCAAATCCCGTCTCCCGCTCCAATTTCCTCCCCATGAAACCGCATTTTCCGTTGCGTCCGCTCTGGTTCCCGTCGCCATGACGATGCGCCGAGGCAACCGACTTACCGAAGTCCTCGCAGCCGGCTGGAAACGACTGCTCTCGGGGTTGATTCCCGCTGGAGCGCTCGGCGCAGGCCTCGTCATGGCGTTTTATCCCACCCTCGGCGCCGGCTTTTCGAGGATGCAGACCGACCTGGGAGACACCCGCCTCAACGGCTATCTCCTCGAGCACGGCTGGCTCTGGCTGACCGGCGAGCCCGGCGTCCGGCTGTGGCACCCCGCGTTCTACTACCCGGTGCCCGACGCGCTGGCATTCAGCGACCTGATGCTGTCCTTCGGGCCGCTGTTCTGGCCCTGGCGAGCCCTCGGGTGCGACGTGGTGCTGAGTCTTCAGCTGTGGATGATCAGCGCCGCGACGTGCAACTTCCTGGTCTGTTATGTGTTTCTTCGACGGTGCGCGGATTTCGACAGGCCCGGTTCTGCGCTGGGATCGTTCGTCATCAGCTTTGCAGCCTCGCGGATCGCACAGCTCGGGCACCAGCAGATGCTTCCCATCTTTTTCGTCATCGGGGCGCTGTGGGCGGTGTGGTCGCTGGTGGCGTCGGCAGCGGTCCCGGGGGCTGAACGCCGCCGCCGGTGGGCCGTCGCGGCGCTGTTCGGGTGCCTCGTGGCCCAGTTGTACGGCGGTTACTACAACTTTGTCTTTGCGCTCGCCATGCTCGTCGTTGCGGGAGTGTCGGCGTTGACGGCGGCGGCCTCCAGACGCGTCCTCACCGACCTGATCCGCTCCAACTGGAGGGCGCTCGTGGCGGCCTCCTGCGCCGCGGTCGTGCTGGCCCTTCCGGCGGTGTCCCACTACCTCGAGGCCGCGGCCATGGCCGGCGCGCGCCGTCCACGAGCCGCGCTCGACATGCTGCCGCGGCTGGTTTCGTACCTGTTTGTGAGCGGCCGGTCGTGGTGGTACGGATGGATGTCAGACCTCCCTCCGATCCATGACCTGCCCATGCGAACCGAGCACGCGGTCGGCCTCGGGTTCATCACCACGGGTTGCCTGCTCTGGGTTGGCTGGAAGACCCGCGTGCGACCTGCGGTCCGGTTGGCGATCACCATCGTTCTGACGCTTGGTCTGCTGGTCACCATGTTCCCTGCGGGGATTCATCTCTGGAGGTTCACGTACCACGCGTTCCCGCCGCTCCAGGGAATTCGGGCGGTCTGCCGCATCGGGATGCTGCTGGCGATTCCCGCCGGAATCGCGATCGGCTGGTTGGTCAGCCACCGCGCGCGCGGATTCCAAGGTCGGGTCGTCATCACAGTTGCCCTTCTCGCGTGTCTCGAGCAGGGTGTCACCACGCACTCGGTACAGGTGGAGGTGGCCGAAGCTCGAGTGCAGGCGGTCGTGGAACGTGTCGATCCCACAGCCGAGGCCTTTCTCGTCCTTCCGAAGGGCGTCGCCGGCCCATGGGTCTGGCACCAGCTCGACGCGATGTGGGCCCAACAACGCACGGGTGTGCCGACGGTCAACGGTTTCAGCGGGACCAGCCCGCGCGGCTGGGAATTCGAGGATTTCAGGATCCTGCGGAGGGGTGACCTCCAAGAAGGGCGGCGGCGCCTCGATGCCTGGGCTGACCTGACGGGGATCGACCCAAGCCGGGTCCAGATCGTGCGGGTGAAATCAAACCTCAACGTGCCGGATCGTGACGGAAACGCGAGTTCCGGGCCCCCGAAGCGGAGTTCTCCGGAGCCCTCGCCTGACCCGGCTACAACGGGAGTCCCCGGAGCTCGAACCAAACCGTGACGTGAGAGCTCTCCAACCCGGGAGAATTGCAAATCGAGCGCTCTGCAATTAGACTGTCGTTACCTTGAGGGCGACGTCGCCAAGTGGTAAGGCAGGGGCCTGCAAAGCCCTTATCCCCGGTTCGAATCCGGGCGTCGCCTCCAGAAGCAATTCTCACCGGTCGACATTTTCCCCGAACACGAATCCAGGCGTAGCGTCGGCAGCCCGTGCTGGCGGCGGGTTGGTGTGTCGACCGGTGAGAATTGCTGTTAAAGACGGATTTCGCCGGAATGGACGGAGCCGTGCGGTACAGAAGCCGGCCGGTCGGCACGAAACGTGGTCTTGCCTTCTACGGTGACATTTGCGCCAAAGGTGATGTCGCCCTCGACGGTGAGACTCTCGCAGCATTTGAGTGAGGGCGGACCGGCCGGGAACCGTTGTTCGAAGTCGTCGATCATCTTGAAATACGCCGGGTCGAGATCGATCACCGGCGGCGCCGTGCGGTCGGGGTGGAGCACCACCAGCCAGTCGTCGGTCAGTCGGTAGGCGTCGGAACGCACCGCCAGCAGATCATCGGTGTTCTTGACCGGCGAAAAACGCCGCCTCGGCACCCTGACTGCGGCCGCCCGTTCGAAGAGAGACACTGCGGCGCCCATTGCGGTCTCGAGCTGGAGCACCGGCGGCGAGTCCGGGTCCCGTGGGTCGAGTCTCTTGTGATTGACGATGGTGTCGAGCGGGAGATAGCCGCCATTCTCGTCGAGGGCCACTGCGAGCGACGGCAGGTGGAGCCAGAGATTGTTGGTGTTGAAGAAGCGGTGGCGGCCTACGTCTTGAAAGGCCGCCTCGTCGCCGGGCCGGCACTGCGCGGACTCACGCAGAGCGAGGCGCCCATCGGGCAACCGGCAGAGGTGGCCCCCCTTGCGGTCCGCGGCGGAACGGTCGGCGGCCTCCATGAGGAAATCGTGGTTGTTCTCGACCATAAAACCGAGGATGCCAGGGTCGAGGACCGCCCCCAGGTTGTCGGCATTGGACACGAAAGCATAGTCGAAACCGTGGCCGAGGAGCGTCGCGAGCAGACCCGAGCCGGCGAGGGCGGTGTAGAGATCACCGTGACCGGGTGGGCACCACCCCAGGTCCTCCTGGTCGGGCTGTTTGGCCGGGGACAGGTCGGAAGCCCGGAGCTTGGGGACCCGGTTTTGGATGAAGCCCGAAGGGAGGTCGGTGTGGGGGAGCTCGGGATAGGTGGAAAGGACGTCCACCGATTCGGCGGCGGTGCGTGAGCTGTTCATCAGGAGCAGTGGGATCGCCGCGCCGGTATCCGCCCGCGTGGCCAATATCTGGCGTGCGATCAGGTCGAGAAAGGTGAGACCATCGCGGACCTCGAGCAGGGATTTCGCCTTTTCGAGCCCCATCCCGGTGCCGAGGCCTCCGTTGAGCTTGATCACAACGGTCCTGTGAACGGCTCGTGAGCCGCTCTCGCGATAGGCTGCGAACTGCGTCGAATCGGGCAGTTCAACGACCGGTTCGATGTCGTCCTCGATCAGAAACTCGCGTGCGCCGCCGGCTGTGCGCTCGAAATGGAGGACGAACGAGGCAATCGCCGGCTGGTTTGCGCCGTCTTGCTGCATGAGGCGGACACACAGTTGGAGACTCTCGGATTTCGGACGATCGGCCGGCAAAATTCCTCCGTCAGCGCTTCTGCTGTCATAATAGTAGCGTGAGACGGTTCAACTGTTTTCTTGCGGGCCTCGGGCTCCTCCTGGTGTCGGCGCCGGCGGATGCCAACGGTGCCGTCGCCGCAGCGGGAACTCGCGAGGCTTCGGTCGAGCGCGGCGAGTTGCGCAAGCTGGTTCAGGAGGTGAGCACGGAGCACGGCGTGGATCCGAAGCTGATCGACGCTCTGGTTCACGTAGAGTCCGCCTACAACCCCAACGCGGTCAGCCGCAAGGGAGCCATGGGGCTGATGCAGCTCATGCCGGAGACCGCGAAGCGCCTCAAGGTCGATGACCCGTTCGACCCGGCGGAAAACGTCCGCGGTGGGGTCAAGGAATTCTCCCGGCTCGTGAGCCGCTATTCCGGGAACCTGCAGCTGGCTCTGGCCGCTTATAACGCGGGCGAGGGCGCTGTGTCGAAGTACCGAGGCGTGCCTCCATATGCCGAGACCCGTTCGTATATTTCGAAAATCCTCTCCCTGTACACCGGCAGACCGTACCGTCTCGCCGGATCCTACCGGGCGGAGCCGGTAAGGATGTTACGGAATCCGCAGGGTGCGACGATCATCACCAATACCAGGGCGGGCGGGTCGTCGGCTGCCGATCAATGGTCGGCTCCCCAGGGAGGCCCCCTGAAGGGTGGATTCGGGTCTTCGAAGTAAGCTCGAAATACCGTAGAATAAGGTATACCGGGTGCTCACTTCCGAGGAGAATCCACAGATGAGGCGGTCAACATGTCGGTGAGGGGACAGGGTGTACGCGGCGGTTGGGCCGTTCTCGCGGTCTTGCTCGCGTTTTCCGTGGGTTGCTCGTCTGTCATGTCCTCCGCCACCGCCAGCCTCGCTGACAGCCTGACCGGCGCCATCTTGAACCAGAACGACCCGGAGACAGTCCGGCAAGGGGCGCCTGCGTATCTGCTCCTGATCGACGGTTTGATCGCGGAGAGCCCGGACAGTGCGAGCCTGCTGCTCGCAGGGGCCAGCCTCTACTCCAGCTATGCCGGCGCATTCGTCGAGGACCGGGAGCGGGCGGCTCGGCTCGCCGAGAAGGGTCGCGACTATGGTTGGCGCGCCCTGTGCAGCGGCGATCGCTCGGCGTGCGGAAGTTGGAGCGCACCATACGACCAGTTCGAGGACGTCGTGTCCGGGATGGGGACGAAGGACCTGCCGGTCCTCTTCGGAGCCGGTGCCGCCTGGGCGACGTGGATCATGTCCAACAAGAGTGACTGGGCGGCGGTCGCCGACAAGGCGCGCGTCGATGCCATCATGCAACGCGTGGTGCAGCTCGACGAGTCGTACGACGACGGTTCGGCATTCTTGTATCTCGGGGTGCTGGCGACGATTCTTCCCGAAGCCATGGGAGGCAAACCGGAAGAAGGACGGGCGGCGTTCGAACGAGCGATCGAGCTGTCAGGGGGCCGCAATTTGATGGCCAAGGTGCTGCTTGCGGAGGACTATGCCAAGTTGGTTTTCGATCGGGAGCTTTATGATCGCCTCTGCCAGGAGGTCATCGACGCCGATCCGGTGGCCCCCGGTCTCACGCTCGCCAACACCCTCGCCCAGGAAAAGGCGAGGACTCTGCTCGCCGACTCGGAAGACTATTTTGGAGACTGAGACATGATGATGAAGAGAGCAGCGCTGGCTCTGTGCACCATGATTCTGGTGGTGTCCGCGGCTGGCGCCCAGACCCGGATCAAGATCGCGACCATGGCACCCGACGGATCCTTCTGGATGAACGAGTTCCAGGCCGCGGCGGACCTCATCGACCAACGCACTGACGGCCGGGTGAGTCTCCGATTCTACCCCGGAGGCACCATGGGTTCGGACAGCGCGATGCTGCGCAAGATCCGCATCGGCCAGCTCCAGGGAGGCGTTTTTCTGGCCGGTGGCCTGGCGGAAGTCGACCAGAATTTCGACGTCTACAACCTCCCGTTGCTGTTTTGGTCCTTCAGTGAGGTGGATTTCGTTCGGCAGCGGATGGACGCCTCACTCATCGACGAACTGGCCAAGTCCGGTCTGGTGGCCTTTGGGATCACCGAGACCGGCTTCACCTACCTGATGTCCGCCAAGCCGACACGGACCTTCGCTGATCTGAGGGGCCGCAAGGCGTGGGCGCCGCAGGATGACCCGATCAGCTTGGCGATCGTCAATGCTGCAGGTCTGTCACCGGTCCCGCTGCCGATTTCGGACGTTCTGACCGGGCTCCAGACCGGGCTGATCGACACAGTGGCAGCGCCCGCGGTGGCCGCTATCGCACTGCAGTGGTTCACCAAGGCCCCCTATATCACCGACTTGCCGATCACCTACGTTTGCGGTGCCCTTGCCATCTCTGAAAAAACCCTTGAAAAACTGAGCCCTGGCGACCGGAAGATCGTATCCGAGGTGCTGGCCGCCGCCAGCGGCAGTATGGATCGGAAGACCCGCGCCGACGACCAGGAGGCTCGGGCTGCGCTCGTTAAACAGGGCGCGACCTTCGTCGATCCGACCGACGAAACCCGCACGGAATGGATCGGGATCGCGGCCAAAGCCACAAAGCAGCTGTTGGCCGAACGCGCCTACGATCCAAGAATCGTCGCCGAGATTCAGCGGTTGCTGGCCGAATATCGAGCGTCACACCCGGACGGCGAATAGACATGACCAAACGGGAGCCGACCGTTCTGGCGCGGCTGCAGCGCGCAACCGCCCTGTTTGAAGATTCGTTGCTGGTTCTTTTGTTGACGGCGATGATCCTGGTCGCCGGCACCCAGATCGTGCTGCGAAATCTCTTTGATGGCGCGATCTTGTGGGCAGACCCTTTGCTGCGGGTCGCGGTCCTGTGGGTGGGCATGATCGGTGCCATGGTGGCGACCCGCAGCGACAAACAGATCGCCATTGATGCCGTTTCGCGTTTTCTGCCTGAGCACTGGAAATTCAGATTTCGCGTCATCACCGACCTCTTTACCGCGGCGGTTTCCGCTGTGGTGGCCTGGAGCGCATTTCGACTCATGATGGGGGATCGGGAGGCCGGTGGGATGACCATCGCCTTTGTTCCTGTGTGGGTCTGCGAGTCGATTCTGCCGGTCGCCTTCGCGGTCATCGCCCTACGCTACCTGCTGTTTGCAATCGAACATCTGCGGCAGAGCGGCGCGCCAGAGGAACTGCTGTGATCCTGGTCGGCATCGCGTTGTTCCTGATGGCGGTGCTGGGCGCGCCCCTGTTCGCCATCATCGCGGCGGGGGCTCTGATCGGGTTTGCCGGGGCCGACATAGATCTCATGGCGGTGCCGATGGAGATCTTCCGGGTGTCGGAGATCCCGGTGCTGATTGCCATCCCGTTGTTCACCTTTGCCGGTTATCTCCTCGGCGAAAGCCAGGCGCCGCGGCGTCTGGTGAGAGTGTCGAATGTCCTTCTCGGTTGGATGCCCGGCGGGCTGGCGGTGATTGCACTCTTCGTGTGCGCGCTGTTCACCGCCTTTACCGGCGCGTCGGGAGTGACGATCATCGCCATGGGAGCGCTCTTGTATCCCGCCATCGCCGAGGCGGGTTACCGCGAGCAGTTCAACCTCGGCCTCATCACCACGTCGGGAAGTCTCGGTCTTTTGTTCGCGCCGTCGCTGCCGCTGATTCTCTACGGCATCATCGCTGAGGAGTCGGTCGACAAGCTTTTTATCGCCGGCATCCTGCCGGGTTTCTTGATGCTGTTTCTGCTCGCCATCTGGTGTATGCGCGAGGGACGATTTGTTGTGGCCCGGAAGGATCGGCCGCGCTTCAGCCTGCGGGAGCTGGGCGCCGCCCTGCGCGAGTCGATCTGGGAGATGCCGCTGCCGGTGATCGTGCTGGGCGGGGTCTACAGCGGGTTCTTCGCGGTGTCCGAGGCGGCGGTGGTGACGGTGCTCTACGTCTTGGTGGTGGAGGTCCTGGTCTATCGCGACATTCCCATTCGACGGCTGCCCGGGATCATGCGCGATTCGATGATGCTGGTCGGCGGGATCCTCATCATCCTGGGAGCATCCCTGGCCTCGACAAACCTCATGATCGACCAGGAGGTGCCGACGCGCCTCTTCGAATTTGTGACGACCCACGTCTCGTCCAAGCTCGGTTTCCTGATTCTGTTGAACCTCTTCCTTCTCGCACTCGGGATGATGCTCGACATCTTTTCAGCATTGGTGATCGTGGTGCCGTTGATTCTTCCGATCGCCGCCGGGTACGGCATCGACCCGATCCACCTTGGGATGATCTTCCTCGCCAACATGCAGATCGGTTACTGCACGCCGCCGGTCGGAATGAACCTCTTTATCGCCAGCTACAGGTTCGATCGGCCGATCATGCTGCTGTACCGGGCGACGATTCCGTTCCTCTTGATTCTCTTCGCATCGGTGCTGGTCATCACCTACTGGCCGTGGCTGTCGCTGGTGCTGGTGCGCTGAATCTACCTTCGGTTGCCGAGTTCGATCTGACGGTTGAGGTGGGAGACCAGGCGCTCGAAGGTCGACTCGTTCATGTCAGCAAACCGGGTACCGACGCCTTCGACGCCCTCGCGGGAAGAGTTGGTGCGCCGCACGACCTCGGCGGTCCCGTCGATCAACCCGCCGCCGGGCAGCCTGAAAAGGAAGTTGAAGTTGGTGCCGGGGTCGAGGGTCTCGTGCCCCTGGAGCAGAGCGCCCGACCTGGAGACATTGACGGTCTGGAAGATGGCCCGATTGCGGTTTCGGGTGACCTCGACATCGGCGTGCAGTAGCACCCTCATCGACACCCTCGGGGCGATCTCCAACAGATCGCCGATCGCCCGCCACAAACGCGCTTCGTTCCAGTCGGTGCAGATGGCTCGATTGGCCCCGAGATCCACCCGCGACTGGGCCTCGTCCATGTGGTCCGGATCGGCGAGCAGGAGCAGACCCGCATTGTGGCAGGCCGAACCCTCGTTGCGGATGGTCTGCATCAAGTGGTCGATTGAGATCTCTGCGAGCGGGTAGGTGATCACGACAAGCTCGAAGGCGGTGCTCAGTACGAGATCGTGGAGGAACGGCGACGGCTCGACGGTGTGAACGCTGAAATCGGCGCGCCGCAACATGGGTGCGACGCGTTCCAAGCCGGCCTGCTTTGCGCCGACGACCAGTACGTGCTGCCGTGTGTCGGACATCACTCCATCATACCCCGACAAAAGCCTGCTGGTTCAACTATGTTAGGATGCGGCGACCGTTGAATTTGCGGCGCCGTCCCGGGTCGGTCGGCAGTCGGAACGGGCGAGGTCAGATGGCAGGCGACCACGAGATGAAGGTAGACACGCGCGGCGGCGGCAGCTTCAAGGTCAGCGGCGTGATCACGTCATTCAACGAAGAGCACAATATCGCCGAGTGCATCGAGTCGCTGAACTGGTGCGACGAGATCGTCCTGGTGGACTCGTTTTCAACGGACAAGACACCCGAGATCGCCAGGCGCTACCCCGGGGTGAAGTTCTTCCAACGGCCCTATTTCGGTGCCGGCGCGCAGAAAAACTGGGCGATGCAGCACGTCGAGAACGACTGGATCTTCCTGCTTGACTCCGATGAGCGTTGCACGCCGGAGTTGCGGGAAGAGGTGAGAGAGTTGCTCGCCGCCGGTCCGACACACGATGCGTACATGATGAACCGCAACGTCTACATTCTGGGCAAGCGGATCCGCTACTCGGGGTGGCAGCACGATCGTGTGGCGCGGCTTTTCCGCCGCGGCAACGCTTACTACGAGAACCGCCGGGTCCACTCGGTCCTCCACACGACCGGCGAATCCCCCATTCTGAAGAACGCGATCGAACACTACATGGTCGATCGCAGTTTTGATGAGTACGCCTTCCGCCTTGGGAAATACGGTTATTGGAACGCTGCTCAGTGTTGGCGCGATGGCGAGAGGACCAACGCGCTCGAGGTCTTTGTTCGGCCGATCTGGCGTTTCTTCCGGACCTATGTTCTCCAACTCGGTGTGCTCGACGGCGGGCTGGGCGTTGTCTTTTGCCTCCTGCAGGCGTACTCGACCTATATGAAGTTCGCGGTCCTCTGGGGGTGGCAGGTTAACGAAAGCCGCGGCATCCCGCCGGTTCTTCCCGAGTTCGACGAGGACGAATCCACGTGGCAAGGCCTGAGACAGCTCGAGGAGCAGGAGCAGAAAGGCGAGTGATGGCCCGAGGTGCCCTCATTGGGCGGCATCGTGCTCTATCTCGTCGAGTTGTGTTCCCGAAATCAAACCCGTGACGAGGGCGAACGCTATCAGCGGGATTTGCTTATGGAAGAAAGGCTCGCCGAGGAATGCCACCAGATAGACCGAGGCGACCACTGACGCCGCCGCGGCGAGCCCCCGCGACCGATAGGGCCCCTGGACCAGAACCCAGAATATCCAGGTAAGAGAGGCGAGACCGGCCACACCGAGTTCGCTTGCAATTTGCGCGTACTGGTTGTGGAAATGGCGGTACCAGTAGATCGCCGATTTGAAGTCTTGAAACTCGGTATCGAGGAGCTGGCGGAAAAGGGGAATGTTCCCACCGACGCCGGTGCCCAGAAGCGGGTGTTCGCGCACGATCCTGGCCGCCACCACCGTGGCCGCCAGCCGGCCCCCGATGTTGCTTTGGTAATCGTGGTCGACAACGGCGGCGTGGAGTTCGTGCCGTGCAGCGTTCATGCGCTGGACGGCCGGTGGCGCTCCAACCCAGACCGCGATCACACCCACGACCGCCAGCACGATTGTCACAGCCAAGATCCGCAGCGACGTGTCGAACGCCCAGCGCAACAGCAGCACACCCAGGCCGACCACAAAACCCAGCTGACCGGAACGGCCGATGTTGAACAAAAGCGCCGCGGCCGTCAGGGCGGAACCCGCGAACCACGCTACCCGTTCGCTGCTCGACATCGTGCCGTACAGGGCCCGTGTCAACGCCAGCAGGGAGCAGACAGCGAGGATGAGCGTGTAATCCAGGTGAGCCATGGTGGCGGAAGGATCTCCGGGGTGGGCGTCGCCGATGTGCAGGGCCCCGAGGAGGACGGCCACCGAAAGAGCGACCGACCCGACGGCGCCGATCTGGAGTGCGGCCGCCGCCCGCTTCCGGAAAAGCCCCGGCACGGCGGTCGCCAACATCGGTACGAGCAACAGATACCGGTATTTGGCTGCATAGCGGAGGCCGGCCGCCGGATCGCTCGACCACAGCAACGAGAGGAGGTTGAGCGCCAGGAACACGACGATCGCCAGCGTCAGTCGGTGGTTCTTGAGCCGCTTCGATTCTGATCTCAGGTTGCCGCCGAAGATCCAAAGGAGCATGACAAGCGTGGCGGCAAGTCCAAGCCACGGCCGATAGAGGGGTAGGGAGAAGGCCAGCACCACAGTCAACCACCCGATCAACGGGAGCGTTTCCGGATCTTTGCGTGTTTTTTCTCCTTGGGTGACCATGATCCTGTCCGGTGGCGGACTATAGCAGAAAGAAAAACGCCGGGGCAGGGCCCCGGCGTTGAATCAACTCGTTTCGACGAATCAGGCTTCGACCGCCGCTTCCTTCTGTTTTTCGATCTCGGCCCGAACCTCGGTCATGTCGAGTTCGCTCACCTTTTCCATCAGTTCGTCCAGGGCCTCGGCGGGCAGCATCCCGGCCTGACTGAAGATGCCGATACCTTCGCGAAAGACAACCAGGGTCGGGATCGAGCGGATCTGGAACATTGCCGCCAGTTCCGACTGATCTTCGGTGTTGCAGGCCGCGAACACAGCCCCTTCGTGCTTCTCCGAAGCGTTTTCGAAGATCGGTTTGAAAGTCCGGCACGGCCCGCACCAGGGGGCCCAGAAGTCGATGACAACGGTCTCGTTATTGTTGATGGTCTCCTCGAGATTGGCTTGGGTCAATTCTGTGACTGCCATTTCCATTTCCTTTCCAACTGAGACTTGAATGGCTTCATAACCATTAAAGCATATACTAATAGATGGGTTTTGAATTGTCAACCCCTGGAGAGGAGGTTTTCGGGTGTTCAATTGACCTCGTCGCCGCCATCGGTCTCGGTCTGCTCGAGAAAGGCCGGCAGCCGGTAACGTCCGCCGGCCGGGAGGGCATCGAGGCCGTCCGCCGGTCGCTTCTCGGCGACCGTGACCAGTTCGAGCACCTGCCGGGGCAACTCGAGCAGGAATCGTGAGGGTTCGACAATCACGTCGACCCGATAGCGGTCACGGGCGATCTCCGGCCGCACCAGAAACAGCCGATCGCGGGCGCGGGTGGCCGCGACGTAGAAGAGCCGCCTCTCCTCTTCCTCGTCGTCCATGCGGTAGCTCGGGAAGCGCCCCTCGGCAAGCCAGATCACGAAGACCGCCCGCCACTCGATGCCTTTGGCCTGATGAACCGTCGACAAGGTCAGCATTTCATCGGGCGGGCCGGCCGTCGCGTCCTCGCCGGAGAGGTCATTGAGCAACGTGATTTCTGAAAGGAAAGCGTTGATATCCGGATATCCGTCGGCGAACAGCGCGAGTTGTTCAAGGTCCTCGAGACGAGAACCGGCATTCTCGAGGTGGGCTCGCGCCCACTTCGAGTAGAAGAGTTCCACCACCCGACGAACGGCTTCGCCCGGCCGGCCGAGGAAGTTCGGACCGGCGATCTCTTCGATCAAGGTCCTCAGTTCGGCGAACGCAGTCGCGGCTCCTTTCGGAAACCGCAGCGAGGCGACATCGATTTGTCCCAGCCTTTCCAGGGGATCGATCCCACCCAGCCGTTCCCAGACCCTCGACGCCAGCCTCGGACCGAAACCGTCCCGGAGCTTGACGAGACGCGAGAATGCGATCTCGTCGCGTGGGTTGTCGACGAATCGGAGGTGGGCCAGCACGTCTTTGACGTGGCGGTGTTCGAAGAACCGGAGGCCAGAACGCACGCGGAAAGGGATGTTGCGCCGCGACAGCTCGACCTGGAGATCGAGCGAATGACCGTGGTTGCGGTACAGAACCGCCATATCTTCGAGCTCGAAACCCTCTTCGCGGAGGGCGAGCAGTTGGTCGGCCACGTGTGATGCCTGAACCTCTGGGGTCGCGACCGCGACTTCAGAAGGCATCTCGCCGCCCTCTCTGGCGGGTCGCAGGACCTTGTGGAACTGGCGTTGATTGTGGTGGATCGAGGCGTTTGCCAGTTCGAGGATGGGGGGCACCGACCGGTAGTTGGTCTCGAGCCGGAAGACCGTACAGTCGGCGTGTCGCTCGGGAAAACCGAGAATATTTTCGAAGTCGGCGCCGCGGAAAGCGTAGATCGCCTGGGCATCATCGCCGACCACCATGACGTTGCGTTCGGGCCCGAGCATGGCGTCGACGATGTCGGCCTGGAGGCGGTTGGTGTCCTGGTACTCGTCCACCAGGATGTGGTCGAAGGCCTGGCGAAGCTCCTGGCGGGCGCGGGGAAAGCGGGTCAGGAGCAGCAGCCAGTTGAGCAGGAGGTCGTCGAAATCCATGAGATCGCTCTGTCGTTTGCGCTCGAGAAAACGCTTGAAGACGTCGGCGACGACTCCGGCCTGGTCCAGAAAATAGGGGGCGCGGTCGGTCAGGACCTCTTCGAGGTCGTGGCCGGTATTGATGATGTAGGAGTAGATGTCCACGAGCTGGCGCGGCCGCGGCGTGCGTTTGCCCGGCACCTCGGGCGTGACATCCGCCAGGGCGGCCCCCATCAGTTCGGTGGAGTCCTCGCGGTCGAGAATCGAAAACCGCGGGCTGTAACCCAGGAGTTCGGCGTACCGGCGCAGGATCCGGTGGCCCGCGGAGTGGAAGGTGCCGCCGGTGACCCGCGTCGATCCGTGTTCGACCAGTTGCTCGACCCTTCCCAGCATTTCCTTTGCGGCTTTGTTGGTAAAGGTCAGCAGGAGAATTCGGCCCGGAGGCACTCCGTCTTCGATCAACCGGCAGGTTCGATAGACCAGGGTGCGGGTCTTGCCGGTGCCGGCGCCGGCGAGGGCGAGCATCGGCCCGCCGGGGTGCATGACGACCGCCAACTGCTGGTCGTTGAGCTCTTCTTCGTAACGCACGCGGTACCGCCGGTCGGCGTCCGGACGGCGCAGATCGCCGCTCATGGGAGAGAGGACGATCCAAAAATGGAGCGGTCGAGCGCCAGGGAAACGTCCCTGCCGTAGAGCAGCAACGTGGCCTCGAGGTGGGCGTCGCTGTCGATCAGGGTTTCCACCGCCGATTTGAACGGCGCGGGCACCCGAACCGCCAGGGATCCAGAGGCGCCCGCGGCGACGGCCAGATCGAGGGCCCAGCCGAGACCGGAGAGGGCCGCGTCCGGAGTGCTGCCGGCGACCGGGCCGACCTGGTCGATGCCGCCGTAGGCGTAGGCGGCGATGCGCGCGCCCTGTTGCACGAAAGCGGCCTTGAGGCGCCGTTCCTTGAGCCAATGCACGTGGTCGACGTCGCGGGTGATGTTCCGGGTGACGCGATCGATGCGGTCGAGGTCGGCCTGGCCGCGGCGGTTGAAGAGATCCGAGGTCACGTCCTTGCCGGTCAGCAGCCGGGTGAGGACCGCGGCGAGGTCCTCGGCGGCTCCTGTGGCCATCGTGAACTGGTAGACCGTCGTCATGGGGCTGAACCCGCGGCTCAAGAGCAGGGCCTGGATGCTGGGTTCGGGCGGCACCATCGCCAGGAACTCCCGCGCGCCGGAGCGTTCGCCGTAGGCGAGGGTCCGGTCGAGCAAGGCGCCACCGGCACCGTTGCCTTGATGTTGCGGCAGGACCCAGAGTTCGGACAGAATGTACTGCCGCGACCGAACGTGAGAGGCCGCGAAACCGAGGGTCTCGTCGCGTTCCATGGCGGTGAAGAACCCGTCGGGGTCGTGCGCCATCAGGTGGCGGAGGTCGGGGTCGATCTCCATGTCGAGATCGAGGGTGCCGCGATTGGCCGGGAAGGCGGCAAGATCAGCTGCCACAGCGTCCCGCAGGATCGCCACACCCGGCAACTCTTCGCGATTGATCCTGCGCACCTTGATCTTGGCCATGCCCACTCCCACCGTCGAGACGAGGATTCTACCGCATCCGGTGGCGCGGGAGCTTGCTGGTCGCGGGCGAATTCGCTCCGAGACAACCTCCTCCTGACGTCATCATCCCGATGTCTCACACGTTATTGCCCGGGAGTGCCCCCTATGACAATGATTGGGCCCGTTGAATTGACTCGCAACAGAGATCCGAGTTCCCAACATTGTCAAAGACGGCACGTCCGGTGAACGCGGACGGTGCGCCGACGGTGTCCGCAGTCCCCGTGCGGTCATGTCACGGTGCAGCATCAGGCGGATTCGGTGCTGCCGAGCTCGGTTTCAGGGGAGGTTGGATGGGAAATCCGAAATCCGAAATCCGAAATTCGAAATTCCTGACTGCGGCTACAATAGGCGGCACAAGGAGTGCCTCATGCCCAAGGTCCTCGACCACACACCCCGCCGCGACGTGACGTTTGAGACCAACCGCGACCACTGGCGCAACGGTCTGCGGATCATCGGCGCGCAGCGGCGGGAGATCGAGCAGGGGGGTGGCGAGCGCGCCGCGGCCAAGCAGGCTGCAAAGGGCAAGCTTTTGGTTCGTGAACGGGTTGCGGCCCTCATCGACAGCGGGACGGAGTTTTTGGAGCTCGGGTCGTTTGCGGCGTGGGGCTTTTATGAGGAGTGGGGCGGCGCGCCGGCGGCGGGTGTCGTGGTCGGTCTCGGCACCGTGTCCGGTCGCGAGTGTGTGGTGGTTGCCAACGACGCCACGGTCAAGGCCGGAGCCTGGTTCCCATTGACCTGCAAGAAGATCCTGCGCGCCCAGGAGATCGCGCTCGAGAACCGGCTTCCCGTGATCTACCTGGTGGATTCGGCGGGGGTTTTTCTTCCCATGCAGGACGAGATCTTTCCCGACCGCGAGCACTTCGGGAGGGTGTTCTACAACAACGCCCGGCTTTCCGCCGAGGGGATCTACCAGATATCTGCCATCCTCGGATCCTGCGTCGCCGGTGGGGCCTACCTGCCCATCATGTCGGACGAGGCGATCATCGTCGAGGGCAACGGGACGATCTTCCTGGCGGGGCCCCACCTCGTCCAGGCGGCGATCGGGGAGCGGATCGACAACCAAGAGCTCGGTGGCGCCGAGGTACAGGTCGACATCTCCGGAGTGGTCGACGACCGGTTTCCTGACGATCCGTCGGCGATCGAACACATCAGGGCCCGCATCGGCGAATTGTCGAGGCCGCCTCTCGCGCCCTTCGACCGCATCGAGGCCCGCCCGCCGCTGGTCGAGGACGAGGACATCCTGGGTCTGGTGCCGGTGGATCGGGCGAAACCCTACGACATGAAGATGATTCTGGCCGCTCTGCTCGACGGCTCCGAATTCACGGAGTACAAGGCCACGTACGGTCAGACGCTGATCTGCGGGACCGGCCGGATCGAAGGCTGGGCCGTCGGCGTGGTTGCCAACCAACGGCAGATCGTGCACCGCAGACGTGGGCTGGATGCCGCGGGGCGGGAAATGCAGATCGGAGGGGTGATCTACTCCGATTCCGCCGACAAGGGCGCGCGTTTCGTCGAGCTCATGAACCAGAAGGGCATTCCGATCCTCTTCCTCCAGGACGTCACCGGATTCATGGTCGGCTCCAAGTCGGAGCGCGAGGGCATCATCAAGGACGGGGCCAAGATGGTGAACGTGGTGTCAAACACCGTGGTGCCCAAGTTCACGGTGTTTGTGGGCAATTCCTTTGGCGCGGGCAACTACGCGATGTGCGGGCGCGCCTACGGCGCACGGTTCTACTATTCGTGGCCGTCCGCATCGATCGCCGTCATGGGCGGGCAGCAGGCGTCGGAGACCCTGCTCTCCATCCAGCTCAAGAACCGCGGTGAAGACGTCGCAGATGCTGAAAGGGCCTCGTTGCTCGCCGAAATCCAGGCCCGGTTTGCCGCCGCTTCTGACCCGCGGTACGCCGCGGCGCGACTGTGGGTGGATGAGATCATCGACCCACGCCGCACGCGGGAAATCCTCGCCAGGTCGATTGCCGCTGCGGCCCACCAGACCCGGATCGATGATTTCAAGGTTGGGGTGCTGCAGACCTGAGGGGCAATTTCGAATTTCGGATTTCGAATTTCGGATTTTCCACCCGCACTTCGCTCACCTGACGGGAAACGCTCCGAACGCTCTGATCGAAACCACGTGCGGCGGAGGTGCCTGGCATCCGGCCCGTCCGACGGGCCGCGTGCCTGGCTCCTCTCGGGAAGCGCGTGCGGAAAGTCACGTGTGGCAGGGGTGCCTGGCTTCCCCTGGATTGGTGAACTCTCGACAACCTCGCTCGAAGGCTGCGTACCTCCTGGATGACTGAAAGGTAACCGGCGTTTTTTGTGTTGCATAGTTGAGTTTGGGTGGGGCTTTCGCAAAGCCCTCAGCTGCTGGACAGTTGTCGAAACCGGGTTACTCTATGGGGGTGCTCAGCGACATGGACACGACCTTCAAACCGCGGATCTCCAGCCAGGTGCTGGTCATCGGGTGCATTGTCGCGATCCTGCTGGTGACGACGTCCGGAATAGCGGATGCTCGAGCCGACAAAGAAGAAAAGCAGGAACCCCAGATCCCCGCCTATTGGCTGGTGTGGCTCAATGAGGAAGTCTATCCGCTCATAACCAAGGAACAGCGCCAGGCCTTCCTGTCCCTCGAAACCGAGGCGCAGCGCAAGGCCTTCGTCGAGCGGCTGTGGCTTCTGTGGAGCCGGCAGTCCGGTTTCGGTGCCGCCTTTCGAGGTATGTACGAGGAGCGCCTCGCCATTGCCCGCTCGGAGTTCGGAAACACGTTCGAGGACCGGGCTCGGATCCTGCTCATCCACGGGCCGCCGACATTTCGCCACCAGGCTCGCTGCGATGCCGTCTTTCAGCCCATGGACTTCTGGGTGTGGCAGTATATCGAAGGGCTCGGCGAAAACGTCGTGGTGCTGTTCTACCAGCCGGACATGCTGCGTCGCTGGGAGATGTGGACCACCATCGAAGGCTATCAACGGCTCTACGCCACCGGTGTTCAAAGCCAGTATGGGGGAATGGGCGGGTTTACCATCACAGAACAAGTTCGACAGCCCAGCCTTCAAGTGTCCGAACGGTGACGTGACGGTGCGTCTCTTGAATGCCGCGGCAATGTGGAGCCGCGACCCCACCTACCTGTCGGCGATGAACCACCTCCGCACCTTCGAAAAGGGCGGGCTCGAAGCGACATCCCACCGCTTCATGGAGTTTTCCGCCCTGCTCGACGACGACGCCGAGCCGATGGACTTCTCGATCGAGACCGATTCGCGGGGCGCACGGGGAGGGCTGGTCGAGGTCGGGTTCTCCGTCGAAGTCGATGTGGAAGGTCTCGGGACCACTCCGGTAGGAGATGTCGAAGTCGTGCAACTCGATGTGGTGGGGGAGATCACCAGCGCGGGAGAGGTCATGGTGGACCGCTTCCGCTACATCTACTCGATGCCACAGACCGACGACAAGGTCGGTCTGCTCCTCGACCGAATGTTGCGGCCCGGTGACTATCTGCTGCGGCTGAAGATCGAAGACGTTCATTCCAAGCACGGTTCGATCAAGGAGCAGGCCTTTTCCGTGGTCGCTCTCAATTTTTCGGAGTCAGCGATAGACGGATACGTCGATCCCCGGGTAGCGGCCATCGAGGCGGAACTCGGTTCGAGAAGCGGAAGAGGAAGAGGAACAGCCGACCCTGCGTCTGGTCGGCCCGGAAGGCGACGCCGTCAGCGGGCTTGCAGCGGTTCGAGGCTCTGGCCCTTGAAGAGGTCCAGAAGGTGACCTTTTTCATCGACAACGAAGCGGTTCTGACCAAGAACAGACCGCCGTTCGATATCGATCTCAACCTCGGTCCCTTGCCGAGGCTGACCTCGGTGATGGTCATCGGCTACGACGCTCGGGACGAAGAGATCGCGCGCGACGGTTACACGTTGAACGTCGGTCGTGAACGTTTCCACGTGCGTCTGAAACCGGTGTCCGCGGCGGATGGGAGCCGGCGGCAACGTCAGGGTGGAGGCCGAACTCAACATACCCTCTGACGGCGAACTGCAGCAGCTCGAGCTGTACTGGAACGACGAGCCCCTCACCACGCTCCACGAACCACCGTTTGCGGCGGATGTCTCGCTCGCCGCGACCGGTCAGTTCGGTTATCTGCGTGCCGTCGCAACGCTGGCCGGTGGCGATCAGGCCGAGGACATCCAGTTCGTCAATTCGCCACAGTTTGGCACGGTGGTCAAGGTCACGGCCATCGAACTTCCGGTGACCGTGCTCGACAACAAAGGGAACCCGGTCGAAGACCTGACCATCGATGATTTCACCGTGTACGAAGACAAGGTGCCCCAGGAGATCTCGCATTTCTCACTCCACCGCGACCTGCCGGTGCGGATGGGCATGGTGCTCGACACCTCCGGTTCGATGGAGACCACGCTGCCCACCGTCCAGCGGGTGGTGATGGGTTTTCTCCGCGATCTCCTGAGACCGCGCGACCGCGCCTTCATCGAGACCTTTTCGGATCGTCCCGACATGCTGACGGGATTCACCGCCAACTTCACCGTCATCGAGAACGCCCTGCTGGCTCTCTACGCCGATCGGTCGACCGCTCTGTATGACGCCATCGTGATGGGTCTGTTCCAGTTTTCCGGTGTCACGGGGAGAAGGGCGATGGTGGTGTTGACGGACGGCGATGACACTGCCTCCGAGAACGGATTCGACGACGCACTCGGCTATGCGCAGAGAATGGGTGTGACGATCTACACGATCGGTGTGAGCATTTCGTCGACCAAGGTCACGACCAGGTGGCAGCTCAGCAAGCTGGCCGACGCAACCGGTGGTCGCTCGTTCTTTGTTTCAGAAAAGTCGGAACTCGACGACATCTACTCGGAGATCAACCGGGAGCTGAGAACCCAGTACCTGCTCGCCTACTCGTCGAACTCCGAGGAACCCCCGGACAAGTTGCGAAAGATCAAGGTCGAGGTGGATCGACCCAAAACCAAGGTGCGGACGATTACCGGTTACTATCCGTACGGTGGCTGAGATGCCAGAAACCCGAAGCGTCTATCGAGGGGCGCCGAATTGCGGAGGGAGATTGAGGTGCTGACACGACGGTGGTTCACAAAGGTCGGTGCGGCGTTCGTGGTGGCGATGGTCCTTGCTTCCACACACGTTGCGGCCGGAGACGGCGCGAAGAAGGAAGCCAGCGCGGAGATGGAGTGGGGCTACAAGGCGGCCCGGCGGGGTTACTGGCAGGAAGCGCTGCTTCGTTTTCAACACGCCAACGAGCTGACCCCGGACCAACCGGAGATCCTCAACAACATCGCGGTCGCCCAGGAAGCCAACGGACTGTTCGAACAGGCCCTGCTGACCTATCAGACGGGGCTGTCCATCGATCCGAAGGACGACGCGCTTCAGCGAAACTACGTGAGTTTCCAGGAATTCTACGCGAGCTTCATCGCGCCGCCGCAGGAGATCGAGGAGACCGGGGACGAAGGGAAAGACGATGCGAAACAAGATAATTGAGCTCGTGGCCCTGTTCCTGGCGGCAACCACGATTGCCTCGGCAGGGGCGCGGGAGGTCCGCATCGAACTGCAGCTCAAGCCCGAGCTCGCGCTCGAGGGCACCGAGAGCGTCTTTGTCGGGCCGGTCATGATCGAACCGCGCGAGGGCGAGAGCGTTCAGTCGGTGGACCTGACCGCGGCCCGCGAGTTTGAGATCTACCTCCGGAAGATCCTGCGCCGCGAGGCCGAGTTGAACCTGTTGCCGCAGGCCGAGGACCTTCGGCCACCGTCGAAAAACCTCGCCAAGCTGGCGATGGACCCGGCGTTCTGGAAGACGATCAACGAGGAGACCGGCGCCGATCTGATCGTTGCCGCGGCCATCGACGTCAAGGTGCTGGACCGTTCAGGTTACACCACCGAGGAGTACGTCTCCCCGCAGGACGGGCAGACCTACTTTCGTCAGGTCCTGGTCGAGGAGACCGGTTTCAATTACGACATCCTGCTGGTGGTGATCGAGGGCGCGACGGGCTCGATCGTCCACCAGGAACAGATCACCGATTTCAAACCGCAAGACGAGCGCAAGCTCGAAGAGTACACCGATATGTTTGCCGACCTCTACACCCTGCAGAACCGTCTCATCGGGGTCTTCGTGCCGAGGGTGGTGCAGGTCAAACGCGCGCTGTACGCCAACTGATGATTGACGATGGTGCCTATCGGCCCGAAACCCGAAAGGACTGTTTTTGGTCATTGAGTCGTCATCTGCGGAGGTATGAGATGAAGGTACTGAGATTCCTCGGAGTGCTGTTGCTCGCTGCGGTTCCCGCCACGGCCCAGCTGAACCCCTACAACCCCTACATCGGCGGCAAGAACAAGGTTCGCTGGGACAAATTCGAGTGGAAGACCTATGAGACCCCGCACTTCAAGATCTCCTATTACGATCGTGTCGAGCCGGCGCTTGAAAAGGTCGCCTCGTATGCGGAGAGCGCGTATGACGACATCGCCCGGCAGCTGAACTTTCAGATTCTGGAACCGGTGCCGTTGATCATCTATGCGACGCACGCAGAGTTCGAGGAGACCAACGTCATCGTCGGTTTCATTCCCGAAGGTGTGGGCGCGTTCGCGACCCCGGTGCGCAACCGCATGGTGATGCCGGTCGACCTTCCGGAACGTGAACTGCAGGGTCTGATCCAGCACGAGCTCACGCATATTTTTCAGTACGAGATCTTCTTCGGCGGCAAACGTGGGCGCCTCGTCTACGCCCGACCGCCGCTGTGGTTCATGGAAGGCATGGCGTCGTACTTCGGCAACGATGAGGATTCCCGCGACGAAATGTACATGCGGGACGCGGCCCTGTCGGACCAGGTCCCCTCCATCATGAACCCCCCGCAGGGATTTCTCGCCTACCGCTACGGGCACAAGGTGTTCGAATACATCGAGGAGGAGTGGGGCGAGGATGTGGTCCGCGATTTCGTGTTCTCTTTTCGCGGCAATTTTGGAGGCCAGGTCGGCCGGCCGTTGGACAAGGTCCTCAACATGGAACCCGAAGAATTCGATGCCGCGTTCCGCACCTGGCTGCGACGCACCTATCAGCCATTCACGGTTCGCGGCGTTCCCGGGGAGTTCGGTCGGAAGTTCCGGGTTCCGGGTTTTCTCAACTCCAGCCAGACCTCGCCTGCGATCTCTCCGTCGGGTGACCTGGTGGCTGCGTTCACCACCTACAAACAGGATGTGGATGTTGCCATCTTCGGGCTGCCGGACCGGAATCTCTACAAAAACCTGACCAAGGGCATGACGACCAAGTACCAGTACCTCGTCGCCCAGGGGCTGACCGTCGGACCGGCCGAGGGGCGGGATCTGGCGTATTCGCCGGACGGCAACTATGTGGCGGTTTTCGCCCGCACCGAGCGCACGCGCTCGCTGTTGCTGCTGGACGTCCGCAAGGGCGGCATCGCCAAGGAGTACCCCGTCGATCTTCCGGTGGACCAGCCGTCGCAGCCGGCCTATTCGCCGGATGGGCGGCACGTGGCCTTCCACGCCGTTTCCAACGAGCAGTTCGACATCTTTGTTCTCGATCTGGAAACCGGCGGCGTGTCCAATCTGACCAACGACGTGCCCTACGATGCCGCGCCGGCGTACTCACCCGACGGAAGTTCGCTGGTCTATTCCTCGAACCGGGGCGGTCCGAGCAAGCTCGTCCGTCTCGACCTCGCGGATCCCACGAACCGCGAACAGCTGACGTTCGGTCCCGGAGAGGACGAGGGGGCCGCCTATTCGCCCGACGGCGAACGTCTGTACTTCTCGTCGGATCGCGAGCAAGGCGTGTTCGATATCTATCGGCTCGACTTCGATACCCGCGAGTTGACCCGCCTGACCTACGTCATCGGTGCGGCGCTCAACCCGGTTGCAGCGGAAACACTGGAGGGCGAGAGGGTCGGTTTTCAGGCCTACTCCAATGGGGTGTGGGGTTTGTACGGCGCCGACGCGAACCAGGGTGTCGAAGTGGGCAAATCGGAGCCACCGACGGAAGAGATCAAGCTCGAGCCCTTTGTCCCGGCGGTGAGCATCGCCGTCGACCCCGAAAAAGGGGAAGAGGTCAAGCGCCGCAAGTTCTATCTCGAGGACGCCGGGGCGTATATCGGTATCGACACCACCAACCAGTTTCTCGGACAGGCGTATTTCACCCTGTCGGATATGTACGGAGACCGGAGAATTACGATTCTGCTTGACAGCGTCGACACCTTTGCCAACTTCCTGATCAGCTATCAAAACCTCGAGCCGCGCCTCCAATGGGGTGTCCAGCTGTACGACAGCCGCAGTTACTACATCACCGGGTACGATCCGCTGCGATTGACGGTGACCGAGAAGCAACAGCTCTACCGGTACACGACGGCCCAGTTCAACGTGCGATACCCGCTCAGTACGTACTATCGGTTGACTGCCCGCGCAGGATATCTCGACCGTAAATACGATCAACCGATCGGCTACGACGAGGAGACCGGTCAAATCGAGACGAGGTCGTCGCAGAACAAGGCGCCCTTCCTTGGCGTTGGCGCCTCCGGCGACACGACCTTCTGGAAGAGCTACGGCCCGCACAAAGGAGCTCGGTGGGAGGCGAACTATTACTACGCCTACGACACCGATGAGAGTGGTGCGTTGACGCAGAACGTTGCGCTCGACGCCCGCGCCTACGTTCCGACCTCGCAGCGCAGCGAGTTCGCTTTTCGCGGGTGGGCGGGGTTCGCGGAAGGCAACCAGCCCTGGATCTACTCCTACGGCGGTCTCGACACCCTGCGCGGGTATCCGACCTACTCTTTGTCGGGCAACCGGACGTTCTTCGTCAACCTCGAGTGGCGTTTTCCGCTGGTGGACCGGATGGACCTCGCGTTCCTGAGAATCGGCGGCATTCGCGGCCGGGTCTTCATGGATGTCGGCGCCGCTTGGTATCAAAACGCCGCCGGGCAGGAGTTCAACATGTTCGGCCAGCCGGGCTTCACATTTTACGACGATGGCGCCCTCGTCGACGGGGTCTCCTCCTACGGCTTCGGTTTCGATATCAATCTGTTCGGTCTGCCGATGCACTTTGACTGGGTCAAACTTTGGAACTTCGACCAGACCTACACAAGCTGGGAAACCGACTTCTGGATCGGGGTCAGATTCTGAATTATGAATTTGGAATTCTCAGTTTTGAATGACCGATCGCGTATCTTGAGCGACGGATTGGGCACGGACCGAGCACGGCCCGACGAGGTTGACTGGCAGCCGGGACGGCTGCCCGTCTCGCTGCGTCCAATGGACTCCGCCGTGATAAGCAGGACGATCTGCCTGTGACGACTTCGCGTTCGTGCGAAGCCTCGAAAGGCACGCGTCTCGCGTGCCAAACTCAAAATTCAGAATTCAGAATTCAAAATTGCTCACTTTGCCGGGGTAATAGCCCGAAATGGTCCTGACTTCGACCTCGGGGTCGTTGGTCTTGACCTCGATCGACCGGAATTGCTCGGGCGGTTTGTCCGACGGGGACTGGTACCACAGGAGGTACTGCGACCGGAGGAGCTCCGCGATCCGGGCATACACCGCGGGCAGCTCTTCGACCTGCTTCGGGAAAAACGCTTCACCGCCGGTCTCCTCGGCCAGCGCCTTGAGCACCTTGCGGCTGGAGAAATCGAGCTTGCCGACCCCGAGACCGATGGAGAAAATCGGAATGCGCATGGTGTGGGCGAAGCGCTCGACGACACGCCAATCGGTCCGCGACGTGGTGTCCTCGCCATCGGTGAGCAGCACGACGGCCTGCCGGCCCCGGCGTCCGCGGAATTGCTCCAACGATCGAACCACGGCGTCGTGCAGCGAGGTGCCGCCCTCCGGCGTCACGGTGTCGAGATCGCCGACCAGCGCCTGGATATTGTCGGTCCAGTTGACCTGGACCTTGGCGTCCCAGGAGAACCGGATCAGCACCGCCTGGTCTCCGGGTTCGAGCAATTCGTCCGTGAAGCCCCGCACCGCCTGCCGGACCTTTGGGAAGATCCTCGATCATCGAGCCCGACGTGTCGACGGCGATGGCGAGCGACAAGGGGAGATCCTGGGTGGTACCGAATCCTTCGACGTCGACCTCAGTGCCGTCCTCGAAGACTGGAGAAATCAGTCTGTTCCAGACCGACGACCGGGATTCCGTGAGTATCGAGAACGACAACCGGCAGCTCGACCAGCTCCACCCGTACCGAGCCCACGAAACCGCCACCGCCGCCCAGGGTGAGGACGGCGTCGCCGCGGGTTCCCTGCGAGTCCACGACCTCGGCCGACAGAATGGCCGCCTGCTGCAGTCCTGGACACCGCGACCTCGGTCACGCACGGGCAGGTGGCCCAGCGAGCGACCATGTCGGCGTCGAGGTGCAGCTGGACCTGCTGGATCTCCTTGCCGCCGCTGGTGGCGACGGTGATTTTCCGCATGCCGTTCCTGATGGTGGATTCCGGCGCCAGCAGGATCTGCACGCCGATCTGTCCCGATGGGACTGTTGAGAACCAGAGCGTCTTCGCCGAGGTACTCGCCGTCGGCGTCGTAGGCGATCGCCGAGATTTGAGTCCGTTTGAGGATGTCCCCGAGCGGGATGGAGACCGTCCACGGCGCGCGGTTGCGCCGGCCGAGGCTCGAACCGTCGTTGAAGAACTCCACCGACGCCGTGTTTTCCGGGGCGTCGACCTCGAGCTGGACAGCCCCGAGACCGCCGAGGTTGGGCGGCGGCCGGAACGTCACCGCGCCCTTGCTGGGTGGCGTGAGATCGAGGGCGATCGCGTCGATCGGTGCGCCCTCGGGTGCCTCGAAGGGCTCGAGCGACTCGGGAACCTCGATATCGCCGAACCAGACGCCGCCGGCCCTGCCGTCGAGCGTCCCGATCGCGATCTGCAGTTCGTAATCGCCCGGGTCCCACTCGCGGTAGAGCATCGCCGTGCCGTCGGCCTCGATGGCCACGACCGCGCTCTGGCGGTCCACGATCTCGCTCGCCGGAGCGAAGCGTCGTGACCACCCGGACGCGGTCTCCTGTTCGTTCACGGTCCTCTGGAGCAATCTGAAATACGGCTCCGACGACAGTGCCGTCGAGACCTCTGCCCAGCGCTTCCACGTGGGCGGTCAGCGCGATCGGTGGCGTGCCCTGACCGTGGGCCAGAGAGGCAGCCAGAAACAACAGGGGAAGCGAGAATTTCGTGAGTCTCATTGACACTCCTCGGGACGTTGATTGGAATTTGAAGCCCCGGTAGCCGAAGCTCCGTGGCCGCTCGATTGTACGGCCCTCACGGCGGGTGGTTGCCAACCCCGATGAGGGCCGATCGCCTGACACATGAAGACAACCCATTCTTCAAGACTATTCATCCCCGAACACCGTCAGTACACCGTCAACGGCGCGGCGACCACGACCTCGAGATCGGAGCCCGACACGTATCTCACTTCATACTCTCCGGGCTCGAACGGCGCCGCGAGGGTCGACGGGCTGCCTGCGGCGGCAAATGAGAAGTCCAGCGAGTCGCCGGTACTCGATCCGATCTTCGCCACCGCGAGAAAGTCGCCCGAGCGAGCGCTACCGGTCCATTGAACCTTGAATCGCGTCCCGGCCCGAACCGATTCCGGGGTGTTCAGTTCGATCTGGACAGCCGCCACCTCGAGGCCGCGACGGGCCAGCGCTACGCCGTCGATCGAACGGATGTAGCGAACCTCGTAGGATCCCGGGTCGGGTGGGGCCTGCAGACGGGCGGGGTTGCCGCCTGTGGTGGGCGCCCAACTCACGTAGTCGTCGTCGGGGGAGCCCGGAGTCGCGATGCTGAGAAAATCCTGCGCGGCGTCGGGCCCGGTCCACGCAACCTCCAGGATCGCCGTCGGCGCGGCCGTCCCAGGACCGTTCAGTGTTGCCAGCACCTCGAAAACCTCCAACGATTGACGGGCGAGGATCTTCCCCAACCCCGAGCGGTAGAAGATCGTGTAGTCGCCGGCGTCGGCCGGAGCGGTGGTGGTTGACGTGCCGTTCTCGCGGGCGGCCGGCAGACAGACGCTGTGGTCGGTGTCATCGGCGCCTTTTACGGTAATTGTGATGTGGTCACCGCTGAGCCCCGGTCCGCTCCACGATATGGTGATCAATTTTCCGTTCTCGACCTTGTCAGGGCTCTCGATGCGAGCTTGAGGGTACCGGGTGTTGAAGCGAAGGGCTCCGAGCAGCTGGGAAACTCCGGGAAGTGGTTCGAACATGAATCGCGCCTCGAGTTCAGAAGGCGAATACGGGACCTCGAGGGCCACCCCGCCGCGGCCTTTGCCGGCTCTGGTGCGGACCACGAATTCGTCGAGGTCGGAATCCGGCGTCGCCAACGCGACCCATGTCGGCCCGGCGGGCGCGCCCCAATACCCGATGTGGACGAACCCACCCGCAGTTGGGATGTCGGGTTCCACCTCGAGGGTCACCGGAGGAACGTCGGCAAGGGTGATTTCGATGATCTGGTCGGCGCCCCCGACAACCAGCCCCGACAGCTCGATTTCCTCACGGTCGTTCTTTTGAATCCTGGCGCGGTAGCGGCCCGGGGTCAACTGAACACGAGCCCGCCCGTCCTCGACGGCCGAGTAAGCCCTCTCGCTGCCGCTGGCGTCGCTGAAATCGATTGCGGAGGAGATCAAGGGTGTCGGGCCGAGGGCAATTTGAAAATCGATCTGACGCGCCACCGACGGGCGGGTGTCGGTCGGTTGAAGGGCCCACTCAAGAGCGTCGGGCAGCACCGCGGACTCGAAGAGATTGCGGGTGGGGGCCAATAGAGTCGCCGCATTCGCGAGAGCCCGATCGAGCCCGAGCCCGATAATCCTGACCTCGATCGGCGGGTTCCGACCCGACGATGTCCTTGATAGTCTCGATGATGTCTTCATGGCACTGATCGGAGCCCGATGTGATGATCACGATTCGCCGCCGGTCCTGGGCTTCCGCGAGGTCGTCGATTGCTGCCTTCAGTCCCCGGACCAATGGGCGGCCACCGCGCGGCACGAGGTCTTCGAGGCCTTCGCGAAACGACTGCGGGTCGATCAGGCCGAACGGCAGCACGAGGCGGGTGTCGCCGCACCAATCATCGCCGGCGAGGGGAATGCCGCCTCCAACGATACGAAGGGCGATCTCCGGACGACCCTGACGTTGCACTGACCCCGCCGCGTAGTCCTGAAGCGCCTCACGGACGGCGACGAAATGGGGTGGGCCGTCCCCAGCGCCTTCCCACATGCCGGCGGACGCGTCGAGCACGATCTCGACCCGTTCGACGGCGGAACAGACTCCCGCCGCGAGCAGCAACGTCACCGTGGCAAGGATCCGGATTCGACTCTTCACCGGCGAAGTGTATCCGAAAAAAAACCGCCCGCCGTGAGGCGGGCGGTTGCAACGGGATTGTGACGAAATGACCTCAGGTCTCCTTGAGGGCGGCCAACAGCTCGAGCATGGCCTTCTTGCCGTCAGAGAAGAACATCAGCGTGTTGTCGGCGGCAAAGAGGGGATTGGGGATGCCGGCAAAACCCGGGCTCAGGCTGCGTTTGACCACAACCACGGTCCGCGCCTTGTCGACGTCGATGATCGGCATGCCGGCGATCGGGCTCTTGGGGTCAGTGCGCGCAACCGGGTTGACGACGTCGTTGGCGCCGACCACGAGGGCCACGTCCACCTGGTCCATGGTCGCGTTGACCTCGTCCATCTCCTTGAGCTGGTCGTAGGGCACGTCGGCTTCGGCGAGGAGGACGTTCATATGGCCTGGCATCCGTCCGGCCACCGGGTGGATCCCGTATTCAACCGTAATGCCCTTGGCTCTCGAGGAAGCTGGCGATATCGCGCACCGCATGTTGCGCTTGCGCAACCGCGAGCCCATAACCGGGAACGATGAGGACGCGTTGTGCGACCTCGAGGGTCATCGCGACCTCGTCGGCCGAGGCCGATTTGACGGTCTTGTAGACCTCGTCGGCGTCCGGCGTGTCGGCGGTCGGGCCCATGGTGCCGAAGAGCACATTGGTCAACGAGCGGTTCATGGCCTTGCACATGATCTTGGTGAGGATGATGCCCGAGGCCCCAACCAGCGAGCCGGCGATGATCAGCACGGTGTTGTTGATGACAAAACCGGTGGCTGCAGCAGCCAGACCGGAGTAGGAGTTCAAGAGGGCGATCACGACCGGCATGTCGGCGCCGCCGATCGACACCGTGAGGATGACGCCGAGCACTCCCGCGACCGCCACCAACACCCAGAAGAGAGCGGTGTTCGACGGGTCGAGGACCAGCATCACGCCCAATGCCACCGATCCAACTGCGGCCAGCCCCTTGAGCAGGTCCATCCCCGGGAAGCGGTCCTTTTTCAGCAGAAGGAGACCGGCGATGAGGAGCATGGATGCCATGAATGCGATGGACAGGCGGTTGATCCCAATGCTCAGGCCATACCAGACGCCGCCGCCGGCCACCGCCAGCGAGAACCCGTACTTGATGACCTTTTGCCAGGTGTGGAGTTTCCACTTGACGCACAGGAACTCGCCCAGCTTGCCGAAGGCCACGTACGATCCGAAGAACGTGACCGATCCGATAATGCCCGACAACACAGTGGCGACCTTCATCTGCATGCTGTTGTCGCCAAGTCCCGCGCCCACGGCGTTGAAGGTTGCGACCAGTGCCGACCCGGCGACCAGAACCGAGGCTGCGCCGCCGAAGCCGTTGAAAAGACCGACCATCTCGGGCATGGAGGTCATTTTCACCTTGAGCGCGGCCACCGCTCCGATGAAGGAGCCAATGCCGATACCGAGGATGATGTAGGTCCAGTCCCATTTGCCGCTGGCCAGGGTTGCGACGATGGCGAGCACCATGCCGAGGGCGCCGAGTTGGTTGCCGCGCACCGCGGTTCGCGGATGGGCGAGCATCTTGAGGTCGAGGATGAAGAAGACCGCTGCGATGAGATAGACGATGTTGACGATGTTCTGATCTAGCATGTCAATCCCCCGCCTACTTCCGTTGGAACATCTTGAGCATGCGGCCGGTCACGAGGAACCCGCCGACCACGTTGATGGTCGCGAAAATCACCGCCACAAAGGCCATGATCTTCGCCAGCTGATTGA
This sequence comes from Candidatus Sulfomarinibacteraceae bacterium, assembly GCA_963714885.1. Classification (GTDB taxonomy): domain Bacteria; phylum Acidobacteriota; class Thermoanaerobaculia; order Thermoanaerobaculales; family Sulfomarinibacteraceae; genus Sulfomarinibacter. The sequence goes on along the minus strand of CAVQQV010000058.1, from coordinate 22,120 downwards.
ATCCTGTCTGGTCCTCCATGACACCCGCCAGGATCAACGCGCCGATGATCGTGATGCCTGAGATCGCGTTGGACCCCGACATCAACGGGGTGTGCAGCGTTGGCGGCACCTTGGAAATGATCTCGTTACCGACGAAGATCGCCAGCACGAAGACCGTAATGAGCATGACGAGACTACCCATGTCAATTGCTCCCTTCGGCCGAGGCGCCCATGGCCTCGAGGACTCGCGGATGCACCACCTTGCCGCCCTGAGTAATCAGGGTCCCGGCGGTGATTTCGTCTTCGGTGTCGATTGTGATTTTGCCTTCCTTGATCAGATGGAGGAGGAAGGTTGCGATGTTCTTGGCGTACATCTGGCTGGCGTGATGGGGGACGGTCGCGGGGATGTTGACCGGGCCGATGATCTTGATGCCGTTGAAATCAACGGTCTCACCGGCCTTGGTCAGCTCGCAGTTCCCGCCGCGTTCGGCTGCCAGGTCGACGATGACCGATCCGGAACGCATGCCTTTGACCATCTCGGTGGTGACCAGAATCGGCGCCTTCTTCCCGGGGATGGCTGCAGTGGTGATCACGACATCGCTTTCGGCGATGACCTTGTTCATCATCTCCCGCTGTTTGCGGTAGAAATCCTCGCCAAGTTCTTTGGCGTAGCCGCCGGCATCTTCGGCCGTCGTGGTCTCGAGCTCGAGTTCGACGAATTTTCCACCGAGGCTCTCGACCTGCTCCTTGACCGCCGGGCGGACGTCGTAGGCCTGGACGATCGCGCCGAGTTTTTTTGCCGAGGCGATGGCCTGCAGGCCGGCGACTCCGGCTCCCACGACGAAGACTTTGGCCGGGGCGAGGGTGCCGGCGGCGGTCATCATCATGGGGAACATCTTGGGCAGGGTATTGGCGGCGATCAGGACCGCCTTGTAGCCAGCGATGGTGGCCATTGACGACAGGACGTCCATGCTCTGGGCCCGGGTGATACGCGGCATCATCTCCATCGAGAAAAGAGCCACGCCCTTGGCCGCCATCGCCTTGTCGGCCTCGAACTCGGTCAGCGGCTCGCAGACACCGACGATGTTCTGGCCGCTGCGCATCAGGTCGAGGTCGCTCGCGCCCTCCTGGGGATTGGCCCCCAGCGCACGCACCTGGGCGATGAGGTCGGCGGTCTTGAACACCTCAGCGCGTCCGGGGACCACCTTGGCCCCTTTGGCGCTGTATTCGGTGTCCAGGAACCCGGCGGCATCCCCCGCTCCGCTCTCGATGACCACCTCGATGCCGACCTTGGCCAGCTGGGGCACCAGAGCGGGGATCATCGCGACCCTGGCTTCGTCCGGAAAGCTCTCTTTGACGATTCCGACGATCATAGGCGTCCGTCCCTTCTTTCGCGGCCAGGGCCCGGTTGGTCCGGCCACGGGCTGATTTCTTAAGGCGGCCGGGAGGGGGAAGAACTCACCCTTTTGACCACCGTCGCAAGATCCTACCACCTCCAGGAACCTGGGAGAAGAGCTCTTGAAAAAAACTTCACAAGCTCTGAGTGGCGGCAAGCGACGGCTTCCGGCGGGTCCCAAAGGCGCCGATACCGGATCGCGTTTTTCGAGATACAATGCCTGGCACGACGATGAGACGACCAGAGCATTCCCTGTTCCAATGGGTGCTCTCCCATCGATCACATTACTGTGAGGCTTCTTCAATGGCTCGAAAGATCCTGCTCTGCGGACTGATCGCGGTCTCTCTTCCCCTCGTGAGCGTCGCGGGCGTTTTTGCCGATGATGGCGGTGAAAGGTGCGGAGAGATCGGGGTGCAGATCGGTGCTCGCCGAGCCGACTCGCAAATCGTGCCCGACGGCGACAATGGGGTTGCAGATGACCTGGGGCATCGAAGGCGCGTGGGCGTTCAACCACAAGTGGGCGCTATTCGTGGATGTCAACACTTCAGACCACGACAGCAAAGAGTTCTGCGCTGAAACGCCCAACTGCAACGCGCTGACCCCGGTTTCCCACCACAAGGTCGTGACGTTTGGGATGGAACGCCGCCTCAACCCGGGTCCGAAAGGGGGCCAGTGGGTCTTTGGTCTGGGCACCGGCATGATGGATGTTGAGTGGAACGGCGTCCAGATCCACCACGGGATCCTCTCGTTCAATGCCGGCCGGCGGAGACCATTGGGTCCGGGTATTCTGCGGTGGACCCTGCGGGTCGAGAGCGCGTTCAGCGGCCGGACAGACGCCCAATTCTACGGGTCGCTCGACTGGGCGAGGATGACCAACGTGGTGTTCGTGGTCGGATGGGGATTCGACTTCGGAAAGAGGCTTACGACCCCGGCCACGGTTTCCGGTGGCACCGACCCAATGTCAACTGCGCCGGTAGGTACCCCCGGGCGGTGAGCGGTCTCGAATACCTGCGCGAGGCGCCGCACGTCGTCGTGACGAGGTTCTCGGTTCCTCGGCCCCACGACCCCAGAAACGCCGCCAATCACTGCGACGAGTCGTGGCTCGAGCGGCGCCTGGAGCTCTTCCGCTCATTCTTCGTGCCGTCGGTGGGCCGCTTCGGAGTGCCGGCCGTCCTCCTGTGTTCGACAAACAGCGCGCCCGGGGTTGCGTCCGCTCTTGCGGACCTCGACTGGGTCACGGTCGTCGAGCAGGATGACTGGTACGGGGGCTGGGTGGGGGAGCCGAATCAGACCTTGACGAGGATGGACTCAGACGACGCCATTCACGAAGACTGGTTCGAGACGGTGGATGCGGTCGAGAGCGAGGTCCAGGTCTGTTTTACGAGGGCTTTTCTCCGCTACGACCTCGCGAGGGGGAAGCTCGCTGCGTATTCGAGGGACGTGCCGTCGCCGCTGGCGGCGTTCAGGGGCGGGATGAACCCCTACTCCTGCGATCACGTGGAACTCGAGGATCGTTTTTCGACGCGGCACATCGAAGGCGCCTTTCTGCTCCAGGTCTTTCACGGCGGCAACGTCAGCACCCGGCGGCCGTCGTGGTACCGGCGCCGTCTCCCGCTCGACCGGCTCGATCCGTTCGGGGTCCGCGAAATCGTGTCAACGTCGAAAGGGCGCACGGTCTAACGGCAGGAAAACGACCATTTCGGTTCCGCCTTCGTGCCTCGGTGCGGCCGCAATCGTTCCCCCGTAGCTCTCGACAATCGCCCGCACCAACGCCAGACCGAGACCAGTGTGGCTGCGATCGGGGTCGCTGTCGGGTCGATAACTGAAGAACCTGGAAAAGACCCGTTCGCGGTGCTCTTCGGGAATGCCGGGGCCGCGGTCGCCGATCGTGATCCTCGCCGACTCTCCCGCGATGGTCAACGATACCGTGATCGGTGCGCCCGGCGGCGAAAAGCTGACCGCGTTGTCGACGAGGTTCTCCAACGCCTGGGTCAGACGGTCGGCCGAGGCGAAGACGGTGACGTCGCCTTCCGAAATGTGGACGTTGAATGCAGGGCCTGTGCTGCCGAGCCGCAGCCTGAAGCTCTCGACGAGGGCCGGAACCAGTTCGTCCAGTCGGACCAGGGTCCGCTCCTCATCGTCCAGGAGAGCGTCGATTCGCGAGATCTCCCGTGCCTCGGAGAGCAGCCGTTCCATGCGGGCGACGTCCTTCTGGATCATCTGCAGGAATCGTCGCCGCTCGCCTGGGGTCACGTCTTCGAGCGCCATGTCGGTGGCCGTGCGAATGGACGCCAGCGGGTTCTTGAACTCGTGCGAAACATCGGCGGCAAACGCCTCGGTCGAGCGGAGATGCTGCTCGAGTTGCACGGTCAACTCGGCCAACGCCCTCTCCAGGTCGCCGATTTCGTCCCGCCTCGTACTGGGGACGAAACTGCCCCGCAGCCGTCCGCGACGATCCAGAATATCTCCGGCACGGCGACGGAGACCCGCCAAGCGGGCGGGCGATGGTGGTGGCGGCCACCAGGCTGAGAAGGACCGCAGCGCCGAGGCTGAGGAGGAAGACCTTGAAGACGTCGAGACGGACCGCGTCCAGAGCCTTGGAGGATCCTGCCCGTCGACTGGGAAACCAGGACCGCCCCCTCGACCGCCCCCTCGATTCTCACCGGGATGGCAATGTGCAGGGTCACCGACCGTCTCGGTCCGACGGTTATCCGGGTGGCGGCGCCGTAACGGCCCTCGAGGGCGGACTGGATTTCCGGGCGGGTCAGGAGATCGCTGCTGATGTCGGAGTCGGCCGACTGGTCCGAATCAACGGCCCCTCCTCGCATCAGGCGGAAGGGGAGGGAGCCGATCCGGTAAAGCACGCTCGTCTGGGAGGGCGGCCCGGGCGCTGCCGGAACCTGTGCGGCCTCATCACCCTCGCGCCGCGGACCGAGCAGGGCGGAGTCGGCGAGGACCTCGCCGGAACTGTTGACAACCCGGAGCCGGGCGAGTTGGCGCTGGTCGAGCTGAATCAGAATCCGCCGGGCGTCCTCAGGGTCGAGCCGGTCGCGCGCCTCGATGGCGGCCGCCAACAGGCGGCCCTCCTGCGCCATCGTGCGCTCCTGGGCGTCCAACAGGTGGCGTTCATAGGTGTCGAGAAACAAGACGCCGCCGACCGGCAGGAAGACCAACAGAATGTTGAAGGCGAGCAGTCGAGTGGAGATTCGGGACGGAAGTTGGATCTTCATCGGCGACGGATCAGCCGGGCTCCTCGGTGTAGCGGTAGCCGAGACCGTACACCGTCTCGACGCCGTTGAAAGTCTCGTCGATGGCGAGGAATTTCTTGCGGATCCTTTTGATGTGCGAATCGATCGTACGGTCCGACACGAAGGTGTCGTGGGGGTAGCCGTCGGTCATCAGCTGTTCGCGGGTCTTGACGTGCCCGGGCCGGCGGGCGAGGGCGTTCAGGATCATGAACTCGGTGACGGTCAGGGGCACCATCCGGTCGTTCCACCGGGCCGTGTAGCGGCGGAGATCGAGCTCGAGCCGACCGACGCGGAGCAGCTCTTCGTCGCCACCGGAGGTCTCACGACCGAGGGCAACCCGGCGAAAGAGCACCTTGACACGGGCCTGGAGCTCGCGCATGGAGAAGGGCTTGCACAGGTAGTCGTCGGCGCCCAGTTCGAGCCCCAGGACACGATCGAACTCCTCGTCCCGCGAGGTGAGAAAGATGATGGGGATGGTCTCAGAAAGACTTCTTACCTTTCGACACAACTCGAGGCCGTCCATTCTCGGCATGATGATGTCGAGGATCAGAAGCTCGGGGAGGTCGTTCTGGAAAGCCTCCCAGGCCGCCTGCCCGTCGGCAAAGGTTGCGACGCGATAGCCCTCGCGTTCAAATGCAAAAGCAACATTGTCACGGATGTTCTGCTCGTCTTCGACGATTGCGATGCGTTCGGCCATGCAACGAGCGTAGCCCACCGCACCGCCGTTCGCAATTGGCGAACGGCGATTTCGGATTTCGGATTTCGGATTTCGAATTTGCCATCGCAGCTTCCCACCGCACAAGAATGTTCGAGTGCTCACATCGCTCGAGAGTGCTGAAACGAGTCGCGTGCGGCGGAGGTGTCCGGCTTCGCCTTCGGCTACGCCGGGACAAGCCACGTGCGGCGGAGGTGCCATTTTCAATATTGTTGGATATGCGAACGCCCACGTCGGTCGAGCGATGCGGGCCAACAATGTTGAAGGTGGCTCCTCTCGGGAAGGACGACCGGAATAGCCGGGCCTACCTGGGGCGTTTCCGGGGCCGGAGAAAGGATAGCCGTGCCTGCCTGGATCCGGGAAACGGTGCCGTTCAAGCCTCAGGCCCCAAGCCACAAGCCAAAAAAACCGGCGCCGCGAGGGCGCCGGTGCAAGGTGGGAAGCGATCTCCCCGATGTGAAGCTTTCTCGAGCGTTTACTTGGCCTCTTCGCGGCTTCTTCGCCGCTGCCTTTTTCGGCGCAGCCTTTCTTGGCGCGCCGGCTTTGGACGCGGAGGCCTGTTTGGTGCGGAGGTTGTCGACCGCCACGGTGAGGGCCTCGACCTTCTTGGTCAGGGTCTCGATCTCCTCTTTGGAAGGAACGCCGAGGCGGTGGATGACCGTGGTCATCCGGTCGTCCACGGTGCGGCCGAAGGTCTCCCAGTAGCTCTCGGCGACGGTCTTCATTCCGGCCATCGTGCCCTTGGCCTTTTCAACCTGTTCCTTGCTCATTTCTTTGCTCTTCTTTTCGACCTTGCCACCCTTTTCGACGAGGTTGGAGAAGAACTTGCCACCCTCCTGCTCGGCCATGGCGACGGCGCCGAGACCGGCCAGCCAGATCTTGTGGGCGGAATCCACGATGTCCTGTTGCAGTTCTTTCGACTTCTTCTTGGCATTCATTTTTCGATCCTCCTTGTGCCGATCTCGTTTCGGCGTTGGCGACGCTGCGGCGCCGGTTTTTGAATCTTGCCGCCATGCGGCATTTCCTACGCCATAAATATAACGCACTGCGGCATAGCTGTCAAGAGAATTCTGCCGCACTGCGGCAGAATTCTGATTATTTGCTTGTTTACTTCAACTTACGTTGTACTGAAGAACGAAGTCCGACCAGTCATTGAAGAAAAAATGATGCCGCAGGGCGGCAACAGCCCTGGCCGTCACTCCCAACCTTCGGGGAAAGTGGTGTCGACATTGATGGCCGAGCGCACCAGTTCCTTGGCCGCCTTGGCGTAGGGCAGAAGGGCAAACAGGCTGCCCTTGGCAAGTTTGAGCTTGCCGCCCATGAGACCGACGATGGGGTCGGTCCTGCCGGCAAGAACGCTTTTCCATGCCGTCGGCTCGGCGGCGATCAGGTAGGGGGCGTCCTCGAGCTCGGACGCATCGGCGGTCTTGGCTCCGCGGCAGTCGCCGTGCCACAGGTCGGCGATCACGATCCTGTCCTCGGGGATGCCCATCGCCGGGTCGGCGGTCATGAGCATGGCGATGGCGCCTTCCCACTTCGTAGCAGCCTTCTTGTAGTCGGCGTTGCCGTTGATGCTGTCATTCCAGAGCGTCGCCCAGTCGTCGGTAAAGATCTCTGCAGCCATGATGCCTCCATCTCAGTGCTGCTAGAGGATAGCCGACGATCGCGCCGGTCTCAACCCCGGCCGGTGACGTGATGGACCGCGTCGTCCCTGAAACGGCCGACATAGCGGCGGAAAGGTTCGGTGACGCTCTGCGGGACCGGGAGGTACATGAGGTGGCCCGGAGATTCCTGGGTGGCGCCGAACAGCCAGGAGGCCACCTGGTGGACGTTGACCCTGGCGATGTCGCGGCGGCTGAACACGTTCGCGAGGTACAGAGGTGACAGATCTCGCGCCTCCGGCTCGGCAAGGCTGACGGACCATGGCTGCGGCCGGAGGTCGAGGTCGAATCTCTTCATGACCTTCGGCGGCCGGTTGCGGACTGCGTAGAGAAAGAGGCGGTTGAAAGCGCTTGTCATCAGACGGGGGTTGATGCACCGGATCGCCGGGACGTAGAAAAGGTGCTGTCGATCGGGGTGGTCCTCGCCGATCTGATCGAAGGTGCCGTCGATGCCGTCTTTGAGTCGCATCAGATCGGTCAGCAACTCGCCGTTGCCGGTTCTCAAGCTGAGTGGGAAACGCCAGAACGGCACCAGGTCCCAACCGTTCTCGTCGGTCAACGGAACGTGCCCGTAAGCAACATCCCGTTTGCGCCCTTCGACAACTTCACAGACCCGGTGGCAGTTGTGGCAGAAATGCAGAACGGCGTCCGGGTCGAAGGAGAACTGGTGGCCGCAGACCGGACACTCCATCGGCACGAAGCGAAGTCCGACCCCCGGCTCGCGCGCCGCACGGGGTAGATCCGTCAAGACTTCTTCCTTGATCCGTGGAGCCGGACCCGCGACCGACCCGGCGGCGCCGTCGAGCAGAACGGTCTCATCGATTCCGGGACCACGCACCTCGGCGATCCACCACGGCCGCCAGACGACCGCTGTCACCTCGCGGGTGAAGCGCGAACCGAGGCGTATGACCTGGATGTCCCGGATGAGTTGTTTGCGGTCGAGATTGCCGAAGGCCCGTGCGAGGTCGTCGTCCGGGCCGTCGATGGCGAGGGTCTTGAGATCCTCGGGCAATGCTGCGGCCGGTCGCAGCGCCCGCAGATAACTGAGCTTGCCCATGGGGGGGACATCGATCTCCGAGGTGGCCGACACCGAAGCCTCGATCGTCCCCACGTCGAACCGCAGGAACTTTTCCTGGTCGCTCGACGAGCGTCCGAACGCGGCCTGATACAGCGTGCCCATCCCGTGGCGGTACGGGGTGAGAAAGTGAAGGGTGCGCACGACGTGCAGGTTTTCGGCGAGCTTGGTGCGGAAGGTGTCGGCCTTTCGGGACACGGCGGCCTCCGCTGCATTGACGGCGGCCTCGACCTCGGGTCGGGTGACCAGGGCGCCGGTCGGGCTCGCCTCGGTGGCGTTGCGCGCGAGCGGCGCCACCGACCTTGCATAGAGCTTGAGGTAGTGCTGATAGCGGTAGTGGTCGAGGAGGGCCTCGCGCAAGACGTTGCTGTCGTAGACCCGTTCGGGAAGGGTCACGTACAGGGTCTCCTCGTGACCGGCGACCAGGTGATTGCTGCCGCAGTAGGAGCAACGAGCCATGTGGTGGAGGACGGGGACGGCTACCGCGGCACCGCACTCAGAACAATTGACCTCGACGCAGTAGTGGTTTTCGATGACGGTTTCCGCCTCTTCGACGCCTCTGGTTTGAATGGTCGCCTTCGGTGCGGAATCTTCTTCCAGGGTGGTGAGTTTGAACTGTTCGAGCTGTTGGAGCCTTCTCGCGCGCGCCGCTTCGGCCCTCGTGAGCGGGCTCAGCGGCGTTTCAAAAAGCGCCCAGACAGCTCCTACGAACATGCTCGGTAGGTACATCCAGAGGATCCCCGGCATTGACCGTGAGGATCAGGCTGGCCTGGGCGAACAGGACTCCGAGGACGATCTCGAGGGTGGCCCGCCCCGATGCGGCGAGCCCGGCGCCCGAACTCAAAGCGTTGAGGACGATTACGGTCCACGACGAGGGGTTGCGTGGGCGCACGAAGACCGCGGAGGCTATCGCCGCGACGGGGGGAAGGATGAATGCAGCGATTGCCCAACCCGGCGTCACAAAAGGTCTCCTGCCTTCAACTCACCTCGTGCCATAGCCTTCAGGATCGGGACCACCAGTTGGGTGTCGTCGATGTTGAAGAACGGATCGGACAACGCGCCGCGGAGCAGGGTGAAGAGGGCCTGAAACGCCACCGCTTCGTCGCATTGATGGGCAAGTACCAGCCGGCACTCATCGATCTCTCTTCCGGCTGGAATGTTGCCGGCGAGGACACGTTGTACGAGGCGACGTTGTTCGGGAAGCGAGTGCCGGTTATCGTCGTTCATGGCCCTATCCATGATAGCGCCGACCGGCGCCGACCGAGGCACAACCGTTCGAGACGGGAGAAATACAATCCATGTCAGGTCTACGCGAGAAGCGAATCGTTATTTCAGGCGCATCGAGCGGAATCGGTTTCGAAACAGCGCGTCTGCTCGCCGGAGAGGGCGCTGAGGTGTGTCTGGTGGCGCGTGACCCGGCGCGACTGCGGGCTGCGGTCGACACCATCGGCGGTGCCGCGTGGCAGGTGGCCTGCGATCTCGCGGACCCGGCGGCTGTTGCCGCTCTCGCCGAGGAAATCAGTTCCCGGTGGTCGGCGGTGGACGGGTTGGTCAACAACGCCGGGATCGCTCCGATGGCGGCGGTCGACGACACCACGACCGAAGTCTGGGACGAGACCTTCGACGTCAATGTTCGTGGGCCCTTTCTCCTCTGCCGGAGTTTGAGCCCGTTGCTGCACGGTGGGCGGTCGCCTGCGGTAGTCAACGTCTCGTCGACCCTGGCTGAGAAGGCCATCCCGGGGATGGCGGCCTACAACGCTTCGAAAGCCGCCCTCAACCAGCTCACCCGGTCGTTGGCCCTCGAATGGGCGCCCACGGTCCGCGTCAACGCCGTCATGCCGGCGGTGGTCGACACACCGATCCACGCCCTGCGGGGGATGAGCCCGGAGCAGGTCAAGGGGATGGACGGATTCCACCCGCTCGGCAGAATCGGTCAACCGGCAGATGTGGCCTCTCTGATCGTCTTTCTGCTCTCCGACGCTTCGTCCTGGATGACAGGCACAGTCATACCCGTCGACGGCGGAGTGATGGCAACCTGAAATTCTAAATTTTGAATTTTGAATTTCCGGGCGCGGACCCCCGGCTGGTGAACGGGTGAAGGCAATTAGGAATTAGGAATTAGGAATTAGGAATTTCCCGGCGTGCCCCGCTGACTGTGAGGCGGGTGCGACTCATTCAAAATTCAAAATTCAAAATTAAGAATTTGAGCTGTTGGGCGGCGTGATCTCGATCGAGCGCGTGTCATCGTCCTCGACGGTGATGCCGATCCGCCACACCCGCGTGCCGGGCGGAATCCAGGTGGCGATGGCCTTCTTCGGCCACTCGACGGCTGTGACGGCGGATTGATCCGAGACAATGTCTTCAATCCCGATCTCGCGGAGATCGGTGATGCGTTCGCCGAGGCGGTAGAGATCGACGTGGTGGACGGTGCTGATCAAGCCCGCGCTGCAGTCGTAGCTCTGGACCAGGACAAAAGTGGGTGACGAGACATCGGTCGAGTCTCCTCCGAGGCCGCGGACGAGCCCCCTGACAAAAGCTGTCTTGCCGGCGGCGAGTTCTGCCTCGAGGAGGATTACGTCTCCGCCCGCGAGCTCGACGGCCAGCTCGCCCGCCGAGAGTCTCGGTCTCGTCGGTCGAGTGGCTGTCGATGCGTCGCGGGATGGTCACAGTGACTCGAGCTCGCGCCACGCCTGTGCCAGGAACGAGGGCAGCTCGGCGGCGGGGACGGCGGCGGGGTAGACGGCGGAGCCAAGCTCGCCGGCGCGTCCGTGGAGCCAGCACCCCGCGATTGCTGCCCGAACGGGCTCGAGGCCCTGGGCGAGAAAGGCGGCAATGGTGCCGGTGAGCACGTCTCCGGATCCCCCGCTCGCGAGTGATGCGCCGCCGGTGGGGTTGATCCAGACCTCGCCGCCCGGCTCGGCGATCAGCGTGCGGTGCCCTTTGGCGACCACCACGGACCGTGCTCGCGAGGCGGCTTCGCGAGCAGCCCCGAGCCGGTCCGCCGCGACCTTTTCCGTCGTCCAACCAAGCAGACGTGCCAGCTCGCCCGGGTGCGGCGTCACAACGGGCGACATGTCGCGACCGTCAAGGCGTTCGGGCCGGTCCAGCGAGGAGGTTGATGGCATCCGCATCCAACAGCAGCGCGCCGCGCCAGTTCTCGAGCAGCCATTCGAGGGTGGCCGCGGCGCCGGCGCCGGTGCCCATCCCGGGTCCGACAGCAATCGCCGTCATCCGTTCGAGGAGCGGCTCGATGCCCTCGGGTCCGGCGATCTCGCCTGTTCCGGTGGCCTTCAGGGAGTGGGTCATGGATTCGAGACAGCTCGCGTCGACCACTGGGACGACGGGTTCGGGAACCGCCATCGTCACCAGACCGGATCCCGCAACCACCGCTGCCCGGCCGGCCATTGCAACTGCGCCGCCGCGACCTTCTGCGCCGGCGACCAGCAGGAGGTGGCCAAAGGTCCCTTTGTGAGCGTCGGGCGAACGGGTGGGCAACAACAGGTGGATGTCCTCGGCTTCCGGCCACCGCAGGTGGCAGTTCTCCTCGAGGACGGCCGGCGCAATGCCGATGTCGACCACTGCGACCTCGCCGCATGAATGGCAGGCGGGAGGCAGGACGTGACAGAGTTTGAGGGCGCCAAACGTGACGGTAAGGTCGGCCTGAAGAACCGTGCCCGGAACCGCGGGAGACGATCCGTTGAGACCGGTCGGCACATCGACGGCGAGCACCGGAACGCCGGACGCGGCGACCCGCCGCACCACCTCCTGAAAGCGCCCGCCGAGGGGCCGGTCGAGACCGGTGCCGAGCAGTGCATCCACCACCACATCGGGTGGGGCGTCCCTGAGTTCGTCGTCGAGCACCGACAGGTCGTCGTCCTCGACGATTTGCAGGGGGACCTGGAACGCCATCGCCAGCCGGTGGTTGACCGCGCAATCCGGACTCAAACCCGTCGGGTCTCCGAACAACAGGACGGAGACGTCGTGCCCGCCGTTGTTCAGGTGGCGGGCCGCGGCGAGCCCGTCGCCACCGTTGTTGCCCGGTCCGCACAAAACCAGGACGCGCCGGGCGTCAGGGAAGCCGTCGCGAAGGGCGTCCACCACACCGGTGGCCGCGTTTTCCATGAGAACGATGCCCGGTACGCCGAGATCCTCGATCGTGTGTCGATCCGCCTCGCGCATGGCCTGGTTGTCGAGAACGGGCAGCATCGCAACCTCCAAGACTGCTCACGATTGTACCCCCCGACTCGCGAGCCACTCCCCGTTGGGTGAGTGTTTTTTTGCGGGTCAGTCTTTCGCCCACGGGGCGATCTCGTCGGCCGCAATGGTGTCGAACAAGATGTGGATCTCCTCGAATTCGTCGATGAGCGCCTGAACGTGGTCCACGATCTTGTCGCGTCGGATCAGCAGCGCCTTGATTTCCAGATCGGAGAGATACGGCGACAGACGATCCTTCACGCCCTGCTCGTCGAGGGCCTTCAGCGCTTCAAACAGGTTGCGCTCGCAGTGGCTGATCGCCTCCGGATAGAGCAGATCGGTCGAGGCCCCGAAGCAGCGCGAACAATCGATGAACCAGAGACGCCAGTTGGCGTCGATCAGGGTGTTGCCGAGGTTGCTGTCGCGGTTGGCCACCAGGTTGTCGAAGACGTGCATGATCTCCTTCTGCTGGTTGTAACGGCCGATGTTGGGTGGATCGTAGCCTTCGTCGCGGCGCATGGCGTCGGTGATGACCCCTTGCAGCCAGACCTGGGCCGAACCGGATTTGCGTTTGATCTTGCGCTCGATCACCGGCGGGACCCGATTCAGCTCGAGGAGTCGGTCGAGCCGATAGGCCGCAATGTCGTACCCGTACCAGTCGCGCCAGTTGAGATAGAACTTGGTCTTGCCGGCGGTCTTGTCGCGGACTTTATGCTCCTGCTGGTCGATATCCTTGAACACCGCGTTGACTTGCAGCCCGTCGCCGGCGAGGAGCAGTTTTCTGGGGGTCCGACACACCGACCGGGATCTTGGTCATCGAGTCAACCTTGGCGGTTGCCAGAAAGTTTTCGATCGCCTCGTCGGTTTGAAACGGCAATGGGCGGCATTCTGCGTCCTGAAAAAGGTAACCCTCGAATCGTCCGTCTGGAACAACCTGGGTTGCATCGGCCGGGTTCTGGCTGAAGGCCGGTGCGGGCAGCCAGGTGCCGATCGCCGAGGCGAATGAAATGAGGAACAGCTTGCGAACGGTGATCGAAGTCATCAGAGTGCATCTCCTGGTCGAGGGCGACGAGAAATCGAAAGCGGGGGTCCGGCCCCCGCGCCGGTGCATCCACGAGGGTTCGTCTTCCGACGACACGCCACTGCCTCATTCTCCTGTTGAGTCTCCGGCCATCATATCGAAGATCACCGCCTCCGCGCCACGTTGATCGATCAAATCGAGCAGGAAGGTCACGATTTTTTTCTGGCGTTTCAGCAATGCATCGATTTCGGATTTCGGAAGATAGGGCCGGAGCTCCTGCCGCACCTTGGTCGGATCGAGGGACTGCAAGCTTTCAAACAGCCCCCTTTCGCAGGACGTGATGGACCCTGCGCACAGAAGGTCATCGACGGTACCGAAAGCCCGCGTGCTGTCGATGAACCACACCCGCCAGTCCGCGTCGATCAGCGTGTTGCCCGGGTTGACGTCGCGCCTGGCGATCAGATTGTTGAAGATGTGCATGATCTGCATCTGGCGGTTCCACGCTACGAGGTCCGGAGGCTGGAGCCCCGTCTTCCGCCGTTCGCTCTCGGTCATGGTGCCTTCGATCCAGATGATCATGGTGCCGGACGAGCCCCCGATGCGGCGGCTCACGGCGGGTGGCACGCGGTTGATGCCGAGCATGCGGTCGACCACGTAGGCGGCATTGTCGTAGAGGTGCGAATCCCGCCAATCGAGATAGAAACGGCCGCGCCCGCAGGTGCGTTCGGTGACCTTGTGTCGTTCAACGTCGACGTCCTTGAAGATGGCGTGGGCGGAGATGCCGTCTCGCGAGAGGACGACGCGGCGGGGCATGGTGATCCCTTCGGAGACGATCGTGCTGTCGGTCACCTCGGCGGTGCGCAGGAAGTCTTCGATTTCTGCATCGCTCTGAAATGGGAGGGGCTCGCCGTGGATATCCAGCCAAACGTAGCCGTCGAATTGAGTCTGTGGAGGTGGTGTCTGCGACTGCTCGGACCACGCCCCGGCAACCTCCCATACGGGTGAGATTGCGAACGCGAGCAGGAACACCGGTACGATCCGCGACATCGTCATGGTCTGTTTCTTCGTCACTCTTACCATACGCGTTCTCAATCAACGAGTTGCAGATTGCCTTCCGATCCGATCGACCGCCAGGCAACAGGCGGCGACGGCCAGCGCGGGAAACATCGGTTCGACCCCGAACGGATAGCCCGTAGGGCTCGAAGAAGCGATCCAGGCGATCGCGGTTGCCGCTGCAGTGACGATCGCTGCTGCCGCCGCCCGTCCGCCGGGCCGCCGGTCCCGAGGAAGGTTGACCGCCAGGACGGGCAACAGGAGCGCGGCGGTGACGACTGAGCCGACGTGATGCCAGACCTGGACCGCGGAGGTGAAGAGCATGGCGCCGGCCGCGGCGAGGGCGGCCGACACCACAAGACCGATCCGGGTCCGGCGGCGCACTCTATCCGGATCGGGCTCCTGCGGCCGGAGGTCGTGACCGATGGTGGTGGCGGCGATAAAGAGGTACGAGTCGAGAGTCGACATGACGGTGGCAAACAACCCGATCATAAAGACCGCCGCGAGCCAGGGCGACAGAACCAGCGACGCCAGCGCTGGGTAGGCCGCCATCGGGTCGTCGAGGGCCGGCACCAATACTCTTGCGGCGAGACCGCTGAAAACGGTGAGGAAGTCGAAGACCACCCACAGACCCACTGAGACCAGGACCCCCGTGCGCGCGGTGCGGGGGTCGCGGGCGGCGAAGACCCGCTGGTAGAATGCGGGCTCGACAACGGTCTGCAGCGCGATCAAGTACCACACGACCACCGTCTGCCATCCCAGACCCCCGTCCCAGACGCGGTGGCCGGCGGGAAGTTGCGACCACAGCCCGCTCAAACCGCCGGTGTGGGCGAGTGCGGACGGCAGGAGGATGAGGAAACCCCCATACATCAGGACGAACTGCAGGATGTCGGTGCGGACGACCGCGCGGAAACCGGAAAGACCGACGTAGATGCCGGAGAAGACCGCGGCGACGACGACGGACGACCAGAACGGCCACCCGGTCACCTGTGCGAGGAGCACCGCCAGCATCAGAAGGTACGCGACCGGGACGGTGCCGGCGTAGACCGCGGCGGCGCCCGCGAGTGAGGCGGGGCGCCCGTAGGCGTCGGCGAGGAGGTCCGGAATGGTGATGGCGCCGCTTGCTCGCAGACGGGGGGCGAGCCACAGGGCAAACAGCACGGCCGCAGCGTAGTAGGGGACTCCGAAGACCAACCAGGTCGAGATCCCGAAGCGCCAGGCGTACTCGCCGATGCCGAGGATCCCGCCATACCAGGTGGTCACCAGGGTGGCGACGAACACCGGCAGGGTCAAACGGCGTCCCGCCAGGAGGTAGTCGACACTCCCACCGCCGCGCCGCCGGACCGAAAGCAGCAGCAGCGCCGCCACGTACGCCAGCACAAGGATGACCACCCGCGTATCCATCCGGGGAAGTTTAGCCTGCATATCTCACCAGCTGTCGACTGCGGCCGACGATGCATCCTACCCAGACGTGTTTTCTCGCCTTTCCCCGCCGACAGCAGCGCAATGTGACCGAAGGCTCGCCCCAGGGCGAGCCCATCGGACACGCGCTGATGGCGGTGAGACACAAGCGCCAAGGGCGCGCCGTAACGTACTGCGGAGTACAGCCGCGTCCCAAGGCGAGAAAACCCGCCTGGCCACGGCGCCTCGTCGCCCTCGTGACGAAACCTGGTGAGATATACAGGCTAGCTGGGCCGGCATTTTCGTTTCAGCTTGCCTCGGGGGTTCCCGGTGGCTTGTTGCGGTACACTTGAGTGGTACCCAGGGGGGTTTATGCATATCAATGACATCCTCAAGGTGGCGGTCGAGCGCAAGGCTTCGGACGTCCATCTCAAGGTCGGCGCACACCCGGTGCTGCGCATCGACGGGCGGCTTCAGGTGATGGCCGAGTTCAAGCGATTGATGCAGGAAGACACCATTGCCATGGCGTTTTCCATGATGTCGTCGCGCCAGAAAGAACGGTTCAAACACCTGCTCGAGACTGATATCGCGTATTCGGTGCCGGGGATGGGGAGGTTCCGCTGCAACATTTTCCAGCAGCGCGGTTCCGTGGGCCTGGTGCTGCGGCTCATCCCGGCCAGGATCCAGACGTTCAAGGAACTGATGCTGCCGCCCGTCCTCGAGCGGATCTGCGAGGAACAGCGGGGATTGGTCCTGGTCACCGGCACTACGGGTTCCGGCAAGTCGACCTCGCTGGCCTCCATGATCGACCACATCAACACCCGGCGCATCGAGCACGTCATGACCATCGAGGACCCGATCGAGTTCCTCCACCGCGACAAGAAATCGATCATCAACCAGCGCGAGGTGGACGTCGACACCAAACAATTCTCGACCGCTCTCCGGTCTGCCATGCGTCAGGACCCGGATGTGATTCTGGTCGGCGAAATGCGTGACTACGAGACCATCGAGACGGCCCTGTTGGCCGCCGAGACCGGACACCTCGTCCTCTCCACCCTGCATACGGTCGATGCAACCGAGACGATCAACCGCGTGATTTCGGTGTTTCCGCCGCACCAGCAGAAGCAGATCAGGATCCAGCTCGCGGCGGTCCTCAAGGCCATCGTGTCGATGCGGCTGTTGCCCCGCGCCGATGGGCTCGGCCGGGTGCCGGCGGTGGAGGTGCTGATCTCCACCTCGTACATCCGCGACTGCGTGGAGAACAAGGAAAAGACCAAGCTCATCCGCGACGCGATCGTGCAGGGCACCAGCCAGTACGGGATGCAGACCTTCGACCAGTCCCTCTATCAGCTGTACAAAAACGGTCTGATCACCCTTGAGGAAGCCCTCCGCCGGGCCACCAACCCCGACGAGTTCAAGCTCAAGATCCAGGGCATCCAGTCAACCTCCGATATTTCCCGCGAGGAGATGGACGGAGTTCTCGATCTCGCCTCGGAAACCGATCTCGACCCGTTTTCCGAGGAGTCACCCTTCGAGTTCGGCGGCAGCTGAGGCAATCCTCCGAAGGTGATCCATGCGGACTGAAAGATCGGTCTACCAGACCGCTCTCGACCTGTTGTCGCGGCGCGACCACTTCCGGCGCGAGCTCGAAGACAAGCTTCGCCGACGCGACCTCCCGGACGACGAGATCGCCGCTGCAATTGAACGTTGTGCAGGGCTGGGGCTGATCGACGACGAGCGGGTGGCCGAAAGATTCGTCGAGGTGCGTGCGGCGTCGCGCGGTTGGGGCCCGCGGCGGCTGGCGGCCGAGCTCCAAAAACGAGGCATGAGTCACGCCGACGCCGAACGGCTGGCCAGTCTGTCGCCCGGGCTCGGCGATGATGCGGTGCGGACTGCTCTGCGCAAGCTCGAGGGTCGGGCGCCGGCGGAGTGGTGGCGGGATGGTCAGCGGCGGGCACGGATGGTAAGCTCCCTCATCACACGCGGTTTCGAAGCCGAGGTCGCAATCGCCGCCGTCAATGCACTGGCGGCTTCCCGGGAGAACGACAACGATGCGCTCGATGACCAGTAAGGAAATTCGACAGACCTTTCTCGACTACTTCGCCTCCAAGGGGCACCAGGTGGTGCCCTCGAGTTCGCTGCTGCCGGCCGGCGACAGCACCCTGCTTTTCACCAACGCTGGGATGAACCAGTTCAAAGAGGTGTTCGCGGGGCGCGAAAAGCGCGAAGAGCCCCGCGCCTGCTCGACCCAGAAGTGCGTGCGCGCCGGCGGCAAGCACAACGACCTGGAAAACGTGGGTTACACCGCGCGTCACCACACCTTTTTCGAGATGCTCGGCAACTTCTCCTTTGGCGACTACTTCAAGAAAGAGGCCATCGAGTACGCGTGGGAGCTGGTGGTCGATGTCTACGGTCTGCCGGTGGATCGTCTCTGGTTCACCGTCTACACCGACGACGACGACGCGGTGGAGCTGTGGAAGGCCGCAGGTGCACCGCCGGACCGGATCCTCCGCTTCGGTGAGAAGGACAACTTCTGGGCGATGGGCGAGACCGGGCCCTGCGGTCCGTGCTCCGAGATCCACTTCGACCGTGGCCCCGATCCTTTGGCGCCCGGTCGCGCCGAACTGGTCAACGGCGATGGCGACGACATCGTCGAGATCTGGAACCTCGTGTTCATGCAATACGATCGTGACGCCTCCGGGCGAGATGCGTCCTTTGCCGCGGCCCTCGATCGACACCGGAGCGGGTCTCGAGCGGTTTGCGGCGGTGCTGCAGAACGCGGAGTCCAACTACGAGACCGATCTGTTCATGCCTCTGATCGAGGCGGTCGCCGAGTTGGCGCAGCGGCCCTACGACCCGGCTGGCGAGTTCGGACCGGCGTACCGGGTGATTGCCGACCACCTTCGCGCCGCGACGTTTCTGATGACCGACGGCGTCGTGGCTTCCAACGAAGGCCGCGGCTACGTCCTGCGTCGGATCATCCGGCGCGCCCTCCGTTACGGGCGCAAGTTGGGTCTCGACGGCGCGTTCCTCTACACGTTGCAGCCCGTCGTCGTCGATTGCATGGGTGATGTGTTTCCCGAGCTCGTCGAGCGCCGCGAGGTGGTGGCGACACAGCTGCGGCAAGAGGAGGAGAGGTTTGCCCGCACCCTGAACGCCGGCACCGATGTCGCCCAACGCGAGCTCGAGCGGCTCAAACGCGACGGACAGAACCTGGTCCCGGGCAGCACGATCTTCGATCTGTACCAGACTCACGGCATACCCGTCGAGCTGCTCGAAGAGTTTGCCCAGGAGGAGGGCCTGGCGCTCGATCACCAAGCATTCAAAGCGGCGCTCGATGAAGAGCGGCAACGCGGCCAGGCCTCGTGGCGCGGCGATCTGCTTGCCCACTTCCGCCCCGAATACGAGTGGATTCTGGAGAAAGGCACCCGGTCCGAGTTCGTGGGGTATGACAGCCTCCGTCACACCTCCGTGGTGGTGGGGCTGATCGGCGACGACGGGGTCGAAGACGAACTGCAGAAGGGCGAGGGAGGCGAGGTGGTCCTTGCATCGACACCCTTCTACGCCGAGTCGGGCGGTCAGATCGGCGACCGGGGAAGGTTGCGCTGGGAGGGCGGCCATGCGATCGTGCTTGACACCCAGAAACCCTTCGACGGTCTCATCGTTCACCGCATCGTGGTCGAGGAAGGGCCGCTGGCGCTCGGCGTCCGGGTCGAGGCCGAGGTGGCCCAGGGCAATCGAGTCGACACCCAACGCAACCACACCGCCACCCATTTGCTGCACGCGGCGCTGCGGAAGGTCCTGGGCGAGGCGGCCCAACAGGCGGGCTCGCTGGTGGACCCCGACCGCCTTCGTTTCGATTTTTCGTGGGGCGACCCCGTGACCAGGGACCAGCTGCGGGAGATCGAACGTCTGGTCAACGCCGAGATCGTGCGCAACCAGCCGGTCACCAAGGAAGTGATGGACATGGATGCCGCCCGAGGCCGCGGCGCTATGGCTCTGTTCGGCGAGAAGTACGGCGACCGGGTGCGGGTGGTGACGGTGGGCGACGGCGACTTTTCGGTCGAACTCTGCGGCGGCTGCCACGTCGACCGCACCGGCGACATCGGTCTGTGCACCGTGGTCTCCGAACGGGGGGTCGCCGCGGGCGTTCGCCGGATCGAGGCGGTGACCGGCCGAGGCTCGGTCGAACGCCTCCAGGATCGGGAACGGCTGGCGGAACAGCTGTCCGGACGCTACCAGACCTCCTTCGAGCAGCTGCCCGAGCTGTTGGCGAAGAGGGACCAACGGCTCTCGGGTCTCGAAGACGAGGTTCGCGCGCTGAAACATCAACTCGCGTCCGGCGACAGCGGTTCCAGTGAGATTCGCAGCGAGGTTGGGGGTATCCAGGTCCAGGCCCGCCGCGTCCCGGAAATGAGTTCGTCCGAGCTGCGCAACCTGGCCGACACCCTGCGGCAGAAACTGGGTTCGGGAGTCGTGATCCTGGGCATGGAGTCGGACGGCAAGGCCACGTTGTTGGCCGCAGTCACCGACGATCTCACCGACCGCGTGAAAGCGGGCGACCTCGTTCGCGAGTTGGCGAAGACCGTCGGCGGCCGCGGTGGTGGAAAGCCCAACCTCGCGCAGGCGGGTGGGCCGGACGTCGAGAAACTGGACGAGGCCTTGCGCCGGGCGGCCGACGTGGTCGCGGCGCAGGCGGCAATCAGCGAGAATTGAAGACTCGATCGCCAATCCGTGTGCCGATCGCAACCGTAGAGGAGCAATTGACGTGAATCGTGCAGCTGAGATCGCGTTTATCGGTCCGGGCGTCATGGCCGAAGCCATGATCGCCGGTCTGATCCACCAGGGGGTGGCCCCCGCCGCGTCAATCATCTGCGCGGGGCCGAATGCCAAGCGCTGCGAGGAGCTCGGTGGTCGGTATGGGATTCAATACTCAACCGACAATGCCGAAGCTGTCAGGACCGCGAGAATCGTGGTGCTAGCGGTGAAGCCGCAACGTCTGGATCCGGTGTTGACCGACCTCAAGGGGCGCATCGACCCCTTGGCGCTGGTGGTGTCGATCATCGCCGGTGCGACCATCGACAGGATCTCCGGCGGCCTCGAGCACACCATGATCGTGCGTTCGATGCCCAACACGCCGGCGCAGATCGGCGAGGGCATCACCGTGTGGACGGCGGCGGCGGCGGTGACCGAGAGCCAGAAACAGAGCGCGAGAAAGATCCTCGGCGCCTTCGGCGACGAGGTGTTCCTCGAGGAAGAGAGATTCCTCGACATGGCGACGGCCCTCTCCGGCACCGGGCCCGCCTATGTGTTCCTGTTCATGGAGGCCATGGTGGATGCGGGGGTCCACCTCGGTTTTTCGCGCCGCGTGGCCGAGACCCTGGTGGCGAAGACCGTTCGCGGATCGGTCGACTTCTACTCGAGTAGCGACGATCCGGTGCACCTCGCCCGGCTTCGAAACCAGGTCACATCACCCGGTGGGACCTCGGCGGCTGCCCTCTACTACCTCGAAAAAGCGGGTTTCAGGACTGCGATCTCACGGGCGATCTGGGCGGCGTACGAGCGGTCGCGCGAACTCGGGATTGATGTCGACGCCCACTCTCCGGAACCTTCTGACTGAGGGTCGGCGGATATCAGTGATCGACGTAGCCGCTGTGGGTGCGGACCTGCACACCTGGCGCAGTGATGTCGACGCGAACGTCGTGCCAGCGGCCGTCGTTCGCCGAATCCGTGGGGTAGTAGCCGATCGCGTACTGTCCGCGAAGCTCCTCCAGGACGTCGACAAAGACCGGGTGAATCTCCGACGGTGAGTCAACCCCGACGATACGACCGCCGCTGTCGGTGACCGTCCGTTCGAGGAGGTTGATCTGGCGCCGGTACTGCTTGGGGCTGCGCCACGCCGAAGCAATGTTGAGGCCCTGGTCGCCGGGGAGGTCGCCGAGATGCCGGCTGAGCCGGATCCAATAGATGAGGACCTGGCTTCTTCGTGCCTTCTCGAAGACCTGGTCCATCGACAGGACGCTGTGGGTGTCGATGCCGTCCGAGAGCATGACAACCACCCGCCGTCCCTGGCGGTGCTCGAGGAGCTTCACCGCGGCATAGAGGTGGTCGTTGAGCGCCGTTCCGCCACGTGCCGTCGCCGCCCGCAGCCCGGCTGAGAGGGTTTGAGGGGAGGTCGTGAACGGTGTCGTGCTCAACAGTTGATCGGAGAACACCATGACCTTCGCCTGGTCGAGTTCGGCCATGCCGGTGACGAACGCATCGCCGCCGGCGCGAGCGGCCTGCATCCTTTGTCCCGACATCGACGCACTGGAATCGATCAAAAGCACCGCCGTAAAGGGGATATCACCGCCCGCAAAAGTCACGATGTCCTGTCG
>CAVQQV010000057.1:0-29631 GCA_963714885.1 Candidatus Sulfomarinibacteraceae bacterium | reverse complement strand
CGAGGATCTCGGCGCGTTCGCGAAGATACTCCGCGGTGATCTCGTCAAATGGGAACCACCCCACCAGAGCGCCCCACTCGGTCGTCATGTTGGAAATCGTCAGTCGTTCGGACATCGAAAGCCCGGCGATCCCGGGGCCGTGGAACTCGACGGCGGCGTTGAGAACCTCGCCCGACTTGTAGAGCCCGCACAGCGTGATGATGACGTCCTTGCCGGTCACCCCGGGTCGGAGATCGCCCTCGAGGGTGACCTTGACCGTGCGCGGCACCAGCCACCAGGTGACCGCTCCCGCCCACAACGCCGCGGCGTCAGTGCGGACCACCGGCGTGCCGACGGCCGCGAGGGCGCCGTACATGTTGGAGTGAGAGTCGGAGGCCACGACCAGGGCGCCGGGGTGGACAAAGCCCTGTTCGACCATCAACTGGTGGCCGATGCCGGCGCCCGCCGGGAAGAAGGCGATCCCCTGTTGTAAGGCGAATTCCTCGATGCGCCGGTACTTGGCGAGGTTTTCTTCGCTGGTGTCCTGAACGTTGTGGTCGAGGGTGAACACCGGCTGCGACGGGTCCGCGACCCGCTCGGCGCCGATCGCGCGGAACTTGGGCAGCACGGCACCGGTGTTGTCGTGGGTCATGACGTGAAACGGACGGACCGTCACCATGTCGCCGGCCTGGACCTCGTGGCCGGGCTCGAGACCTTCGGCGTGGGCTTGCACTACTTTTTCGGTGATGGTTTGGGGCATGTCGAACCTCCGGTTCAAATTGTGAATTTTGAATTATGAATTTTGAATTATCGGATCAGCCCCTCAGCTCAATCCCGGGAGGGGGCGCGGTCGGAAATTCAAAATTGAGAATTCAAAATTCAAAATTTAGGCTCTTCCGAGTGACCACGAGCTCTGACATCAAGCTCTCGGACGTTGTCGTATTCCTCGGTGCGGTTGATCGCTTTCTGCATCCGCTCGACGTCGGCGGGGGTAGCGATGCCCTCGGCGAGGGCCTTGAACTTGCCCGTGATCTCGGCGTCGGTGAGCGGATTGCGCGGGTCGCCCTTGGGGTAGTCGAGCTGCTTTTCCATTTCGCGCCCGTCGGTGGTCCGGATGACGACGCGCACCCGTTGCAGCTCGGGAAAGACCGCCTCGATCTCGGGGTCCGCGATCACCTTGACCTTGTTGAGCTGGGCGCGGATGGTCGGGTCCATGATCTTGGCGTCGGTGAACTGAATGGGCGTCACCTGGCGTTCGGCCACCGCGGCGGCGATGACGTAGGGCAGTGAGTGGTCCGCCGTCTCCTTGGTTCGTGGATCGTACTTCGAGGGGTCGGCGAGAATGTCGGCGGCTCGTGCCAGGGAGTAGATCGTGACCGTTTCCACCTCGTCTGGAGCGAGATCGTGATCGGTCATGAGATCGAGGGTCGCGGAGATCGGGGCGTGGGTCAGGGCCTCGGTGGGGAAGTACTTCATACCGCATTTCAGGATGCGCCAGGAATCCCCGAGACCATCGGTGAGAATATTGAACTTCCATTCGGTGTCGAAAACGTGGCTGAATCCCTCTTTCCCGTCGAGCACGTGCTCGGGCCCCGTATAGCCCTCTTCCGCCAACAGCGCAGCCAACACCCCGGACTGGGTTGCCATGGGATCGACCGTGTTCTTCATCATGGTCAGCTTTCCGGCCGTCACAGAGCCCGGCGTGCAGTGGCGCGAGGCCGAAATCCCGATGGCGTGCTGCATCTGCTCGGCGTCGAGACCGAGCATGCGGGCAGCGGCGATCGGTGCCGCAGCGGCGGTGAGGGTGGCGTGGTGCCAGCCGATCTCGCGAATGCCAGGGTAGGAAACCTCACATAGGCGTTGCTCGAATTCGTAGGCGAGGGCAATACCGACGAGGAGGTCCCGGCCCGAGCCCCCGGCGCGCTCGGCGCCGGCCATGGCCGCGGGAATGATGTCGGAGGGGTGGCATGGGTCCTGTTGCCAGTAGATGTCGTTGTAGTCCATCACCCGGATCATCAAGGCGTTGAGGAGGGAAGCGGAGACCGGGTCCCACTGCTCGCCGGTGACCAGGACGCGGCAGTTCCCCGACCCGGCCAGCTCTCCCAGGACCTTACGGGCAATGTGGACATCGTGCTGCTGGGCCCCGCCGAGGGCGCAGCCGATGGAGTCCATGAGGAAACGTTTTGCTTCGCGGACGACCTCGGGAGTCAGGTCCTCAAAACGGACCTGGGACGCCCAGTCGGAGATGGTGCGGGTGACGGTGGACATGAAGAGCCTCCAGCTAGATCGGTGTAGGCCGCGGTGCGGCGTGGGGATTGTAACGGAAAGAATTCTGAATTTTGAATTTTGAATTTTGAATTCCAGCGCAACGCCCCACCGAAAGTGGGCGCCCGAGTGCTCAGGGCGAGCTCTGAAGGTGGGCTGAAGCCCACCCTACGGGCCCGCCTGGTTTTCGGGTCCGAAGTAGGGTGGGCCTTGGCCCACCATCAGTCGCGCCACTGGTGTGAAGGATGCACCTCGAGGAGCGCCTGCGGAAACGGCCCGCGTGCGGCGGAGGTGCCATTCTTGGCATTGTTTGATCCATCGCTCTGCATTCCTGCAATCAGCGGCGGGCCAAACAATGCCTAGAGTGGCACCTCACGGGAATGACTTTGGAAAGTCGTATCATGTTGGCGACGGAGGATCCCGAATGGTGGTAGAGCGAAAAACGGCAGCCTGTCTTGCGGTCGGATCGGAGTTGCTTGGTGACCGCCGGCTCGACTCCAACTCGCTGACCATCACCCGGACCCTCGCCAGATACGGCATCACCGTCGAGGAGAAGAGGGTGGCCGGCGATTCGGTGGCCCAGGTCGCCACCGCGATCCGCGAGCTGACGGCCCGACACGACCTGGTGGTGGTGACCGGCGGGCTGGGCCCGACGGCCGACGACGTCACCCGGGACGCGGTCGCAGAAGCTCTCGGCCGGAGCATCGAGCCCAGCGCTGAGGTCGAGGGTTGGATTCGCAAGCGCTACCGGGATCTCGGCCGCCGCATGCCCGATGTCTGCCTCGACATGGCCCGTGTGGTCGAGGGCTCGCGCCCCTTGCGCAACGACCGTGGTTCGGCACCGGGGCTGATGATCGAGACCCACGGCCGCATCGTCGCGGTGTTCCCGGGTGTCCCGTGGGAGATGGAGGGCATGCTCGAAGTGGACCTCGTGCCGGAGATCGCGGCGTGGAGCGGGGGCGCGACCAAGATCAGCCGAATCCTCCTCCTCGGAGGGGTCGTCGAATCGGACACCGAGGACAAGATCCGCCACCTCTATGATCGCTTCGGGCGCGAGAACGTGACCATTCTTGCTTCCTTCGGCGTGGTGCGGCTGGTGCTGTCGGCCGAGGGTGACGAGGCAGCGGCGCGGCGGAGGATCCAGACCATGGAGGCCGCTTTCCGGGAGGTGCTGGGCGACGATGTAGCGGGGGTCGACATCGACGGGTTGGCCGAGGTGGTGCTCGAGGACCTTCGCCGGAGAGGACAGACCCTGGCGACTGCCGAGTCGTGCACCGGGGGCTTGATCAGCGCCGATCTCACCGACGTCCCGGGCGCCTCTGAGGTGTTTCTCGGTGGCATTGTGTCCTACTCCAACGACGCCAAGGAGGCGCTGCTGGGAGTCGAGCACGAAACCCTGGTGGCGCACGGCGCGGTATCGGAGGAGGTGGCGCTGTCCATGGCCAGGGGAGTGCGTGAGCGGATGGCTGCGGATTGGGGCATTGGCATCACGGGGATCGCCGGGCCGGGCGGTGGCACGGCAGAAAAACCCGTCGGCCTCGTTCACTGGGCGGTCGCCGGGCCGACCGGGGTGGAGGCCAGCCACCGGGTCTTTCTCGGTGACCGTTCGATCATTCGCGGGTGGAGCGTCAACGCGGCCCTCGACCTGCTGCGGCGATGCCTCGCACGAGACCGGTGACACGGTCCTCCCTCGTCCGCGCCTTTTTTGCCTTCGAGATCCCGGACACGGTCAGAGCCCGTCTGGAGACCGCACGCGACAGCGTCAGACTCACGCTTCCGGTTGCCAGGTGGACCCGGCCCGAGGGCTGGCACCTGACGGTCAAGTTCCTCGGTGAGAGACCACGGGGCGTGCTCGAGAAGCTGGCCTGTGATGTCGGACCGCGGGTCGCGGGTTGTGGCGGGGTGACCGCGACCCTTGCGGACGGCGGTTTCTTCCCATCGCCCACAAAACCGAGGGTGGCGTGGATAGGTGGGGCGGCGGTGGGAGCGGACCCGGTCGTTGCATCAGTCGAAGCGGCGGCGGTGCGGGCTGGATTGCCCGCGGAGAGGCGTCCGTGGGCGGTCCACCTGACGATGGCCCGGCTCAAGACGCGGTGGCCTGGCGCCGCGGTCGACCGGTACCTGGAGTGGGCGCAGGGCCTGGAGTCGATGCGCTTCGTTTGCAGCGACATCGTGCTGTTTGAAAGTCGTCTCCAACCGGGAGGGGCGGTATACACTGCGCTTGAAAGGATCCCTATCGAGTGAAGTTCGAAATCGCGCTGGTCGTATTCGCGTACTTTCTCGGCTCGCTGCCGACGGCCTACCTGCTGGTGCGTTTGATGACCGGCAAGGATGTTCGCACCTCCGGCTCGGGCAACGTCGGCGCGACCAACGCCCTGAGAACGGCCGGTTGGAAAGTCGGCGCGGTCGTCACCGTCATCGATCTGTTGAAGGGCGCCATCCCGGTGTGGCTGATGTATCGGTTCAACCCTGAAAGCGGGTGGGTGGCCGCCGCCATGTTGGCTGCCGTTCTCGGCCACTGTTACCCGGTGTGGCTCAAGTTCAAGGGTGGTAAGGGCGTGGCCACCTGTTTCGGCGCGTTCCTCGTGATCGCACCATTGAGCGCGCTGGCAGCGCTTGGTCTGTGGATCGTGGTGCTGGTCATTTCACGCTGGGTGGCGCTGGCCTCGATGGTCGCCAGCGCCTCCTTTCCCCTGATTCTCAAACTGATCGACCGGCCCGACATGGTGACGCTGGTGTCGGTGTCCGCCGCGGCCGTGATCATCATTCTCCGCCACAGTTCCAATATTCGCGGGATCCTGACCGGCACCGAGGTGAAGACGAGCGACGATTCCTGGAGGTGATATGAGGCTGAGCGTTCTTGGTGGCGGATCATGGGGCACTGCGGTCGCGCATCAACTGGCGCGGCGCGGACACGATGTGCTGTTGTGGGCCAGAGAGCCCGAAGTGGCGGAAGGCATCAACACCGACCACCGGAACCCGCTGTTCATCAGCGATCTCGATCTCGATCCCGGAATCAGGGCCACCCACGATCTGACCACCGCGGCCGCGCACTCGGAGGTCTGGCTGTGGGTCGTCCCGGCGCAGTTCAGCCGCACCGTGATGGAGGAACTCAAGCCGGTCTTCAGCGACCGGGTGGTGATCGTCTCGGCATCGAAAGGCATCGAAACCGGCACGCTTCGCCGTATGGACCAGGTGGCGCATGAGACCCTCGGCATGGAGCCCGAGCGGTTTTGCTGTCTTTCGGGCCCGACCTTTGCGCGCGAGGTGATCCTCGGCGATCCTTCGGCGGCGGTCCTCGCCTGTCCCGATCTCGACCTCGCCGCGCGGCTCCAGGAGGAGTTTTCCGACCACTACCTGCGCTGTTATGCGGGCACGGATCTGGTCGGGGTGGAGCTCGCCGGCGCGCTGAAGAATGTCATCGCCATTGCCGCCGGGATCGTCGACGGCCTCGGCCTCGGATTCAATACCCAGGCCGCCCTGATGACCCGTGGCCTGCACGAAATTACCCGTCTCGGCGTGGCCCTGGGCGCCGACGCCGAGACCTTCCGCGGTCTCGCCGGGATGGGCGATCTCGTCCTTACCTGTACGGGAGGGTTGTCGAGAAACCGGACCCTCGGCCAGCGCCTCGGCCGGGGCGAAGACCTCGAAACCATCCTCGGCTCGCAACGCGAGGTCGTGGAGGGCGTTCGCACCACCCCGGCGGCGGCCAGGCTGGCCGAGGAGCACGGGGTGGTCATGCCGATCACCGACGCCATGACCAGATTGTTGACCGGAGAGGTCGACCCGAAGACCGCGCTCCACGAACTGATGACGCGGCAACTCAGGGTGGAAGCAGAGCTCTGAGAATCTTCGATTCTCAGAGCTCTGAATTTTGAATTTTTAATTATGAATTTTGAATGTCCATCACCCAACCGACGTGTGTGATCGTGAAGCAGGTGGGGCCGAAATTCAAAATTCAAAATTCAAAATTGAGAATTCCGCAGGGCGTCAGCCCGCGGGACCCTGTTCGTCCCGTGGGATCCTGAGGCCCGGGACGAGGTTCCGTTCGGCGATCACGCGGATCGCCTTCGGGTACTCCGGGCAGGCCCGTTCGCAGAGGCCGCACCCCGTGCAGGCGCCGCTGCCGACGAGTGGGCGGCCACCGATCATCAGAATCGCCTGGTCCGGATACGGGCAGGCGGTGTAGCACCTGGTGCAGCTTTCGCCGCGGAAGGTGACGCACCGTTTGGGGTCCACCTTGGCAATCCCGAGACGCACCCTTGGCGGTCCGCCCGGGTCGACCAGGGCTCCCTCCCCACAGGCGGCGATGCAGGGCAGGTCGTCGCACAGGTAGCAGGGCTTCACCGACGGGTTGATCACCGGCACCAGCCTGTTGTCGTCGCGCTCGAGGCTGATGATGCTCTCGGTCGGGCAAACCGGGATGCAGTCGCCGCACCCGGTGCATGCTTCGAGAAAGTCGGTGTCGGGTTTGAGGGCGCCGGGGGGGCGCAGCACCTTGTCGGGATCCGGGCCCGCTGTGCCAGTGGCGACGCTCGTCGTGCTTCGGAACGCGCCGAACAGCTCTGTGAAGAGCTCGCGCCGCGAACGGTTGCGCGGGTCGCTCATGGTGCCGCTTCCCTTGGAAGGGGTATCCCGCTCCAGGCCACCGGCGTGTCGATCTTCCGAATCAAGCATCCGGCGAGGGCCTCTTCGACCAGGGATTGCACGTCGAGAGCGGTCTCGGCCTCGGCCAGTTCGGCGGCCGTCGACCTGGTGGCGGGTTTGTCAGGCAAAAGGAAGGAACAACAGTCGAAGTGGGGGAGGATGGACGTCTCGTATGTCCCGATGCGCCGAGCGTGGTCGATGATCTCGGGTTTGTCGAGGCTGATCAGGGGTCGCAGCATCGGCAACGTCGACACGGCCTCGACGGCTCGCAGATTCTGGATGGTCTGCGACGCCACCTGTCCCAACGACTCGCCGGTGATGAGCGCATCGGATTTGAATCGGCGGGCGGCCCTTTCCGCCAGACGCAGCATGAAACGACGATACAACAGGACCCGGAGCTCTGCCGGACAGCGGGCGGCGACGGCCTCTTGAATGGGCAACAGGGGCACCATGGCGAGACGCGCGCGTCCTTGATAGCGCATCAGGATCTTTGTCAGATCGGCGACCTTTTCGAGGCTCGCGGGATCGGTGCGGGGCACCGAGTGGAAATGGACAAAATCGAGACGCATGCCGCGCTTCATCATCAGCCACGCAGCGACCGGGGAGTCGATGCCTCCCGATATCATGCAGGTGGCGCGGCCGCCCACGCCGACCGGCAGACCGCCCGGTCCGGGAACCCGCCGGTTCCAGAGAAACAACCCCTTTTCGTCGACCACAACGTGGAGGGTCAGGTCGGGCGACGAGAGGTCGACAGGCCACCCGGTGCGTGCCTTGACGAACGAGCCGATCGCCCGCTCGATTTCCGGGGTGTTCATGGGGAAACGTTTGTTGGACCGGATACACCGGACGGCGAAGCTCTCGGCGTGGAGGTCCCCGAGTCGCGTTGCAAGGAGGTCCTGCAGCGATTCGAGGGTCTGGCCACCGTACTCGACGGCCATGATCGCGCCGATACCGAAAACCGTCCCCAACCTCCGCGTGACCTCGGCAAAGGAAGTGGGTTTCGAAAAGGTGATGAGGACCCGCCACGCCGGACGTTCCACGGACTCGACCGGAAGGCCCCCCAGGGCCTTGTTCACGTTGTCGGTGAGCGTGCGCTCGAACCACATCCGATTGCCGCCCTTGAGGCTGATCTCCGATGTCGTGGCGAGAACGCGGGTCACGGTGTCCATCGGCAGAGGGTAGCACTCGGAATTGGAATTAGGAATTAGGAATTAGGAATTCGGAATTCGGAATTCGGAGTCCGGAATTGCCACCCACGCGGCACGCGAGACGCGTGCCCCACAACCGGACCCGCATCGATGGATCGCTTGTGGGGCAGCCGTCCCGGCTGCCGGATGGGTGGACCGCGTGCGGCGGAGGTGCCTGGCTCCCACCATCGATGTTGTCCTCAACATCATGGTGGCGTGCCTGGCATCCTCTCGGGAAGGACGCGCGGAAAGTCGTGCAGTGGAAACGCCGCTCAGAACACGATGCGGATCGGTTCGACGGCGAAGCAGAGGATGAAGATGAGGATGGTGATCCAGCCGATCATCCGGCGCCGTGGGTCCAACGGGACGTCCTCGTCCCAGATCCTGGGGTGGACCGGTTTCATGATGAGGGCGATCACCACCCACAACCACCAACCGGGCCACACAAAGCCGAGGCCCGCCAACGCGCCGACCATAGGCCAGGCGAGCTGCCGCTGCCATCGTCCGAACAGGGCATAGGTGATGTGGCCGCCGTCGAGTTGGGCCAGCGGCAGGAGGTTGAGGAGGGTGACAAAGATCCCGAACCACGCTGCGACCCCGGTGGGGTGGATCCACAGCACCAGATCATCGGCCAGGCCGGGGTGGAGGACGCTCTCGAAGATCCTGTAGATCAGCGGTTCGGCGAACTGAATATAACCGCCGCCGTCGATGCTCTCGCCGACTTCGGAGGCCGCGATGCCATAGGCGAGAAAGGGCAGCATCGCCGCAAAACCCGCGATCGGACCGGCGGCGCCGATGTCGAGAAGTTGCCGTTTGTTGACGATGGGGTCCTTGATCCGGATCACCGCGCCGAGAGTGCCGATGCCTCCGAAGGGAACGGGAAACGGAATGAAGAACGGTGGCGTGACCGTCAATCCGTAGCGCCGCGCCGCCACATAGTGCCCGAGTTCGTGGCACATCAGAATCGTGAGGAGTGGGATCGAGAACTTGAACCCGGTCAGATAGAGGCGGGGGTCGGCGAAGAGCCTGGCGGCGCCGAAGTGCGCCATTTCTGGGGGAAGACTGCCCCAGAACAAGCCGCCGATGATGGTCGTGCTGGCGAAGGTCAGGGCGAAAAGCAGGATGTGGAGCCACCACCGGGGACGGTAGGGCGGCGGCGGCGACGGAAACGCCCCGGCGGAGAGACCGTCGGGGCGGAAAAAATCCGGGTGTTCCTCCGGCTGCACGCTCAGCTCATGTCGCGCAGCGCCTTGCCGGGTTTGAAACGGATGGTCTTGCCGGGCGGAATCTCGACCTCACGGCCGGTCTTTGGGTTGCGGCCGATGCCGCGTTTCCTGTCTTTGACCTGAAACACGCCGAATCCCCGAAGCTCGATGCGATCGCCTCGAAGCAGCGCGTTCTTCATACCCTCGAACAGGGCATTGACGGCCTCATTTGCTTTCGGCTTCGGGAGATCGGTCGCCTGCATCACCCGCTCGACGAGATCCGACTTGATCATCCACTCCTCCTTCCCCGGACGCGGGGAAAGCGAAGTTATCCGAGAAGTTCATATCCTGTCAAGGCTTACAAAAAAACTCCCGCGGCACCGGCGGGAGTTCAAGCGAGCAGAACTGTTCTTCAACTGCACATCAGAACGGCACGTCGTCTGCGTCATCGGGAAAGCTCTGGCCGACGGCGCCGTAGTCCTGTGTGTCGCGATCCGCACCTCCGGATGACGGCCGGCCTCCGCCGCCAAGAAGTTCCATTTCGCGCACGTGAACCTCGGTGCGGTATTTGGTCTGTCCGTCCACTTCGTACTTCCGGGTCCGGATCTGACCTTCGATATAGAGCTGTTTGCCCTTGGTCACGTAGTTCTCTACCACGTCCACCATGCGGTCCCAGGCCACGATGTTGTGCCACTCGGTGCGGGGATTGCCGTTCTCGTCCTTCGACCGGCGGTCGGTGGTGGCGAGAGAAAAGGTGGCGAGCCGCATCCCGCTGGGGAGTGACTTGATCTCGGGATCTCTCCCGACATTTCCTAACAGAATAGCTTTGTTGATGCCCATGATTGGCTCCTCTTCCTGCGCGGACGGGACAGCGGAATCCTAACACATCGGGAGGAGCCTCGACGGCAAATTTCGGATTTCGGATTTCGGATTTCGGATTTTCCAACCGGGCCCCACGCCTGACACCTTCCTCGTCACGTTCGGGGCGGGAGGGACCGCGTGGGGCGTACCTTCCTGCACCCTTTCCTGCCTCGAGATCGCCATGGTGCGGTCACCGCTTTGGGCACACGATGGTGATACCTTGTCGATTGTGAGCCAGGAACGTCTCGTCGTGCGCTATGCCTCGAAGATGGTGGTGGTGACTCTGATCTGCCGGATCACCGGATACCTTCGCGACAAAGCCCTGTTTTCGGTGATCGGCGCCGGCTACCTGAACGACATGTACCGGACCGCCAACCGGATACCGAATGCGTTCCGCGGCCTTTTCGCGGAGGGGACCCTGCACGCGGCGTTCGTGCCGACCTTGTCGCAGCTGGTTGCCCGCGACGAGGATCGAAGCGAGGCGGTCGAGTTGTTTCGCGGCCTCCTGACTGTGCTCCTGCTGATGGTGGGCATCGTGGTCGCTCTCGGCATTCTCTTCTCGCCGTGGTTGGTGAAGCTCTATGCCGAAGGTTTTTCGAGGACCCCTGGAATGCTCGAGACCACGATCCTCATGAATCGGATCATGTTCCCGTATCTGATGCTGATTTCCCTCGCTGCCGTGCTGCAGGCGGTCCTCAACAGCCACGAACGTTTTCTGCTCTCGGCCTCGACTCCGATCTTCTTCAACCTGACCCTCGCCGGGACGGCCTGGTTTGCGGTGCCCCGGCTCGCCCACCCGGAGGTCGTGTTGTCGATCGCGGTTCTGGCGGGGGGGTTCCTGCAGTTTGCGATCCAGGTGCCATTGGTTCGCAAGTTGGGATACTCCCTGCGGCCCGCGTGGAGCGGACTTACGAGCCCCCAGGTGCGCGGAGTCCTGATGTTGATGTTGCCGGGCATCCCCGTTCTCGGCATCAACCAGATCAACCAGTTGATCTCGAACCGTTTTGCCTCGTTCATCGATTCCGGTGTGAGCTATACCTACGGCGCGTACCGGGTGACCGAGTTGGTGTTCGGAGCAATCGTCGTCCAGCTGACGACGGTACTTCTGCCCGTCCTGTCGCGGCAGCTGCGGCTCGACCCCGAAAGAGCGCCGGCCACCCTGGTTGGGACCATCACCCTGGTCAGTTTCGTCACCTTGCCGGCGGCGACGGTCATGGCGGTGCTGTCGCAGCCGATCATCGGGTTGCTCTTCGGAGGCGGCCGATTCAACCCCGCCGACGTGGCTGTGACCGGTGCAACCCTGACCGCCTATGCCTTTTCTCTGGTCGGCACGGGCCACGTCAAGGTGATGGCGAGCGCCTTTTTCGCCCAGAAGAACACGCGGACCCCGATGTGGGGCAGTCTGTTCGCGCTCGTCGTGTTCACGGCGGTCTGTGCAATGGCGGTGGGCCCCTGGGGGACCGTGGGTCTGGGATGGGCCAACACCCTCGCCATGGCGTGTTTCGGTCTCTTCCTGACGGCCCTCTATGCGCAGAGGTACGGCTACCGGGGGGTCCGGCCGGGCCCGGTCGCGGCTGCTGTGGGTCGTCAGGCGGTGGCGGCTGCGGTGGTGGCGGTGGTCCTGCGGTATGTGCTGCCGTGGCTTGCAGCCATCGACCACACTTCGCTCGATGGTGCCATCCGGTTGTCGGCCGTTTTGACCCTGGCTGCTGTCATCTACGTCGGGGTCGTGGCGCTTCTCGGTGGGACGGAATTGCGGCTCCTGGCGTCGGCCCTGAAACGGGAAGACCCATCGTGAAGATGGTCATTCAGAGGGTGTTGCGGGCGGAGGTGACGGTCGAAGACGAAGTGGTCGGCCGGATTGGCGGCGGTCTCCTGGTTCTGGTCGGGCTCGAGCGGGGCGACGGCGCGCCGCAACTCGAACGGGCCGCGCGCCGGCTGGCGACCCTGCGGGTGTTCTCAGACGAGGACGGCCGGATGAACCTCGGTCTTGACGAGGTCGGTGGGGAGGTGCTCGCGGTGTCGCAGTTCACCCTCGCCGGGTCGATCAGCAAGGGACGGCGCCCGGCCTTCGATGGCGCCATGCCGGGTGATGAGGCCCAACCCATGTTCGACACCTTTGTCGAACTCCTGCGGGCCGCGGGGCTGACGGTCGCGACCGGGAGATTCGGGGCGCTGATGCAGGTTGAACTGGTCAACGACGGGCCGGTCACGCTGATCTGGGAAGAAACTCCTACGGAGAGTTGTGAGTGTTGAGTTCTTAGTTTTTAGTTTTGAGTTGAGCTTCGAAAACAGCCAAACTGGATTGGACTTTCTATTCGAAAACTCAAAACTCAAAACTCAAAACTCAGAACTCAATCTGGACTGATTCGCCCCGCGAATCAGTCCAGGTTGGCCGCCTTCCAGGTGGCCCAGAAGTCCTGTCCATCGGGCAGGTGCTTTATGGCGGCGAGAAACTGCTCATCGGTTTCGAGGGCGGCCTGATAGCCGGCATCGAGCCCGAGCGTGGCGTTGAGGACCTCGACCAGGATGCCGAGCTTGACGTCGGTGAGGTCCTGTTCTTCGGCTTTCAGAGCGTCCAGGTCTTCTGGCGGCAGGATCTCGTTCTCTTTGACAAAATCAAAGAAGCTCTCGAGCACCGGCCCGTCGACCGAAAAACCGCGCGCCATGGCGGCCTGATCTTCCTCGGGCACGTCCTTGAGGACGTCGATCGCAAAACGGAAGAACGCCGAATTGCCGTAGAGGCGTGCCAGGTTTTCGGACAGGGTCCTGTTGCTGACGGTCACATCGGGCATGATGCCCCCGCCGCCGAGGACGGTACGGCCGGCATCGGTGGCATAGATCGTGTCGCCGTTGCTGCCATCTGCACCGTTGCGGTGGGTGATGTAATCGATGAAGGAATCGTAATCCCGCTGGATGGATCGCCCGGACGGCGTGTAGTACCGCGCGGTCGTGAGTGCGAGGCCGGCATCGCGAACCGTGAACACGGTCTGCACCAGGCCCTTGCCCCAGGTGACCTCGCCGATCACCAGCCCTCGATCGTGGTCCTGAATCGCGCCCGCCACGATTTCTGAAGCTGATGCGGATCCCTCGTTGACCAGCACGATGACAGTCCCCTCAAAGGTCTCGCCGTTGCCCGGTGCGGTGAGGGTTGAGTGGCTCGATCGGGTTCGCCCACCGGTGGTCACCACCAGATCGCCTTTGGCGAGAAACGGGTCGGCGACCCCGATCGCTGCGTCGAGCGACCCGCCGGGGTTGTTGCGGAGGTCGAGGATGAGGTCCTGCATACCCTCGGTCCTGAGCCGCTCGATGGCCTCGCGCACCTCGCGCGTGCTGCTCGAGGTGAACTCGGACAGCCGGACGTACCCGACTTCCGGGCGGACCATGAACGCGTAACGAACGGTGGTCTGCGGGATTTTGGTGCGTGTGATGTCGACCGCGAAAGTGTCGCTGAGGCCCGGCCGGGCGATCGTCAGGTGAACGTCCGTGCCTTCCGGTCCGCGGACAAGGTCGACGACGTCGTCGAGGCTCATGTCCTCGGTGTTCTGATCGCTGACGGCGGTGATGATATCTCCGGTCCGGAGGCCCTTTGCCGCTGCCGGGGTTCCCGCCATGGGTGCGATCACCGTGATCTTGCCGTCTCGCCGCGAGATGATGATGCCGACTCCGTAAGAAGGAGCCTTCCTGCCGGGCACGCATCTTGTCGAAGGTGCGCGGGTCGAGGAAGTTTGAGTGCGGGTCCAGCACTTCGAGCATCCCCGCGATGCCGTCGTAGACGATGTCGCCAGGGTCCTGCTCGGTCGGCAGCCACTCGACAAGGAGATTGACCACCCGCGACGCACGCATCATGAGTTGGGTCTCTTCCTCGGGCACCGTGCGCTCGCCGAAGAGAGCGCCTGCAGTGGCTCCGCTGAGGAGCACGACCAGGGCAACGACAATCGGGTAGAAACGGCGGCTTCTGTCAGTCATATATCTTCCCATCCGTGGCTCGCCACACCTCACGGTGTGACAGTACCTCAGTGTAACCCGCCGGGTGTTACGAAAAATCCTCGCTGCGAGTTTTTACAGAACCGTTGCGGTCGGCACCTCCGCCGCGGGTGGCTCGTTTCCGTGCGCGCCTTCCCGAGAGGAGCCACCCTTGACATTGTTTGCCCCAACGTCAGCGGGCAGCGTGAATGTTGGGGAATCAAACAATGTCAAAAATGGCACCTCCGCCGCACGTGGCACGTATCAGCACGTTGTTCCCGAGAGGAGCCACCCGCAACATTGTTGGCCCGAATCGTCGTGCCGACGGCGGTACCTGGCGCCCAACAATATTGCAAATGGCACCTCCGCCGCACGTGGTAGAGCCACCCTGAGCACTCGAACGACGCTGGTCGGTGGAACCTGTCCGAAATTCAAAACTCCGAAATTCAAAACTCAAAACTCTATCTGGGTATACTGCCGTCTGGAGGTCGTTGTCGTGTTCGGAACCCTCGGCATGCCCGAGCTCATTTTGATCTTCGTCGTGGCGCTGCTGCTCTTCGGCCCGCGCAAGATGCCGCAGATCGGAAAATCGGTGGGGCGGGCGCTGGGCGAGTTCCGGCGGGCCTCGAACGAGTTCAAACGCACCATCGAGGATGAGGTGGCTGCGGACGACCTGCGCGATGTCGGAAAAGATCTCAAGGGCCTGCGCGATGTCGGCAACGACCTCAGGGACCTCAAGCGCACGATCGAGAAGCCCATCGAGACAACCATGAAGAAGATGATGGAAGATCCCGCAGAGAGTGGCGGAAATGCCCCGAGCCCGAGAGGATCGAGCCAAAGTGAGCTCGGTCGATCGGGAGACGATGGACCTTGAGGACGAGGGGGCAGAAGGCGATCTTCCGCGGATGACCCTGCTCGACCACCTCGACGAGTTGCGTCGACGGATCCTCTACAGCGTCATCGCCCTCTTCGTGGCCTTTCTCGCGAGCTGGTACTTCGCACCGACGATCTTCCTGTGGCTCGAGCAGCCGATTCTGGATGTCCTTCCCGCGGGCGAAAAACTGGCCTTCACCGATCTCTCGGGCCCGTTCATGCTCTACGTCAAGGTTGCGCTGCTGACGGCGATCTTTGTGTCGTCGCCGTTCCTGCTGCTGCAGCTGTGGATGTTCCTGCGCCCCGGTCTGTACCGGAAAGAACGGCGATTGGCGGCGCCGTTCATCGTCTTCACGACCATCTTCTTTGTCGCCGGGGGCTACTTCGGCTACCGGATCGCCTTTCCCATGGTGGTGCGCTTCCTCCTCGGGGTCGGCCAGGACTTCAAACAGGTGGTCACCATCGACACCTATTTCTCGATGATGTCGAAGATCCTCCTCGGGCTCGGTCTGGTGTTCGAGATGCCGATGCTGATCTTCTTTCTTGCTCGCCTTGGTATTGTCAGCGCCGGCCAACTCATCCGCTGGTTCCGTTGGGCGGTGCTGTTGATTTTCGTGGTGGCGGCGGTCATCACCCCGACCCCGGACGTAGCCACCCAGACGGTTTTCGCAGTGCCGATGATTCTGCTCTACCTGCTGGGTGTCGTGGTTGCGGCGATTTTCGGCAAGAAACGAGACTCCGACGACTGACGCCGGGTCGCGCACCGGTGAGTTCTGAGAATGGAGGCTGAACATGGAATCGATCGAGGCGGGGTGGGAGATCGGGTTTCCGGCGGCGACGGTGGACGAATTGCTGGTGGCCCTGGTCGTCCGCGACCTGGTACACGGTGCGTCCTTCGATGTCGAGGCCATCGAGGACGGGAGCGAACTCGCCTTGGACTTCACCGCCGGCGATGAGATCGACGGCGAGACCTACCATTTGCTGCTGTCGGCCGAGGTCGCGGGCTCCGAGAACCGCGACATGATTGAGGCATTTGCCGAGGAGATGCTCGAGGGGCTGGTCGACGAGGCGCAGGAGGCTGTGGACCAGCGGCAGGCGATCGGATCGAGGCCTCTGGCCGATCTCGTCTTTCGGGCGGTCGCGGAGGACGAGGAACGGTGGGACCTCGTGATCCCCGACTGGTTGGCCCCCGAC
This sequence comes from Candidatus Sulfomarinibacteraceae bacterium, assembly GCA_963714885.1. Lineage (GTDB taxonomy): Bacteria > Acidobacteriota > Thermoanaerobaculia > Thermoanaerobaculales > Sulfomarinibacteraceae > Sulfomarinibacter. Next base: position 13,454 of record CAVQQV010000057.1, on the reverse strand, counting down.
GGTTCGGAAGTGCCCTTCGGATTCAGACCGTTCGAAGCCGCCAGCGATCGAGGCCTGGCCGGACAACACGGTGCTCGATCTTCACGGGAGGGTCGTACTGGTGCCGTTCGAGGGCAAGGTCCACGCGTCGGGATTCCGGCGCCGACCGGGTGGAACGAAGAGCACGACGCCGATGACCCGAATGGGCTTCCGATGCATCCGAACGGGGCTTGACTGACTCGAGGCGCTATCCCCTTGTTCTCCCTATAGAAGGCGTGTATACTCCGCGCCCTTGGGCCGCTCGGCGGCTCCCGGTATGAGTTGGAGGCTGGAACCATGGACCTCATTCGTGAAGTAACAAAAGATTACCTGAGAACGGATCTTCCGGACTTTCGACCCGGCGACAACGTCAAGGTTCACGTGCGTCTCAAAGAAGGCGAAAAAGAGCGCATTCAGATCTTCGAGGGTCTGGTGATCGCCCGCAAGCACGGTGGTATTTCTGAGACCTTTACGGTTCGCAAGATCTCTTCGGGGATCGGTGTCGAACGCACATTCCCGTTGCACACGCCGTCGATCTCGCAGATCGAGGTGTCGCGGCGCGGGCGCGTGCGGCGGGCCAAGCTGTACTACATCCGCGATCTGCGCGGTAAGGCCGCCCGGATCAAGGAGCGGGACCGCGCGCGCTAAAACGGTGTTGGCGATTCCCGGAGCCTCCCTCCACATCGACCGAACCTGCATGAGGTGAGGTTTGCCCGGCCGGGTCGTTCTCGGTGCCAGGGACCGCCGCCTCCTCGCGGACGCAGACGCAGTCATCGGTGTCGATGAGGTCGGTCGTGGTGCGCTCGCCGGACCGGTAGTTGTCTGTGCCGCCCGTTTCGAGACGATACCGATCGACGACGGCGTGCAGGACTCCAAACAGTTGACCGCGAGACAGCGCGAAGAGACCCTGGGGAGGGTGCTTCGAAAGGGTGCGAGGTGGGCGATCTGCGAGATCGGCCCCGAGGTCATCGATCGCATCAACATCCTCGAGGCCACCCGCCTCGCGATGCGCGCCGCCGCGCTTTCGCTGGCCGGACGGTCGAGCGTCGTGGTCACCGATCATGTGGACCCGGGCGATCTCGGATGTCGGGTCATTTCACCCACCCGGGCCGATCGGGACTATTTCTGCGTGGCGGCCGCCTCGATCATCGCCAAGGTCCACAGAGACCGGATCATGGTTTTGATGGGACGCCGGGATCCCCGGTGGGGGTGGCAGAGCAACAAGGGATACGGCACGACGGCGCACCGGGCCGCCCTCGACCGGTGGGGCCCGACCTCTAGCCACCGTCTCAGCTTTTCCTGGACGTCGGTCCGGGCGTGACGGGCGCCCTCGACCCTTCCGGGTGGGCATCGAGAACTGTGGGTGTGAGCCGGCTGAAGCCCACGAAAGCCCCGCGGACGGTCGGCCGCGTCGAAAATACGAAGATGCTGCCTGTGCTACCATAATCCCTGGGATCAGGACGCATTTACCCGGTATGTTCATGGCGAGAACGTCGTTTCGAGTCGTCGTCAAGAACGCCAGGTAGGGGAGATTGAGAATCGGATGGTTCTGAAACGGGACAGAGTCCTGAAAGATGCTGAAAAGCTTGTCCAGAAGGGCAAGCTGGAGCAGGCCATCCGTGAGTACGAGAAGATTCTCAAGCGGTACTCCACGCGACACCACGATCATCAACCGTGTCGGTGACCTCTACGGACGTATCGGCCAGCTGCAGCGGTCGATCGAGCTGTACGAGGAGATCGCGGATCACTTCACCAGCGACGGCTTTGTCACCAAGGCCATCGCCATCCTGAAAAAGATCCAGCGGCTGGACCCGCAGCGGCTCGACATCTTCGAACGCCTCGCCAAGCTTTATTTCGATCAGGGTCTGGTCATCGAGGCCAAACGCGAGTACCAGATCCTGGCCGACTGGTACATCAAGAATGCCCAGCTGGAAAAGGCCATCGAGGCCCACGAAAAGCTCGTCGACCTGGACCCGAACCAACCACATATCCTCCTTGCGGTTGGCCGACCTGCTGCTGCGCCGCGGAGAGATCGGCTCGGCGCTCAAGGTCTTCGACCGACTTGGTTCGGTACTGATCGAAAAGGGGAAAATCGATGAGGCGGAGCGACTGTACCGCCACGTGCTCGAAAAGAGCCCACCGGAAGGCGAATTCCTTGCGGTTGCCTGCGACGCGTTTCTTGACGCCGGTCGGACGGCTGTAGCGCTCGAATTCCTGAACTACGCGGTTGACAAGTCCCCCGATTCAATCGAGCTCAAGACGCTGCTCGCTCGTACCCACATGACAATGGGGGATGCTGAGGCGGCGATGGTGCTCGCTCGGGAAGTCCTTGCCGCGGACCCGAAGAACGCGAAAATCCGAGCGCTGATGGGTTCCGCCCTGGAAGACGTCGGAGACACCGACGAGGCATGCGAGGTCATGCTTCCGGCCGTGGTGGAGATGCTCGAACGAACCGATCATGCGGGGGCCCAGGCGGCCCTCAAGAGACTTCTCGATCAAGATCCCGACGACCAGGAGGTGTTGAAGCTGGCGGTTCGTGCGTGGGGCCCGTCGAGCGACCAGGAGACCCTGTTCACGCTATCGCGCCGCCCTCGCCGAGAGCTTTTTCAACACGGGTGAACTGGAAGCCGCCAAGCGCTTGTTTGTCGACCTGCTCGACACCGAACCGGAAAACCAGCGCTTTCGCGAGCGGCTTGGCGCGCTTGACCAGATCAACGAAGGTTTCATCCGTGACGCGGGGGCCGCACGTCCACCGGTGGTGGACCAGGGCGAAGATATTGACGAGATCTCTTTCGGGCAGAGGAAGAAGAGGAAGAAGAGATCGAGGAAAAGCCGGAAGAGCTGCCGAGAATCGAGCCCGATCAGCCGGTCCTGCCAACCGCTTGAAATCGAGGATTCCCCGAACGCCACCGATCCCTGTTTCACCGCCGTCGACCCGTCGACCCCCGAGGGGTTCGACCTCGAGGAGAGGCTGGCTGAGGCCGGAGTGTTCGCCAAGTACGGCCTGGTGGACAAGGCGATCAGCCACCTCGAAGACGTGGTCCTTTTCTGCCCGAACGAGATCGAGCCCCGTCGGCGATTGGCCCAGTTGTACGCCGAACACGGAGACAAAAACGCGGCGATCGCCATGGCCAGTCCGATCGTCGAGCGCCACCGCGCGGACGGCACGTTGGACCAGCTGGGCACGTTGTTGGCTTCTATCCCCGAACTTTCTCGATGCGCCTCCGCCCACGGACCGCGAGGTCACCACTGACGCCGAAGAACCACCGACGGTTTCCGGCGGATCGATCGACCTTGAGCAACCCGCAGTCGTGGAGTTCAAAGATGAGGACAGCGATCTGGTCGAGATAGTGGATATCGAGGACGAGTTCGAGTCCGTGGAGGCCGAGGAGATCTTCGATCAGGAGGAGGAGTCCGCCGTCGAAATCGGCGCCGAAGTGGCTGCCATCGAGCCCTCGCCTCCAGTTGCCGAGGTTGCCGAAATCGAGATCCCCGAACCCGCGCCGGTTGTCGAGCAACCGCCTCGGCCGACCATGACCGAGGAAGTTGTGGCCGATGAACTGGTGGAGATCACCGACAGTTTCATCGGTCCCTCGATGCGCGACCTCGAGCAGATTGATTTCTTTATCGAACAGGAACTGTACGACGACGCGGCTCGGGTTCTCACCGTTCTGGAAGAAGAACACCCTGACGACCCCGAGGTCGCGGCCAGGCGCCTCAAGCTCAAGGAAGTCGGTGTTCTTCTCGAGGCGGTGGAGACCGTCGAGGAAGGCGCCGAGGAGCTGTTTGCCGACGAAGAACAGTACATCGATCTCGCCAAGGAGATCGAGGCGGAGCTTGCTGCGGAAGAGGCGATGGTGGACGAGGCGACCGGCCGCGGTAAGGGCGAGGCGCTGCTCGAAGAGGTGTTTCGGGAATTCCAAAAGGGCGTTGCCGAGCAGCTGTCGGAAGAGGACTCTGACACCCACTTCAACCTCGGGATCGCATACCGCGAAATGGAGCTGCTCCCCGAAGCGATTCGCGAATTTCAGGTGGCCTCGCGCGATCCCGCTTACTTTGTCGAAAGCTGCTCGATCATTGGTGTCTGCTACCAGGACCAGGGGATGTGGTCGGAGGCCGTGAGCTGGTTCCAGAAGGCCCTGGTGGCGCCCGACATCTCGGACGACGCACGGCGCGGCCTGCGCTACGAACTCGCGGTGGCCTACGAAGGGGCAGGAGATCTCGATCAGGCGGTCGGCCTGTTCGAGGAGATCTCGTCATCCACCGCGACCTATCGCGATGTGGCGGATCGCCTCGCAAACCTCAGCCAACAGCGCCAGGCGAATTAGACGTTCGAACGTTATAACGTTCAAACGTTTAACGTTGCAACGTTTCCTACCGAAAGCGCGTCACGCCGATCCTCGGGCAGAGATCGTCGAGTGGGCAGCCGTTGCACTTCGGCGAGGTCGGGTGGCAGCGGTTCTGGCCGAAGGTCACGAGGAGGTCGTTGATCGGGATCCAGAGGTCCCCGGGAAGGACTTTCTGGAGGGCGTACTCGGTCTGCTCCGGCGTTGCGGTCGACACCAGCCCGAGCCGGTTTGAGATACGGTGAACGTGGGTGTCGACACAGATCGCCGGGATGCCGAAGCCCAGACCCAGAACCAGATTGGCGGTTTTTCGGCCGACACCCGGAAGGGCGAGCAAAGCCCCCTCGTCCGCTGGGACCGCACCGTCGTAATCAACCCTCAGAATCTCCGCGATGGCCCGGAGTTGTTTTGCCTTGGTGTTGTAGAACCCGGCCGGAAAGATGGCGTCTGCGATCGCGGCGGGCTCGAGGGTCGCGAGCGTCTCCGGGTTGTCGGCGAGCGCAAACAGGCGTCGGCTCGATTCAGCGGTCACCTCGTCCTTCGTGCGTAGCGAGATCACGCACGCCACCAACAGCCTGAACGGCGACCTCGAGGTCTCCTGCTCCTCGACCAGAGTCGTCACCCGGCAGGTGAGTCTGAACTCCTCGAGCCGCCGCGCCAACTCGCGGACCCTGGTCGGTGGACCATTCCTTCATTGGCCGATCATGGGGGTTTCTCAACCCGACGTCAAATTCGGTATTAAACATAGAATTCTTCGTATGTTAGGCCATTCGTCGATTGACCTGGACTGACCCTCGATGTTAGGGTGTGCGCTCCGACAGGGAGGATCCATGGCACCCAAAGGGCACTACGTCTTTACTTCCGAATCCGTAACCGAAGGACACCCCGACAAGATCGCCGACCAGATCTCCGATGCCGTTCTCGACGCGGTCCTGACCGACGACCCTCACGGCCGGGTGGCCTGCGAAACGCTCGTCACGACCGGGCTCGCCTTTATCGCCGGCGAAATCACCACGACCACCTACGTCGACTTTCCGGCCATCGTCCGCGAGACCATCCGGGAGATCGGTTATACCCGCGCCAAGTTCGGTTTCGATTACGAAACCTGTGCTGTGATTTCGTCGATCGATCCACAGTCGCCCGATATCGCCCAGGGCGTCAACCCCGGTGGTGCGGGCGACCAGGGCCTGATGTTCGGTTATGCCACGAACGAAACGCCGGAGCTGATGCCGATGCCGTTGGTGATGGCCCACCAACTCACCATGAGGCTGAGTTCTGCTCGTCGCGCAGAGGTGGTCGACTGGCTGCGGCCCGACGGCAAGGCCCAGGTGTCGATCGAGTACGACGGCGACCAGCCCAAACGCATCGAGGCCGTCGTTGTCTCGTGCCAACACTCCGACGAGATCGAGACGGCAGACCTTCGAGACCAGGTGCGCCGGCACATCATCGATCCCACCCTCCCCGCCGGCATGATCGACGGCAACACCAAGATCCACATCAACCCGACCGGTCGTTTCGTCATCGGGGGACCGCAGGGCGACTGCGGTCTCACCGGCCGCAAGATCATTGTCGACACCTACGGCGGCGTCGGTTCCCACGGCGGCGGGGCGTTCTCGGGCAAGGACCCTTCCAAGGTGGATCGTTCCGCCTCCTACATGGCCCGCCACGTCGCCAAGAACATCGTCGCCTCAGGTCTGGCCGCTCGAGCCGAAGTCCAGGTGGCGTACGCCATCGGGGTCGTCGATCCGGTCTCGGTCATGGTCGACACCTTCGGCACCGGAGAGGTGCCGGACGACCTCATCACGACCGCGGTGCGGGAGGTGTTTCCGCTGTCGCCGCTCGGGATCATCGAGTATCTCGATCTGTTGCGCCCGATCTACAAACAAACCGCCGCGTTCGGGCACTTCGGGCGCGACAACCCCGACTTTACGTGGGAGAAGACGCACCGGACGGCCGACCTCCGGACCGCCTGCGGCCTCTGACCGCAACCGACGTGGAGACCGGAGACGACGGGCGGACCGCAGTGGCATGCGGTTTGCGTGTCCGTGGACTGTTCCCATCCGGTGGGTTTCAATCAGAATCCAAACCACCGTCCGGGTTGGGTTTGCGGGGTTCTTCAAGCCCCCGATGATCTCGAGCGTGGAGCGTGACGAGTCACCATGACCGATGACAAGGGCCTATTCGGCACACAACGATCGCTGCGCCTGCAGTACGCCGCTGCCGCTGCGATCTTTCTCGTGCTGGTGCTCGGCATCATCCTTTTGTTCGGTCATTTGATTTCCGGTTCGCTTTCGAAGAGGTACCTCGAAGATGTCCTGGCGGGCGGCCGTCAGGAGGCCCGTCGGATTGCGGCCGAGCTCGGTGGAGCGGGGGTCAAGGAACTCGACGTGGTCGAGACCCGCCGCGAGGTCCTGTCGCGAACCCTCGAGGGCGATCCGGAGCGCCGCATCTGGCAGTCCATCGAGGTCACCGACAGTGACGGCACGGTCGTGTACTCGTCGCGCAGCCAGTCCCGGGAAGAGATCCCCGAGGCGATCGCAGAGGACCTCCAGATCCAGGGGACCCTGTCCGACGAAAACGTCATCGAGACCGAGAACCCGTACCGCATCACCGTGCCCCTGGGCGAAGTGGGCAACGTGGTGCTCAACGTCGACCGGGCCGAGGTGGCGCAAAGGGTGTCCGAGCTGCGCGGGGACCTCCTGACTCAGACCATCGGGATCGCAGCGCTCACCCTGGCGACACTGCTGCTGGCGTTCGCCTTCGTGTGGTTTCTCATTCAACGCACGCGGCGCCTCGAGGCGCAGAGGTTCGAGGCGGAGGAGATGGCGGCGCTGGGCGCTCTCGCGGCCAATCTCGCGCACGAGATCCGCAACCCCCTGAATGCCATCAATCTCAACCTCGAACTGCTCGGCGAAGATCTGCCGGCAGACGGCGGCAGCGCCAGTCAGTCGCTCGCCACGACCCGCGAAGAGGTGGGGCGGCTGGCGAGCCTGGTCAGCGATTTTCTCACCTACGCCAGACCGGGTGAGCCGGAGCTGGAGGCGGTGCGGATCGACGGCATGCTCAAGGACGTATGCGAATTCCTGGCTGCAGAGGCGCGGACCAACGGGGTTCACCTCCGGGTCCTTCCCGGAGTGCCGCCGGTGGCGGTGTGGAGCGACCCGGGGCAACTTCGCCAGGTGCTGTTGAACCTGGTGATCAACGCCGTCCAGTCCGTTCAACAACTGCCGCCGGACCGGCGGGTGGTCGAACTCACGGCGGACGACGGCGAAAGACTGGTTGTGATTGCCGTTCGTGATCGAGGAAACGGAATACCCGGTGACGAAATCACCCGCGTGCGGAAGGCCTTCTACACGAAGCGGCGAGGCGGCAGCGGGCTCGGGACTTGCCATTGCCGAGCGCTTTATCGAGGCCCAGGGTGGGCGGATCGAGCTCGAAAATCTACAACCGCACGGCTTCGAGGCGCGGGTCTTCTTGCCCATCGTCCACGAAGCTGGCAAGATAGGCGGGTGACCGGCTGAGATGGTGTATCTCCCGGTACCCCTGGAGGATTGAATGAATCGAAATACCCTTGCCGTCGGTCTCGCGATCGCCGTCCTGACCGTTGCGGTCCCTGCCGGCGCCCAGTTTCTGGCGGCCGACCTTCTCTACGTCCCGGGCGTTGCCCACACGGACGGTGAGGAAGGCAGCCAGTGGCGGTCCGACCTCTACATCACGAATGTGGAAGAGGACGCGGACGTCGATATCGCCATCGTCTACATCAGAACCGGCCTGGTCTCCAACAGCCAAGAGTTCGTCGATCGCAGCACGTGGGTCGGCGGTACCGATGGGGAGGGCTTCGGGCAGGTTGATCCGGCTCTTGCGAACATCCCACCGGGGGGCACCGTCGTCCTCAAAGACCCTATCGGCACCTTCTGGCCCAACGAGCAGGGAACCGCGAACTTCGGGGCCCTCGTGATCTTCGCGTACGAGTCCGGCACCCTGGAGGACGACGGTACGAGGGTGTACGAAAACGTGATCGTCAACTCGCGGGTCTACACCCCGAAGACCTTCTACGAGCCCGATCCCGACAACGAAGGCGAGTTCCTCGAGGTCAAAGGCACCTACGGCCAGACCCTGCCGGGTGTTCCCTGGTACAACCTGGCGGACCCCTCGGCGGTGAGCGACGAGGGTGATTTCAGCTTCCAGATCCTGTCGGGCGCTCAGGCGGACGAGGATTTTCGCTACAACGTCGGCATTCTCAATGCGTCGGACCCCTTGACCTCCATCACTCTCGTGATCCAGCCTTTCCAGGGCGACGGCGAACCGTTCCTCGATTCGAACGACAACCCGGTCCTGAGATCTCTCGTGATGCCGCCCATGTCGCACGTGCAGTACAACAACGCGATGTCGACCCTGTTCGGGCTGGATGAAGCGCCGAGTGACACGACGATCGACATCAGTTTTGTCAGCTGGTCCTCGGCGAACTCGATGCCGGTCGTCGGGATGACGGTCTACGGGACGATGATCGACAACCAGACCAACGACTCGACGGCGATCCTTCCTGCCTTTGCGTTTCCGTACAACATCGAGTGCCAGTGGCCGTCGAGCAGCGGCAAGCAAACATCCAGCGGAGGCATCCGGCGCGTGTGGGATCGACCTCTTGAGATTCCTCCCAGATGAACCGGTCAAGAATCGAGATTTGACAACCGATAAGCGGGTGGTATTATCCCGCGGACGCGCGGGGGAACCCGCAGGAAAGGAAAGCAACAATGGCCGATCCGAGCGACAAACTTGAAGATAACGTACCCGGAAAGTGGTACGTCGACTCGAACTGCATTGACTGCGATGTCTGCAGGACAACCGCGCCGAACAATTTCGAGGCCAATGAGGACGAGGGCTACTCCTTCGTCAGCAAACAGCCCGCAAATGACGAGGAGACCGCCCTGGTCGAAGAGGCCATGGAGTCGTGCCCGACTGAAGCTATCGGCAACGACGGCTGATCGTCAGAACGTTCACAATGCACCCGGCCGGTCTTCGACCGGCCGTTTTTTGTTGCGTTTGCTATCATCCGCCGGGTTCGGACCGTTCGTCGGGCCGAACGAGGAGGCTCCATGCGTGTCCTGTCCGGTGTGCAACCATCCGGAACTCTCCATGTCGGTAACTACTTCGGCGCCGTCCGCCAGTTCGTGCGTCTCCAGGAGGAGAACGAGTGCTTCTTCTTTCTGGCCGATCTCCACGCCCTGACCACGGTCCAGGACCCGGTACGGCTCCGCGAAATGATCACCGATCTGGCGACCGGGTATCTCGCGCTCGGCCTTGACCCGGCAAAGAGCGTCGTCTACCGCCAGTCGGATCTTCCCGAAGTCACCGAACTGTCGTGGTACCTGTCCACCGTGACCTCGATGGGCCTCCTCCAACGCTGCCACTCGTTCAAGGACAAGGTGGCGCAGGGCGTGGTGCCGAGCCACGGGCTCTTCGCCTACCCGGTCCTGATGGCCGCCGACATCCTCATCGTCAAGAGCAATCTGGTGCCGGTGGGCAAGGACCAGAAACAGCACCTCGAGGTGACCCGCGACGTGGCCGCCTCCTTCCACGCCACCTACGGTGAAGAGGTCTTCGTGCTGCCCGAGCCCCTGATCCTCGATGACGTGGCTGTAGTCCCCGGGGTCGATGGCCGCAAGATGAGCAAGTCCTACGACAACACCATCGAGATCTTCGGGCCCGAAAAGCCGATCCGCAAGAAGATCATGGGCATCGTCACCGACTCCACCCCGGTCGAGGCGCCCAAACCGACCGAGGACAACGCCCTCTACCACCTGCTCAAGATCTTCGCCCCCGACGAGGCCGAGAAGGCGTGGGTCGAAACCGCCTTCGCCGAGGGCGGCGTGGGCTACGGCGACATGAAGAAACGGCTCTTCGAGTACTACCTGCAGACCTTCGGCGAAGCCCGTGCCCGCTACGACGAGTTGCGCAGCGACCCGTCCGAACTCGAGCGCATCCTACACAATGGCGCCGACACCGCACGGGAGACCGCCGCCCCGCTGATGGACGAGGTGCGCAAGGCGGTCGGGATTCGCTGACGGCAGGGCCGTCAGAATTCGGAATTCGGAATTCGGAATTCGGAATGTCGACCGGCGGAGAAACCGCAGATCACGCAGATGAACGCAGATAGGGCCACGCGCCGATAAGGCGGCCGTCCCGGCTGCCGGTTGGGAATTCCGAATTCCGAATTCAAAATTCCGAATTCGCGCCGCGCGTTAGCGCGGCGCGCATCGCTTCTTTTGGCGGCACCGTCTGCATGAAGGCCGCAAACTGAGCGATGCCCTGGTGGAGCAGCACCTCGCGGCCGTCGGCCGCGACCAACCCCGCTTCGCGGGCTCGTGCCACCAGCGCCGTGGTGTGGTCGGCGTACACCATGTCGACCACGGCCGCGGCACCTGAAATCTCTTCATCTGAAAACGGACACGCCCCATCGGGATCGTGTCCGAGCGGCGTCGCGTTGACCAGGATCGCCGCGTCCGCCGGGAAGGCGTCCGCTGCGCACCACTCGACCCCGATTCTCTCCGCCGTGTCCTTCGACCGCTCGTCGGAACGGCCCCGCACCACCACATCCGCGCCCGCCAGGTGTAGACCGACGGCCGCCCCCCGCGCCGCACCGCCGGTCCCCTGGACCACCGCCCGGTGGCCGACCGGATCGATGCCGAGACTGACCAGAGAACCGACGATCCCGTCGGCGTCGGTGTTTTCAGCCACCACCTTGCCGACGCCGAGGATCAATGTGTTGGCGGCACCGGCGCGCCGCACCCTGGGCGCCGCGAGGTCGGCGGCCGCCGCAGCCTGTTCCTTGTAGGGCGTGGTCACCGCCCAACCGTGAGCTTTGAGACCGATGCGGTCGAAACACGTGTCGCCCTGTGGCACGAAGAGTTCCTCGAGTTCGGCATCGTCGGGCACGCTGACGGGCAGCATCAGATAGGGGAGGCCGAGCGCGCGGTAGGCTGCGGCGTGGAGGGGCGGGCTCAAGCTGCGGCTGACATCCGATCCAACAATTCCGTACAACCGTTGCGGGGGACCGTTGAGGTGTGAGATCACGCCTTCGGTCTGCACGATCGTGAGCTGTCCCGGCGCCGCCTCCGCGCCCTCGCTCCACGCCGCAAACGAAAACGGCGGGCCGAGCAGCGGCGCCAGATAGCGGCTGGCCAGACCGGGCACGCCCATCGCAAAGGTCAGCAAGCGCCGACGCTGCCGTGCCCGGTCGTTGAATCGCCCGTGCAGCCCGAGAACCGACACCAGATCGGCGACCGACGTCGCCGTAGGCACCACCTTGACCCACCGCGCCGACGTCTCCAGCATCCTCTCTGCGATCTCGACGAGATCAGTCGGCGTGCCGTCGACCGAGTGCCATGACAGCACCACCTGCTCGGGCGAAAACCCCATTGCCCGCATCAGGTGCCCGTCCCGCTCGTGCTCGAGATCGATAAGCGCCGCGCCGGCCTCACGCGCTGCCTCCAGCACCGCTCGCCGTTCGCTGGAATCGGTCGGTCCGCGCCCCCCTTCGGCGCTCGAACGCAATGTCACCAACACCGGCAGCGGACATGCCCTGACCGCCGCCCGCAGATCGATCCCCGGAAACAGATCAGCCCGCAGCTCGACAATCGAAGCCCCCTCCGGCGGCCGCGCGATGGCCTTCAGCGGGTCCTCCGAAACCTCCGGCGTGAGTGAAACTATCCAATCCATCGCGCAGAGCATAGCAATGCTCCTGGAGACCTGCATCACATGGTGACGGCAGCCGAGGGAATGAAAGACAGGAGCTATTCCAAATCTCACCTGGCAGCCGGGACGGCTACCCCACAAGATGCCCAGAGCCCGTTGTGGGGCACGCGTCCCGCGTGCCGGGTTGGCTGCCTCACATGAGTCCACCATCGATTACTTCACTTCCTGCCTCTCCCAGGCACCTCGTACAACGTGTGCGTCTCCGCGTCGCGCTTGTTGCACAGCTCGAGCTGGAACACGATGTTCGGTCCCACGCCGGTGTGACGGGTGTGCTGCAACACCTGCTCGCAGATCTCGGCGGCGCGCTCGAAAGCGCCGGCGCGCCGCAGCAGGTCGATCTTCACGGCCTCGTCGACATGATCTTCGTCGATAACCTTTTCATCTTTCTGGTGCGCCAGGTTCATGAAGTCGACCGCGTTCAGGTCCCTGCCTGGGATGGGTGAATCCCCTCGCCTTTTGGGGAGGGGTTTATCCCCCTCCTTTCCGATTGCGGCCGTCCGCGAATCCACTCACGAGTGGGTTTCGCACGGGGCTCATTTGCTTCCGCACGTCCCGTGTCGTCGACATCGGTCCCCGCGAGTGGACGGCTGTGATCGCCAGCCGCCGGGCATTTCGATCTGAGTTCAGGCATCGGTCTTGCTCCTTGTCGGGGAGTTGACGGAAGGAGGCAGGAACGATGTATCGCTCTCTCGTTTTGCTTTCGGCTCTGGTGCTGTTTGGGGTTTCGGTGGTTGCGGCTCAGGACTCGTCCGGCTCGGAGCAGCGCATCTGGGTCCCGATCCCTGCGACGCCGGGGTCGAATAGTGGCTACACGGTGTCCACGCCGGGTGAGCCGAAGATCAGGGTTCGTTCGGATGGGAGCGGCGGCTACAGGATCGAACGGGTTGGCGAGGCCCCAATCTCGGTCAAACCGGCCTGGGGCGGCGGCTATGAAGTGCGCTCGGTTGGCGAGCTGCCCACGTATGTCAGACCGGGTTGGAACGGCGGCTACAGGTTCGAAAAGCCTGGCGAGCCCACCACGTATATCAAGCCGGGTTGGAACGGCGGGTTGATCATCGATCCCCCGGGCGAGGCGCCGACGTACCTTCGCCAGGGGTGGAGTGGGGGATACACCATCGACCCGCCGGAAGGGCCGGACGCTACGGTCAAACCTTTGTGGGGTGGAGATGTCTCGACGGCACTTCCCGTACCGGTCCCGATCACGATCGGGGACTGATAGCGCAAAGCACCACCTCGCCTACAAACAAAGAAGTATAGGTAAATAGCTTCTGAAGCGATGTGGACATCGCGCTGGTGTTCGGAGGTGGGGGAGCCCTCGAGGGGCGGCTCGAGCCGCAT